>NZ_DAOTZQ010000011.1:0-101345 GCF_034434295.1 Chloroflexus sp.
CAGCTGGGTCAACGGCGTGCTCTGTGCCGGATCGCGAGCACGGCTGGCGCGGCAGCATGGCTGCCGCACTCCACACATCGCGACACGTGGATGGGGGGCGGGCACGGCAACGCATCCAGATCGGGAGTTCTAGTACATTTTGAGGGCGGCGAGTGAACGTTACCCCGGCGCACAGGGTGGTAGTGCGGTTAGTGTGGAAGCATAGTTGCCCTGCTTCAAATACGCGACACGAAGATAGTGAAGATGCAAAAATCTGACTTCTCACGATTGTCAAAATTTGGTATAATCAACATTCAAGAATGGTACGGATCTGGTACGCGCTAGCGATCCCCTCTGAGCCTCCTCTCGGTCGAGTTCGGACGCAACGCAACCCCAAACCGACCACGAACCCTTCGTTGTTGTGCTAGAGGAGTAGCGAGCCATGAGCTTCGCAGACAAGACCCTGACCTGTCGGGATTGCGGGATGGATTTCGTCTTCACAGCGGGAGAACAAGAATTTTACGCCGCCAAAGGCTTTGTGAATGAGCCGGTACGTTGTCCAGCTTGCCGTAAGGCGCGTAAGTCTCAAATGAGCGAGGCGTCTGAACGGCGACGACCGACAGCCGCTCCGGCGAATCGTGAGCGTGTTACTTATCGGGTGACGTGCGCCAGTTGCGGTCAAGAGACGACTGTCCCATTCGTACCACGCGGCACCAAGCCTGTCTACTGTAGTTCATGTTTCAGTAAGATGCGCGGTAATCAGCGGTCGCTATTTTAAGTATGGCCCCTGAACGATAGTGGGATGGGTGCAGATGGAGTCTGCGCCCATTTTCATTTTCACCCGTTCGTGCAATTGGTACAGCCGTGTTCCGCACATCCGGGATTCACCGGATTGCTGGCAGTCATCTCATTAATTTTCCGCAGAGCAGATGATTGAGGCGATCACGGATGTCGCATCCGTGATTGGTACAAACAACGCTTGGGGGCGAGCACGGTGAATGTGGAACTCTTGCTTGCGCACGCCATTGCAGCGCTCAGTGGTGTGATTGCACTGATGATGAGCTGTGCGCCTCTACCGCTGCGGTATGACTCACGCTGCACGAATGCCACCATCCCCACACGTCCCCGCTGGGTTATGCATTACCCTCATGTCACGCTGCGTTAGGCCGGGCTGCAATTGCTCCCCATGGCGGCTCCCCGTGGCGCAGGCTTCCAGCCTGCGTGCAGGCATCATCGCCACCGCCGGCAGGGGCTGGCCGTGGCCGATGGTGCGCAGGCACGAACCTGGTACAGCCAAACGTCTACGCGCAGGTAGCGTATTCATGTCTGACCGCCTCGATGATCGAAACGAGCACATCCTACACCCCCATAACCAGGATGGGGAACGATGTACCACGTGCCGGATCGTGAGCACGGCTGGCGCGGCAGCATGGCTGCCGCACTCCAAACCGTGCGACACGCGCCTGACAAGCAGGTAAGGCAATCCATCCAGCACGTGTTGGCACGGCTGGAGCGGCGCACTACCACCGAGCCAGTCGCCCACAACAGCACCTATGGCAATCATACTCGCTGATACGCACATGGTTGACACCAGGTGTGGGTAGTGCATAGCCCGCTGGGGGCAGGATTCGCCAGTACAGGGTGTGTCTCCGCCGTCGCGGGCCGGTTCAGGCGTGCGCTATCCCGCCGGACAGTCGCGCTCAGGTACAGTTCCAGGGTGAGAAGTGGTGAGAGGCGTGATGTCGCTGCACTCAGGGGGCATCTGTGACACGCCCCCACCCCAACCCGCCCCCGCTGGGGGCGGGAGAAGATCGCCACTCCCAACGACCTCGTTATTGGGGGTGAATGTGCGCTTCCACCGGTTGCAGGTGCGCCAGAGGCGCGCACACCCAGTGCTCGCAGATGGCGATCCGGATGCGTGCGCTCCCAGTGTTCTCAGGTGGCGCACCGGAAGTGCACGCTTCCAGCCCTCTCAGGTGGCGATCCGGAGGCGTGCGCTCTGGGGAATGCCAGCGCGTATCATGCCTTCCGTTGAACCAGATGTGATTGCGCTTACGATGGGTGGTAGGGGCGACGCATGGTCGCCCCTACCGTCTGCGCCAATGCCACCAATTCCATCCTGACCAGTCAATGAGGAACATGTGACAAAGAATACTAACAGGTAGGACGTACCTGCACCAATACCACCATCCCCATTTTGTATGCCAATCCCCGCGTCGCCTGGTGCCACATGACATCTGGCGTGATGGAAGTCGCGGCCCGCAATCCAACGATCACGCTGACATCACGCTGGAGCGAGCATTGATCCTGCGTTTGCGACGATCCACCGGCGGCTTGCGGGTGGTACTTCAGCACGGGGATGACATCCGAACCCAAGTTGCTACCTTTACCACCACAGAGACACGGAGGACACAGAGGATGGGTATAACCGGGGTTGCTACCGTGAGGCGCGACATAGCACATCCATAGGAACTGACTACGATCCACATCGTTCACGTGGTTACGCCATACGGTGCTGAGTGCAACGTCGTGTTATTCATCCTGACAGTCAGACTCTACAGTCTGCTCATAGCACAGGTGGCAACTTGAGTTATTTGAAGGTACCCAGCTTCGCGCAAGAGGTTTGTATCACATATAAGGATAATTGACAAAATATTTGCAAAGCATTGACAATACTTGTTCATCGTGGTATATTACTTACCGGTCGGTAAGAATTAGTTAGACGAGACTGTTGAAAGTGATGGAACAAACCCTGCTGCCCGATCCACGTATTAGCGATAGCCCCACCGCGATCCGCATCCTTGATGTGGCAGCGCAGCTCTTTATGCAGCGTGGCTATCGGGCAGTTTCGATCAACGACATTATTCAGGTTGCCGGTATTACCAAGCCAACCCTCTACTACTACTTCAGCGACAAGGAAGAACTCTTTGTGCAGATGGGGTTGCGTGTGCTGGCAGCAATGCATCAGCCGCTAACCGATCTGGTTACCACTGACTGCCCACTGAATGAGCGCCTTCAGGCTATGGCAACGGTGCTGATGGACTATGAAGGCGATATGCGGATGATGCGCCACGAGATGATGGAGCATCTCGGTGACGCGGCCCGTGCCAGGTTGAGTGTTGCTTTTTACCGGCATTTGTTTGCCCCCCTTACCCAGGTGATGGACGAAGCGATAGCTGCCGGTTTGATCCGCAGTGATCTTTCGGCGGCGACAGCAGCGATGCTGTTTCTCAGTCTCTGCGAAACCTTTCACGAGATGTCTCCCCCCAATCCGATGGCGCAGTGGGTGGGTAGCGTCTCGCCGTCTCTGTTAGTCGATCTCTTTTTGCACGGCGTTGGTCAGCACGCCACGCCCAATTCTTCAGCAGGAGCAGTACAGGTATGAGTACGTTACCTCAGTCTCGACCGCGTTTTGGTTTGCCCCGTCTTCCCTGGCCGGTATTGATTGCGGCCGGCCTTTTGATTGCAGTTATCGCGACGGTTGTTGTTCGTTTTACTGCCGCATCGACCGCCGATCCGCTGGCCGGTCTCAGCCTGGCCCCGGTAGCCCGTGGCGATTTGCGGTTGACCGTTAACGCTACCGGTTCGGTTGAGCCGAACCAGACCGCCGAGTTGAGCCTGACGCTCGGTGGTCGGGTGCAAGAGGTGCTGGTGACCGTCGGTCAGCAGGTTGTAGCAGGTGAGCCGTTGCTGCGCCTCGATGACCGCCAGTTGCGGGCCGATGTGGCGGCGGCTGAGGCAGCCGTTGCTTTGGCTCAGGCCGATTTACAGGCGCTACGTGAGCGAGCGACGCCCGAACAACGGGCTGAGGCCGAGGCACTGGTCGCCGCCGCTCAGGCCGGGCTGGCGCAGACGCAGACGAATGTGACGCCAGCAGATATTGCGGCTGCACAGGCTGCGGTGACCGAGGCTCGTGAGCGTTTGCAGAAGTTGCTGAATGGGGCTACGAATGAGCAACGGGTACGCGCTGAAGCAGCTCTGGTGCAGGCCCAGGCTGAACTTGAGCGGCAGCGCGATCTGCTCTCGGCGGCTAAATTCGAGGCACTGGCACGAGTAGAGGCTCAGGCCAATGCTTTGCGCAATGCTCAGAGTGCATACAGTGATGCCTACTGGAATTGGGAGCATGTGAAGGCAAATGGTACCGATCCGCGCACTGGACGCTCTCTCAATGAGACCGAGCAGCGCGATTTTGAACGCGCGTTCGAGCGAGCGGCACGAACATTGGCCGATGCAGAATCTGCATTAGCCCAGGCCCAAATCGCCTATCAGACGGCGGTGCAAAATGAGGTGAGTGGTCTGGCGGCGGCTGAGGCACGGGTAGCCAGTGCACAGGCCGATTTCGATGCCATTCTGGCCGGCCCTGACAGCGATGCAATTGCGGCGGCCCGGGCGCAACTGGCGCGGGCCGAGGCCGAACTGGCCCGTCTGACCGGTGCGGCACGGCAGAATGCAATTGCTGCCCAGCAGGCACAACTCGCTGCGGCGCAGGCCCGTCTTGCCCAATTGACTGCTGATCCGCGGGCCAGCGATCTGGCCCGCGCCGAAGCTCGCCTGGCCCAGGCTCAGGCCCAACTCGAAGCGGCCCGCATCCGCCTCGAAGAGGCCACCCTGCGTGCACCATTTGCCGGTGTGGTTGCCGCTGTGAATGTCACGGCGGGTGAAGCGGTCAGCGGTCAGACCCCAATCGTCCTGATTGATGTCAGTCGCTATCTGGTGAAAGTGACGGTTGATGAAGTTGATGTGGCGCGGGTTGCGCCTGGGCAGCCGGTAGAGGTGACGGTTGATGCGCTGCAAGGGCCGCCATTCCGCGGTGAGGTGGTGAATATCGAGCCGCTTCCCGCCGGTACCAGTGCCGTGACCGCCTATCGCGTGACCGTTGCCTTCGATCCGTCCGGCCAACCGGTGTGCGCCGGGATGACCACCACGGCTGCGATTATTGCCGCCACGCGCAGCAATGTCTTGCAGGTTCCGGTGACCGCTATCCGCAATGAAGGTGCCAAGACCCTGGTTCAGGTTGTCACCACTGATGAAAATGGACAGCGTACCATCAGCGAGCGAGCCGTCCTGGTCGGATTGCAGGCCAACGGCCTGGTCGAAATCCAGAGTGGTCTGGCTGAAGGCGAGCAGGTAGTTGTGCGCTAATCAAATCCTGGAAGGAGTACCACTGTGACGACTGAATATCGAGCGCGGCCAATTGTTGAGTTGCGCAATATTCGCAAGACGTTCCCAACCGGCGATGGCGAATTTGTTGCGCTGGACGATATTAGCCTGACGATTGAAGAGGGCGAGATGGTTGCCATTATGGGACCATCGGGGAGTGGCAAGAGTACGCTGATGACGCTGATCGGGTTGCTCGACAGCCCGACAAGTGGCGAGTATATCCTCGATGGTGTTGATGTCTCGCGCCTGAACCGCCAGGAGCAGGCCCGGATTCGCAATCGGAAACTGGGCTTCGTCTTCCAGAACTTCAATCTGTTGCCCCGCCTGACGGCGCAGAAAAATGTTGAGTTGCCACTGGTGTATGGGCGGGTCGGCGCTCGCGAACGGGCCGAACGGGCGCACGCAGCCCTGGAAGCGGTCGGTCTGGGCCACAAGCTCAATAACCTGCCCAACACGCTGTCAGGTGGGCAGAAGCAGCGGGTGGCGATTGCCCGTGCCCTGGTGCATGATCCGGCGATCATTCTGGCCGACGAGCCGACCGGTGCCCTCGATACGCGCACCGGGGCCGAGATTATGGCGCTCTTTCGCCAGCTCAATCGCGAACAGGGGCGAACTATCGTGATTGTTACTCACGATCCGGAGATTGGCCGTCACATGGATCGGGTGATCGGTCTGCGTGACGGACGCCTGGTTGACAATATCTTGAGCGAATACTACGGGGTTGACGTGCTGGAAGAGGTTGAGCGGAGTCGTGATCTGGAGCCGGTACCAGTACCGGTGCGGCGTCAGCCAACCGACGAGGCCGCCTGATACTCTGGTACGGCCAGACCATGATGAGAGGGAACTATGCTCACTGAGTTAATTGCAATGGCGTTTGACAGCCTGCGCGCTAATAAATTTCGCTCGTTGCTGACCATGCTCGGCGTCATCATCGGCGCGGGGACACTGGTTGCAGTGTTGTCACTGGGGAACGCCTTGCAGGGGCAGGTCTTTGAACAGTTTGTCGATCTGGGCACCCGCCGGATCGCCGTGACACCGGGCGATCCGCGGGCAAAGGGTGCCCGTGATGTGCCCGGCTACGGTCTACTTTCAATCCAGGATTATCAGGAGTTAAACCAACTGGTTGCCGACCGTCCTGATCTGTTTCGGGCGATTGCGCCAGAAATCACGGTCAGCACTCAGGCGCGAGCCGGTACGGTCGCTGTGCAGACCCTGATCGTTGGCACCAGTGCTGACTATCCCCAGGTGCAGCGCACACCGATGCTGCACGGGCGGTTTCTCACCCCCGCCGATGAAGCAACCGGAGCGCGGGTTGGGGTACTGGGCTGGCTGGTAGCCCGTGATCTCTTCGGCGCCGATAAAGAGGCGTTGCGGAATGTTATCGGGCAAACGATTGAGGTGAACGGCCAGCCGATTGAGATTATCGGCATTATCAACGAAAACGGTGGGCCGTTCTCGACCGATGGCCGCATTTTTACCCCGGTCAGTACCATGCGGCTGCGGCTGATCGGCGATCTTGACCTGCCGGGGCGTGGGTTGCAAATGAGCAGTATCCTGCTCGGCTTGCAGAGCGAACAGCAGGTCAATGAAGCGGTGGCCGTGATCGAACGTACATTGCGGGCAGCGCGGAATGTTCCTGCCGATGCCATCAACGACTTTGATCTCCAGACCCCTACGCAGGCGTTGAACGTGCTGGCCGGCATCAGTACCGCTATCACCGGTTTTATTGCCGTAGTCGCCGGGATCAGCCTGGTCGTTGGTGGCATTGGCATTATGAACATCATGCTGGTCGCAGTCACTGAACGCACCCGCGAGATTGGGGTACGCAAGGCGCTGGGAGCCAGCGATGGCGATGTGCTTGGTCAGTTTGTGATGGAAGCGGTGGCGCTGAGTCTGGTGGGAAGTATAATCGGCGTGATCGGCGCAATCGGCATTGTCTGGCTGATCAGCACGGTGAGCGGGATTGCCACCGGCATCTCGTGGATCGGCATCGTGCTGGCCCTGACCTTCGCATCGGTGATCGGGATCGGGTTCGGCTACTACCCGGCACGACGGGCAGCGCTGTTGCCGCCGATTGAGGCGTTGCGGTATGAGTGACGAGCAGGTGCGCCGTTACTCCACAGCTTGCGCAACAGGGTGCCAGGGGTGACTCGCGTGCTGAGGCGTTCTCAGGTGTGTTACCGGTGATGAGGGGCGACGTATGCGTCGCCCCTACGGGTGTTCGGCGGGGCGACCAGATTGGTCTCATTAATCACCATTGACCAGCCAGATAACCCTGAAAACGTAGGTTATTCCCGTGATCGGCAGAATAACCGATGAGACACGCGCCCGGTATCTAGCCCAGCAACTGCGGAAGCCTCGCCTCCGCATTCCAAACCACGCAAGCTAACCATATTCTACCCGACACGTGATGGTTCCGGAGACGGACGCCCCCCGTCTTAATCTTCCGGGCTGGTGACTAGTTCGGTACCGGCGACCCAGCCTTCGCGCCCATCGGTTGCGCGAATCTGCCACCACGGGTAACCGTCCTTCTCTTGCGGGCCGGCCAGCAGCGTGAGTTGGGTGCCGGGGGGCAAGCCGTCGAGGACGGTCGAATCGAGGCCAGGGGCACTGCGCAGGCGCAGATTTTTGCCGCCGGCCTTTTGTACATACGCCACACCACCAACCTGTAAGCCGCCGGCTGTCGGAGTGGCTGCCGGGGTGCTGGGGCCGATCTTGACCACGCCACTGCTGCCCAGCGCACCGATGGCACCACTGATGTCAGCGGCGGATGCCGTCGGACTCACTGTTTTACCGCCGGTACTGGCTGTGGCCTGTTGATCGCGCAACCGCTTCAGTTCAGCCTCCATCTGAGCCAGCCGTGCTTCGGCCTCGGCCAATGCCTTGCGGGCCTGTGCGGCGGCTGCGGCATCCTGCTGCGCTGCCTCAAGCGCTTCCTGCAACCGCTTGATCTCTTGCGCCTGGCGACCGATCTGGTCACTCATTGAACGCAGTGCTTCACCGACCCCCTTGCCCGCCTCGCCCTCGTCCTTCTTGCCGCCATAGTTGATCATGAAACGACTCCTTCCCTTGCGCAACACCGCATCTACGGTTAGATGCATTATAGCTGTTTGCTGACGTGTTGTCAGCGTGGCAGATCGGCCTGGATCGCCTCCGCACAGCGTTCCCCACTGAGCATGGCGGCGTTGATGCTACTGGCTTCCGTCACTTCACCGGCAAGATACAGGCCGCGCCGTTCGGTGCGGTTATCGGGCAGGTTGGGGTGTAGGCCGGGTGGTTGGCGGAACTGGCTGAACGGAATCCGGTCAACCCGTAGGATACGGGCATTCGCCAGTGCAGTGGTGGCCGTGGCTTCGTTGATGAACATGCGATTCAGATCGACCATTGTGCGGGCGATGACCGTGCTATCATCCTGTTCGGGAACACCGAGGATCGCCGCGGCGTAGAGATGCCAGCCGGCAGGGGCATAGCCCGGTGCCACTGCACTCATGGGGGCAAGGGTGTTGACAAAGGCTTGTTCGTCGGCATTCAGGATCAGCTTCTTGCCCCGATACAGTTGCTGGCGGGTGGCCAGCCAGACACACGCCGAACCGAGCTGGCCTTCCGGCATCGGTAAATCGCTGAGGCGGGCTGTTTCGTGGGCCGGAGTAGCCAGCACAACTGCATCGGCTATCATCGTACTGCCGTCGGCAAGATGAACGCCGCATACCCTGCCAGATTCCTCTACCAATGCCACCGCCCGTGTATTGAGCCGTATGCGTCCGGCGGTGCGCAGATCAGTTGCGAGCTGTTCGGCAATTGCGCCCATCCCCCGATTCGGCACCACCGTCTCACCGTCGCTCATCATCTTGAAGTTGAACCGGAAGCACTTGGCGCTGGTTTGTAGCGAACGATCCAGAAAGATGCCGCCGAAGAAGGGGCGGAAGAAGCGGTCAATCATCTGGGTGCTAAACCCCAGCGCCCGTAACTCTTCAATCGTGGTGCGATCCGAGCCGGCCAGCAGATCATCAATCGTGTGCTGGCGCATGCGCAACGCCACCTGGAGGGTGCGGAGCTTATCGCTGAAGGGAACGACCGGTGCCAGCACTGCCGCGAATAATGCGGCAGGATCACGATCCCGGAGTGGATCGGTTAACACGAAGTGACGGCCTTGCCAAACGACAACTGCACCTGGATCGAATGCCCGCAGGTCTAACGCCGCGAGCTGAAGTTGCCGTTGTACCGCCGGGTATGCGGTGAAGAGCACCTGAAAGCCACGGTCGAGGATAAAGCCATCAACCTGATCAGAACGCACCCGGCCACCGAGACCATCGGTAGCTTCGATCAGCGTTACTTCATACCCCTTGCGGTGGAGTGTCCGCGCACACACCAGACCGGCGACCCCGCCGCCGATAACAAGTACCTGCATACTCCTTCCTTCTAGTTAAGTACGTTACCATTTCGAGTATACTATGTTTCACAGCGAGCCTGATTGAGAGGATAAAGGGGGACATCATGATCCACAACTTCAATCCCGGCCCGGCAGCGTTGCCGCCTGACGTGATCGCACGTGCGCAGGCGGAACTGGCTGATTACCACGGCTGCGGGATGTCCGTTCTTGAAATAAGCCATCGTAGCAAGGAATATGAGGCAATCAATGCGGCAGCGGAAGCCAATCTGAAGGCGCTGCTGGGTCTGGGTGACGATTATCGGGTGTTGTTTATGCAGGGCGGTGCCTCGATGCAATTTGCCCTGATCCCGCTCAACCTGTTGCCTGCCGGTGCAACTGCTGAGTATATCGTCACCGGTACCTGGGGCGAGAAGGCGTATGAAGAGGCGCAGCGGGTTGGTACGGTGCGGTTGCTGGCAAGCACAGCCGCCGATGGCTACCGCAGTTTGCCCTCTACCGATGCGATTACGCCTGACCCACAGGCGGCCTATCTCCACCTCACCACTAACGAGACGATTCAGGGGGTGCAGTGGCCGGCTGAGCTGCCTGATCTCGGTTCGGTACCGCTGGTCGCCGATATGAGCAGTGATTTTCTCTCGCGGCCATTCCCGGCGCAGCGCTTCGCGCTGATCTACGCCGGTGCGCAGAAGAACCTGGGGCCGGCGGGTGTTACTGTGGTCGTGATTCGGCAGGATATGATCGAGCGCACACGCAAAGACCTGCCGGTCATTATGCGCTACGCCACGTTCGCCAAAAACAATTCGCTTTACAACACGCCACCCGTCTTTGCGGTGTATATGGTGAATCTGGTGCTGGAGTGGATCAAGGATCAGGGTGGATTGCCGGCGATGGCCGAACGGAACGCCCGCAAGGCGGCACTGGTCTACGCGGCGATTGATGGTAGCGATGGTTTCTACAGCGGTCATGCGGTGCCGGCAGTGCGTTCACTGATGAATGTAACCTTCCGTCTGCCCACGCCCGAACTGGAAAAGCAATTTCTGAATGAAGCCCAGGCCGCCGGAATGGTCGGGCTGGCCGGTCATCGTTCGGTAGGCGGCATTCGCGCATCACTGTACAATGCGGTCGCACCGGAGTCGGCGGCAGCGCTGGCTGACTTTATGCAAGACTTCGCCAAACGCCATGGATGAGCATCCTTACGCGGCAGCCATCACCTTCATCCCGGTCACCGATTTGCAGGCGAGTGCCCGGTGTTACGCCGATGCACTCGGCCTGCCGCTGGTGCTGGATCAGGGCGGGATTCATATCTACCGGGTAGCGCGGGGTGGTTACCTCGGTTTGTGCCAGCGCACTGAGCCAGCGATTGCCGATGACCGTCTCATCCTGACGATTGTCAGTAGCGAGGTTGATGCGATCTATGAGCGGCTGGTTGCTGCCGGCATTGCCACCGACGGCCCACCTCGCGAAAACCTGCGGTATCGCATCTACCACTTCTTTGTCCGTGATCCCGACGGTTATCGGTTGGAAGTGCAGCGGTTTCTCCATCCGTTCGACGAGAGTTGAGGCAGTTTCATCCATCTGTGACCGAGCGGGCGATGGACTGCTGCAAACCTGGCGTACCGCCTGCCGTAGTGCGTGCATGAGGCAAGAACTTGATATAATGCCGCCGTGACCGCCGCAACCGACCGGTCACGGCTTACCTGGTTAGCTACTACGTCGAGATAGTCACTTATGCGTGTTGTCATGCTCTCGAAGGCCGTGGTCGCCGGAGCCTACCAGCGCAAGCTGGAGGAGATCGCTCGCCTTGGGGTAGAGTTGATCGTTCTAACACCGGACGGCTGGCGTGAACCGCGGGTTGGACTAATCCCGCTCGAACGGCGCTTTACAGAGGGCTATACCCTGCTGACAGTGCCTATCGTCTGGAATGGTCATCATCACATTCATTTCTACCCCGGCTTACGGTCGCTGCTCGCCCGCCTGCGGCCACAGGTCTTCCACATTGATGAAGAGAGTTTTAACCTCGCTACTTTTCTGGCTATGCGGGCCGGACGGGCTATCGGTGCGCACTGCTGTTTCTACAACTGGGCCAACATTGATCGGCGCTACCCTCCACCGTTCTCGTGGTTTGAACGCTACAACTTGCGCCAGGCTGCGCACGCGATTGCCGGGAATCGGGAAGCAGCAGCCATTTTACGCCGTCACGGCTACAAAGGGCCGCTCAGCATTATTCCCCAGTTTGGGGTTGATCCCGATCTCTTCACGCCGCGTGATGCCGGGCACCGACGCTCAACCTTCGTTGTCGGCTACGTTGGTCGGCTGGTACCGGAAAAAGGGGTAGCCGATCTGGTGCAGGCGCTGGCCGGTCTGCCGCCCGCTGTCCGGCTGCGGCTGATCGGTGATGGGATCGAGCGTACACGTTTGCAAAAACTGGCAGCAGCTTTGGGGGTGAGCGAGCGGCTTGAGATCAGGCCGGCGGTGAGCAGTACTGCGGTGCCGGCAGTGATGCGTGATCTTGATGTGCTGGTTTTGCCATCGCGCACCCAGGCCAACTGGAAAGAGCAGTTTGGGCGGGTATTGATTGAAGCGATGAGCTGTGGCGTGCCGGTGATCGGATCGACGTGCGGCGAAATCCCGCACGTTATCGGCGATGCCGGGATCGTCTTTCCCGAAGGTGATGTCGCCGCGTTGCAGAGAGCACTTATGCGCTTGATCGAATATCCCGATTGCTGGCACGACCTGAGTCGGCGTGGACGGCAACGAGTGCTGGATTCGTTTACGCAGACGGCCATCGCCCGTCGTCACGTCGCCGTCTACGAGGAGATGGTGCAGAATGAGCGGTGAGCAGTACCTGAATAAAGCGAGCTGTAATGTTCTTTATCAGGCAGAGATTGTATGCTAGAAAGCAGCATTCACCAACCGTAAGGAGTCACCAATGCCAATTAAATCAGATCGCTGGATTCGCCGTATGGCACTCGAACACGGCATGATTGAGCCGTTTGTCGATCACCAGGTACGCCGGGGGGTTATCTCGTATGGTCTGACCTCGTATGGTTACGACATGCGCGTCACCGACCACTTCAAAGTCTTCACCAATGTCTACAACGCCCTCGTCGATCCGAAGCAATTCGATCCACGCTCCTTCGTTGATATTCGTGCCGATTACGTCGATATTCCACCGAACTCGTTTGCGCTGGCGCAATCGCTGGAGTATTTTCGCATCCCACGCACAGTGAGTTGCATCGTGATCGGCAAATCGTCGTATGCTCGCTGCGGCATCATCATCAACGTTACCCCGCTCGAACCGGAATGGGAAGGTCACGTCACGATTGAAATCAGCAACACAACCCCGCTCCCGGCGCGCATCTATGCGAACGAGGGTATTGGGCAGGTCTTGTTCCTGGAGAGTGACGAGCCGTGTGAGGTGTCGTATGCCGACAAGAAGGGCAAATATCAGGGGCAGACAGGGATTGTATTACCACGGATCGATCCGTAATGCAGCGAGACGTTGTGGTTGCCACAACGTCTCGCTCGCGACCGCAATCACACTTCCATGACCATCGGCAGTACCATTGGCCGTCGCCGCGTCTCGCGGTAGAGGAATTCACTCACCACATCGCGAATTTTGCGATTGATATAGGCTGCGTCCACCGGGTTACTGCCATTGCGGTTGGCCAGAGCAGCGCGCACCGTTTCTTTGGTGGCCTCGATCAAATCCTGGCTCTGGCGCATATAGACGAAGCCACGCGAAACCACGTCTGGCCCGGCAACGAGCTGACCGGTGGCGCTATCGATGCTCACCACCACGATCAGCATACCGTCTTTAGCCAGCAACTGACGATCACGGACAACAACATTGCCCACATCACCAACTGTCGTACCATCAACGTAGATATACCCAACCGGGGCCTTGCCGGTAATCTTGCCGAAACCGGGGGAGAACTCCATAATTGTCCCCCCTTCGGCCAGCAGCACCCGTTCACTGTCGGGCACCGCGCCAATCGTTGTCGCCAGCTTGCGGTAGAGCATTAGATGGCGATAGTCGCCGTGGAAGGGCACGATGTAGCTGGGGCGCAGCAACGCCAGCACCAGCTTCAACTCTTCCTGAGCGGCATGCCCGGAGACGTGGACTCGTGCTTCGGGGCCATAAATGACATCAGCCCCCAGTTTGAAGAGGTTGTTGATCACCTTATTGACACTCACCTCGTTGCCGGGAATCGGCGTAGCCGAGAGCACTACCGTGTCGCCGGGTTTGATCTTGACATTCGGATAGTCACGGTTTGCCATGCGGTTAAGGGCCGACATTGGCTCACCCTGGCTACCGGTGCAGACGATGGCAATCTCCTCGTCGGAGTAGGCCGACATCTCGTGTGGGCGGATGATGGTGCTTTCATCGGCCCGCAAATAGCCTAACTCGAAGGCGATACGGGCATTGGTTTCCATACTCCGCCCGGCCAACATGACCTTACGGCCATACGTCTCTGCCGAATCGATCACCTGCTGCACCCGACTGATGTTCGAGGCGAAGGTTGCAACAATAATCCGGCCCGGTGCGGTAGCGAAGATATTATCAAAGGCTTCGCCAACAGTCGCTTCGCTGGGAGTGTAACCTTTTGACTCAACCCGTACACAATCGGTTACCAGTACCAGCGGCTTGCGATTACCAAGCTCGGCAATCTTCTCCAGATCAGTCGGACGACCATCAACCGGCGTATGGTCAAGCTTCCAATCGGTCAGGTAGACCAGCAGACCGGCAGGTGTGGTAATGGCAAACCCGACTGCATCGGGGATAGAGTGGGCAATGTGGAAGGCTTCGACAGTAAACTGACCAACCTGAAACGGCACCCGTTCATTGATTTGAACTGTTGTTACCTTATCGTGCAAACGATGTTCGCGCAACCGATTGCCAAGCAGGCCCAGGGTCAGTCTGGTACCGTAGATCGGTGGAAACCCTAAATCGGCGATCAGATGTGGCACGGCACCGATATGGTCTTCGTGACCGTGGGTGAGAAGAATACCGCGAATATGATCCGTCTTCTCGCGTAAGTAGGTAATGTCGGGCAACACGAGATCAACGCCGAGCATATCGGCATCGGGAAACATGACGCCACAGTCAAGAATGACGATGTCATCGCCATACTCGACCACCCACATGTTCCGACCGACCTCCCCGGCGCCACCGAGTGGAATCACACGGAGACGTTGTTTGGCCATAGATTTCTACCAGGATCGTTGTGCAGACGATCCCTACTCCTTTCTGTTGTATCCAGATATTTGCTTACAAAGGCGCTCCAGCGCAGGCGCCTTACACACGTATGTTGACAGGGCATACCCGAACCCTGAACGTCCCTTTTGGTTGTCGTCGGCATCAAGATGCCGGCATATGTACCGTGTCTGTCGTAGCGCGTGATCGCGCACGCGCCATTTCCTCTTCGATTACCCTGAGCAGTTCCGCCCGTCGTTCAATCCCGGCACCGATGATCAGGCGTTGGCGGCCATGGGTCTGGCGATGCAGCCAACGGCGCAGCGGATTAGATATTGTTTCAGCCGGATCGTACCAGCACAGGATCACAGCCGCTTCATCGGGTGTCACCGGGTGCGGCTGAATAGCACTCATCACATGCCAGGGATAACACAAACGAATACCCAGCGTTTCGTACTGAAGTCCCTCTGCTTCCGGGCGAAACGTCGCGTCCCATTCGGCAATCAGGTTCCAGATCAGCAGGGGCGTGGCCACAACCAGCACCAGCATCAGCAGTGCCGGCACTGTCTGCTCAAGTGCCGGCGGTTGAGCCAGAAGCCGTTGCAGATCAGACGGAAATGCGGCGGGATGGAGACTCAGCCGGAGCGTACTGGACACACTCCACACCGCAAAGACCCAGAGGATCATGGCTACGGCAATCATCAACAGGTTGTCACGCCGTCCTGCCGGCGCGAGGCGATAGTTCTGTGACATTGAATCGTCGCATTGCTGGCGACTTGCGGCCAATGGTCAAAAGAGACGGAGCTGCTCAGGCGGCTCGTCGGCCTGTGGTGCTGGAGTCGAAGCTGTCTTTCGTTGCCGCTCGGCTTCGGCCAGAATTTCGGGCAGGCGGCGAAAATCGGCTTCGAGCAATGGCCGGTTCTGCGGCTGATGAAGTGCAGCCGCCGGGTGGATCATCGGCACGATTAATCGCCCCTGAACATAACGCGGTTGACCGTGAATACGCGAAATCCGTTCACCAGGCAAAAACAGACCCATCGAAAAGCGCCCTAGCGTCACAATCACTGCCGGATCAATGGCCGCAATCTGGCGCATCAGAAACAGTTTCGTACATGTCGCAATTTCTTCTGGTTCGGGATCACGATTCTGGGGCGGGCGACATTTTACAACATTCGCAATATACACTTCGTCGCGCCGCAAACCGGCTAGCGCCAGCAGGTCGGTCAGGAACTGGCCGGAAGGACCAACAAACGGACGACCCTGCCGGTCTTCGTGATAGCCCGGCCCTTCACCAATTAACATAATACGTGCATTTGCCGGCCCCTCGCCGGGTACCGCACGAGTACGTCCTTTGTGCAGATTACAGGCGGTGCAGTGTTGCACCTCTTGCGCAATAGCAAATAATGTATGATCGGCTGTCACGCGCTTACCCTCGCATGTTCAGCTTTACCGATTTATATTATAGCATACCAATCGGATGGTTGCAGATTTTCGATCCGGCTGATTTTATGCTACACTACCAGTAATAGCCGATTTGCCCGACAGGAATAGTCGCCCATGACAGAACGTTCGTCCTCGGCCCAGTCGCCGTCGCATGCGGATTCGCCCCAGTGGCTGCTTAATCGAGCGGAGTTGACGGCGGTGATCGCCGGGTTGTTCGCTGCGCCAACCCCAGGCGAACTGCGTACCAGACTGGAACAGGTGCAACAGCGGTTGCTGGACGAACACGATCCATTGCACGCTGCCGATGATCAGGCGATCCGCTTTACGCCAGAGGTTTTGCAGGCGGAACTGGAACAGATCGCTGCCGCCCAAACGTTGGAGCGGGCCCATTATTACCTTAACCGCCTGCAACGCTCAATGGATGGCCCGCGCTTTGCGCCGGATAGCGATATCGATTTACGGCGCTGGAAAGAATATGACGACATTCTGACCGATAGTCTCTGGTTAATCGAGCGACGTGATGGCTCCGGTGTTCACCGCGCCGACTACTGGGGGAATTTCGTCCCGCAGATTCCTCATCAATTCATCCGTCGCTATACCCGCCCCGGTGAGTGGGTGCTTGATCCATTTGCCGGCTCAGGGACAACCCTGATCGAGGCCCGGCGCCTGGGACGCAACGCGATAGGGGTGGAACTTCAGCCAGCGATGGTGCGCCATGTCGAAGAGTTACTGGCTGCCGAGCCGGCTCCACATCCGACCGTTGCGGTTATCGAGCAGGGTGATAGCCTGGCAGTGGATTTTGCGGATCTGCTGCGACGTTACGGCACCAGTACAGTACAACTGATGTTGCTCCACCCACCCTACCACGACATTATCCGGTTTAGTGACGATCCGCGCGATCTCTCGAATGCACCGACCGTTGATGAGTTTCTGCAGCGCCTGACCACCCTGACCGAACGGGTCGCCGGACTGCTGGATCGTGAGCGCTATCTGGTGCTGGTTATCGGAGACATGTATCGGCAGGGTGAGTGGTATCCGCTCGGTTTTCAGGCGATGGAAGCGGTGCGCTCCTGCGGCTTTCGCCTGAAGAGTATCATTGTCAAGAATATTACCGGCACCCAGGGCAAGCGGGGCAGCAATGAACTGTGGCGGTACCGGGCCCTGGCCGGTGGTTTTTACGTTTTCAAGCACGAATATCTGTTTCTGTTCCAGCGCCGCTGACCTTCTCGCCAGGAGGAGCTATGCTCAAGATAAGTGTGATTATTCCGGCACTGAATGAAGCTGCGCAGATCACCACCTGTATCCAGGCAGTACGTCAGATCGATCCGACGGTCGAAGTCATTGTCGCCGATGGCGGGAGTGAAGATGACACACCGCGGCTAGCGCGAGCTGCCGGAGCGAAGGTGGTGAATGCACCGCGTGGGCGTGGCCGCCAGCTCAATGCCGGTGCTGAACTTGCCGGTGGTGATCTGCTGGTCTTTCTGCACGCCGATACACGCTTGCCGGCCAATGCCTTTACGTTGTTGCAGGCGATGTTCGCCGATCCGCAGGTACAGATCGCTAAATTCCGTCTCTCGTTTGACGATCCCGATTGGCTGCTGGCCCTGGCAGCACGGTTGATGTGGTTCGACTCCCTGCTTACCAGCTACGGCGACCAGTGTATGGTGCTGCGGCGCGATCTCTTCACGGCCCTGGGTGGGTTCCCCGATTGGCCCCTCTTTGAAGATGTTGAACTCTTCCGGCGGGCACGCGCCGTGACGCGGGTTCACGTGGTACCGGCGCAAGTCGTAACATCGGCCCGCCGCTTTCGCGCCAACGGCATTGTCCGTCAACTGCTCCACGATTTCTGGCTCTGGTTGCAATATCTGGTCGGGGTGTCACCCTACGAAATTGCCCGTCAGTACCGTTGAATGGTGGGCCGGTGAGTCGGTGTACAATACAATGAGAAACATTACGCCGGGAGCACGTACCTTATGACGTATACCTCTTTCGCGACAATCGATGAACTACAGGCAGCGCTCGCCGCGCATGCCTATATTGCCGACCGCGCACTGACAACCGCGATCTTTCTGTCCCTGAAGCTCAACAAGCCGCTCCTGCTGGAAGGTGAGGCCGGTGTCGGCAAGACCGAGATTGCCAAAACCCTGGCCCGCATGCAGGGGCGAGAACTGATTCGCCTGCAATGCTACGAAGGGCTGGATGTCAATACCACTATCTACGAGTGGAATTACGCCCGACAGATGCTACAAATTCGCCTGCTGGAGGCGCAGGGGGCAGCCCAGAACACCGCGGCCCAGCAGAGTATCTTTGGGCCGGAGTTTCTGATCAAGCGACCTTTGTTGCAGGCAATCGAGGCACGCGGTGATCAACCACCTATCCTTCTGATCGATGAACTTGATCGCGCCGACGAGGAATTTGAGGCGTTCCTGCTGGAGCTGCTCTCTGACTGGCAAATCTCAATTCCCGAGATCGGCACCATCCGGGCTGAAGTGCCGCCTACGGTAATCATCACCTCTAACCGCACCCGTGAAGTACACGATGCGCTGAAGCGCCGTTGTCTGTTCTACTGGGTGGATTATCCGACTCTTGATAAAGAGATACAGATCGTCAAGGCTCGCGTTCCCGGCGCCAGCGAGCGGCTGGCGCGGCAAGTCGTGCTGGTGGTGCAAGAGTTGCGCCGGATGGATCTCTACAAATTGCCCGGCGTCGCCGAGACCCTCGACTGGGTGACTGCCCTGGTAGCGCTTGATCAAACCGAACTGACGCCGCAGGCGGTTGAGGATACGCTCGGTGCCATTTTGAAGTATCAAGACGACATTGCTCAGGTTCGTGGTCAACGCCTGAACGAGCTACTGAAACGCGCAAGTGTGGGGGTGGCATGAGCGCAGAGATCGATGTCGCAGCGACCCTGGCTGCGTTGCGGGCCGAGGTGCGTGCCCGGCGGGCTGCATTGCCGGCAACCGAACCGACACCGGTCGAACGTGAATTGCAGCGGGTACTGGAAGAGCTAGAGTACACCCGGGTTGTTAGCGCTCACTGGCCGTTGGAAGGCCGCAATCCGCTTGAGCAGGTCGTGGCGTTGATCAACAAAGTAGTGCGACGCTACCTGCGCTGGTACATCAACCCGATTGTCGAACAACAAAACTCGTTCAACGATACTGTGGCACGGGCCATCCGCCTGTTAGCCGCCGAGAACGCCGCTTTGCGTGCCGAACTGACTGCCCTGCGCAACCAGATAGAACAGTCGTCATCATGAGTCGAATTCTGATCTGTGCCACGCAAGTTCCGTTCGTTCGTGGTGGCGCTGAATATCTGGTGGAAAGTCTGCGCGATGAGTTGCAGCGCCGCGGCCATACCGTTGATGTGGTTGCGCTGCCGTTTCAGTGGCATCCGGTAGAACGCATCATTGACAGTGCCCTCGCCTGGCGCCTGCTCGACATCAGTCACGTCAACGGCGAGCCGGTTGATCTGGTGATTGCAACCAAATTCCCGTCATACCTGATCCGCCACGCCCGCAAAGTGCTCTGGCTGGTACATCAGCACCGGCAGGCTTACGACTGGTATGGGACGCCGTTGAGCGATTTTGACGGTTCGCCTTCACACCGGGCAGTGCGCGAACAGATCTTTCGGATCGATAGTCGTGCCCTCAACGAGTGCCAGGCCCGTTTCACGATCTCGCACAATGTCAGCCGGCGTCTCGAACGCTTCAACGGTCTGAGCAGCACACCACTCTATCCGCCCAGCCGCTACGCCGGCAAATTATGGGCAGGTGACTACGGTGACTACATCCTCTCACCGGCCCGTCTTGATCGGGCTAAGCGGATTGACCTGCTCCTGGCAGCGCTGGCACAGACTTCCTCGCCGGTTCGGGTAATCATCGCCGGCACCGGCCCTGATCGCGAACGGTTGCAGCGTCTGGCTGCCGACTACGGTCTGGGCGAGCGGGTCAGTTTTCGCGGTTTTGTGCCTGACGATGAGTTGATTGACCTCTACGCCCACGCCAGAGCCGTCTACTACGCACCGGTTGATGAAGATTACGGCTTTGCGACGGTCGAGGCATTCGGTGCCGCTCGCCCTGTCATCACTACCGACGATGCAGGTGGCGTGTTGGAGTTTGTCCGCCACGGGGAAAATGGTCTCGTTTCATCTCCTGACCCGGTAGCGATTGCCGGTCATCTTGATCAATTGACCTGCGATGTCGCCCTTGCCGCACGCCTCGGTCGTGCCGGCAGACCGCTGGTTGATGGTATTACGTGGGATCGGGTGATCGGGGCGTTGTTGGGGGTAGGGAGGAAAAAGGAGAGAGGGAAGAGGAAATAGGGGTAGATGTAAGGTGGTGGGTGAGTACCGCACGCCCGGCTTCCTCGCCTCTCGCCCCTGGGAACGCGCACCTCCGGCGCACATTTCCGCACCCCCTCGCCCCTGGGAGTGCGCACATCCAGCGCGCATCTGCTCACTCCCGCGCCACGAACCGCATGCGAAGCGTATGCACACTCTCACCCCTGGCAGCGCCCGCCTCCGGTGCACCCGCAACCTGTAGCGAACTGCATTTCGACACGTACCGATCAGTTCATTCCCATCCACAACCACAACTATCCGTCCTATTCGCGACGTGCCGTGCGTGTCACCTGCATGAAGGTGTCGGTGGTGTAGGGACGGGTTCTGAACCCACCCCTACGGGCCATGCGCCCGTTCCCATTGCCATCCGAGGGGTGCGGTGAACGAGGGGGCGAAAGGGTACGTTGTGGGTTACGTGCCATGCGTTGGACTGTGCCTGAATTTGATCCTGGGAGTGCGCACATCCGGTGCGCATCTTCGCACGTCCTCGCCACGAACCGCGTGAGGCGTGCTTGCACACCCACTCACCCTGCCGTCCGGCCTGACGCACCCAGAAATGCTATACTGCCTCTGAGTAGAAAGGAGCACGTATGGCGTTGATGCAGTTGTCTCGACAGCGTATCGCGGCGCTGTTGACCTGCTGGCTCTGTGTGTACCTGGTTGCCTGCGTGGCACCCATGGCGCAATCATCAGCAACTGTGACCCCTGAACCATTGCCGGCAACACCAACTGCCATTCCGATCACTGCCACCGATCTGCTGCAACGGGCGCAGGCAGCGCTTGAGATTGGTGATGATGCCACCGCTGCCGAATTGCTCAGCCAGTTGTTGCAGGTTTTCCCGGCTGCGCCGGAGACAGCACCGGCCCGCCTGTTATTGGCCCGTTCGTTCGCCGACCGTGGGCGCTGGACATCGGCGGCTGAAGTGCTGCGGCCATTGATCGCCGTACCGGGCACGCCGGCGTATGCGCCGGCCCTGTTTCTGACCGCACGCGCCCATGAGGCTGCCGGTATGCACGAGGCTGCCGTAGCAACGTATGCCCAATATGAAGCGCTGAATACCCCATTGGCGCCGTATGCCGCAATGCGGGCCGCTGCACAGTTACAGGTGCTCAATCGTCTGGTCGAGGCTGAGACCACCTATCTGCGGGCTGCCGCCGGTGAAATGGCTGCCGGTCAGCGTGCCACCGCTTACGAACGGGCGATGACGCTGGCCGTTGCACAGGGGCGGTTGTCCGATGCCATCGATTACGCCCGCAACATCCTGTCCTTCGCCACCCAGGCTGATTACCGGGCACGCATGCTGGTTCAGGCTGCCGATCTGGCTGCAACCGCCGGTGATACAGCGACCGCCAATGCGTTGCGCCGTGAAGCACTGGCCGCCTTCGCCGGGGCCGAGACGGTCAGCGCCGTCGATGCGCTCCGCGCTGCTGGCGACCTGCAGATCGACCCGTTTGCAGCGGCTGCGGCCTATCGCGCCGTCGAACGCTGGAATGACGTGATTGGCATGCTCGATATTGCCCTGGCGCGTGAGCAGAATCCCGGCGAAGCGCTGCGCCAGCGCGGGCTGGCCCGGCGTGTGTTGGGCGATTTCGAGGGAGCATTGACCGATCTGGCCGCAGCGCGTGAGCGTGAGCCGGGCAGTGATACCTCCCGCCAGGCCGCGCTGGACTGGATTCAGACCTATGGGCAGAGCGGGGCCACTGCTGAAGCAGCAGCGCTCTACCGTCAATATGCGGATGATCAGCCGGATGATCCGCGAGCGCCGATTGCCCTCGACCGGGCGGCCCAGTTGTACGACCGGCTCGGCGATAGCGCAGCGGCAACCGCTACCCGGCTCGAACTCGGCCAGCGGTATCCGACAACAACGGTTGGCCTGACCGCGCTGCATCGGATTGCCCTGGCGCGTTTCGATGCCGGCGATCTGGCCGGTGCCGGGGAACTTTGGCGATTGCTGGCAGAAAAGGGAGAAGGGATCGGACAGGCGTTAGGCGCATTCTGGGCCGGACGAGTGGCGAAACAGATGGGTGACGAGGCGGCCACCACCTTCTTCCAACAGGCAATCCAGGCTGCACCGGAAAGTTACTACGCAGTGCGAGCGGCTGAGGAGTCGGGCACGATCATAGCGGGATCAATCCCTATTGCTGCACCCATTAGCAACGACGATTGGGCAGTACTGAGCGATTGGATACTGAGCTGGACAAGTGGTGAGACCGATCCCGGCATGGTTGGCGTAGCTGAACGGGCCCAGCTCCTACGCGAAGTGGGGCTATACACTGAAGCGCACGGCGAATGGCTCGATGGCCTGCGCCGGGCCGGAGACTCGCCGCTGAATCTGTTGGCGCTGGCGCAGGTCGCCTATCAGGCCGGTGCCACCTACCCTGCACTACTGGCTGCTGAACGCATCAATCGCCTTGCGCCGGCCACTGCCGCACCGCCACCGTCGGCATTACTCCGTCTGCGCTTTCCGACACCGTATGCGGATGTGGTACAGCGTGAAGCAGCCGCCTTCGGGGTTGATCCATTCTTACTCTACGCCCTCATCCGGCAAGAGAGCCTCTTTCAACCGAGCGCAACCTCGTGGGTGGGCGCACGCGGATTGACCCAGGTGATGCCCGATACTGGGCGCGGGATTGCCCAAAACCTGGGGATCAGTGATTTCAATCTTGACGACCTCTACCGACCACATGTCAGCATTCGCTTCGGCGCCTTCTACCTGGGTCGCCGGATCAGCGACATGAACGGCAGCCTGCACGGTGCGCTGGCCGCCTACAACGGTGGTCTCGGCAATGCACAGCGCTGGGCCAATGGCACTGTAGTCAGTGATCCGGATCGCTTTGTGGAGACCATCGACTTTGCGGAAACGCGGAATTACGTGTGGGCAGTCTATGCGTTTTATGGGGTCTATCGCGGGTTGTATATAGAGTAAGGGATGGTGGCCTCCCCTCACTCCCAAACCCTGTTTCTCTCCCTGCAAGCGCGGACAGCATGTATGGTCTGACGCGATTTCTTCCTCATCAGGAAGCCATGGCGTACACCGCTCATCTCCCCTCGACCGTGCGTTGGGAGATGGGTTAGAGATGACGACCTTCAGATCATCGCCAGACTTTCTTTTGTTTGTTCGTTCACGTGTTCTATTCGTTCTTGAAGCCATTCCCACAGCCAGATGAGTATTGGTGATGGGATGAACTACATACACATGCTGCACTATGCCTGCGGTGAAAGAAAAAGATTCAGCCGATTTTCAGCTCTCTCACAGTCCTGACACAGGAGGTGTTGCTATCCTGAAAAAGACGGTTGTGGAGTGGATGACATTCTTCGTCACGATAAAAAAGGAGAAATTAATGATCCGTGTCATTCTTGTGGTATTAATCGTTACCGGACTGTCCACTCTTGTCAATCCGGTGGGTTCGGTAGCAGCACAGAGCACCTCACCAACGATTGGCCAGATTCAGGCCAATCCGAATGCGTTTATCGATCAGGTCGTTACCATTAGCGGCCGTAGCGGTATCTACGTTGGCGAGGACGAATTTATACTCGATGACGGCACCGGTCAAATTGTGGTTGACACGCCATCCTCGGCTCAGCTTATCACTATTCCTGTTGGTACATCGATAACGGTGGTCGGTCAGATCGACTGGATAGGATCACCATCGTCACCGCGTGGCGTTGATCTTGATGCTTGTCGCATTACGCTGCCTGACCGCACAATCGATATCCGCGACTGCTCCTTCGGTTCGTCCGTTCCGGCGAATTCGCCCCCATCACAGAGTCCGCCGGCAAATCAGAGTAATTCACCCACGATTGGGCAGATTCAGGCTAATCCGAATGCATTTCTCTATCAGATCGTTACTATCAGCGGTCGCAGTGGTGTCTATGTCGATGAGAACGAGTTCATGCTCGATGATGGCACCGGTCAGATTGTAGTAGATCCCGGCCCACCCTGGTATCAGCGCATCAATGTTCCTGTCGGCACGCCAATTACCGTGGTTGGTCAGATAGACTGGATGGGACCACCGTGGGCACGGCGGGGAATCGATCTTGATGCGTGCCGCATTATTACACCTGACCGGACAATCGAGATCCGTGATTGTTCCTTCAACGGTCCTCCACCATGGGCTGGCGGACCTAATCGTGGTCGCGGGCGTCCGTAATCACTGATCTGATCTGAGGTGTTGTTGAACCGCCTACCGGTAGGCTTGTCAGATGTCGGTAGGCGGTATATGATTATCCAAATAGCAGCGCAAAAACTCGCAATCTAACGTGAAGAGCAGAGCATGACGAACACACCATTATCGTATCGCATCGTCTTGATCGAAGATGATGAAGCGTTGACTGCTATGTTAGCACCCAGTCTGCGATACGCCGGCATGGAGGTGATCGTTGCTGCTGATGGCCCTACCGGCCTTCAGGCTATAATGACCCACCAGCCTGATCTTATTCTCCTTGATTGGATGCTGCCGGGGATGGATGGACTGGAATTGTGTCGTCATATCCGCCAGTGCACACAGGCGCCGATCATTATGTTGACGGCACGGGATGCAATTACCGACCGGGTAACCGGACTCGACGCGGGTGTTGATGATTACCTGGTAAAGCCATTCCATCTCGATGAACTGCTCGCACGCATGCGTGCTCGTTTGCGCGGGCGAACTACACCTGTGAATGTGATCACGTTTGGCGATCTCACTCTCGATCTCGATATACGTGAGGTACAACGCGGCACAAGGCGGATATCGTTGACCAACACCGAGTTTCAGGTGCTCTGTCTGTTCATGCGCCATCCACGTCAGGTCTTGAGCAAAGAAGTGATATTAGAACAGGTGTGGGGGTATGATTTTGACGGCAACACGAACATCGTCGAGCAGTATGTGCGCACCCTCCGTCAGAAACTTGGTGATCCGCAGCTCATTCACACTATCCGCTACGCCGGGTATATCCTGCGAGAAGATGCATGAAGCACCTTCCCTCATTCAAAACAGTACTGATAACGCTCTATCTTGGGAGTGTCCTGCCACTCCTGCTTGGTTTAGGATTTGTCCTCTACCTTGAATACCGTACCCTATTGATTCAGGAACATGAAGCAACGTTACGCGACTTGATCAACGTGTTGGTTGAACCACAACCGTCATCTACGCTCACCCTGCACCAGACGGCAGAATTGCTCAATACGCAGTTACGCCACACCGACTTTCAGGCCGTTGTTATCGATCCTACCGGTCGCTGGTTTGGTGATGTGCCACCACTACTCACTGCAACCGAACACGCAACTCTCCGGACAACCGGTATGCCCGTAAGTCGATTGATCCAAACAGATGCAGGTGAATATCTGGTGTATGGTCGGGTAATTTTAGACGCTGATGGGCGGGTTCCTGGCGTGGTAGAAGGTCAGTTTCCGATTACCGCAGTAATGCCTGATCTGGCTCAGGTAACCCAATGGCTCGCACTGACCATCGGTGGTGCCATCCTGCTGTTGCTCGGATTGACGCCCCTCGTTGTTCATCTGGCAATGCAACCACTGCGCATCCTGCTGCATACGGCTCACGCCGTCGGAAGTGGGCAACTCGCAGTGCGCAGTCCGTTGCCGGGTGTACGTGAGTTTGGTGAACTGGCAAACACCATCAACGCCATGCTTGATCGGATTGAGCATACCCTTCGTGTTGAGACCCAAACTGCCGATCAGTTACGCCGTTTTGTTGCCGATGCCTCGCATGAGTTGCGTACCCCACTTGCCGTTTTTGGTCATGGGCTTGATCTCCTGCAAGAGGCGTTACGTCGTCAGGATCACGATCAAGTCCAGCACACCTTGCTCCGATTACAGCGGGAACAGGAAAGTATGCGACGGCTGGTGAATGACCTACTGTTACTGGCCAGAATGGAGCAACCACACGCCGCTCCGCTGCACTATGAGTTCATAGAACCAGTGCCATTTCTGGAAGAGATTACTGAACGGGCACAAATGATTGCCTGTGGTCAACACATTCGTTTGCGCTGGCCCGCTGCTACGCTACCAGCTATCGAAGCTGACCCTGATGCTTTGCGGCGGGCGCTCAGCAATCTGGTAGAAAATGCCATTCGGCATACCCCACCTGGCCGAACGATTACGTTGAGTGTTTATGCAGAAACTGCTGAAATTGGTTTTGTCGTTGCTGATGAGGGTGAAGGGATTGCTACCGAGCATCTGCAACGATTGGGAGAGCGTTTTTATCGTGTCGATGGATCGCGTTCGCGGAATGGTGGGGGCACCGGGTTGGGACTGGCGATTGTCAAAGCAATCGCCACAGCGCATGGTGGTCGATTGGAGATTGCAAGTGCCCCACGCTATGGCACTACAGCTCGCTTCGTTATTCCGGTGGCCCGTTCACATACATCATTAGCGCGTGAGTCCGGACACACAGATGTATCCTCTGCCGGTAAGAAGACGGTTAAACTGCGACAACCGTTTTCCCTGACCCTTCAGGTCTGGATCGCATCTGGTGGTATCTTGGGAGCGCTGGTACTACTGGTTGGTCTGGGTTATCAAGCCCTACCGACACGCACTCCTTCTGTCAACCTGATAGAACCGTTCTCTGTCGGAAATCTGACGTTACCACCACCTGAGCATAACGCCGGCAGGGATTCATTCATCGCACTACCAACCGGCTATCTCGATCAGGCGGCAGAACTAGCGGCACAGATGAACGGTGGGGTTGCCATCAGTATCTTTTTCAACGGACGGCACGATTCTTCTGTTGACGTGATGATAAGCGACGGTAGCTTGATCAGAATTGATACTCGCTCAATGGTTGTCCAAAATGTGCGTTCTGCCCCTCAGGGTCGTGGACGCGGCGTTGAGCGTCAGCGACGCGAATGGGCGGAACTGGCAGCCATGAAAACACGTTACCCTCCGTCTCTTGGGTTTGATGATGTACATAGGATCGTCCAGCAGGCAGGAACGTTACCAACCCATATTTCATTGATCCTGATCGATGACCAACTCTTCTACCTGGTGGACGGCAATCGTCAACGAATGTTGATCAATGCGTATACCGGAGCCTTCTCTCTGGACGAGCGAGACTGATGTGTACAAGTGGCCGGTTCCGAAGACAGATCGTTGTTACCTCTTTCAATCCCATGGTCATTCAGCTCCTTATGCTCTTTCTTGAGTAAATCTTGAGCTGTCCTTCACAATTGCTTGAGCTGGCATTGCTACACTGAACAAGGCAACAAGCAAAGTGCTTGCGAAGGGTTGTAACAGGATAAACAGTTTGTCTTGCCTGAACGTGCATAAAGCCTGGCGACCGGCACGATATCCTGAAGGTGCGCAGATCTGGCTGACACGCTATCAGCGATGATGTGCCTGCAGGCAAGATATGAGGCACTCCATGGGACGTCGTGTTCGCCATCATCAACATCGACCATCACAACGTACAATCGGATTTCTTGTTGTTGGTATAGGACTGGCAGGCTTTTTGATTGCCAGTTTGATCACAGCCCAACCGGGCAGAGATACTGTGACTACCGCCGATCCTGCTCAGATCGCCGATGGGCGATCACTGTACGTAACATATTGCGCCAGTTGTCATGGTCTCAATCTTGAAGGGCAGCCCAACTGGCAACAACCGCTGCCCAATGGCATGAGGCCGGCACCACCGCATGATGCCAGCGGACATACCTGGCATCATGCCGATGCGCTCTTGTTTCAGATCACAAAGTATGGCGGGCAGAGCATAGCCTCGCCGGGGTATGTCAGCGGGATGCCGGCGTTTGGCAATCAGCTCACCGATCGTCAAATCTGGGCCATTCTGTCCTATATCAAAAGCACCTGGCCGCCCGAAATTCGAGAGGCGCAGGAAGCTGTCAACCGCCAATCGCCGTAGCCGATTTCCGTCACATCACACTTGCAGAAGGAGGGGTCTATGCTTTCACGACTCACACGACGGGGTTTATTGCGCTTATTTGGGGCAGGTGCTCTCGCCTTTGGCAGTGGCGTTCTCAATGGCTGTGCCCTACCGACGCGCTCTTCGGTAATGCCACAACCGCAGACCAATCCCAATCCTGCCTTTACCCCCGATCTCGATCTGACCATACGTGCAGTTGCCGCAGAAGTGTCAATCCTGCCGGGAAAGCCGACCAGAGTGTGGACATATCAGGCTCAGGTGCATGCCGGCGATCCGGCAGCAGTACAACCAATTCCCGACAGCTATCTTGGTCCGATTATTCGTGTTCGCACCGGGCAGAAGGTACGTATCACGTTTGAGAATGGGTTACCCGATCCTCGCCAGGCTTCGATTATTCACTGGCACGGTCTGCATACTCCGCCCGCGATGGATGGGCATCCGTATACGGCGGTGCGTCCCGGCGAACGTTATGTCTACGAATTTACCGTCACTGATCGGGCCGGTACGTACTGGTTTCACCCCCATCCTCACGGCCAGACTGCACAACAGGTTATCATGGGTCTCGCCGGGCTGTTTGTGGTAAGTGATCCTGCCGAGGAGGCAATCGGTTTGCCGGGCGGTGAATATGACCTGCCGCTTGTCATTCAGGACCGTACCTTTGATGCTGACAATCAGTTCGTCTACGACCCAGACCCAATGACCCGCTTGATGGGTTTTCTCGGTGAGCGAATTCTGGTCAATGGCCGGCCAGACCTGACCATCACCGCCGCAACCCGCGCATATCGCTGGCGCATTCTCAACGGCTCGAACAGTCGTATTTACAAACTGGCCTGGGATTCGGGTATGCCACTGACGGTCATTGCCACCGATGGTGGTCTGCTCGAACGTCCGCTTACTCGCCCGTTCGTTATGCTGGCGCCGGGCGAGCGGATCGAACTCTGGGTTGATCTCCGTAATATTCCTCCCGGTACTACTCTCAAACTGATCAGTCAGCCGTTCAGCGGCGCCGAGGGTGTTGGTATGATGAGCGAGAGCGGGAATATGGATCACGGGATGGGTGGCATGCACGGTCAGATGGGAATGATGCGCAGCGGCAACGCTCCACCCCTTGGTGCACCGCTCGACATTCTCCATGTGCAGGTGACACGTCAGGAGCAGGAAACGCTCGTGCTGCCTGCCTTGCTGACGCCGATCCAGCGTTATCGGCGGGAAGAAGCCGTTAATGCAACAACACCACGGCGTATCGCCCTTTCGCTGCGCGGTATGGAATGGCGGATCAATGGGAAAACGTTCGTGATGGACGAAGTGGCACCGGATGAGATTGTACGGCTGAATACGCTCGAACTGTGGGAGATTGTCAACGAGACGAATCCGGGCGAGATGATGGATCCGATGGGAATGGCGCATCCCATTCATATTCACGGTGGTCAGTTTCAGATCATTCAGCGCACCGTACTTCCCGAATTACAGACCGGTTGGGAAGAGGTGAAGGACGGATACGTTGACGAAGGCTGGAAGGATACCATCCTGGTGATGCCCGGCGAACGGGTGCAGATATTGATAGCCTTCCGTGACTATACCGGTATGTATGTCTATCACTGCCATAACCTCGAACACGAAGACGCCGGCATGATGCGCAATTACCGGATTGAGGTATGATGGTCTGAACTCTATCCTGGCAAAGGATTTGGATACATGCAAACATCACCCTCATCACACGACGAGCACCAACACCCATCAGGGACTCCTCAATCAACCCATGATCATCACGATCATAGCAATCACCGTATGAGTGCTCCACACGCTGCCGGCCATCTGTCGCACCAGGATCATGCGGAGCATTCACCAGATCTGTTCCGACGTCGATTCTGGCTGGCATTCGGGTTAACAATCCCGGTTGTGATCTACTCACCGATGATTCAGCAATTGCTGGGCTACACTGTTCCTACCTTTCCCGGTAGCAATATGATCGGCTTCTTGTTGGGAACAGTCATCTTTTGGTATGGTGGATGGCCTTTTTTACAGGGGGCAATTAGCGAAATTCGACAGCGCACACCCGGCATGATGACGCTGGTAGCACTGGCAATTACGACTGCCTACGTCTATTCAGCAAGCATTAGTATTGGCCTTATAGCCGGCATGGATTTCTATTGGGAACTGGCAACGCTTGTGACCATTATGTTGCTGGGTCACTGGCTGGAAATGCGTGCTGTAGGAAGTGCGCAGAGTGCGCTTAACGAACTGGCAAAGCTCCTGCCCGATACTGCCGAGTTGTTAACACCTGATGGCAGTACTCGCATTGTGGCGGTAAGTGAGTTACGTAATGGCGATGTAGTGCTTGTACGTCCGGGTGCAGCAGTACCGGCAGATGGTGTTGTTGAACACGGCGAAAGCCAGATCAACGAGTCGATGATAACCGGTGAAAGCCGTCTGATCGATAAATACCCCGGTGAGCGTGTGATTGCCGGTACAGTCAATGGAAATGGTGTGCTGCGCGTAAGAATCGACAAAACCGGCGATCAAACCGTATTAGCCGGTATCATGCACCTGGTTGCTGAAGCTCAGCGTAGCCGGTCGCGGATGCAGGATCTGGCTCATCGCGCTGCCTTTTGGCTGACCTGGATTGCATTAGGAACGGCATTCCTGACTGCGCTGGCCTGGGGTGTCACCAATGGATTGAATGAAACAACGCTTGAGCGTGTAGTTACGGTACTGGTTGTGGCTTGCCCACATGCACTTGGCCTGGCCATTCCGTTAGTTGTAGCAATTTCAACAACACTCGCGGCGAAAAATGGCATACTCGTGCGTGAGCGACGTGCGCTTGAGGCAGCGCGTCGCATTAACACTGTTATGTTTGATAAAACCGGTACACTCACACGAGGTGAACCAGGTCTGATTGCATTGGTGACCAATGGTACGCTTACCGATGACGAAGCGCTGAAAATCGTTGCCGCAGTTGAACGCAATAGTGAGCATCACCTGGCACGTGCAATTGTCACCGCAGCTCAGGAACGGGGTCTTGAACTGCCAGAAGTTCAGCACTTCGAGACGCTGCCCGGTCGTGGCGTTAAGGCGACCATCGGAAATGCCACCTATCTGGCAGGTGGCCCACGTCTGTGGGAATATCTGGATGTTTCATTTCCCGATGCATTGTTCCAACAGATGACGATCTGGGAGCAACAAGGACAAACGGTCGTTGCGCTCATTCGGGATCGCAACGTGCTGGCAGTGCTTTCACTCGCCGATGTTATTCGGCCGGAGTCGTATCAGGCCGTGCGCATGCTTCAGTCCCAGGGGATTGAAATTGCCATGCTAACCGGTGACTCGCAGGCAGTTGCTGATTGGGTTGCCAAAGAGTTGGGAATTTCGAGAGTGTTTGCCCAGGTGTTGCCAGAACATAAAGCCGTAAGGGTGCGCGAACTGCAACAACAAGGTAAACGCGTGGCAATGGTCGGTGATGGGATCAACGATGCACCTGCACTGGCACAGGCTGATGTTGGAATTGCTATTGGTGCAGGCACCGACATTGCCCGGGCTTCTGCGGGAATTGTGCTCGTGCGTAATGATCCACGCGACATTGTGCGTATTGTGCGACTGAGCAGTGCCAGTTATGCCAGGATGGTGCAAAATCTGGCCTGGGCTACTGGCTATAATGGAATTGCCTTACCGCTGGCTGCCGGCATCGCTGCACCGCTAGGGTTGACACTACCGGCATGGATGGGGGCATTGCTGATGTCACTGAGCACCATTATTGTCGCTCTCAATGCACAACAATTACGCTGGCTTGACCTTCACGTTGATTTGGCAGATAGGATGGATCATTAATTCTCTACGCCCCCACTGCACTATACCGCTGCACGCCGCCGCGCCAGAGCCAGCGCAGCAATAGTCCAAACAGCCCAATCCAGGCCAGTTGATGCACGAATCCCCAGATGATTGCCGGCAGATCGATCCGCCCCAATAACAGTTCGAGCGGAAAGGCCAGCATTGCCCGGAAAGGCAACCAGTCCAACACCATCTTGACCGGTGGTGGCAGCAGATCGAGTGGTACCAGATAGCCGCTGGAAAACGCATACACCCCAAACCAGAAATCTTGCAGCGCCAGCACTTGCGTCCACCAAAAGCTCAGCACGCCGATACAACACTGGTTCAGGAAGTAGACGGTAAAGGCCAGCACAATCGCCAGCGGTAACAGACTCCACCGCAGTGGATCGGGTTGCGGTATCGCTCCCGGCGCGATCAGGGCCGTGATCAGGGCAATTGGGGCGATCATCAGCAGCCGGAGAGGTTTATCGGCCAGGGCCATCGCCAGATACCGCCACAGGGGGTGAACTGGACGCAACAGGTGCGGTGACAATTCGCCGAGCCGAATTTCACGTTCCATGTCCCAGATGATCCACACCCCAGTCAATTGTCGAATACAGAGTGCTCCGACGAAATAGGCCACAAAATCATCACTGGCGTACCCACCGATCACACCATCTCCCGCCAGTGTGCGCCAGACTGCTAGCATCACCAGCGGTAACATACCGGTGATGACCCAGATCAGCAGTTGCGCACGATACGCCAGCGCATCGGCCCAGGCTACCCGCATCAGAGCAGCAAACTTGGCAGACATAGTTGTTCTCTTTCTGTCTTACCACAGAGGGTACAGCGATCTTTTCTCACCACAGAGCCACAGAGGAAAATAAATACCCTATTTTCTCAAAACTACCCGGCAGGAGCCGCCTGTACCGCATCCCGCACCCTCCTGCCCCCACCCCCCTACCAGCGCCACCGGGCAGGAGCCGTCTGTACCGCATCCCGCCCGCTTTTGCTCACCCCTCCCCGATGTGGGACGGGCGCTAGCACTCTCTCACCCTACACCCACCGCACTGACGCTACCAGGCAGGTTGAGCGAACGTCCCCTCTGCGTCGCAGCGATGTCCTCCTCCACCTTCCCACTGACATCGCAGGCAACCGACCACTGGTTTCCACTTGTCGAAGCAGGCATTCGGCGCTACTATAGCACCAATCGGCAACGAATGCCATCGATTGTACAAGGAGGTACACCTATGAACCGCATCGTGCGGGCACCACGCGGTACAACGTTGACCTGTGCCAACTGGCAGATTGAAGCGGCATACCGCATGATCCAGAACAACCTCGATCCCGATGTCGCCTTCGACCCAGATCATCTGATCGTCTACGGTGGACGCGGGCGAGCGGCCCGCAACTGGGAATGTTTCGACGCCATCCTCGCCACCCTCCGCCGACTCCGCCCCGACGAGACACTGATTGTGCAATCAGGGAAGCCGGTCGCTGTCTTCCGTACTCACACCGACGCCCCCCGCGTGCTGATCGCCAATGCCAATCTGGTGCCGGCCTGGGCCACGCAGTCCAATTTCGACCGCTGGGAAGCTGCCGGGTTGACGATGTACGGGCAGATGACAGCCGGAAGCTGGATTTATATCGGTACCCAGGGTATCCTGCAAGGTACCTACGAGACCTTCGGTGCGCTGGCGCGCTCGGCGGGCTGGGGAACGCTCCGCGGCAGGCTGGTAGTTACTGCCGGTCTCGGTGAGATGGGTGGCGCACAACCGCTGGCCGTGACCTTGAATGAAGGTGTGGTCATCGCGGTCGAAATTGACCGCTGGCGGGCAGAGCGTCGTCTGCGCCTGCGTCAGGTGGATCGCCTGAGCGATGATCTCGAAGAGGCGATGACCTGGGCCGAAGAGGCACGGGCGAGCGGCACACCGCTTTCGATTGCGCTGATCGGAAACGCGGCCGAGCTGCTGCCTGAGCTGCTGCGCCGCGGCGTGGTGCCCGATGTGGCGACCGATCAGACCAGTGCCCACGATGTACGATACGGCTATATCCCTGCCGGCCTGTCTCTCGCCGAAGCTGCCGAACTACGCGAACGCGACCCCGACGAGTATGACCGGCGTGCGATGGCGTCGATGGCCGAACACGTGCGCACCCTGCTGGAATGGCAGCGCCGTGGCACTATCGTCTTCGATTATGGCAATAACCTCCGCCAGCGCGCCTTCGATGCCGGCGTTCACGATGCGTTTAGTTATCCCGGCTTCGTTCCGGCCTACATCCGACCGCTCTTCTGCGAAGGAAAGGGGCCGTTCCGTTGGGTGGCTCTCTCTGGCGATCCCGAAGACATCTACGTCACTGATCGCGCCATCGCCGAACTCTTCCCCCACGACGAACACCTCGGTCGCTGGTTGCGCCTTGCCCGCGACCATGTCGCCTTCCAGGGTCTCCCCGCCCGCATCTGCTGGCTAGGCTACGGCGAACGGGCACAGGCCGGCTTGCTCCTGAACGATCTGGTCGCTCGCGGTATCGTCAAAGCCCCGATTGTCATCGGTCGTGACCATCTCGACGCCGGTTCGGTCGCCAGCCCCAACCGCGAAACCGAAGGCATGCGCGACGGTTCCGACGCAATTGCCGATTGGCCGCTGCTCAACGCCCTGATCAACGCGGTCGGTGGTGCCACCTGGGTCAGCATCCATCACGGTGGTGGCGTCGGGATTGGCTACAGCATCCATGCCGGCCAGGTCATCGTCGCCGACGGCACTCCCGAAGCCGCCCGCCGCATCGAACGGGTGCTGACCACCGATCCCGGTATGGGAGTCGTCCGCCACGCCGATGCCGTCTATCCCGAAGCCATCGCGTTTGCCCGCCGTCACGGGATTGATATGCCCATGCTAGGGTAAGCCGGTCGTGTCGGCGGGGTGATAACCCTCCCGCGGCACACGGCCCCGGCCCAAGCCTGACCCGCCAACGCGAGAGTGCCGAACAGCGAACGCAGGTGCCTATCGTCGTGGGATTACTAGGTCAGGGTTGGCGTAAGCCGGTCGTGTCGGCGGGGTGACAACCCTCCCGCGGCACACGGCCCCGGCCCAACCCTGGCCCGCCAACGCGAGAGTGTTGAACGTCTGGAATAATTAATAACCGGTGGATAACACCAGAGGTCATATGTTAGAACCATGCGATCTGCTGATTCACTCAGCGTCCCAGCTCGTCACCTGTGCCGGGCCACCTGGCCCTCGTCGTGGTGCTGCTATGCGCGATGTCGGCATTATTCCCGACGGCGCAGTAGCGATTCGCGGCTCAACCATCATCGCCGTCGGAGCAAGTAACGAACTCCGCCGTCGCTTTCGTCCTGCGCAAGAGATTGATGCTAGCGGTCACGCCGTCTGCCCCGGTCTGATCGACTGCCATACCCACATCGTTTACGCCGGGGATCGGGTTGCCGAATTCGAGCAACGTTGCGCAGGCGCGACCTATCAAGAGATTATGGCCGCCGGTGGCGGCATTCTGCGCACAATGCAGCTCACCCGGGCTGCGACCACCACCACCCTGGTGGCCGAGACCCTGCCCAGGCTGAACCAGATGTTGCGGTTGGGCACCACCACCGCCGAAGTCAAAACCGGTTATGGTCTGGAGCAAGACGCCGAACTACGCCAGCTCGCCACCATCGAGCTGCTGGCTGCCGTCCAACCGATTGAACTGGTACCGACCTTCTTACCGGCTCACGCCATACCACCAGAGTTCGCCGACCGCCCCGATGCCTACATTGATCTGATCGTCGAATCGATGTTACCCCTGGCCCACGAGCGCTACCGCAACTCGTTCTTTGCCGGACATCACATTCCCCTCTTCGTCGATGTCTTCTGCGAGCGTGGCGCCTTCGATGTCGCGCAGAGTCGCCGGGTACTCAGTGCAGCTCGTGAACGCGGCTTGCCCCGTAAAGCGCACGTCGATGAGTTTACCGAATTGGGTGGGCTGGCAATGGCCCTGGAAATGGCAGCCACCTCGGTCGACCATCTTGATGTGACCGGTGCCGCTGCCTTTCCCGCGCTGGCTGCCAGCACCACCATCGCCGTCCTGCTCCCGCTCGTCTCAATCAATCTCGGCATCACCCATTTTGCCGCTGCCCGGCAGATGATCGATGCTGGCGTCGCGATTGCCCTCAGCACCGATGCCAATCCCGGATCGGCGCCGTCGGTATCGCTACCGTTGACCATGGCGATTGCCTGTCGCTACCTGCGGATGGCACCAGCCGAAGCCCTGTTGGCCACCACCGTCAATGCGGCACACGCCATCGGGTTGGGCGGCAGAATCGGCGCATTGCTGCCCGGTATGCAGGCCGACCTGATCATCCTCGCCGAGGCCGATTACCGCTGGCTCATGTACGAGTTAGGCGGTACGCCGATCGCGCAGGTCCTCAAACGCGGTCAGGTTGTCTGGAAGTCGTGATCAGTTGCAAACCTACCAACACACTCCGAGGAGCTATGCAGATTCATGAAGTTATCCTTGATGGCGAAAGCCTGACAATCGAACAGGTATTGGCCGTCGCTTACGGCCAGCCCGGTAACCCCATCGTGCGCCTGGCTCCAATCGCCCGGCAGCGGGTTGAACGGGCCGCACAGGCAGTGCAAGACTTGCTGGCACGCGGCGTGGTTGCTTACGGCATTACCACCGGTTTTGGTGCATTTAAAGATCGGGTCATTGCTCCCGACCAGGTCGAACGTCTGCAATACAACATCCTGGTCAGCCACGCCGTGGGAGTTGGGCCGGTCTTTGATGTTCCTACTACCCGCGCCATCATGCTCATTCGTGCCAACACGCTGGCCCGTGGGCATTCGGGCGTGCGTTTGCAGACGGTTGAACGTCTGCTTGATATGCTCAACCAGGGCATACATCCCCGGATTCCCTGCAAGGGATCGCTGGGCGCGAGCGGCGATCTGGCACCACTGGCCCATATGGCGTTGCCGCTCATCGGGCTGGGCGAGGTCGAATGGCAGGGTGAGGTACTGCCGGCGGCAACGGCTTTGAAACGACTGGGTTGGCAACCGCTTCATCTGGCCGCCAAAGAGGGACTGGCTTTAACCAACGGTACCGCAGTTATGTGTGCGCTGGGCGTGATCGAAACTGCCCGTGCCGAGACCCTGAGCGCCACCGCCGATATTGCCGGCTGCCTCAGCTTAGAAGCTCTCTACGGCACACCGGCAGCGTTCGATGCCCGCCTGCACGCACTGCGCCCCTTCCCCCGCCAGATCGAATGCGCTGCCCATCTGCGCCGCTTACTGGCCGGTAGCACCTTCGTCCGCAACAACGACCCGCGCCACGTCCAGGATGCCTACACCCTCCGCTGCATCCCACAGGTACACGGCGCCGTGCGCGATGCGATTGCCTACGCCCGCTGGGTCTTTGCCATTGAATTGAATGCTGTCACCGACAACCCGCTCCTGTTCGTTGACGATGATGGTAACGCCGAAGTCATCTCAGGCGGCAATTTTCACGGTGAGCCGCTGGCAATCGCTCTCGATTACCTGGGCCTGGCTGTAGCCGAACTCGGCAACATCGCCGAACGGCGCTTAATGCGGCTTACCGATGAAGCATCCAACACCCATGTCCTGCCGGCCTTCCTGACCAGGGCCGGTGGGCTGAATTCGGGCTTCATGATCATCCAGTACACGGCAGCGGCCCTGGCAACCGAAAACAAAGTGCTTGCCCACCCGGCCAGTGTCGATAGCATTCCCACATCGGCAAATGTTGAAGATCACGTCAGTATGGGCGTTACTGCCGGGCTGAAACTGCGCAGCATCATCGACAACGTCAGCCAGATTCTGGCGCTTGAGCTATTCGCGGCGGCGCAGGGCATCGACTTTCGCCGCCAGGAACTGGGTAGCCAGGCCCGACTGGGACGCGGCACCGGGCCGGTGTACGAACTGATTCGCCAACACGTGCCATTCATAGCCGAAGACACCCTCCTCCACCCCTACATCACCATCATCAGTGACCTCATTGCTCAGGGCAAGATCGCTGCTACCGCTGCCGTTCATGACGACGTGGATGCGTAAGCACTGCTCAACGCAATCCAACCATCGTCAGCCGGGAAGCTGAAACAGCGCGTGCGGAAGCATCAGGCTTCCGCACGCTGTCCAGGCGTGATACCAAATCTGGGGTGGCAGAGGTCATGACATGTTTCCACAATCATCATGGCCCTTGCACTTCGTCGCCGTGGGCAAGCGCCGGTATTCCGTAAGCACGCGCCTGCGGTTTGTAGTACCTGCAACCGCACGGCATATCGTGTGACAGCCGGTATCACATGCTGGTCTACCCTGGCAGCGCGAGCCTCCGGCTCGCTCACCACCGGTAACCGCCCGCGCTACCCGCTGCCAGCGGTATTGCGCACCCCTCAACCAACCCACGATAGCGGAGTGTCCAACGTCGGTGGTTTCCACCAGGCATGACCCACGTGTCACTCAGGAACTGGGTGGTCACGCACACCATCTATCGGCGTGGTGCGCACGTTCAGCCCGCGTGCCGGCATCCCCACTACCGCCGTTGAGTAATGGAAGCAGGCGCTAGAACCTGGTTCAACAAACATCTACTACGAATATCATTGATTACTGACTGATTCCAGGTATGGTTGTGTCAACGGCGTGCCACGCACGGATCGTGAGCACGGCTGCTGCGGAGCATGGCTGTCGCACTCCAAACGACGCGGCACGCATCTGGCAAGCGTGCAACGCAACCGATCCAGTGCGTGATGGCACTAGAGATGGTCATCAGCCCCCTCGCTGCCATACCGGCAGCCTGGGAGCAGGGAATACTGTCGTTATTTCCTATTTCCTACACCCTATTTTCTACTTCCTACTTCCTACTAGTCCAGGTTTGTTATAATGCCAATAATTGCACGACAGAGCGCAGACGGCTGCGCGTTTTCGCTTGACATGTATTCCTGCCTGAAACAGCGTAGATCGCCACCTGACGCGGAGCAGTCGGCGGGAACATCTATACCTGATGAGGACACCACATGGCCACACACAGCATACCGGTACTGGATTTTGGTTCGCAAACCGCTCAGCTCATCGTGCGGCGGTTGCGTGAACTGGGCTACTACAGCGAGTTATTGCCACACGACGCCCCCGAAGATCAGGTGCGGGCGTTGTCGCCGGTTGGCATTGTACTCAGTGGTGGCCCGGCAAGTGTCTACGAACCTGGCGCCCCCACGTTCCCGTCGTGGTTGCTGGCGAGTGATCTACCGGTCTTCGGTATCTGCTACGGCATGCAATTAATTAGCCATACCCTGGGCGGGATTGTCACCCGTCCGGCCGGTCGCGAATACGGCCCGGCGATGATCACCATCACCCATCCGCACCCCCTCTTTGCCGATACCCCAACCGAACAACCGGTCTGGATGAGTCATGGTGATCGGATCGAACAGTTGCCCACCGGTTTCACGGCGATTGCTGCCAATCCGGCGACCCCCTTCGCCGCCATCGCCGATGATCGGCGCAAGTGGTATGGTGTCCAGTTTCACCCCGAAGTGGTGCATACCGTCTATGGCCGCACCATTTTGACCAACTTTGCCCGCCTGTGTGGTGCACGCCCTGAATGGCAACCCAACAGCTTCGTCGCCGAAGCCATCGAGCGGGTCAAAGCCCAGGTCGGTGATCACGGGTGCGTTATCTGTGCGCTGTCTGGTGGTGTCGACTCGGCAGTGGCCGCGCTCATTATTCATCGTGCTATCGGTGATCGCCTGACCTGCGTTTTTGTTGATAATGGCCTGTTACGGGCAGGCGAAGCGGAACAGGTGATCTCTACCTTCAGCGAGCATTTTCACGTGCCGCTGATTGCGGTTGATGCCCGCGAAGAGTTTATGACCGCCCTGAAAGGGGTGATTGATCCTGAACAGAAGCGCAAAATCATCGGCGAGAAATTCATTCGTATCTTTGAGCGTGAAGCTCGCGCTCTCGCTGGGGTTGAATTCCTCGCCCAGGGCACTCTCTACCCCGACGTGATCGAGTCGACAGCCCCCGACCGCCCAAAGGCGGCGAAAATAAAAACCCACCACAATGTCGGTGGCCTACCGGCAGACATGCAGCTCAAACTGGTTGAGCCGCTGCGCTATCTGTTCAAAGACGAGGTGCGCGCCGCTGGCTTACAGCTTGGTCTGCCCGAAACGTGGGTCTGGCGCCACCCCTTCCCTGGGCCGGGGCTGGCAGTGCGCATTATCGGTGAAGTAACCTGGGAGCGCCTGGAGATACTGCGGCAGGCGGATAAGATCTTTTTGGAAGAGTTGCATGCCAGTGGCTATTATCGCGCTACCCAACAGGCGTTTGCCGTCCTGCTGCCGGTGCAAAGTGTGGGTGTGATGGGTGATGGTCGTACCTACGGCGTCACGATTGCCTTGCGTGCGATTACAACTGAAGACTATATGACTGCCGACTGGGCACGCCTGCCTTATGAGCTGCTGGCCCACGTGAGTAGCCGTATCGTTAACGAAGTCGAAGGGGTCAATCGGGTTGTGTACGATATTTCGTCGAAGCCACCGGCAACTATCGAATGGGAGTAGCCAGCACCGGCAGCGCCGTGCTACAATAAAGCCATGCGCATACCACGAACAATCGCAATTGACGGCCAATCGGCCGCAGGAAAAAGTACATTAGGCGCACTGCTTGCCGCTGAGCTGGGCTACCTCTACTTCGACACGGGTGTGATGTACCGTGCCATGGCCCTGGCGGCACTGCGTGCCGACATCGATCCCGATGATGAGGCCGCGCTGACGGCCCTGGCCCATCGGTTGACTATCGATGTTACAGCGCCAACGGTGACAGATGGGCGCCAGTATACGGTGCTGATCGATGGCGAAGATGTTACCTGGGCAATTCGTGATCCCGACGTTGAGCGGATTGTCTCGCGGACAGCCCGTTTTCCGGCGGTACGGCGCGAGATGATTCGCCAGCAACAGGCCATCGGGCGGCGGGGGCGCGTGGTGATGGTTGGCCGCGACATCGGGACAGTGGTGATGCCTGATGCTGATCTGAAAATTTATCTTCAGGCATCATTAGCCGAACGGGCACGACGACGCCTGGCCGAACTGCGCAGCAGGAATATTGAGATGTCGCTCGAACAGGTCGCCGCAGCACTGGCGGAACGCGATGCGCTGGACGCTCACGTTGCTCAGCCGGCGGACGATGCGATTATCCTGGTGAACGATGGCCTGACGCCGGCAGAAGAGGTGGCATGGGTGCTACGGCAATTTGCCAATGGTGATCAACCTCTTGCGCAAGAGATTAATCGGTGTAAGTCCACCCCCTGAATATTCGGTACAGCAGCAGATTCAGGAGAGAAGTGTTATGGCCGGTAACATTCTTGATCGCTTACTGTACGAAGATGCCGATAGTGCGCTCGATCTGGCTCCAAACGAGGAGATTCTCTATGTTACCGGCCGCCACTGGATCGTTCTCTTGTCGCGTCTGATTGTGCCGTTGCTCGGTATCTGTTTCTTTGGTGGGATTGCTCTGTACCGGGCTATCGGTGGTGGCTTTCTGGTATTCAACACTGGTGAGCCAACCGGCTTTGATCTCTTCAACATCGTGCTGGTTTTGATCGAAGCTGTATTGCTACTCTTCTGGGTGGCGTTGTGGGTGCGTGGCGGCAAAGACCCCAATCCGAAGCGAGTGTTGTTGACAGCGAATGGAGCCGTCCTTGCCCTGATCGGGTTTCGCTATAATGGTGGCCGTATTTTCTACATCGATCCCGGTCGTTTTTTCGGTCAGACGTTTGATCCGCTCAACCTGCTCTTCATCGGCCTGGCAACGATCAGCCTCTTCTCGATCTTCTTTGTTGTCTACGACTGGTTGAACGATGAGCTGATCCTCACTAATCGCCGGGTTGTCTACGATAATGATCAGGTCTTCATTCCGCGCCTGCTCGAACAGCGTGTACAACAACAGATTTTCATCGAGGAAATTCAAGATGTTGCCGCAGCAACCAAGACCTATCTCCAGCACTGGCTGAAATACGGAACCATCGAGGTCAAATCGGCGCGTATTGGCGGGAATATCGTCTTTCACAGTGCTCGCGATCCAAAAGAGATGCAGCGGCAAATCATGGCTCAGGTCAATGAAAACCGGCGTAAACGCGGCGAGCAAGACATGGTCTCGTTGGTGGAATCCCGTGTCTATAACGAACCTCCACCGCGCACCAAACGTCCTCTACCGATGACTACGCCCCGCTGGCGATGGTTGGGCTGGCTATTACCGCCAAACCCTGAAGTGCAACCGGAAAAAGAGACCATCATCTGGCGTAAACACTGGTTCTTCTTGCTTCAGGGCCTCTTCCCGCCGCTGGCGATGCTCTTCACAGGCTGGATCATTGTGGTGTTACTCGGTAGTCTGGGTTTATTGCCTTCTTTGTGGCTGACAGTATTGATCAGCGCGATCCTGATCGCGTTTCTCGCCTGGTCGGTTTGGGAAGTTGAAGACTATCGCAATGATATGTACATTCTGACCCCAACCAACATCATTGATATCGAGAAGAAACCGTTTGGCCCGGAAGATCGGCGGGCTGCCAGTCTCGGCGCAGTCACGAATGTCTCGTTTGAGACGACCTTTATCAGTAATCTGCTAGGCTACGGTGACGTTGTGGTTGAGACAGCCGGTAGTGGTGGGAAGTTTACCTTCACCCATGTACCCAACCCGCGTGATGTTGTAACGAAGATCAACGATTATTATGTGATGTTCAAACGTGCTGATAAAGAGCGTTCCCTCAACGACATGCTGGAGCTGCTCCGGCATTATCATCTCGCTCAGCAACGGCATAACGAATTGCTACCGGCCAACGGTACGACCCTTCGTCTGGCTGAACAATCAACCGAGACTACTGAGGAGCAAAAATCGCCATGAGGCGCTACGCCTTTCTCTGTTGCCTGCTTGCCCTTATTCTGACACCCTCAATCGTTGCCGCGCAATCCCCATCACCGATAACCATTACAGTACGGGCAGGTCTCGATGGAGAAGGAACCTACCACCCGTCGTTCTGGTTTCCGGTGGAAGTCACGCTGACAAATGATGGCCCCGATCGTGAAGTTATGCTTGAATGGCGTGCCACCAATATGCAGTCATTTCGACAACGCTACCGGGTTGATTTACCCGGTGGTGCTCGCAAGCGGATTATCTTGCCGATAGTGCAGCCTGCTGGTGAACAGGCTTCGCTCATAGCAACCGCCGATGGTGTTGAACTGTGGCGTGAACGGATTTCGCTCAAGCCGCTTAGCGATAATATACCGACGCTCGGTTTACTGAGCAGTGACCCGTCGGTCTTTAGCAGCTTAACCGTTGCCGATACGCAGGTTGTGCCGCTGGATCCGACCTTTCTTCCAGCCGATCCGATCCTGCTGATGGCGTTTGATACTATCGCAGTTCGTGAACTGACGGCCGAATTACAACCAGGGCAACGGGAGGCATTGATCACCTGGATCCACCAGGGCGGAACCCTGCTGGTCGGTGGTGGAGCAGTTGGCGAAGTTGCCATCCGAACCTTGAGCGATGTGTTGCCGGCGACCGTTGGCCCGCTTCGCCGTGATGTGCCTGTCGACGAATTAGAACGGATCAGCGGCTTGAACGGATTGCGCAATTTTGTCCCGTCACTGACCGCTAACGCCGTCACTGTGCGGCCTGAAGCGCGGGCTATCACGACCGACGGCCTGATCAGTCAGATTGAGGTGGGAGCAGGGAAGGTTGTCTTTGCCGCGTTTGATCTGGCTACCTTGCGAGCATCACCTGCCGAAGCGCAATTCTGGCGGGGTGTGCTTGATCTTCAGCCCCGTATCAATCTCGCCGGTAGCTTGCGCACCAGTTTTAATGATCTTATCCAGGGTAGTCTGGCGCAATCCTTATATGCCTTCCCTTCAACGGCAACCTTACTGCTGCTGATCGGTACCTATATTGTCATCATTGGCCCGATCCACTACCTCGTTCTGCGTGGTTTGCGGCGGCTTGAACTGGCCTGGATCACCACCCCGCTGCTGATTACCATCTTTCTCGGCGGGGCATTTGTGGCGAGTTATGTGGTGCGTGGTTCACAAGTGCAGGTCATCCAGTTGGTGATTGTGCAAGGCGCTACCAATAGCCCGCTGGCGACAACCACTAACCTGCTTGGTGTGCTCTCCCCACAACGTCAGACCTACGACCTGACTTTTCCCGCTGATGCTCATATATCACAGTTGGCCGATGCGACAATGCGTGGTACGGACATGAACCCCGAATACAGTGACACAAATGTGACTATTGCTGACCTGGTGATTGATGCGGCGGCGCTGCGTACCCTGATTGTGGAACAGAGTACGACCAATGCCGTTCAACTGACACATAATCTAACCTGGAATCAGAAACGCTGGCAGGGGACATTGATCAATACCGGCCCCGTCGACCTGCGTGATGCAATGGTTGTCTGGCAAAATGAAATGCAGTGGATTGGCACGCTGGCGTCGGGGGCTGAGGTGAACATCGATCTGGCTGACGGTCGGGATAATTTCTTACGCGAAGTTATGCCTTTTGAAGAGGCAACCCTGTTCAATCGGCAGAGTGTGTTGGAAAACCTGTTTTGGTATCCGTTTAGCAATGTGATGATGTTTCCCGAGGCTGTCAATCTACCGGCCATACCCGGCGACGGTGTGTTTGTTCTCGGCTGGAGCACAGAGGTGACACCTGTTGTCCAGATCGATGGCTCATTGGTGACGCACGGTGAAACACTCTACATCATCAGGCTACGCTGATCGCTTACCTATCTGGTTTATTCCCTATGACAGCTATCGTTGAAACCAAAAATCTCACCCGTTACTACGGCGCCATGCTCGCCCTCGATCATCTCAATCTGCACATTCCCGCCGGTGCGGTCTATGGCTTTATCGGCCCGAATGGTGCTGGTAAGACAACGACGATGCGCATCCTGACGACCCTGCTGACTCCGTCGGGTGGTGAGGCATGGGTCGCCGGGTTCTCGGTCACCCATCAACGAACCGAGGTACGGCGGGCGGTGGGATTTATGCCCGATTCGTTTGGTTTCTACAACAACATGACGGCTGCCGAATACCTTAAGTTCTTCGCCGATGCGTATCATGTGCCGCCCGCCCGTCAGGCCGGCTTGATCGACGATTTGCTGACCCTGGTCGATCTGGCCCACAAACGCGATAGTGATGTGATGTCACTCTCTCGCGGGATGAAACAACGGCTCAGCCTGGCCCGCACCCTGATTCACGATCCGCAGTTGTTGATCCTGGATGAACCGGCCAGCGGCCTCGATCCGCGGGCGCGTGTCGAGCTGCGCGAGCTGCTCAAAGAGCTGCGCCGCCTGGGCAAGACGATCATGATCAGCTCGCATATTCTAACCGAACTGGCCGAGATGTGTACCCACATTGGCATCATCGAACGGGGTAAACTGCTGGCGTCAGGCGATGTCACGACAATTATGCGTTCGTTGCAGCCGCACCGCACGTTTGAGGTACATGTTATCAGTGATCTTCAGCAGGCTGCGGTAGCGGCAGCGACCGCCGATCACGTTCTGGCCGTGCGCACCATCACCGACGATGAACCACCCCGGCTTGAAATCGATGTTGACGGCGATAATCATGCGGTGAGTGCGTTGCTGGCCCATCTGATCAATCACGGCGTCGAAGTCGTTCACTTTACGGTGCAGACTAGTAATTTAGAAGAAGTATTTCTCAAGGTGACACAGGGTGTCATCGGGTAACAGGCCACTACCGCGGCAATGATAGCAGGCGTACTGAGCAGATGAGGCCGGCATACATTTCGTGTTCATCGCCTCACCAAGGGAAGCATAGACGTATCAAAGTGAAGGGCTTACAACGCTCGCGGATGGTAGTGCCCGGTTCGCTACATAGACGCCAGGGCGACCGTGTGGTCGTCCTGGCGGGAGTGCTGAGGAATGAACGCTTCGCCTAATCCAGGCGGCGCTCGCTAAAATCACGACCGTCGAAGGACAGCAGGCGGCGCTTGTCTTCAATCACCGTCTCCAGATGGACGGGGCGCGTCCAAATCTTGTACAGATTGCGCATCGTCTCGCGGGCATAGTCCATCTTGAGATCGACGCCTTCATGACGATGACGCAGATAAAGTTCGCCGCGATTGCCATAGTTGCCGTCCTCAACAAAGATCACTGGCTGGCCAAAATTGGTGAGTCGGAAGAGCAGCTTCTCTTTGACCTCCTTAAATTCACGCGAGGCAATTTCGTAGAGATCGGTATCGCGGTTGTAGCGGAAGGTAAAGAGCTTCTGCTCCATCACGAATTCTGGGGTGAGGAATTCATCGATGAAGGTGACGTCGTTGTAGAGACGGCGCACTTCAAAGATCTTTTGGCGGCCTAGACCGAGTTGTTTGTCCCAGGATCGCTTGAGCGCGATGTCGTCGCACTCTTCGTACTCCTTGCCGAATTTGCCCTTGTTCCAGCGATCCTCAATATCGCGCAGAAGTTCCAGCCCCAGCTTGTAAGGGTTCAGGCGGCCGCCGCCGGTGGCAACGACGCCTGAATGCAGGTCGGCGAAGGAGACAATCTCGGCTGCCGAGGCAACCCGCTGGGTCATGATGGTGCTGTGCCAGTAGCTATTGTGGTTGATAAAGCCCTGCGCGGCGTAGCGATGCGTTGTCGTCACCGAGATGTCGTAAACATCGGCCGTGCCGTGTTCAAGCGCAGTGACCTCATCGGCCCAAAAGACAGATGTCGCCGGGGTCGTATATGCGCGTTCCAGATCATCACCATTGTCAATGTGTACCGTGGTGTCGGTGCGATGAGCCAGGACACCCAGATTGGTCAGTAGCAACTGCACCGTGGTGGCCACATCAACATCCGCGCAGGTGAGCGTGAGACCACTCGCCACGGACTGTGCGGCACCCTGGCAGAAGGCGCGGAGGAATGCCACGACCTGCGGGCGTGGCGAGCGTCGAATGGCGTCTAACGCCTGCTGATCGGCGTGCGTGACGCAGCGCCGACCGATTGCCGCTGCCAGCTTTTCATCGACGACCACAGCCGCTGCCCTGCGGTACCCACGGCGGTATGGCGACGACGTGGTGGCAGCAGGTGCCCCAGCCGTTACCAGAACCCGTGGCAATGGTCGGCGGCAGCGGAGTAGCGCTGGTTCGGTTGCCCACAGTTCGGTACCGCCGGCAATGCGCACCCGGTCACCAATCTGCAACTCGTCGAGCCGTCGCCAGGTACCATCAGCCAGCATAATCCGATGGTTGTGTGAACCGGTCAGGGTGAAACCGGCACGGGTACGCATAGTCACCGTCGGGTAATCGGTAAAGCGGTTCCAGTCGTACACGGTTTGCTGTCGTTCGCCATCGCTCACCTGGAGCCGCTGACGATGATTCACGACCTCGCGCATCGGCACCAGTCCGTGATCGGTCAAGATGAGGCTATCGCCGTGCAGACATGCCCACCCTTCGTTGAGGATTTTGGTCATCCCCTGGGGCGCGAAGTAGTAGGCTTCATCGCGAATAATTTCGAGCACGGTATGTTGCCAGCTTTCCAGCGGGGCAAAATTCATCAGGAAGAGCAACACATCGCGCTGCGGGTTTTCAGGAAATCGCCGCTGGCGGGCGCGTTCCTCTTCGAGCTTACGGCGTTGGGCTTCGAGGAATTCAGGCGGGTTGATATAATCTCGCATGTATTCGTGCTCGACCGGTAAGCCCTCCACCACTGGCGGTTCTTCCTCGTTCACGATAGGGCGTGGGGTGACGGCTTCTGGGCGACGGATGTAGGGGGCATGGTAGTCGATCAGATTCTCTAACGACAGACAGGTGTCGATGAATTCTTCGACCGTGTCATAACCAATGCGGTCGATAATTCGCTGAATCCGGGCGGCGTGGTTTGCCATTGTATCGAGCATCTTGCGATTGGTATGGGCAAACCACATATTATTCTTGAAGAAATCAACGTGCCCGGTAACGTGTGCCATCACCATCTTTTGGGTGACATCTTCATTCCCTTCGAGCAGATAGGCATACGCCGGGTTGTTGTTAATCACCATCTCGTAAATGGTGCTCCCGGCCCAGACATGCCCCTTCAGTAACTGATCGTACTCCATGCCGAAGCGCCAGTGTGGATAGCGCGTCGGAAATCCGCCGAACGCCGCCGTCTCATAGAGCGTTCGGTAATCGAGCACTTCGTAAATAATGGGAAAGAAATCGAGACCGTATTCGCGGGCAATCTGCTCGATCTCCTGACGCGCCTGTTCGAGATGAGCGGGAAGGCGGGTACTCTTCATACACACACCATTGGGGGTAACGCAATCAGCGGCCTTTGCCGAGGAAGGCGCGAATTGCATCATAGATATCGTCACGGTCGGCAATTTCGGCAATCACTACTCGATCATCACCACGGAGATACTCTTCCAGATCGTGGGCGAAACGACCTGATCCGTACAACGAACGCACCTGACCGTAGCAGAAGAGGTTAACCTTCGGTAGTAGCTCGCGCTTAAGCAGTTCAACACATTCGCGGGTATCACCACCGCCCCAGTTGTCGCCATCAGAGAAATGGAACGGGTAGATGTTCCACTCAGTCGCCGGGTAACGCTCGTCGATCAGTCGATTGCAGAGCTTGTAGGCCGACGAGATTTTGGTCCCGCCACCTTCACGAATGTGGTAGAAGGTCTGCTGATCAACCTCTTTGGCGGCTGCGTCGTGGACGATATAGCGAATTTCGATAGACTTATACTGTGAACGCAGCCAGGTCTCGATCCAGAAGGCGGTCATGCGTACCAGCTCTTTTTGTTCGGTACCCATCGACCCTGAAACGTCCATCATATAAATAATGACGGCGTTACTTTCGGGCATCAGGGTCTCTTTCCATGAGCGGTAACGCATATCGTCGGGAATAGGCACCACCACCGGATTATGAATATCGTACTCGCCAGAGGCGATCTGGCGGCGGAGTGCCTCACGATAGGTACGCTTGAAGTGGCGTAGCGAGTTAGGCCCGGTACGGCGGATTCCGCTGTATTTATCCTTCTCGCTGATCAGGTTCTTCTTGCCCTTGGGCTGAATGTTGGGCAGTTGTAACTCTTCACCCAAAATCTGAGCCAGCTCTTCAATCGAGACATCAACCTCTAAGATATGCTGGCCGGGTTCAGCTCCAGCCTGGCCTGCACCGGGCTGACCATCACCCTGGACGATTGGATCACCAACGTTTCCCTCGCCCTGCCCAACGCCACCGGCCTGCTTGGCCCCGTAGCGGAACTGCGGAATGTCAATCTGCGGCATGGGAATGCTGACAAAGCGTTTCCCCTGCCGACCGATCAACTCCCCTTGGGACATATATTTGCGCAGGTCTTTTTTTATCCGACCACGCACAATCTCACGGAAGCGACTGAGATCGCGTTCTGCGCGTTTCATTGACATCGACATTGTAGCCCCCCATCCTGGTATCGGAAGAGGGCGCTTGACCGCCCTCTTCCGTGCCGGTTACTGGTTGCATGGCGAACGTGGTATCATCGACGCCTAACGGCGGGTATCACCACGGGCAAAGATTGAGGCCACATAATTGAGCACATCGGTGGCCGACTGCTCGTTGTACCCGAAGTCGCGGATCAGGCGGGCCTTCACCACGTCGATCTTCTCTTGCGTGTCGCGGTCGATCACGCGCGAGACGAGTGAGGTGAGCTTGATGCTGTCTTTCTGGTCTTCAAACAGCTTCAGCTCAAGCGCCTTGTGCAGACGCTCGTTGGTGCGGTAATCGAAGGTCTTCCCTTCAATGGCCAGCGCACCGATATAGTTCATAATCTCGCGCCGGAAGTCATCTTTGCGCGACTCAGGAATATCGATCTTCTCCTCGATGCTGCGCATCAGGCGCTCATCAGGTTCTTCGTACTGGCCGGTGTAGCGGTTACGCACCTTCTCGCGCTGGGTGTAAGCCTTGATGTTATCGATGTAGTTGGCGCACAGGCGCTTAATCGCCTCTTCGTCGGCTGAGATGGCTCGCTGCACTTCGTTCTTCACAATCTCAGTATACTCCTCACGAACAATTGCCAGTAGGTCGCGGTAGCGCTTGCGCTGCTCTTCATCGGTAATCAGCGCGTGATTCTTGAGGCCACTCTCTAGCTCGTTGAGCACCATAAAGGGGTTGATATAGCCCTCTTCCTGATTGCTCACCAGAGCATTCGAGATTTTATCCTGAATGTAGCGCGGCGAGATGCCTTCCATGCCCTCGCGCACTGCCTCTTTGCGCAGCTCCTTGATGTTGTCTTCGGTGAAACCGGGCAGCGTCTTGCCGTTGTAGAGCTTGAGCTTCTGCAAGAGGGTGAGGTTTGGCTTCTTCGGTTCTTCGAGCCGGGTCAACACGGCCCACATCGCCGCCATTTCGAGGGTATGGGGCGCAATATGGACACGTACCTTCTTCTTGTTGAAATCGCGCTCGTAGATACGTACTTCGTCGCGGAGACGGGTGACGTAGGGAATATCGATGCGAACGGTACGGTCTTTGAGCGCCTCCATGAATTCGTTGTTCTCCAGCCGCCGATACTCAGGCTCGTTGGTATGCCCGATAATCACCTCGTCGATGTCGGTTTGGGCAAACTTCTTCGACTTGATCCGATGCTCTTGCGACGCACCGAGCAGGTCGTAAAGGAAGGCTACATCGAGCTTGAGCATTTCGACGAACTCAATAATGCCACGGTTGGCAATGTTGAATTCGCCATCGAAGTTAAAGGCGCGTGGATCGGAGTCGGAGCCGTAGATCGCAATCTTGCGATAGTTAATATCGCCGGTCAGTTCCGTGCTATCCTGGTTCTTCTCGTCTTTGGGCTGGAAGGTACCGATACCGACCCGATCCTGCTCGCTGAAGACCAGACGGCGCACGCGCACATGGTTTATCACCTTCAGCCAATCACCGTCGTACCGCTGCATCAGCTCGCGGAAGTGGAAGCGGCAAACCGGGCAGAGATCGCCTTCAATGCGAATCTGGTGGTCGGGTTCGAGGGTCTCGTTGAGACGCTCAATAAACGTCGTCCGCAACTCGCGTGGAATGAGATGCAGTGGCTCCTCGTGCATCGGGCACTTTTCCCATTCCGTTTCGGGCACCTGACGCCAATCGATGGTATCATGATTCTCGATCACGCCGGGGTACCAGTCGTAAGTGTAGAGTGCCCCTTCTTCAGTTCGTGAGTAGTGTTCGAGGCCACGTTTGAGGCGGCGAACAATCGTTGATTTCGAGGAACCAACCGGCCCGTGGAGCAACAATACCCGCTTCTCAGTACCGTAGCCGCGGGCAGCACCTTTAAAGAAATTGACCAGTCGCATCAAGGGTATCTCAAGACCGAAGATAGCATCATCGCCATCAAACGACTCGTCAGAGAAGAACTTGTAGCGGATCAGTCGTTTTTTGGCATCAATAAATTCTTCGGTGCCATACGACATAATCATGTCGTAGACCCGTTGAAAGGCATTACGGGCAACCCGCGGATTGCGAACGACGATGTCGAGATACTCGCTAAAGGTTCCGCGCCAGTTGAGCTGTTGGAAGCGGCGACGATCTTGCTGTTCACCGATCATCTTCATCAGCTCAAAACCGGATAGAGTCATGTTCATACAACCTCCTGCTGAGGGATGACCCCGCCGACGATCCGGCGGAGTGTTTGATGCGTTGCAGCGGGCATCACGATGTTGGTGATGCATAACCACGGTCGGGATGCCAACGTGCAGGGTACAGACTGGCCAGTAAACGGTGGTGTTACCGTGTGCCAGTGAGCGCGCACGCCGTATGGGACAGCTTTGCGTGCTCTGGGAAGCAATACGAGGAATCTTTCAAGTGAAGGTATTATAGCAAGGTGTTTCTTGCTCGTCAAGGACTTTATGTCGTGTTGATCATTTGTTCAGGAAGGAAAGAATATGACTGAAGTAGATCTTGTGTTGTTCGTTATTCTTGGTTTGTTTACCATCCTTGGCCTGTATTGGGGAATTATTCGCCAGGTGCTGGCGGTCGTTGGTTTGGTCGTGGGCTTTATGCTGGCCGGGCAATACGGTAGCGAGGTAGCGGTGTGGCTGGGTTCGCTGATTACCGATCCGAATCTGGCGCAGGTGTTGGGTTTTATTGCGGTGTTGTTGCTGGTCAGTGCTACGACCAGCCTGATCGCGTCGTTGTTGCACGCGCTGGCGGGTCTGGTTTTTCTGGGCTGGCTTGATCATTTGCTGGGGGCGCTCCTGGGTCTGGTGCAGGGCTTGTTGGCGGTAACGGCAGTATTGATTGTCCTGGTGGTGTTTCCGGTCGAACCATGGAGTGGGTTCGTGCGTAGTTCGTTGCTCGCCGGTTGGCTGCTGCGGATCGGTGAGCCGCTCACGATGTTGCTGCCGGAGCTGTTTGCGATGGCGGTCCGAACCTTCAATGAGTTCGGGGTTTTGCCGTAATCGGTTGGCCGGCTTCATGTATGATTATCTTGATTGGCATAACATCGTGTAGAGCGCTTCGTAGCGTGGTAACAGGCTATCGGCAGCGAAGCGACTCCTGGCTACACGCCGTGCGTTTGCCCCCAGGTGCTGACGTGTAGCCGGGTCGTTGAGTAAGCGCACGATCCAGTCGACCATTGCCGGTACCGTGGGAGCCAGAATGCCGGTCTGGCCGTGGTCGATAATATCGGGTGTACCGCCGGTCGGCATCGCAATAATCGGTGTGCCAAGTGTAGCAGCTTCGATCAAGGCTCGCGAGAGTGGTTCGCCCCAATTTGAGGGAAACAGGAACAGGGCGCAGCGTGCGGTTAAACGCAAGAGTTCATCGTGATCAACCCAATCGAGCACGCGACCGGGCAGGCGATGGCGGGTCAGTGCAGCAGCAATGGCCGGGCGCAGCGCACCATCGCCAGCTATCAGGAGCGTGAATGGTGGCAATGCGTGCTGATACTCGGCCAGGGCGGTCATCAGATCGAGCAGTAACCCGGCTCCTTTGTTGACCTCTAATTTGCCGGCGAAGAGGATCAGTTCTCCCTCCCACGTGGTACGCGGCGGTGTCGCTACGATGGCATCACTGGCTGCGATGTCAACCATGTTGGGGATGACGTGAATCCGTTCCGGCGCAACCAGCTCCGCGAGGCGACGGGCAATGTACTGACTCGGTGCGATAACTGCATCTGCACTTGCCAGCAAGCTGGCCCGGTGCCGAAGATGCGCATATAGATATGGGATCGCGGGTAGCGCGAGGACACCGCGCAGGGCACCCAGCCGGGCGGGCAGATCGGTCACCAATGCGGCCCACGAACCGCCGGGATGGGGAATCCGGTTGCCATGGAGACCGGTTGCGAAATAGTCCCACGGCCAGTGATCACGTACTGTAACCACGACCGGCACCTTGAGCCTCTTGCGGGCAAGGATGGCAGCAGCAGCGGCCTGGGTGTGTTGGGCATGGATCAGATCGACTCCGCCTTGTTTGTTGGCGGTCGCGATCATTGCCTGGGCTAGCCGCGGCCAGAACCGTTCGTGACGAAAGTAGTTTTGCACAAAGGGTAGTGCCGGTGCGTAGTAGGGAACCCGTTGGATCGGGATGCTCTCCAGATGTAAGCGGACGGGTGAACGACAGGGTTGTCGGCACGGCACCAGCACCTGCACCGTATGCCCGCGACGGTGTAGTCCACTGGCCAGCGTAAAGCTGCTCCAGGCCGCACCACCGCGCCCATCGGGTGGAAAGACATCGGAAGGGATAAGAATGCGCATACGATCACATTTATTATAGAACCCAGTCTTCGCCCTTTGTCACCACAGAGACACGGAGAGCACAGCGGATGTGGATAACCTGCGTTGCTACCTTGAGGCATGACAGCGCGTCCATAGGAACGGTCTGCTACCCACATCGCTCATGCGGTTACGCCACAAGGTGTTGAGCACAACATCGTGCTGTGCATTCTGGTAGTCAGCCTTCGTGGCCTGCTCACAGCATAGAGGTAACTTGATTTGATATAAGACTCGGCTATCGCTTGACCATTGCTACTCAACCTGCTTGCTGAACTTTTCGATAGCGACGGTCAGATCGGAAAAAGTACGTTGCAAGCCGACCAGATGCTCTTGCTGGGCACGAACAAAGCGGACAAACGGGGCATTCCGCTCGCGGATCTGGCGGAGTGTGTGCTCGCTTTCCCGCTCGATCTGCTGGCGTAGTTCGGTACGCAGTTGGGCGCGTACTTCATCGATCTTCTTGCGTAGGCTCTCTTTTGCCTGTCGCCGTTTGGCCGGAAGAATTGCCAGACCTAAGCCGGCTACCGTCAAAGCTGCCAGAATACCGGTAACATCGAGTAACACGGTGTGAAATACCGCAACCAGTGTTGCTCCCAGACCTACCGCGCTCAGCCCGGTGATGGCAGTCGCCGCAACCGATGATTGGACTTCACCTGCCAGTTGTTGGGCTTCAGTCTGGCGGTTATAGCTGGCAATGGCGTTCTGAGCAGCCTGACCGATACTCTCCAGCAGGGCCTGGCGATTGTAGGCGAAACTTCCTCCCACTTCACCCAGCATGTGATCGCGATGGGCCAGCGCACGCCGTTGAATGAACTCATCAACGCTCTGTTGCAGGCGCAGGTTCTTTTCCACCAGCCAGTCGATCAGTTTCTGAATGCGTTGGTCAAGCTGTTGGTATGTGTCACCAATCACCTCTTGCTCGAAGGCGGCACGCAGACGATTGCTGTCGATCAATTCGCGAATCCGACTCAGGCGAATAGTCTCGTCACAGAATTGTTCCCCACGCGCTTGCAAGGTCGTTAATACCTGATCAATCTCGTTCAGATGGTATTCCGCGTCCTGTTTCAACTCATCCCCGAAGAAGGCAAGCTGTCGCTCGATCTGGTCAATCGCCTGAATGTCGTCGCTGAGCGTAGCCAGTCGCGCTTCGGTGGCCGCGAGGTATTTGCTGGTGATCCAACGGGCTACACCCAGCGGCGAGAGGAGTTTGAGCCGCAAGCGGGTCTCTTCGTCAAGCGTGTCAACCACGAAGTGCTCAAAGGCTGCCATCCCGCTTGCCTGCCACTGCTCGACCGAGTCATCAGTTTGCTGGCGGGCTTGCAGAGCGCGCCGGGCCGAGACCAGGAACAGCTCTGGTGAGTGTTCTAACACGCGATTAACGTGGTCGCGAACAAACTGGGCGACCTGTTCTTGCTCGGCTTGCGTCAAGATATCGATCTTGTTGATCACCACAACAATCTTTTTACCCCAATCCTTAATCAATTCGAGAAAGGTACGCTCGCTTTCGGTAAAGGGGCGATCTGCCGAGGTGAGGAAAATCACCAGATCGGCCCGCGGAATAAAGTCGCGGGTGAGACGTTCGTGGTGCCGGATGACCGCATTGGTACCGGGTGTGTCCACCACTATAAGCTGATGCAGCATCTCAGCGGGATAGTGATGAATGCGGAGACCGGGTTCGACTAGTTCGTCGGATGGCTCCGGCCCGTATTTCAGCAGTGTGATAGCATCTGTCGTTGGTGTCACCCCTTCAGGCAGCACCTGAGCGCCGAGCAGGGCATTGAGAAAGGTTGATTTGCCGGAGTTGAACTCGCCGGCGACCACGATCAAAAACAGCTCACGTAAACTGGTTCGGCTGCCGGCAAGCGCATTACGGTCGCTTGCGTCAACATCGGTGCCAAACTGATCCAGGGCGGTATCGATCTGTTGCAGCAGGGCATCGAGTTCGTTGAGCAGCCTGTCTTGTTGGTCAGTGGTCAAACGTCGTCGCCGAAACAGGCCGAACGGTAATGTGATCACAGCAGTCCTCGCACACTATTCAGCGGGCCGATTATACACCCAGATTGCGGGCAACAACGGCCAATGCGGCTAATGCTAATGCCAGTCCAGCGATGCCGTACAGTAAACCGGAAGCGAGGTTGTGTCGATCCCACAGTGGCCTACGACGCGCAGGGCCGATAGTCTCGATCCGACGGCCACGCCAGTATGTGACCCTGGTGTTTGATTGGCGCAAGCCGGGCAACGAGATGCCAAAAGTCTGTGCGGCCTGATACAACAGCCATCCGGCTGGAAATGCCAGCGCCAGGGCTATAATTGGCCAGGGCAGACTGCGATTGTTTGCCAGAATGATAATGATAGCGAACAGCGCAATCCAGCGCCAGTCGATGCGAAACGCAGGCATGAACATCTCCTTTCGCGATATAGGGTATGATAGCACATATGTGAGGATGTTGGTTTATGTCCACCGCCGGGTTTATGTGACGTGCAAGCCGGCATCGTCATCCTGTTCGGGTCATTGCTGGCGAGAGGGTATCTGCGCTGTGCGTGTACTATGCTTTCCCCGATCCTGGTTCGAGTACCTATGCATTACCCACATGTCGCACAGTAGCCGGTATGACACCTCATAACACCTCGTGCTGGACACGGCGCATCATCGGTCGTCACGCACACCAGGCGGTCACGGGTGCCGCAGCGTTCTGCTCTCCATCGCCAAGCCCTACGGTCGTGCGGGCTGAAGCCCTCTCTCACGACCTGTAAGCCCTGTGCGGCTGTCCACGAGCACGCCCGGCCCCCACTTCCCGCCGTCGGGCCAGCCCCGCAGGGGTTTCCCCGCATTGAGGCAGGGTTTTAACTCGCCGACTCGCCGACCATCACCTCCTCTCCCACTTGTGCGCTATGCCGTATCCGAGTTAAATGCATAGGTTCGCGTGCAGAGGGGGAGCAGTAAAGGAGGATACCTGTTGCGCGTTAGAACTTCTTTCATACAAAACCGTGCTCTCGTGATCCCAAACAGTCGTACAGGCGCGTGCATACTTGTCAATCACCAACGGTATATCCTGCGCTCAGGCTGCCGGTATGACAGCGCGACGGACTGACGACCATTGCCAGTATCATCACTCGCTGGATGGCGTGCCTTACTCGCCTGTCATGCACGTGGTGCAGAGTGTGGCGTGCGGCAGCCATGCTGCCGCGCCAGCCGTGCTCACGATCCGGCGTGGGGCACGCCGTTGACCCGGTTGGACACGGGGATGCTGTGGGTGCTCGTCATGATTAATGAATTGAGATCGCTTCCCGCAGATGTTTTGTGAAAGAAGTGCTCTTTCCTCTTTATTATCTTCTATTTTTTCTATTTGCTAATTCCGCTTTATCGCTCACCTCGAACTTATGTCACAAAAGCTGTGCTACGCTGCCACAGCAGCCATGCTCACGATTCGGTACGAGTCAGGCCATTAACCCTGCTGGTTACAGGAGTACTGTGGGTGCTCGTCACGATTAGCCTGTCAGTAATTGAGATAACTTCCAGGAGATGTTTTTTGAAATGGGTTCTAGTGCTCTCCAATGCAGTGGCGTGTTTGTTATCGCTTCACCACTACACGTTGTTGTCTCAGGTCTCGCCGGAACCATCACAACCACGTAGGATGAATAGCAAAGCATAACCTTCTGCTACCACCAAACTCTATCCGTATCTGGAAGCAGGTACCATGGCAGCATATCGCATTCTCATCTACGATGAAGACCCTACCGCAGCGCTGGTCACGCAGCGTGGTTTACAGACATTGCTCGGCGATGAGGTCGTCGTACAGGTTGCCACAAATGCAAACGAAGCCTGGCTGACCTGTGCGCATGGCAATGTTGATCTACTCATTGTGGATCCCAGCCCGTACAGTGCTGCGGCGGCTTTAATACGGGCTGTGCGCACCTATCGACCGCATCTGCCCATCCTGGCTCTCACAGCCTACGATACACCCGGTCTGCGTGCCCGTATGCAGGCGCTGGGTGTTGAACTCTATGCGGCAAAGCCGATTGAATTGCGTGAACTGGTTCCCCTGGTGGCTCAGGTATTGCATCAAACCGTGTAAGTCGTCGGGTGTGTTTCCGTTCTTCCCTCACTCTACCTTTGGCGCTTCAAGTGGCAGTAAAATGGTGAAGGTGGTTCCCTCCCCAGGCTGACTATCGACCAGAATCCGACCGCCGTGTTGAGTTACAATGTGGGCACTGATGGCCAGACCGAGGCCGGTGCCATGCGGTTTCGTGGTGTAAAACGGCTCGAACAGGTGGGGGAGGTGTTCTGGGGCAATCCCGACACCGGTATCGCTAATCGCAATCGCCAAGGCTGCTGGCGATTCTGGTCGTGCAGTAATCAGACTGCTTTTGACTGTCAATTCGCCACCTTTCGGCATGGCATCACAGGCATTGAGAATGACGTTGAGAAAGACCTGCCGCAACTGGTCGGCGTGAGCGGTGATGGCAGGTAGATCGTTTGCCAGATGCGCGTGAACTGCCACGTGATTATGCCGAAGATGCGTTGTCACCAGTTCGAGGGTCTCGCGCAAAAGAGCATTGATGTTGGTGCTGCTCAATTCACCACGCGAAGGACGGTAAAAGTCGCGCATACGGATAATGATACGGGCAATCCGGCCTAATTCTTGCTGGGCAATGGTGAGAAAGGTACGTTGCGGTGCGTCAGGTGGCAGGTCTTGTTCGACCAGATAGAGACTGTTGCGTGCGGCATACAGCGGATTATTAATCTCGTGCGCCACCGATGCGGCCAGCTCGCCAACGGCTGCCAGCTTGGCACTTTGGAGCAATTGGGCCTGCGCTGCATTTAGACGGGCTTCAGCCTCGGCACGGAGCGATTGCGTATGAACCAGGTCGCGTTGTAATGCCGCAGCGCGCTGGTGTTGCTGAATCTCGTCAATCGCAATCATGGTGAGATCGGCCAGCGCCTGTGCAAATGGTAGATCGCATGGCAAAAATGAATGATAGGTCTGATCACTGCACACGATAAGCGCTCCCAGACGCTGGTTTTCAATACGCAGCGGTGCCAGCAAAATACTTCGTGGCATCGCACAATCGCCATTGATGGAACTGTCTGAGACCGGTTGTTGATCGATAAGCTGTTCTAATTCTGGCCCATTCAATAACATTGCCCTTGGTGCCCTAATCGCCATTTCGGCCAGTGTCGTTATCAGGGCAGAAGGCGCACGCTCTGGGCTTGATGCTTTCAGATGCATCGTGCTCTCATTGCTGTCGTCGAGTAAGTAAATATACGCAGCCCCAGTTCCGGGAAAAAAACTCGTCGCATGTTGCACGACTAGTTTGACAATTGTTTCAATATCTCGGCTGATAAGCAGAGCTGCCGAGATTGACAAGAGCGCTGTCAGTCGTTGATTAAGATGGTGCGCATATTGGGCATGGAGATTGATTTCACGTTCAAGCGCCGCAACCCGATCTTGAGCAGTTTGTAGCTCTCGCTCCAATCTGGCAATGTAGGCAACCGTATCTTCCCGCTCTATCATTTGCGCGTCTCCTCTTCTCGGTAGCAGGCCAGACATGGCAGACGTCTTCGCAAACAGTGGTTGTGTGGTGGTCGGGTCATATGATATGTGAGGTGTACACCGTTGACCACACGATCAGCTCATGCTATGATATGCCAATAACGATATAATCCCAAATATAATTGCAATTGAAATGGAGTGCAAGTACATATGACCAACCAGCCTCGAGTGTTGGTAGTCGATGATGAGCAAAACATTCGGCTGACCCTTAACGCTTTGCTGAGCCGGGCCGGGTATGCAGTGACGACCGCAGCCAACGGCGAAGAGGCAGTCGCGTTGTTTGAGCGTGAACCCTTCGATCTCATGCTGGTTGATTTGCAGATGCCCGGCATGAAAGGGATGGAAGTTGTGGCAAAGGTACGTGAAGCCGGCCACGATGCGATCATTATTGTGCTGACCGGTCACGGATCGCTTGATTCGGCTATTGAAGGCATCCGGTTTGGGATTTTTGATTATTTATTGAAGACTAGCGACCCAAATCATATTCTGGCCCGCGTTGCGGCCGGCCTTGAAGAGCGCACTGCTCGCCGTCGTCAGAGCGATCTACTCGATACCATCGGCGCTGCCGTGCAAGAGTTAACCGGTGGGAAAGTCCAAACACCAGTATTGACACCGGCCCCGCAACCGGTTGCGTCTCCGCCACCGCCAAATGAACCGTCTGGTCGGGTGTTGACTATTGGGCCGCTCACCCTTGATACGTGGCACCAAACCGCAACCCTCAATGGTCGTTCATTGAATCTGACCCCAACCGAGTTCCGGTTGCTGCTGTGTCTGGCCGAACATGCCGGTCAGATGTTGTCGTACACGCAACTGGTACGGTGTGCTCAGGGGTACGAAACAACCGATCTCGAAGCTGGCGAGCTGATTAAGCCGCATATTCACCATCTGCGCCAGAAGATCGAGCCAGAACCGAGTGCTCCCCGCTATCTGCTCAATGTACGCGGTAAAGGGTACATCTTGCAGATTTAGGTAGATCAGGTGCTCATGTCGAGCGGATGGCTGAGGAGGGCAAGCAGTATAGCAGGTGATCTGGCTCGTTCGGACTGAACCTCGCCAGGCGGTCAGTGTGGATGTCAGGCAGATCATCTCCAGGATGACCATTATGGCCGCAGAATGGCTCTACTTCAACGGCGTGAACGCGAGTCGCGGCGAGTATGCGCACGAACCTCTCTCTACTGATGAGCTGGCCCGCCTGATCCTCGGTGAACAACCATCACCCGACCGTGTTGACCCCGACCCCGAACAACGCGCTGCCCTTCGTGAACGGCATCTGGCCGATACGAGCGGCGCGTTTCGGGTGAAAGAAGGCGTCGATCCAACCGATCTGGCGCAGGCCGGTTGGGGCGTAATCTTCCCTGCGACGATAGATGCGGTCCCGATCTGTGAGGCGCTGAGTGAGTTGCTTACCTGGCGCCAGGCTCAGGCCGGATCACGCTATCGTGAATGTATCGGTGCGCAGGGGTATCGACTCGGTGAAAGTAAGGTCGCTTTCCTGCGCCGCCAGGGTGCGGCAACCAGTGGCCCGGTTGACCCCGATCGGTTTCCCTACTACCTGCTGCTGGTTGGTTCGCCTGAAGAGATTCCCTTCCGTTTTCAGTATCAGCTTGATGTGCAGTATGCGGTGGGGCGTATTTATTTTGCCACCCTCGACGAATACGCGGCCTATGCCCGTAGTGTCGTTGCGGCGGAACGTGATGGGGTTGCGCTGGCGCGACGGATCGTTTTTGCCGGGGTGCAACATCCCGATGATATGGCAACTGCGCGTAGCCTTCAGGGGTTAGTGCAACCGCTGGCAGCGGATCTGGCCGCTCATCCGCAGCGCGGCGAGTGGACAGTCACAACTATTACTGGTGCTGAGGCCACCAAAGATCGACTTAGTCAGCTTCTCCATTACGAACCACCGGCCTTGCTCTTTACTGCCAGCCATGGCGTGGAATTCGATCCCATCGACTCGCGCCAGATAGCGCATCAAGGAGCGATCCTCTGTGCCGATTGGCCCGGCCCCCGGACGTGGCAGAGTCGCGCTATTCCACCCCAATTCTACCTGTCTGCCGACGATATTGCGAGCAGTGCCTCACTACATGGCACCTTCATCTTCCAGTTTGCCTGTTTCGGTGCCGGTTGCCCCCGCGAAGATGATTTTCCCCATCTCAGTGGTAGTCGTACCACTATTGCCGCACGTCCATTTGTTGCCGCCTTACCCCAACGGGTGCTCGGTTTACCGCAAGGGGGTGCGCTGGCCTACATTGGTCATGTTGAACGGGCCTGGACATTCTCGTTTAGCGATGTGCGTGGTGGACGCCAGATCGAGACCTTCAGCAGTACGCTGCGCCGGTTGCTCTTTGCTGGCACACCGGTCGGTTATGCGCTGGAGTTCTTTAACGAACGTTATGCTGAGCTGGCAACAGTGTTGACCGAAGATATTGAGAATGCGCGTTGGGGGGTGCCACCCGATCCGATAGAGCTTTCGACTCGCTGGACTGAACATAATGATGCCCGCAGCTATATCATTCTCGGTGATCCGGCGGCGCACATGTGCCGGCAACGTGCACCTGAAGCGGCAGATATGACACCGCGCCTGATTATGACATCTTCACCATCACCAGCAGCCCCGGTGCCATCGCCTGCCCCCGTGCCGTCGGGTTCAGCGTCGGCGACACCAGCAACCCCGGCGCCATCGCCTGCCCCTGTATCGTCAGGTTCAGCGCCGCCGCCGTCGCCATCACAATTAATCGTCCAGCCGGCAGTGCCGGTACCGGCCGGTAGTCTTCCTCCCGAAACACCAGTAATCCCGGTGGCCCTGCCCGACGCCGGTGCCAGCTTTGGCCTGTTTGGCAACAAACCGGCGGAAGCGATGCAAAAACTCTCGGCTACCCTGCAAGAGTTTGGTGAGCGGCTGGCAACGACGCTTCAGCAAGTGATCACCGATGCCGCCCATCTCGAAGTCGAGACCTATGTGGCCGAAGCACCGGAGACCATCAACTATCGCCAGGGCAATTTTGCCGGAGCCAGTTTGCGGGCTGTAACCCGGATGAGCCTCGATGGCGATACCCAGGTGCTGGTGCCGGTCGGTGACGATGGGGTGGACGAGCGGCTGTGGACGATCCACATCAGTATGGTGCAGCAGGCTCAGGCGAATCGGGCCGAGATGGTGCGGGCTATCGCCGCCGCTGCTGCTGGCCTGTTAAGTGCGTTGCAAGGTAAATGAACGCTGTCTTTTCAGTGATCGAACCTTTACCGGCGGCAATTGCCCCACCTGGCCCCTGGCAACCGGTCGTAACCGGTAGCGCCTTCACTGCTGGGGATCAGCCTGATGTTATCTGGCAGGCGCGCTTACCGGAAGAACCGAGAGCAGCGCAGGCGGCGTTGCACGCAGCGGCGACTCGCCTTCGTACCGACGAACAGGCTTTGGCGACGGTAGAGCGTCGGCTGCTCCAGGTTGCGAATGGCGCTGTCAGTTTCAGTACCCTTACGCCACAGCCTGAGCAAACGTTGCTGCGCTTGCTGGCAACAGTGGAGCCGGCCAGCGGTGCCAGTTTTGGTCTACGCGACGATATCCAAGAGCACTGGCAGGCGGCCCAAGATCAGCTTGCTGCGCTAAGTGCTCAGGCGTGTGAAGCACTTGGCTCGTATGCCACGGTCGAAACGATTCAGGGTGCGCACCTGATCGGTCGTACCCGCATCAACTGGCATGGTGATGCCCGCTCATTGTTGATTGCCGACATCGATCTGACGCAGGCGGCCCTCCATCGCCAAACGCTGGCGCTGGCCCTTCGCTCACGGGCTGCCCTCTTGCGGCTGGTGGGATTGGTAGGTCGGGGAGCAGCGATTGCCGCAACAATGATCACATCGCCAGCCGGTGCGCTGCTGGCGTTACCGGCAGTCTGGCAATTTGTGCAAGAGGTATTGGCCGAAGTCCGTCAATCAATGGTATCATCTACATGAAACACCCGCACGAATATGAGGAGATACGGCATGGCTAGCGAACTGGAAAACTCGATCCGTAGTGCGGCAGCGAAAGTGGCAGCCTATGTGGCCGATGCAGCGGTCATGGAAGTGACGACATCATACGTCGTGGTCGGGCCGACCGCCACTGCAGAGAATGCCCGTCCGGCGGCAAAAACCGTCATTCGGCTTGACGGCGACTGCCATGCGACCGTACCTATGCGCGAGGGGCCAGGTGGGGTGTTGGAGGTTGACAGCGGTCTGTTTGAGATTCATCAGGCCAACGTTGCCACGGCTACCGAATATCGGGCGAGGGTGTTAGGGGCATTGATTGGTCTGTTGCAGCGCAGGTAAAGCAGCAGGGAATGCTATCTCAGACCGACCAGACCGGTCTGTTGTGACGAGGATTGTATGGACGAGAAAGGGTTTATTCCACCACGACTGGCGGAAATTATCGCTGACTTTCGCGATGCCAGCCGTGAAGAGAAGCTGGAATTGTTACTGGAATTCTCAGAGCAGCTACCACCGTTACCGCCGGAGCTAGCCGATCATCGGGGAATGGATCAGGTACACGAGTGTATGTCACCTGTCTACGTGATTGCCCGGCTTGATGGCGAACGGGTCGTCTATCATATTGACGTGCCACCAGAAGCGCCAACTATTCGCGGATTTGCTGCAATCTTACGCACTGGGCTAGCGGGATTAACACCGGCGGAGGTGTTAGCTGTTTCAAGTGAATGTATTCAGCAGATGGGGTTACATCAGGTGTTGAGTCCACAGCGGCTCAATGGAATCGGCGCGTTGCTCGCGTATATGAAACGGCAGGCGTTGCGCCTGCTCGAACAGCCGACGGTAGAGGCGCATTAAACACGCGTGCTCAGCAGAGCCTGGGCGATAGTGTTAAAAACGACCGCTGGTCGGCGACCATCGGCAATTCCCAACCGGTAGATCAGCGCACGTCGGTAGACATGGAGCGAGGCGGGGGCTAATCGGCAATGGCGACGGCGTCTGGTGCAGGAAGATGTTGGTTGTGCGTCGGGGAAGAGCCGAATGATCATTTGATACCTCCACCATTTGTGTAATTGCTCACAATCTTATCCATAACTATATGAACGATAACCCACGTCGTCAAGTCAGTAAACGGTGATATTTCCTTTGCAAAAGCTGTCAATTAGCGGAACAAGGAGGTTTCATGCCAGCAATGCTTATTAACGGTCAGTGGCAGGCTGCCGCGCAGGGTGAGGTTTTTCCCGTGCACAACCCTGCTACCGAAGAGGTGATTGACTACGTTCCACGGGCGACGGCGGCAGATGCCGAGCAGGCAATGATTGCGGCTGAAAAGGCATTTCGTGAGTGGCGCCGCTATACGGCCCACGACAAGGCTCACATGTTGCACGAGGTTGCGCACAAGATGCGCACGCACGCGGAAGAGTTGGCGACCCTCTTGACACTCGAAGGTGGTAAGCCGCTGGTCGAGAATCGGGATGAAATTGGTTGGTGTGCGGCCTGTTTTGACTATTACGCCGAGTTGCAACGAAATACACGGGGTCGTGTCATCCCGTCGGTCGAACCGAGCCAACTGGCGATGGTCTTGAAAGAACCATACGGGGTAGTTGCGGCAATTGTGCCGTGGAACTATCCGTTGCTGTTGATGTCGTGGAAAGTGGCACCGGCACTGGCCGCGGGGAACACGGTGGTGCTTAAGCCGAGTGAAATGACCCCCCTGGCGACGTTGCGCTTCGCTGAATTATGCTGTGACCATTTGCCTCCCGGTGTGCTCAACATTATTACCGGTTTTGGTGATGTAGGCCGTGAACTGGTGGTCAGTCCGCGCACACAGATGATCGCCTTTACCGGCAGCTTTGCCACTGGGCGTGAGATTGCTCGATTAGCTGCGGAGCGGGTGAAGAAGACTCATCTCGAGTTGGGTGGGAAAGATGCGTTTATCGTTGCCGAAGACGCCGATCTCGATGTAGCCGTAGCGGGGGTGGCCTGGGCAGCGCTGTTGAATGCCGGCCAGGTCTGTACCAGCACCGAACGGGTTTACGTCCACGAGTCGATTGCTCGCCCCTTCACCGAGCGTCTGGTGGAATTTGTCCGTTCGCTGCGTCTGGGGCCTGGTATGGACCCCAATACTGATATTGGGCCATTGATCGGTGATAAATACCGGGCAAAGGTCGAAGGCCATGTCGAAGAGGCACGAGCACGCGGCGCAACGATTCTGACCGGTGGCCGGCGTCCGCCACAGTTCAGTCGCGGCTTCTTCTACGAACCAACCGTTCTGACCAACGTCGATCACAGTTTCCGCATTATGCGGGAAGAGACGTTTGGGCCAACGATTCCGATTATGACCTATCGTACCTTCGATGAAGCCATCGAGCTGGTTAACGATTGCGATTACGGGTTAGGCGCCAACCTCTACACCAATGATCCCCGCAAAGTCAAGCAGTACTACGAAGAGGTCAAGGCCGGCACTTGCTGGGTCAATGATCCGCTTACCGACAACGATGCTGGGCCGTTTGGCGGCATGAAATTTAGCGGCGGCGCCCGTGAACTTGGTGAAGAGGGATTGGAAGAGTTCCTCGAGACGAAGCACGTCCACTGGGATTTTACAATGGTGCGCAAGCCCTGGTGGTATCCTTACGGAAAGGGGAAATAATACCGGTTGTCTGGAATGTATTTCGTAAAGCTGTGCTATCGTGAGGCCTTGCTGTAGCACTGTTAGATGAGCGTTGTTGTGTGTCCACGGAGCAGTCACGTTCACGCTCTGTGATACACATGTTGTGCAGTTTGGCGTGCGGAAGTAGAGTTTCCGCGCCCATCATGCGCGATGCCAGGTGTATGCCGAACTGGTTGCAGATAGAATGTGTGTTCTTGTCACGACATCTCTGTTCATAATGAGTAATGTCAAATCGGGTTTAGGTTTAATAGAAGCCATGGCACGCCATCTGGAAGCGCGAGCTTCCGGCTCGCCTTCACCTGGATGTAAGCTCTGCTGACCCCGCTACACCGTTCACATACGCTCCTGGCGGGGTAACGCACGCCTAAACCGGCGCACGCTAGCAGAGACACACTCTGCACTTGATGAGCGAAGCGGTTGACAACCTGGTTATGGGTAATGCATAGCCAGCACGCGGGTGGGGAGCGAGCCGGAGGCTCGCGCTCCCAGGGAGTATCACGCCCGAATCCATCATCACCCCTCTCCCCGGCACTGCACCTGAGCGCAAATCTACGGGACCGGTCAGTGTACCTGCGACCACCAGCCAGCGAGCCGCTTGTGACATACCTGGTAGCGCTGTAGCATGGGTCTGACAACCTGAATGATGCATAGCGTTAGTCACGATTTGCTATGCGATGCCTTCATATATCAACCCAAGTTGCCACCTACGCTGTGAGCAGGCCACGGAGGCTGACTGCTATGATGAACGGCACGACGCTGTTCACAGCACCGCGCAGTTATGCTGCACGGTATGAACCGTGTGGGTAGCAGCCAGTTCCCATCGACGCGCTCCATCACGCCTTAAGGTGGCAACTCAGGTAATGCCCATCTTCTGTGTCCTCCGTGCCTCTGTGGTGATAAAGATAGCAACTTGGGTTATATCATCCAACGTGGTCAAATATGATCCCAACCCCCATACTTCATCACAGAGCGATGCTCATCAACCATGGCGCTTGCAAGGTATTGATACCGCTCTACAACCCATAAAAAAACCGGTGACAGGACAACTCCTGTCACCGGCGAGTACCTGATGGTCATTCCAGACATTGGCCGTTACTCATCCCATCCCTATCACTATACCCGAAAACGGTTTAAATACTCCTGTGTGTTAAACGGCTTCGGTGTCGGTCGGGGGAGAGACTCAAGTGGTGGTCGCCGGTAGAAAATACCGAGTGGTAACCGATCACTCTCAATAGCGTAACGCATTGCCGCAGCGAGATCAGAGGGGTCGTGGGTGTCGGGCAAATTGTACACCAGCTCCTTATACAGCTTGTAGGTATCGTAAAACGTCACACATGGACTCAACACGTGGATAAAGGCAAATCCACGATGTTCAAGACCAGCTTTGATCAGTTCGGCTAACTGTTTCGGCTGGCTTGAGAAACCACGCGCTACAAACGAAGCGCCGCTGGACAAGACAATTGCCAGAGGATGGAGCGGTTGTGCCGACTGACCGTAAGGAGTGCTCTTCGTTACATGGCCACGCGGTGAGGTCGGTGAGGTTTGCCCTTTGGTTAAGCCGTAAATGGCATTATCCATTACGATAACAGTCATGTCCAGATCGCGCCGGGCCGCGTGCGGCAGATGGCCCAGACCAATACTGAAGAAATCACCGTCACCACCGACGGCCATAACCGTCAGGTCAGGACGGGCAATCTTTAACCCAATCGCTGCCGGCAAGGCACGTCCGTGCACCGTGTGCAAGCCGTAGGTCTGCAAAAAGCCCGGCAACCGCGAACTACAGCCAATACCGGAGACGACAGCCAGATCTTTGGGGTTAATCTGAGCTGCGGCCAGGGCCTGCTGAATGGCAGCCAGTACTCCGAAATCACCACATCCCGGACACCAGATCGGTTTCAGGTTGCTGCGATAATCAGATGGCTTGTAGACAACTGGCGATGTAGTAACTGGTACAGCAGTCATATTCCTACCTGACCTTCATTGATACACTTAAACCAACACTGGCTCGGCCAGCCCGTATAAAGCATGAATCTGGCGCAGAATCTCAAGGCGCGAGAACGGCATACCGGTGTACTTCGTCATTGAATGTACCTTGATCCCCAGTTCAGCCTGAAGTAGTTTCGCAAACTGACCCTGGAAATTCACTTCCGGCACCAGCACGATCTCGACCTGCTCAAGAAATTCGTTGATTGCATCAACCGGCAGCGGTGACAGCATCTGCACCTGCAACATAGCGACCGGCAAATCTTCCTGTCCGGCCAGATAGACTGCGCCACGGCACGGGCCGGCTGTTGTGCCCCAGCAAATAATACCTACTTTGGCCCGTTCGGCACCAAAACGGCGCACATACGCCCGTGAATGCTGCAACGGTGACAGTTTCCCCCACCGTTTTTCGGTCATCATAGCGTGATTGGTCGGGGTGTAGTCTGGATTACCAAACTCATTATGTTCGAGACCGGTTGCAGTGTATTGGGTGTGAGCAACACCGGGGGCAACCATAGGTGAGATCAGATTCGCCGTGATTTCATAACGACGATACTGTTTGGGAGCCAGTGATCCGTTTGGTCGCAAGCGATCTACTCGTGGATATTTACTCAAGTCGAACGGTTCGATAGTCTCGGTACGGAACGAGAGCGAATAATCGCTCAACACAATCACCGGCGTCTGATACTCTTCGGCCAGATTAAAGGCCCAAACGGTAAGGTGGAAGCATTCGGCAACACTGGCCGGAGCCAGCACAATCCGTGGACTGTCGCCGTGCCCACCATAGAGCGCAATATGCAGATCCGACTGCTCCATCTTGGTCGGCAAGCCGGTGCTTGGCCCGCCGCGTTGCGCATCAACCACCACCATCGGAATCTCGGCCATACTGGCATAACCAATCGCCTCACTCATCAGCGACAGGCCCGGCCCGGAGGTCGCGGTCATTGCTCGTTTCCCACCATACGATGCCCCGATACAGGCCATAATGGCTGCAATCTCATCCTCGGCCTGCAAATACCCGCCACCGATTTGCGGCAGCATCACCGCCATCCCTTCCATAATGTCGGAGGCGGGGGTAATTGGATAGCCGGCAAAAAATTCGGCGCCGGCGTGCAGTGCCCCGGCGATGATGGCCTGATTCCCGGTCATCACATAGCGGTCGTGCTCGCCGGTCGACTCCATCCAGAACGGATCACGCTTCTCAAGCTGGTGAGCGTAGTTAATACCGGCGTGCAATGCAGCCAGGTTGCTTTCCAACAAATCGGCTTTCTTGCCCAGTTTAGCCCGTACAATATCTTCGAGCTTGTTTAAGCCCAGACCAAACAGCGCAGCTACCACCCCAAGCGCAGCAACGTTTTTGCCCCGTCGGTTCCCAACTTCTTGCGCAATTTTGCCAATCGGAACGGGGTAGGCGATCCCGGTAAATTCATCTGGTAATGAACATTCTTCCGGGTCGTACAGCAATACCGCGTTGGCGGCTAAATCGGTGTGGTGCAGATCCCATGCTTCGCGGTTAAACGCGAACAATACATCAACAGCATCACCCATCGAGCGGACTGGCGCGTTTGAAGCACGCACCTGAAACATGACTGGGCCACCCTTAATTTCTGCCGGAGTAGTGCGGAAGGTGAAGACATGCAGACCAGAACGGGCAGCAGCCTGAGCCAGCATTTCACCGGTGGCTGTGCTACCATCACCGCTCTCGCCAGCTACACGGATGACGACATCTTCTTTCCGTATCATGGCGACCTCGCCGTAGCTTTGTTGCTCTGCACCTGCACTGGCGCATCAAGCATTGAGGATAAGTTGACCATATAATAGCACTGCCAATACGTCTCTGCAATGCCTTTTTTCTTGTGAACATTCGTGCGATGATTGTGCAAAAATAATGCGTAGTCAATGATCCGGTAACAATTGCCGAGGTTGCAACAGGCTGTTGGGAAGAAGACTGCGGGTTTGCCACCACCCGTTGCTGAGATGAACCTGAGTTTACGGTGGCATGACTGTGAGACGGAAACAGTCACCGGTGATCAAAATCTTCACGAACCTGTATCTCAGGTGTTCCGTCTCATCGACCGTACAATGCCTGTAACCACTCCGGTCATCCGGTTCTCATTTGAGGAGTGGATGTTCTCGCTACGCAGCAAGAAGATATTGTTAAGAAAAACTTTATGTTTTGGTTGATAATCATAAACATGAAAAATAATCTGCTTTCGGAGTCGCGTTTTTGGATATGACAGATTGATGGCAAAAAATTTGATATTTTAATCATTGATTGTTGTGTTTGGTAAATAGTTCTTTACCATTACCCATTCATGGATAACTTGTAATTATTCTCCGCATGTGATAGGGTGTAAATACACCCTAATCGTGCATTTCATGCAATAATCAGCAGTATATACGCTGTATGTTCGTGTTGAAAGGAACATACATCTGCTAGTTTTGTTATGTCATTCACGACGTTACTGCCCCTCTGTAACGGTTGGCTTATGCTATCTACAGATGGATGCTGACGGAGCCAGGAGTGATCGTAGACATACAACCTGTTCACCATCTCCGTGTAGGTGAATGACACACGTTCAAGGAGATGCTTGCATGAAACTGAGAGGATTACTCGCGTGGGTGGTAGCTATCCTGCTCTGCGTAACGACCGCCTGTACAAACCAGCCCCCTGATATTCAGTCTGAGCCATCACCTGCTACCGCCATTCAAAAGCCCCATTCACCGGTTCCTGAACCATCGTCGCTAAGTAGCTCATCTCAGTCATCACCAACGCTACCTCCGCAACCAGAACCGACCCTTCTCCCCTCCATCACTAAAGGAAGCTACCTCATCAACCAGTACACGGCCAGTACCCACACCGCGCTAGAGGATATCAATTTGATCCTCTACTATGCAACCTTGACCGACGAGCACATGATTCTGCATATAGGTTTGCGTAATAACCGGGATAAAAGTGCTTATGCCTCTGCCGGTTTCAAGGGCCACGATCTGCGACTGGTTGATGCCACAGGCAACGAATACGAGCCAGTTGATCTGAGTGCGAATTTGCAACACCTTGGCCCACTAGAGGGTTCATACCTGGTCAGTCGAATGTTGGTGATGTAGTATTCCCGCTGCCCCAGGGTGGTCAACCTTACGAGCTTCACCTTCCGCTGTATGAACCACTTCGTTTTACACTTCACCAACCGGTGTCACTGACGGTACAACCTGTCGCGGAAGGAACATATCCCTTATCGCTTGAACTGTATAGCTCAAACCAGGCTTTGGTTCCCATTATCCTGCGTCTGGATTCCGTTACTCTTACCGATGATGCTGTGATCTTTTCTCTTGCCTTCGTCAATACGCGGCAAAGGGCATACTACCTTGGAAAAGGACTGACAGGGTATGATGCCTGGCTCCTCGATGCCGAATTTGCCGCGTATGAGCCTCTCCAGGTAAGTGACAACCTTACTGAGAGAATTGATCCGCCGAACGGATGGCTCCCAAATCAGGTACATGCTGGCGAGATTGTGTTCCCCCGTCCGCAACGGATCGGCGAGCTGAAGTTTATCTTTCCCTCATATGCCGCAGCTACTCTGCGTTTCGCTGAGTCTGGCATGATCGGCGCGGCTGTTACGTCGGCCAGTCGCGACACTCCACCGCCAACAGTAACTCCGACCCCGAAACAGGTTGTGCTACGCGAATTAGAGAGTCTTCTCGAACGACAGGCCAGTGCGGTTATCACTGGCGATATGAACGCATACCTCGCTACCTTCACCGCAGACGTACATCAAGAACAACAAACTATCTTCACTAGAAGCCGGCAAATGCCACTGGCAAACTACCGGCTAAGCATCTCACCCTCGACTGTGCTGATCGATTCGGATATCGAGGATGGGCGCATCGAGGATATCTCCATCATTATGCGGTATCAGGTGCGCGATACGCCAACGGACAATCCTTTCCTGTTCAAGCTACGCTATTCTTTCGAGCGCCGAGATGGAAGCTGGGTAGTCAGTCAGTATGCGCAAGACGGCACACCTCCATTCTGGTGGACTGACGACATCATTGTGCAAGAGACACCCCATTTCCTTGTCGTATCAAGACCAGGGGCGGAGCGTGTACTGGCAACGGTTGCTCAGGAGTGCGAGCGGGCCTATCGTGATCTACAGCAAGCTGGACTCAAGCTGGAAGAACGGTTTGTGGTGTACTTCACGATGGAGCAGGATGATTTCACCACCCAAACAGGACTGGGATCACGAACCCTCGCTGCTGCACTGTCGTTTTATGAACTCACCGGTGAGCAGTTTCAGGCCGTTGGGCGCGCCTTCTACATCAACGGTGCGGCATTTACTGAACAACCCGAGCAGTCTGACCCATTAGAACGTCTGGTTACGATCAGACATGAACTGGTACACCTGGCACTCGCTCCTGAAACAAGGCCATTTACACCAATCTGGCTCGTAGAGGGAGTTGCCGTGTATTTTGCCGATCAACTTACCCCCGATGTTCGTCGTCGTCTCGTTGAAGATGGCAAACTGGATAGCTTGAGCCTGGAACAGCTTACCGGTGAGGAGAGTCTCGGTTCCTACGACCTGCTTGGGCAGTATGTGGCTTATGAGTATATTTTCTCAGGCGAGACGGTGCGTTATCTGATCGATACTTACGGTAGCGACTCATTCTGGGAATTCTACCGCTACTTCTGTAACATCCCAACGGACAGAGTCATCGATCAGATATCCCTGTTCTCAATCGGGTTTGGTGCTCCATTCGGTAAGATTAGCAAAGAATTGACACCAGAAGCGCTGCATGAGGTGTACGGCATCACCATAACCGATCTCGACACTGCCGTCAAACAGCGGCTACGTGAGCGATAACTGTCTCACATGGAAGGGCGGAAGCGAAGGTCTCCCCTTCGCTTCCGTAGATACATGCCATCGCCCCAAAAGTCACCGGTTAGACTACTGCTTGCGAGGTGTATCGTTCAGAGGGCATAGTGCTGCCAGGCATGCCATCGCTGGACTACCTGTGGGTTGTCGCAGTGCGCGAGCACTGGTTCCGCGCTGTCGCTCTGCATACAGTGCGATCACATTGCGGAGCGGCTACTGTTCCCGACCGGATTGCTTGTGGTGCGTTGTGTGGCGTAGCCGTACTTGTGCACAGGCGCGAGGCGCAGTGGTTTTCTTATCCATGCCGCTGGTGGCCCGAACACGGCAGCAGCGAACCGGCGTTGCTACTCTGCTCGCAGTAGGATCACGTTGCCCGACCGGATTGCTCGTGGCGCACAGGTTGGCGTGCGGCAGTCACGCTGCCGCGTCAGACTCACGATCAATTGCGAGTCACAGCGCATACCCGTGCCGATATGTGACCATGGTGAAGGGGATTGCATGAGCGCGGGCCGGTAGCCCGTCCCATAAGTTACCGGTACATCACAGGCGTGTCTCTGTGGTGATAAAGGTGCAACCTGGGTTACTACAGCTTTGAAAACGAATAACACAGCACCCACTGCAACAGCAGCGGGTGCGACCTGGCGGGGAGGGAGGGATTCGAACCCTCGAGGGGGTTGCCCCCCTAGCGGTTTAGCAAACCGCCGCACTAGGCCACTATGCGACCTCCCCATAGCTGTTCTGGAGGGGGCGGTGGGATTCGAACCCACGGGACGCATTGCTACGTCCTTCGGTTTTCAAGACCGACGCATTAAACCGGACTCTGCCACGCCCCCGCTTGGCTGGCCGGCACAAAAAATGGCAGGCGGGACAGGACTTGAACCTGCAACCGGTGGATTTGGAGGCCACTGCTCTGCCAATTGAGCTACCCGCCTTCGCGCCATTTATCCTACCACATCAGGGCGATTTTGGCAAGAGCCAACCAGGGAGCGGGTATGTGTCTATCACACGTGTACGTCCATCGGTTATAGCGCTGCTGGTAGGCTTGCCACGAACTAAACCTCAATGTGGGCTGGCGTACCCGGTCTTCTCTAAAAACCCTCCGGCACCTGATACCGTTCGAGATTCTGAAAGCGTGTTGTCCGCGACTCAAATCGCAATGGGATCACGCCTAGCGGGCCGTTGCGGTGTTTGGCAATATGAATCTCGGCGATCCCTTTCTTGTCGGTCTCCTTGTCGTATAACTCTTCACGATAAATAAACATCACAATATCTGCGTCCTGCTCAATTGAACCCGACTCGCGGAGGTCGCTCAGCATCGGCACGTGATTTTGCCGCCCCTCAACCGCACGCGAGAGCTGTGAAAGGGCAATCACCGGTACGTTAAGTTCACGGGCAAGGGCTTTCAGTCCCCGGCTGATGTCACTCACTTCTTGCACCCGATTATCGGTACGTCGCCCCGACATGAGTTGCAGATAGTCGATCATGACAAGTGTGATGCCAACCTCACTGTGCAGGCGTCGAGCACGCGCTCGCACATCGGTGATACTCAGGCCAGGAGTGTCTTCAATATAGATCGGCAATTCTGACAGTACGCCCAACCCTTCAATCGCCAGACTCAGCTCTTCACCGCGTAGATTGCCGGTGCGTAGGCGCTGCATATCAATCCCGGTATGCATTGCCAGCATACGCTGGACTAACTGTTCACGGCTCATTTCAAGGCTGAAGATGGCAACCGTTCCGTTGGCGTGAAACGCTACGTTATAGGCCAGCGAGAGGGCGAGCGAGGTTTTACCCACGCTCGGACGTGCGGCGAGGATGATCAGATCGCTCGGCTGCAAACCGCCGGTCAGCTCATCGAGGTCGTGGTAACCGGTTGGCACCCCAATTACCTCGCCTCGCCGCTCCTGCATCGACTCAATTTGGGAAAAGAGGGTATTGACGACGCGGCCAATATGGACAAAATCTTGATTGTTTCGCCGCTGTGAAACGGCAAACAGCTCAGCTTCGGCCCGATCCAGTGTCTCTTCGAGATCACTGGCTTCATCGTACCCCATGGCCGCAATCCGGCCACCGGCCTCGATCAGGCGGCGGAGCAATGCCGTCCGTTCTACAATGCGGGCGTAGTATTCGATGTGAACGGCAGTTGGCACCTCGGTGACCAGCTCGCTCAACATGCTCAACCCGCCCACCAGTTCGAGCTGCCCACGCCGACGCAGTTCCGCCGCGACGGTTGCCAGATCGGCCGGTTCACGTCGGTTGTAACAGGCCAGCATGGCCTCGTAAATCAAGGCGTGTTTTTCGAGGTAAAAATATTCGGCAGGAAGCCAGCCGGCCACCGCAATGATCGCATCACGTTCAAGCAAGATAGAACCAAGCGTTGCCCGCTCGGCCTGGAGATCGAAGGGCACACTGCGTTCGAGGCGATCTTCCCGCTTTTCCACCATGTTTCCCCCGCTGCCCACCGGTTATCCACATCAATGGTATAAAACGCCAATGTGCCGCAATTTGCGGCACATTGGCAAGGAACTGAGTTGAGCGAGCGACAGTCGTTTATTCACCCACCACAACGACCTTCAACGTAGAAGATACACCACTCATCAACTCAACCGGTACTTCGTATTCACCGGTGCGCTTGATCGGATCTTCCAACCCGATCTTGCGGCGGTCAATCTCGATCCCAGCTACTTCGTGCAGTTTAGCTGCAATGTCGGCATTGGTTACCGAACCGTACAGCCGGTCTTGCTCACCGACCTTGACCGTAAAGGTGAGCGTCAGCTCAGCCAGCCTGGCGGCCAGTGCCTCAGCCTCTTTTCGCGCAGCCTCAGCTTTGCGGCGCTGGGCAGCCAGTCGCTCTTCGGCCTGCTTAACCTGGCTTTTCGTCGCCAGTACTGCAAAGCCCTTTGGTAGCAGATAGTTTCGGCCAAAACCGCCGCTTACATCTTTGATTTCACCTGCTTTACCCAGGTGCTCAACATCCTGGAGCAGCAATACTTTCATTTTCTTTGCGCTCACGGCGCTCTCCTTTACCTGTACCCATTATCAAGCAACGACCATTATCTTACCATGACCTCGCGCTGCTCGTCAACGTTGTGCATCGACCAGGAACGAGCAGGGCGATGATCGTCCTGCTCGATGCACTGTTGCTCTTGACTGATGCACCTCTCTGTCTGGCAGCTACAGTTCAGGCTGTTTTCATGGCCCAATATCACCCGCCGCTCGCGATAATCGGCATATACGTGCGGTAGATCGTGGTCACCACGCGCAACGTGATCGGGATGCTCTGACTGCCGGCACTCCCGGCATTCACGGTGATGGTCGTCGTGTAGTTGCCGGGTGTTAATCCAGCCGGATTAACGCGATAACGTAGCTCTGTATGATGGCCGTTACCGCTGGTTGTTTCAAGGGTTAACCAGCCTGTTCCACCGCTTGCACTCCAGGCGATGCTGGTTGACCCCAGGTTCTGGACGGTCAGGGCATAGGTTGACTCTGGATCGGTCGGCTGTGCCAGCAGCGTGACCGTAGCCGGTACCACTGCAAGCTGCGGTGGTGTATCCTGTCGTAGATACACTGGTGTCCCACTGAGCGGAATCTGCACCTGACCTCCGATAATGGTGAGAGGTAAGGTTGCACCATCGCGGTTGATGAGTTGAGCACTACGTCCTGCTTCCAGCGGTACCAGTCCTGTCTCGGCAGAACCGGTCGTCCAGAGCAGATCGACCAGGGCACCAGTACTGGTCTGGAAGCGCAAATGATAACGTGCCGCCGGGGTCAGGGCGTTGCTCTGGAATGTATAATTGTGCAGTGGCCCAAAGCCGATAAAGGTTGCAGTCCCAAGTTGTGTTGCCAGGGTTGCGTAAGCATTGGCCGCCGGTTTACGGCTATAGCCCTGATCCCGGTTGCGCAAAAGTGCGGCATTTCCCCACAGATCGGTTGACGGACTGTCGAATTTGTCTTCCAGTTGAAACCAGTTGATGTGCCGTACACCCAGGGCCAGCGCAATGCCGTGGCTGCGCACCAGATAGTTCGCCTGATCCTGTTCATTTTTACACACCGGTGAGGAAGCGGTACAGGTTGACCAGCCAAGCTCACTGATCCAGATCGGCACTTGCGGCCCCCGTCTGGCATCGAGCCAGCCTCGTGTATTCACAATCCGCCCCCATAGAGACACCAAACCAAACAATCCGGCACGATCAGGGGCGGTATCGGGCATGTAGGGGTGAATGGCTAACGCATCAAAACTGGTCTGTGCGCCGGGCACAGCAGCGAAAGCAGCACCGAGAAACTCCAGGCCATCACGATTACCACCGGTTCGGGTTCCGCCATCGAAGATGTAGACGCCGCCGGTGGCAACAATGGCTGTTGGATCGGCGGCTTTTGCCGCAGTGTAGCCGGCAGCCAGTAGCGCACCGTACTCGTTGGCCTCACCCGGCCAGGTTGCCCAGTTGTTCGGCTCGTTCCAGATCTGCCAGGCGGCTACCCGTGGCGATCCGGGAGCATCGTTGATCCCATCGCCATCGTAACGCTCAACCACAGCCGCCACGAAGTCGGCAAAATCTTGCGGGTTTGCCGGTGGGCACCAGTAGTTTTGCGAACCACCGTTGCGCGTAATCCGGCTGGCACAATCGCCGACCCGTGCCCATGCTGGCGTCGTGAGCAACATACCGATAATCCCAAAACCAGCATTCGCGGCTTGCGCGAGTGCCGCGTCCATCAGACTCCAGGAAAATGCCCCCTTCGCCGGTTCCAGATTGGCCCAGCTAATCTCTTCACGCACCCAGCTCACGCCAAGATCACGGGTGGCATTGATTAATGCGCCCAGATCATCATTGCGATTTTGCGGAAGCCGTTCCAGGCCGCTGAAATAGGTGTTCATTCCCAGCGTACCCAACCGTGAGGGTTGGCCAGGCGCAGCGACGAGGGTTGCCGGCAGTGTCGTGAGGAACAGCGAACTGATGATCCAGCAGATGAGCAGATTGCATGCGTATCGTTCCATAGCCGTTTCCAGATAACCACCTTCATTGCCGTGCCTGCATCGTATCATAGCTTGACCCGAAAAACGGAAAAAGATATGCGACAAAAAGTGATGGTCTGATGTATACAGAGTGTCACCTTCAGCCCTCGTTCGTTCATCAAACTGACATCTTCGCTCCCTACTATAGCGGTGTCGTATCAATTGCTCCAGGGAGCTGCCTATGTATCGTCGGTATGGTAAACGCTTCCTTGACCTGGTAATTGTCATTCCAGCTCTGATTGTGCTGGCACCGGTCATGGCAATCATCGCCCTGCTTATACGGATCAAGTTGGGGCCTGGTGTCTTCTTCCGTCAACAACGCCCCGGTCTGCACGGGAAACCGTTCACGATGCTTAAGTTTCGGACAATGACCGATGCCCGTGACGCACAGGGCAATCTGTTGCCGGATGATCAGCGGTTGACACCGTTTGGTCGGTTTTTGCGGAGCACCAGCCTGGATGAACTGCCTGAACTTCTCTGTGTCCTGCGCGGCGAGATGAGTCTGGTCGGGCCACGACCGTTGTTAATGCAATATCTGGAACGCTACACTCCTGAACAGCGCCGTCGCCACGAGGTGTTGCCGGGCATTACCGGCCTGGCCCAGATTAATGGTCGTAATGCGCTTTCGTGGGAGCAGAAGTTTGCCTACGATGTGCAGTACGTCGATCAGCTCTCATTCTGGCTCGATGTGAAGATTCTGTTCCTCACCTTGTGGAAGGTTATCAACCGCGAAGGGATCAGTCAGCCTGGATGCGCAACTGCCGAAGAGTTTCGCGGCTCGTCTCCACGACCGCCACAGCCACCAATGAAGCCAGGAGTCGCGAGTAGCGACTGATACGTACTTGAGCCGTAACATATTGTTCTTCTCAGCGACGTGTTGAATAACGGTCATTTCATATGGATAACCAGACGGAGCAAGGCTTTCTTGCAATTCGTCATACCCTGCGTTGTCCTGTCGAGAGAGCATGGCAAACTATGACTCAGCGCATTGTCATCATCGGTGCAGGTGGTCACGGGCAGGTAGTAGCCGATATTCTGTTACGTGCTGCTGCCCACGGTCAGGCATGCCAGCCTATCGGTTACCTCGATGATAATCCAACATGTCACGGTCAGCAGCGCCTGGGGTTACCGGTGCTGGGGCCGATCAGAATGCTTGCCACACTCCCTCACGATAGTGTGATTGTCGCAATTGGCGATAATCGGGTGCGCGCCCAGCTTTTCGCCGAATTGCAGGCGCGTGGCGAACATTTTGCCCGGGCCATTCATCCAACCGCGATTATTGCTCCTGATGTGGTCATCGGGCCGGGCACAATGATCTGCGCTGGTGCCATTGTCAATCCCGGTAGTGTGATCGGGGCTAACGTTATTCTCAATACTGCCTGTACCATCGATCACCACAATCAGGTGGGGGATCATGCGCATCTGGCCCCGGGTGTGCATACCGGCGGTGCGGTCACTATCGGCGCCGGTGCTTTAGTTGGCATCGGTGCCATCGTGATGCCGCAGCGGCGGGTTGGTGCTTGGAGTGTCGTCGGCGCCGGTGCGCTTGTACACCGTGATATTGCTGCTGAGATGGTAGTTGTCGGTGTGCCGGCACAACCATTGTACGTGCGGGCTATCGGTGAATGACAAGCTGCTCTGACCTGTGCGCTTCACAGCCTGCCGGTTGGATGCCAGCACCAGCGTTGTGTGTGATTTCAGGTTTTACGCGATATGCCAGGGGAGTTGAGCGTGTCAGTTCCAATGTCAGCACCGGATATTACCGAGGCCGAGATACAGGCTGTACAGCAGGTATTGCATACCAGTTATCTGAGCATTGGCCCACAAATCAGGGCATTCGAGCAGGCAATGGCCGATTATGTCGGACTTCCGCACGCGGTAGGTGTCAATTCCGGTACCAGTGGATTGCATCTGTGCTGTATTGCGACCGGTGCCCGCGATGGCGACCTGGTTATTACAACCCCCTTCTCGTTTATTGCCTCGGCCAATAGCATTCTTTACGAGCGAGCAATTCCGATCTTCGTTGATGTTGATCCAGTTACCGGAAATATCGATCCACAGCTTGTGGCTGAGGCAGCATTTGATCTGATGCGCGGTGGCACTGCGGCCCGGCGCTGGATACCTCGTCGCCACAACACGTCCGGTATGCTCAGAGCGATCATGCCGGTTCACGCCTTTGGGCAACCTGCCGATATGGATCCGATCAATGCCGTAGCTGCCGAATATGGGCTTCACGTTATCGAAGATGCCTGTGAAGCGATTGGGTCAATGTACAAAGGGCGTATGGCAGGCACCCTCAGTGATGCCGCCGTCTTTGCCTTCTATCCAAACAAGCAGATGACAACCGGCGAAGGTGGGATGATTGTTACCCGCCGTGATGATTGGGCCAGTCTGTTTCGCTCACTCCGCAACCAGGGGCGCGATGTCTTTGATGCCTGGCTCAATCACACTCGTCTTGGCTACAATTATCGCCTCGACGAAATGAGTGCGGCGTTGGGCGTTGTGCAGCTACAGCGGATCGAGGAACTTATCGCCCGTCGTGCGCAGGTAGCCGCCTGGTACAACGAACAACTTTCCGACCTCGAACTGGTGGAGCGACCGCAACTCAGCCCACATACCACCCGGATGAGCTGGTTTGTGTATGTGATCCGTATTCTACCACCCGCCGACCGCAATACGGTGATGCGCCGATTGGCGGAAGCCGGTATTCCGAGCCGTCCGTACTTCACACCGATCCACCTCCAACCCTTCTATCGAGAACAGTTTGGGTACGAACCGGGTGATTTTCCGGTCACGGAACGGCTTGGCAACCTTTCGCTGGCCCTGCCTTTCTCTAGCGTGATGCGTGAAGAGCAGGTCACTGAAGTTGTTCATCATCTGCGCACTGCGCTGCCATGAGTGTTAACGGTGTTGGTGAATAACGAACATGGACTTTCTAACAAGATTTTCATTACCTTTCGTCATTCACCACATCTTCTGTTCACCTACACTCAGTAGCATAAGCCCAGCCATCACAAATATGTGCAGCGTTATCCAATTGTCAGCGCCCCTCCCGCATACGCTGCCTGCCAGAAAGCCGCAAACGGAAAGGAGCCTGTCTTGAAGCTCATATCATCCCCTACTCGCAATCGTTATTTTTTCTTTCTCGACGCCATTCTGCTGCCATTAATGGCATACGTGAGCTTCGTGGTACGGCTTGATGATCTTCCAAATGGCAATACGCTGTTGGGATGGTTGATACTTGCAATCATTGCCACCCCTGTCCATCTCATCGTCTTTCGGAATCTGGGGGTTTACTCGCGCTACTGGCGTTATGCGTCGATTGACGAACTATTGCTGCTCATTTCAGCTATTTCGCTGGCAATGCTCATTTCTACCCCAACTGCACTTATTGTTGCTGCTATAACTCCATTTGCCCTTTTGCCGCGCTCAGTTCCGATCATCTTCTTCTTCTTCGGTCTGGCGGCCGCAATCGGTCCTCGCCTGGTCGTGCGTATTCGCTGGCATCGTGCGACCGTGAAGCGTAAGGCTAAAGGCGAGTTGACTTGCAACATGCAGCGGGTGTTGATCATGGGGGCTGGTTCAGCTGGCACCATGATTGCCCGTGAACTCCGTGATAATCCGCAAATCGGTATGATTGCGGTCGGCTTTCTCGATGATGATCCCCTCAAGCAGGGCATGCATATCTACGGCGTGCCGGTGTTGGGTAATCGTTACGACATTCCGCGGCTGGCTCGTGAGCGACAGGCACATTACGTCATTATTGCGATGCCATCGGCAAGTGGTAAAGATATTCGCAGCATTGTTGAACTCTGTGAGCGTACCAGAGTGAAGACCAAGATCATGCCCGGTCTTTACGAGATGCTCGATGGCAAAGTGAGCGTCAATCAGTTACGGAATGTCCAGATTGAAGACTTGCTCCGCCGTCCTCCGGTACAAACAGATATTGCGGCTGTTCATCAGCTTCTGCGCGGAAAGCGGGTGCTGGTTACTGGTGGTGGCGGCTCGATTGGTTCTGAACTTTGTCGGCAAATTCTACGGGCTAGTCCTGAAGAGCTGATCATTCTTGGTCATGGCGAAAATTCAGTCTTTACTATCGAGCAGGAATTGCGTCGAGTCGCTCCGTCGACCACAAAACTCTCGGTGGTCATCGCTGACATCCGTTTCGCCGAACGTATCATGCACATCTTCGAGCAGTACCGCCCAGAGATAGTCTTTCACGCTGCGGCGCACAAGCATGTACCGTTGATGGAGTTGCATCCCTCGGAAGCAGTCACGAATAATGTGCTCGGTACCCGCAATCTACTCAGTGCGGCAATGCAGGTTAACGTGAGCCATTTTGTGATGATTTCCAGTGATAAAGCAGTTAATCCGACCAGTGTGATGGGGGCGACAAAACGTGTGGCTGAGCTGCTGGTACACGAGGCGGCCCGGCAGAGTGGACGGGCGTATGTGGCTGTGCGTTTTGGAAATGTGCTTGGTTCCCGTGGATCGGTTGTGCTGACCTTTAAGCAGCAGATTGCTGCCGGTGGCCCGGTAACGGTGACCCATCCTGAAATGCGTCGCTTCTTCATGACTATCCCTGAAGCGGTGCAATTGACGTTACAGGCTTCGGTGTTGGGGAAAGGTGGCGAGGTCTTTGTACTCGATATGGGCGAACCAATCCGTATCGTCGATCTGGCTCGCGACATGATCGAGTTGTCTGGCCTGCAGGTTGGGCGCGATATTGATATCGTCTTTACCGGTCTGCGCCCCGGCGAAAAGCTCTATGAGGAGCTATTTGTTGAGGGTGAAGAATATGAACGGACGACCCATGCCAAGATCGTTATTGCTCACAACGCATCACAGTTAGTCCCACGCACACTGGCTGATCAAATCCGGATTCTCGAAGTGGCAGCTCTCAACGATGATACGGCAGTGCTGTTGCGTACCCTCCATCGTCTGGTGCCAACCTTCAAACAACCGACACCAATGCCGATGAACGAACCCCAACCACGCGAGCAGGCTGTCGGTGAGCCGCTGTGGCGACGCCAGTTGGCCAGTGATTAGGCAAACGCATCGCAAGGTGATATTCGAGGGTTCAGTTATGTATGTGTAGCGTCATCTGAAATGCGGAAGCCACGCTTCCGCACTCTACCGTGAGAATGTGCGGAAGGCGCGTTCTGTCCAATGTGTTGAGATAGCCGGTCTTGCTGCCAGGTGTGAACGCATTACCAGACTGTTGCAACAGGTTGCTGTATGAAACACTTTCACCGTCTCCTCCTGATCACGCTGATCGGCATGATAATTGTGGCCGCAACCCTGCGGGATGGCCGATTACCGGTTGCCGCCCAACCCTTAACCAGTGGCCTGGTAACGGAAACGCTTGCCGGGGATGCGGTACAGGTGACGATGCCCGGACGTTTTGCTCTCACCTTTACATCAGACGGGATCGCGGTATGGCGCGACCTGCGGCGCGATCCAACCGGTCAGCGCAATCTGGTTAATCAATCAACACCACTTCTGGTGCCCAGGCTTGCCGACGGCCAGCAAGTGGTCGTCAGGCCAACCCTGGTACGTAGCTCATCATTACGCACTTTGATCTCGTACACCTACGCCGGCACCACAATCAGTTATGAGGTGTGGGCTGGTGGTCAGATACTGATCAGCGCCAGTGGTCAGCGCGTCACGCTCTCTGGCCCTCACCTGACCAGCGATGCCAGTGCCGGAGCGGCCCTGCAAGCGATTAAACGCTCATCCACTGCTCAACACTGGGTACTCTATCTCGATGCATGGGCCGTTGATGAACTACCACTCGCCTTGTCCGATCCGGCAATGGCCGCTGTCACCTCACCTGATAATGTGAGCTTATCTGCGAATGGTTCAGTCTCGATAACCCCCCCTGATGGTGTGGTGCGGGCGCCACGGCTGCGCATTAAGAACTGGTCTGGCGGCGAGACGGTTACAGTCGAGCGAGCCGGGGTGACCCTGACCGAAGGCGTCGATTATCTGACCGAGTATGATCCTGTCAGTGGCGATCTCCTCGTGCAATATTTGCATCTTCTGCCACCCGGCCCGGCAGCCAGCCGTACCTTCCAGATTCGCCCATCCCAGGCCGAACCGGTCTTGAGTCTGGCTATTCTCGATGCCAACGGCAATCCCCGACCTCTTGATCCGGTCACCGGTATGCTGATTGTGGATGCCGATCTCCCCGCCGGGCAATCGCCTGCACCTGGCCCGTTAACAACGAGAGATGTCTTCCAGATTCCATACATTCAAACTGGGCCAACGCTGCGCTTACAGGCAACGGTCACCGATCCGCCGGCTGAGTTCAGTGGTGTCCGCTTTACTATCAGTGGCCCTGGTTTTAATCAGACGATTGACGATCTCACACCCGGTGATGGTTTTACCGCGACTGTTACCCTGCCGCGCCGCGCCGAGTACAGTGTGTCGGCGACGATCCTGATCAATGGCGCACCGGGATCGCTCAGCCGGACTATCGATCCGGTCGGTTATGGGTATGTATTCGTGAGCATTGGTGACTCGATCACCGCAGGGAAATGGGGCTTCTATCGCTTGCCGCCTGGTTCTAGCCTCACCGGAGAGAGTGATGGCTATCCGTTTACCAGCCCGCCACCGGTTGGTAGTGGCTACCCACGCAGCGATGATGGCCGTAACTATCCCCAATCGGATAACACGCAGGCTGATAGTGCCGGTTATCAAAACATCTACTATGCTGGCTATCAGATAGAGTTGAATAATTTGCTGACAACCTGCCTCAATAGCCCGGTCTTCATCCTCAACGACGGCTTCAGTGGCATTCGTACTGCGCGCGATCTCTACGGCAACACCACCGGCTCAGACCGGATTGGGGCTAGTGGCTACCTGAATGCACTTGGCAAAGTGACGGTGTATCGGCAGCATATCACGGATCTGGAGGCCGGGCAGGTATTGCTGCAAGTTGGTACTAACGATGCTACGGCAGTTTCGACAACAAATATCTACAACAACCTGATGCCGGCCAGTGTGTATAAAGAAGATCTGCGTGCTCTGATCAATGCTATTCGCCAGGATCGCCCCGATCTCGGATTGTGGGTTGCCCGTCTCCCGTGGCGCAATGACGGCACGACTGCCCAGGCCAATACTCGCCGTGACACAACCCAGGCGTTTAACCTCAGTATTGCTGAACTGGTCGACGAACTCGACGACGAGGCACCGGTTCGGTTAGGGCCAGATTTTTATACCCACTTTGCCAATCATCAAGATCAGATTATTACTACAAACCCCAGTAACGGCATTCCCGACAACATTCACCCGACTAGTGCGGGCTTCAGTGCCATGGCCGATCTGTGGAGCGATGTGCTTTGCGCCGATCTACCTCGTGAACCCGATCCATCACCGACGCCCACCAGCACTATCTACATTCCAACTGTCACCAATACCTCTTCACCAACACCCAGCAGTGTTGTCACGACTACGAGTAGCCCAACGGCGATAAGTAGCCCGACGGTGACGACCAGTCCGACGGCGACCGCTACCCCAACCGCGACGGGTAGTCCGACGGTGACGACCAGTCCGACGGCGACCCAGACCGGTTCACCGGTACAGGCACCGGGAAGCGCCATCTACATCCCGATCATTAATAGATGATGCTGTGGTGTAACTGAAGATCCGGTGGGGCGTATGACTGTGCGCCCCACCGGGCATTACCAGCGCAATGACCAACGGCGGTTGTCTATCAAATCTTGATAAAAACAGTGCATCATCGCTGGGGAAGTCAACGATACAGGTCTGACAACGTAGCACGGCACGCGATCCAGGCCATTCCCTTTCACCACCCCTTCTTGATCCCCATCCCGCGTAGTAACCATCGCCAATTGGTGCTACTGCTGTCGGTATAGCCGCATTCATCGAAGTCGTGCCGGTGATCGCCACAGATCGTCGCCTATGCATTACCCATAACTGGTGTCAACCACGTGCGTATCAGCGGGTGTGATCGCTATGGGTGATGTTTTGAGCGACTGGCCCAGTGGCAGTGTGCCGCTCTAGCCGTGCCAACACGTGCTGGATGGAGTGCCGTATCCGCTCGTCATGCGCATGTCGCACGGTGTGGAGTGCGGCAGCCATGCTGCCGCAGCAGCCGCGCTCACGATCCGGCGCGTGGCATACCGTTACCCATCCTGGTCACGGGGGTGCTGGATGGGATCGTGTCGATCATCGAGTCGGTCTGGCATGAATGCGCTACCTGCGTGTAGACGTGTTGTTGTACCAGGTTTGTGCCTCTACACCAACCAACGGCCAGCACCTGACGGCGGTGGCGAGGATGTCTCCACGTAGGCTGGAAGCCTGCGCCACGGGGAGCACTTGCAGTCCGACTTACGCATCGCGACATCTGGGTAATGTATAGCAGATCGTCGCTGAGGGGATGAATAGGCGTAGATTACTGTATATCCGGTAATACGCCGTGATACACAGGGTTGTACAAAATGTGATACCACCCGGCATCAATCATACCGTACACGTTGCAGCGTGCAGGCATACTCCTGGTGCACAGGCTGGTATAATCGTACATGTCATTCTGACATCTGTCGGAGTATTATGCCAGAGATACGACTTACAGCATATGCAACTACGTGTCACACAACTCAGCGCCAGCTACGGTGTTCGCACTATCTTGCGCGGGATCAGCTTTGAACTTCAGCACGGTGAAGTTCTGGTCGTCAGTGGGCCAAACGGCAGTGGTAAAAGCACGCTGTTGCGTATCCTGGCCGGTCTCCAGATGCCTGCAAACGGAAGCGTGTCCTATGCAGTCGGTGATCACCAGCTTGATCCGCGCGATATGCGCCACCTCATCGGCTGGGTTGCCCCCGATCTGTCACTTTACCGGGAACTGAGTGGGATTGAAAACTTGCGCTTTTTTGCTGATGTTCGTGGACTGACCATATCCGACGCTGAGCTTCACACCTTGCTCAGACGGGTTGGGCTGGGTGAACGTGGTCATGATCGGTTGGCTGCCTACTCATCGGGCATGACGCAGCGGTTACGCTACGCTTTTGCCCTGCTCCATCGACCACCGGTGCTGTTACTCGATGAACCAACCGTGACTCTTGATGAACGGGGCACAGCGTTTGTCGAACAGATCATTACCGACCAGCGTCAACGTGGGCTAACCGTCATTGCCACCAATGACCCACGTGAGTTGCGGTATGCCGACCTGCTGCTGAAGTTATATTGAAGTGCGAAGACAGAACTGTATGGCTGAATCAATTGACACTGAGGCCCAATCGCCCTCGTATGCAACGCCCCAGTCTAGTGGCACAATAGCAACGCTCCGTGCGGCCTGGGCAATCTTTCGCAAAGACATTGCCTGTGAACTCAGGACACGCTACGCCATCAACACCCTTCTGCTCTTTGCGGTCAGTGCAGCGACTGCGGTCAGCCTCGGTGTTGGCTTTCTCGGTTTGCGTCGTACTGAAGAAGCACTCTTGATTCAATCAGCCCTGCTCTGGGTTGCCATCCTCTTTGCTGCCTTGAATGGACTTTCCCGCAGCTTCGTCTACGAAGAGGAGACACGAACCCTCACCGCATTACGTCTGGCAGCCTCGCCAACCGCGGTGTTTCTAGGCAAATTCTGCTTTAACCTGACGCTCGTGCTGATCCTCGATCTGGTAACAAGTCTGCTCTTTATCGTCTTGTTGCGCGTCCAGGTTGGTAGTCCACTTGCCTTCAGTGCAATGCTGGCGACCGGAGGACTGGCGTTAACCTCGGCAACAACCATCATTGCGGCCATTATTGCCCGTGCCAGCTTCAAAAATGCCCTCTTTGCGGTACTGGCGTTCCCACTCCTCGTCGCACCCCTGATCGTTGCCATCCAGGGTACTGCGCAAACACTTGAAAACGTCGCCTTTGATGTTGTTCTTGGCCCAGTCCGCTTCCTGCTGGCCTACGTCGTGGTCACCTTTACCGCTTCATTGATGCTCTTTCCCTTTGTGTGGGAGTCTTGACAGGTGAGTGGAAATTGTATAGTCACCGTCTTTACTTAGAGAGCATTGCAATGTAGAAGTTATCTCGTTAATTACTTACAGACTACATGTATCATGACAAGAGCACACGTCATGCTCGTGACCACCAGGGAAAACGGTGTGACACGTGCATAGCATGAAGCACGGCTGGTGCGGCAGCTTGGCTGCCGCACTCCAAAAGACGCGACCCGCCTATAACAGGTGTGCAACGCAACCCGTTCGGCGTATGATGGCACGACCGAAGCTGATCTCTGTCATGCCAACGGGCTGGAAGCAGGATAGGCTGTCGTTGTTGATTGGCAAGCGTTCATGCGCCTGTGCGATGTTAGGTTGCACGACCGCACAGCTTTATGGGATGTGTTCTAGTGATGGAACTGTTGCAAGAATTGCAGATCAGGCGATCTATCGAAAGCTGATCATTCTGATGAGCTTACCGCCAGGAGATAGCAAAAAACCTTCTCAATCGCTATGATGGGGATAGCAGCACGATCTGATGGCAGAGAGGTGATCTGCCATCACAATCGACGGCAGTCATGATACAATGTTTAAGGGTTGTTAAAGTGTCCCAACAATAGTGCTACAACAGTGGTGGCAGCGCGATACCGGGTCAGATTACTAACCGGGTAACACAACTGGAACTTACGTTCCTTGTTTTTTAAGCAACAACGTTGTATGATGATCAAAGCAGAGATAGGCTACCACCCATAGGGCTAGAAAGCAGTTTGCCATGACGCAACGGCTGGCACAGATGGCAAAAATTGGGATCGGTTTGTGGATAGCCGGCGTAGTGATCGCCACCTTCCTGATAGTTCCTCAATATGAAGGATTAGGCGATGCTGGGCGGATTGTTATTGTCCACGTACCCACTGCCTGGGTTAGCGTGATCGCCTTTACGATCTCAGCCATCTTCAGTGGTCTTTACCTCTGGCGGCGGCGCGAGCGTGATGATCATATCGCGGTAGCAGCAGCGGAGGCAGGTCTTCTCTTCACCTTCCTGGCCACTATCACCGGCATGATCTTCTCGCAAGTGGCGTGGGGTATTTTCTGGAACTGGGATCCCCGTCAAACATCAATCTTTGTCCTTCTCCTCATCTATGCTGCTCTTTTCGCCTTACGTGCAGCGATTGACGATGTTGACCGACGTCGTCAGCTCAGTGCTGTTTATTCGCTCTTTGCATTTGTTACGATGCCGTTCCTCTTCTTCGTCGCGCCACGGATCGCCGATAGTACGCTGCACCCCAATTGTGCCTTTATTCAGGGTAGCAACTGCGACGGTGTCGTCCTGGAAGTGGGCAAGGTTGGATTAATCGGCGATCAGAAGGTGCAGTTGCTCGGCCTTGAGCGGCAGGGTAATCTGCTGGTGGCGGAAGTGAAGGTGAGTACACCGGGTTTGCAGAGCGAAGCAATTCTTTACCCCAGCCTCGATCTGGTTGACGGTGGGATGGCTGCCCGGCCTGAGTTTCCCGGTTCGCGTTTCCGGCTTGGGCTTGAAGAGTATAATGAGGCAACCGGTGCGGTTCGGTTGAATATGGAAGCTCCCGGTACCAATTTGCTAGAGAATCGCCGCACACTCTACGTCTTCTTAGCGGCAAATCTGGGCTTCACCGCACTCTTTTTCTGGATGTTGCAGATACGTTCACAGGTGCTAAACTTGCAATGGGCAATTGCCCAACAGCGGAGGGCCTAACCCATGGATAGTGCAGCAATTTATGTGGCAGCAGCCGCTGTCTTGTCGGTCTGGATCACTATCTTTATCTACCTCTGGCGGATCGATGCGACTGCACGTGCGTTAAAACGTGAGTTGGAACGTGAGCAAGAGCGCTCTGAACCGATACCGCCGGTGGCTGAGGTGAGTCGGGTGCGTGAAACCGGTATTCCTGACGAGCCGGTTGAGCGCCGTTGAAATATCAGTGAGGAAGATATGGCTATTGCAACTACTCCAATGCGTCGTGGTATCGCCATTAAGCCGCTGCATGTTGTTGGTCTGGGAATTATTTTGCTGGCAGTTGTCTACGGCTTTTTTGGTTTCCAGGATGGTTTTCGGGCCTACACTACCAGTGTGGACGAGGCGATGAGCAGCACACGTAGTGTTCAGTTGGCTGGCTTCCTGGGCAGTACCGGCGAGATTGACGAAAAAGGTCGGTTTACCTTTATGCTGCAAGATGAGAACGGGAAACTGATCAAAGTCATCTCGGATGATCCGCGACCGGCAAATTTCGAGCAGGCGATTAGTATTGTTGCCATTGGCCGCTACGATCCGACCGAGCAGGCATTCATGGCGGACGATCTGCTGGTGAAATGCCCGTCGAAGTATCAGGAAATGAATCAGGCAAAGCCATGAGCGAAAGCGACAGCCGTAACACGGTTGCTGCTGGTGGGTTTTCACCGTATTATTGGCCTTAACCGCGCTGGAAAGAGCTGCTATGTATCTCTTTGGTACGTTCCTCCTGATGGCCAGTCTGGGGATGACCTTGCTGGCGATTATCAGTTATGGATTAGTTTTGCGTGGGCAGCGGGTAGCGCTTAGTTATGCTCGTTTCGGCGTCTATGCGGCACTGGCTGGTGTGCTGATGTCGTGGACGCTGCTGATTACAGTGTTTCTTGCCCGCCGCTTTGATCTGGACTACGTCTACAACTATAGCTCCCACGATCTGGAGTTCTTCTTTACGATTGCGGCCAGTTGGGCCGGCCAACCAGGCAGTTTTATGATCTGGTTGCTATGGGGAGCAATTGCCAGTGCGTTACTGGTTCGCCGTACCAAACATTTCGAGCCGTATGTGTTGATAGTCGTTATGGCGATCCAGGCAGCGATCATTGGGTTTGTGCTGGTGCTCAATCCGTTCCAGCCTCTGGTCGATCCCAACACTGGCGTCGCACTCACTCCCGGTGATGGTCGCGGTCTCAATCCCCTCTTGCACAATTTCTGGATGATCATTCACCCGCCAATTCTGTTCGTTGGCTATGCGTTGTCCATGATCCCCTTCGCATTTACCCTTGCTGCGCTGTGGCGTCGCGATTACGATACCTGGGTGAAACGGGCCTTACCCTGGGCATTGTCGGCCTGGGCATTTTTGGGCCTGGCACTCCTGCTCGGTGGTTACTGGGCTTATGAGACGCTGGGCTGGGGCGGCTATTGGGGTTGGGATCCGGTTGAAAACTCGTCGTTGGTACCCTGGCTCATTCTGACTGCCCTGATCCACGGTATGCTCGTGCAACGTACCCATGGTGGCTTACGAAAGACCAACCTCGTGTTGGGTGTAGCGACGTACATCACGGTGTTCTACGCCACCTTTATGACGCGCAGCGGAGTCTATGCTAACTTCTCTGTCCACTCATTTGTTGCCGAAGGGATTTTTGCGGGACTGGTTGGCTTTCAGATTTTCTTGCTAGCGGTTGCCATTGTCTCGTTGCTGGCCCGCTGGAACGATATTCCTGCCCGTCCACTCAGTGACAAATTCTTCTCGCGTGATAGCTTCTTCGTGCTGGCGATTATTACCATTGTCATGACCGCGCTGGTCGTTGGTATCGGTACCTCGATGCCGGTCATTTCGGCCATTCCTGGGGTGGGGCATACGCTGCAAGAGTGGATGGGGCGTTATTTCGAGCTTGATGACGGCACCCTGATGAACCCGCAGGCGCAACCGTTTGCAGATGGTCGTTTTTCACTTGCCCCGTCCTTCTACCAACGCACAGTACCTCCGCTCGGTGTGGTAGCAATCGTGTTGCTGATTATTGGGCCACTCCTTGGCTGGCGCGACGCTAATCTCAGCCACCTCCTACGTGCATTGCGTTGGCCGGCAGTGTTCGCAGTAGTGGCAGCTATTGTGGCCATAACTATCAATGTGCGCGATCTGCTCTCCCTAACTTATGTTGCCGGTGGAGTCTTCGCGTTTGGAACGAACCTGGTGATGATTATCCGTACCCTGCGTGGTGGCTGGTTACGGATTGGTGGCTATCTTGCTCACCTCGGTTTTACGGTGATGGCAATCGGGATGGTGGCCTCTTCGGCTTATGCTACTCCCGATACACGCCTGACACTATCTCCCGGTGAGTCGGCCCGATTGTTTGGCTATGAGTTTATCTTTAACGGCTATCAGCTCGATGATCAACAGCGCGGTATCCTCGATCTCACGGTGAGTGACGGATCGGGTACCTTCTCGGCACAGCCATACCTCTACTTCAATCAGCGTATGGGCGCAACCATGCAAACGCCTTCGATCCACAGCTATCTCTGGCACGATCTCTACATTTCACCGGCAGGTTACGACCCGGAACGTGATCCTTCGCGACCGGTGTTAGGTGTGGATCAAAGTGCACAGATGGGGCCATACACGTTGACCTTCCGCGGGTTTAATATCGACCGCGAGGCAATGATGCGTGGTGAAGCGAAGGTTGGCGCCCGGGTTGAAGTTATCTATGAAGGTCAGACCTTCGAGGTTGAGCCGCGGGTGGAAGTTGTCCCCAATCCGACCACGAATGAAGGTGAGTTGCAGTTCATTCCGGTCACTCTCCCCGGTGGCCACACCCTGCGTCTGGCGGAGCTTGATCCGACTAATCGGATGGTGCTCCTCGAAGGTAGCGGCCCTGGTCTCGATGAATTGCCAGTGGTGCCGGCCAAGGCTGTCATTGCGGTGAGCGTTAAACCGCTGGTTGTGCTGGTCTGGACTGGTGTTATCATGATGGTGATCGGCGGTGCAATCGCACTGGTACGGCGCTACCTTGAAGGTAGCCTGGCGCTGGCTGGCGCACGAGTACGACTGCCCAAAGCGTTGCCGGAACTGGCGGCTCAACTGGGCTGGCGCGGGGCCGGCGACTAGGAACCTGTGGACACCAGATCAGGATTATATGGTCAGAAAATACTGACCGAACGTGAGCATCCGTTGGTAGCTATCTGATGTGTTTCAGCGTGTAATGATTGATGAATAAAGGACAGTCGCGGTTGGCAGGCAGACCGATGAGACGCCAATCGCGATTGTTGTTGTGAAAGCAATGGCTGACTACTACGAAATCCTGCAAGTTCATCCGAAGGCAGATGCCGAAGCTATTCGTGCGGCCTACGAACGTTTACGTGAACGGTACGATCCGACTCGTCTGGAAGGTGCGGCTGATGAATTGGTCGAACTGGCGCGTCGTCGACGCGACGAGATCGAGCGGGCGTATCAGGTGTTAAGTGATCCCCGGCGACGCGCCGAGTATGATCAACGGTTTAAAGAAGAGGTTCAACCTGCGCTGTCGGTGCCGGAAGGGAATGCAGATACGCTGCCAGTTAGCGAAATGGACGATGAACTGATCGATTTTCGTCCTTTGCCGCCGGCCCGTCGGCAGGAGCGACCCCCAGGTTTTAATCCGCAGCCATATCTTAGCCCACACTCACGACAATCTCCGGTGGCTCGTGGTCGTGTCGTGCGGCGCCAACAGCCGGTCTGGCTGTTACCGTCGCTGGTTGTGGCAGCAGCGACCTTTAGTATCGTGCTCGGCACATTAATCAGTACAGCGTTGGTTGTACCACCACCTGCGGCACCAACAGCAGTAGCAACGATTGTTCCTCCTACACCAACCCTGCGCGAAATTCTCGATCAGTTCGAGGGGCAAGTGATTGCAGCTCAACAAGTCACCACCCAGGTGCCCGACAATCCGAATGCCTGGATCAACCTTGGTAATGCACTGTTCGATAGTGTCGTGTATGTACGTGAGCAACTGACGAATGGTAATACCGAGGCGCAGCAAATTTACCAGGAGCGACTTCCGCGCTGGTTGGAGGCTGTTGATGCGTACCGCAAAGCCCTTGAACTGCAACCCGGTAACGATGTTATTCGTGCCGATATTGCCGCCAGTCTGTGCTACTACGGTCTCGATACCAATAACCCACAGCGGGCAGCAGAGGGCCTGAGTGAGGCCGAAAAAGCACTTCAGGCAGCACCTCAAGATGCTCGCGTGTTACTCTCGCATGGCATCTGTCTGGTTGCCGTCGATCCGCCGCAAACCGAGCAGGCGATTCAGCAGTGGCAACTTGTCCTGTCCATTCCAGGAGTCGCTCCAGGACTGCAAGTACAGGCGCAAATCTTGATTGACGAGTATGGTCAATAAACTATATAGCTTTTCGGGTAAGGTGTGCTACAATGTCAACTATGAACAGACCAAACTACTATAGTCTGTTGGGAATAACCCCCGATGCCGATCAGGCAGCCATTGATGCCGCTTATGCCGAACAACGGCAACGCTACGCACCGGAACGGGTTGCCGATCTCGATGATGAACTGCAAGCAGTTGCGCAAGAGCGGCTACAGACTATTGAGCGAGCGTACCACGTGTTACGTGATCCTGAACGGCGGCGTCAGTATGACATCAGTCAGGGTCTAATTCCATCTGTAAGCCGGCCAGTACGTCGTGAGCTGAGCCGACGTGAGTGGCTGAGCGTGTTTGCTTTTTCATTCATAGCCGTCGCTTTGGTCGCAGGTGTATGGATATTTACGAACCGGGAAACACTTACTGGCCAGGCGATGGGTGAGGTGAATCGTCCGGCACCTGACTTTACAGCCCCTGAATTGCGTGGTGGTACGATAGAATTGGCTCAATACCGGGGAAAAGTCGTTGTCCTGAATTTTTGGGGAACCTGGTGCGAACCATGTAAGCGGGAGTTGCCAGCTTTGCAGCAAGCGTATGAGCAGTTTTCCAATCAGGGTTTGATGGTCATCGGTGTGAATCTTACCGATGATGAGCAGGTGAATGGACAAACTGTTGCCGATGTGGCTGCGTTCCTGGCGCAGTATGGTGTTACATACCCGATTGCACTCGATACCGAGGGCACGATCACTGAAGCGTATCGGGTCTTTCCTCTGCCAACCAGCTTCTTCATCGCGCCCGATGGACAGATTCGCTACGTTCACATCGGTGAACTGACCCTCGACGACATTACAGCTCGCTTTACCGAATTGCGCGCAGTGGGTGGCGGTCAAACATCGCAGTAATTGGTCGGTATTGCGGGTTGTAACAACGGAGAACCTGTATGGATCAGCCGGAAACTATTCTGGTCGTTGAAGATGACAGCGGTTTGCAGGAATTGATCCGGATCCGCCTTGAACAGGAAGGGTATCACGTTATCCAGACCGTCAGTGGTCTGGAAGCAATTAAGATTATCCGTCAGCAACGACCTGATCTGGTCATTCTCGATATTATGTTACCGGACCTCGATGGATTGACGGTCTGTCGGAAGGTACGTGAATTTGCCTCGTTACCCATTTTGATGTTGACCGCCAAGACAATGCCTGAAGATATTATTACCGGGCTTAATCAGGGTGCCGATGACTATGTGATCAAGCCCTTCAATTACGACGAACTGCTGGCCCGGATCCGGGCTTTACTACGACGAGTACCTGCAACCAATCGCCCACTCATGGTTGGCAATAATCTGATAAGCATTGATCAGCGGAAACGAGAAGTGCGTGTACGGGGTGAACTGGTTGATCTCACCCCGACCGAGTATCAATTGCTACTGGTGCTGGCTGAGCATGCCGGCGAGGTTGTAACGCACGAGCAATTGTTGCGGGCCGTATGGGGTAGCGAGCCGATGCGCGATAACGATTATCTCAAGGTATATATCTGGCATTTGCGGCGCAAGATTGAGATCGATCCGCGCCAGCCCCAGCTTTTGTTAACCGAATGGGGAGTCGGGTATCGAATGGAACCCTGATTGACAGACAACGATGAACATGCTATACTTTAGCGTGCTGATGGGGTGCGGGAGTAACTCAGTCGGTAGAGTGTGTGCTTCCCAAGCACAATGTCGCGGGTTCGAGTCCCGTCTCCCGCTCCAGTTTCCCTGGTTGGTTAAACCAGGGAATTTTTATTTCAGGATCACGATCCTTTCATGTCAACCTCATGACTGATAGTGTACGTCATCGCCGAGGCTATCAATCGCATTGGTCAGTCCTGCCCCTGCACAATAGTTTACGGCGTTGTCCACGATGCATCCTCAACTCCTCGTAGAGTGGGCTTCCAACCCGTGCTTATGCCTCCTACACCAGGGTGGCGTATCAGCACAGGTACGCACAGTGCCTCACGCCTGCCAGTGCGTACGGTGGAGCGTGGTTGCTGCACGCCAAAACCTGCGTCACACGTGCAGCCCGGCCAGGAGACCGCATCTACACCGGCGAGTAATACCACGGCGTGTGCGGCAGAAACACCGTTCTCCGTATCCGCGGTCGGTGTGATGATGTGATCACGAGTGATGACTTCCAGGAGGTATCTCATGCAGTGCCAACAGCCTCCATGATCGTGACGAGCACTCATCATCCCTGTGACCAGCCGGGTCAACGGTGTGCGATGCGCCGGATGGTGAGCACGAGTGGCGCGGCAGCATGACTGCCGCACTCCAACCACGCACCACGCGCTGACAAGCGGGTAAGGCACCTGATCCATCCAACGAGTGATGGCATTGGCGGTGGTTGGCAGCCCTTCGCGCTGCCATACCGGCAGCCTGGGCGCAGGATACCTGGTTGTAGGGATTGGCAAGTGTTCATGCGCCTGTGCGACAGGCTAGGGGCACGACGGTACAGCCTTTACTAACCGACGTTAACCGGCGGTGGTATCACCATATGTGCAGTGAAAAAACACCCGGCATAACCGTATGGCTACACCGGGTGTTGGGTCTCGTCGTGTTAGCGAATACCACCTTATTCTAAACCCAGGTACGCCTTCTGTACCATCTCGTTGTTGCGCAAATTCGTTGCTGTATCCTCTAACACAATTTCGCCGCTCTGCAACACATAGCCGCGGTGGGCGATAGAGAGCGCTTGCAGCGCATTTTGTTCTACCAGTAAGACCGTCGTGCCTTGCTGATTAATCGTCTGGATAATCTCGAAGATTTGCTCAACGAGCACTGGGGCCAGCCCCATCGAGGGTTCGTCGAGGAGCAATACCTGCGGTCGGGTCATCAGTGCCCGGCCAATCGCCAGCATCTGCTGTTCACCACCTGACAGGGTACCTCCTTTTTGACTGACCCGTTCGCGCAGACGGGGGAAGAGTGTCAATACCCGATCAAGATCGGCCTGGTATTCAGGGCTACGTGTGTTATAGAGAAACGCACCCATTTCCAGGTTTTCCAACACAGTAAGGCGCGGAAAAATCCGCCGTCCCTCCGGCGACTGGGCAATCCCCAATTTCACGATCTCGTGGGGTGGCAATGTGTCAATACGCTGTCCTTTGAACGTAATCTGGCCCTGTCGCGGCTTCAACAAGCCGGAAATGGTACGCAGTGTTGTACTCTTACCGGCACCATTCGAGCCAATCAGGGTAACGATTTCGCCGGGATCAACCCGCATTGAGATACCCTTCAAGGCATGGATTTTGCCATAATAGGTGTGAACATTCTGCAATTCCAGCAGCGCCATAATTTCCTCAATCCTAAGCCGTGGCTCCACTCAAGTGTGTGCTCTTATACTATCCTGTACCAGGTGACGTAACATAGGCCACAGCTATCTCTCTAATCCGCATCAGGCCGCGTGACCGGCGGCAGCACCTTTACCAAGATAGGCCTCAATGACTCGTGGGTTGGTACGGATTGCCTGCACATCACCTTCAGCAATCTTGCTGCCATAATCGAGCACGGAGATTCGTTCCGAAATAGACATCACCAACCGCATATCGTGCTCAATCAAGATCACAGTAATGCCGCGTTCATCACGCAAGCGGCAGATCAGTTGAGTTGCTTCGGTCGTCTCGTGCGGATTCATACCGGCGGTCGGCTCATCGAGCAGGATAATTTTAGGATCGCCGGCCAGTGCACGGGCAATCTCAAGCCGACGCTGGTCGCCGTAAGGCAGATTTTTGGCCAGCTCGTCGCGTTTTTCGGCAATACCTACGAATTCGAGCAACTCAATCGCCTTGTTGTGCGCCTTTGCTTCTTCCCGCAACATATTGCGGGCACGGAAGATGATACTCCAGATTGAAGCCTGCAAATGAACGTGCATACCGATAAGCACGTTCTCCAGGACGGTCATGTTGTTGAAGAGGCGAATATTCTGGAAGGTTCGTCGCATTCCTAACGCAGCGATCTGATCCGACCGCCAACCGGTAATGTCCTGGCCAGCAAAGATGACGCGCCCCTTGTCTGGTTTGTAGATTCCGGTTAGCACATTAAAGAACGTTGTCTTGCCGGCACCATTTGGACCGATCACACTGACGATGCTACCCGGTTCAACGGTGAAGGTTACATCATTAACCGCTACCAGACCACCGAAGATTTTTGTAATATTGGAAGCCTCTAAAAGCGCCATGGCTATCTCCCCATATCGGCACCGGTTGGTGCAACCGACTTGTCGGCATCAAGCTCCTCTTCAGGCACTTCGACCTCGTGCTGCTCTTCGCGCCGGCGCTCGTCAGGCCACAATCCTTCAGGACGGAAGATCATCATAATCACCAGTAATAGCCCGAAGAAGAGGCGCTGATACTGAGTAGGATCGAACTGGCGTGGGATGGGTAAACCGGCAGCCTGGGCTTCACGGATCACAGCAGCCGTGCGAGGCAGGATCTGCAAATCGAGCATGGTTACAATGATGGCTCCGAGCATGGCACCGGGGATTGATCCCATACCGCCAAGAATGACCATTGCCAGAATATTGATTGAGCGCAGCAGGTCGAAGGTCGGCGGATTGATGAAGAGCTGTTTCGAGGCAAAGACCACTCCCATCACGCCGGCAAACGATGCACCAATCGCAAATGCCAGCAGTTTCATGCGTACCCGTGGGATGCCTTGCGCAACTGCTGCTACCTCATCTTCCCGAATCGCCTCCCAGGCCCGACCGATACGCGAATTCTTCAGGCGAGCCACGACAATCACGGTTAGCAACAGGATAATCAGAACGAGGTAGTAGAAAAAGAGCTGGTAAAGGCGATTATCGTCGGCAACAACGCCAAGATTTCGCACCAGATCGACCAGCACGAGTGGAGGTCGCTCGATGTCGCGAATGCCCTGTGAGCCGTTAGTTACATTGATAGGACGATCCAGGTTGTTCGCAACAACTCGAATCACTTCACCAAAACCCAGGGTCACGATAGCCAGATAGTCGCCACGGAGACGCAGTACCGGTAAACCAAGCAAGACACCGGTGATTAAACCGAGAATGAGGCCGATAATCAGGAAAGGATAGAACATGATCGGATCGACCGGACCCCAGGCCGGATTAATCTCGCTGATCTGTGGAGTGCTAAAGATAGCCCAGGCATATGCACCCACCGCAAAGAAAGCGACATATCCGAGGTCAAGGAGGCCAGCAAAGCCGACGACAACGTTCAGTCCCAGAGCAAGCGCTGTGAAGATACCGGCCTGAGTAGCAACATCAATGTAAAACGGGTTGAGGGTGCCGAAGTACGGTAAAACGATACCAAGGGCAAATACCCCCAGTACGACCTTGAACCAACCGGCGACCCGCGAGCGATACGCTACCAGCATCGACAACATGAAGAGCACAAACACGATGTCGGTGCTCAATTCGGTTCGCGGATTGGTCAAGAGCAGGAAAGAGCAGACGAGCACGTAGAAAACCAGAAATGCGTATGCGGTTGGCCCACTGCTCAGAGAAGTCGTTACGCGCTGCCAAAGGCTCTGCGGCGAAGTGCTCGTAGTCATACTGCTTACACCTTTTGCGTTGTCGCCTCACCGAGCAGACCGGAAGGCCGGAAAATTAACAGCAAGATCAGGATACTAAACGCGGCAATATCGGCATAGGCCGCACCTGAGAAATTACCACCGGTGAAGATAGCGAGATACGCCGCCACAAAGGCCTCAAGAAAACCGAGCACAATGCCACCAACCATTGCACCGGTGATATTACCGATACCACCTAAGACAGCGGCGGTAAATGCTTTCAGGCCAGGGATCAAACCCATATATGGATTCACGGTACCAATGCGCAGGCCAAACAGTGCACCGGCAGCGCCACCAAGTGCTCCACCGATCAAGAAGGTCAGCGCAATGATCCGATTAACATCAATACCCATTAGACTCGCTGTTGGCATATCCTGAGCGGTGGCCCGGATTGCTTTACCCAGTTTCGTGGCATTGACGACATAATTCAGGACGATCAACATGAGGGTGGCCGCGACAATAAAGATCAAATCGCGCGGACTCAGAATAACCGGTACACTCCGTTCGCCGATCTGCATTTCAAACAGGCGAATCGGCTGCCCGAAATCGGGAGTTTGATAACGGGCATTAAAACCCAGGGGGCTGTTGGTCATCACCAGGCGGGCAAGGTCTTGCAGGACGAGTGACATACCGATAGCCGAGATCAATGGTACCAGTCGGGGTGCATTACGAAGCGGACGGTATGCAATCCGCTCGACGGTAACGGCAAGGGTTCCACAAAAGGCCATGGCGATCAACACAACCAGCAACACGAAGATCAGTGGCGGTACACTTGCCAAAGTGCCAGAGCTTACCAGGAGAAAACTCACAGTGGCACCAACCACGCCACCAATCATGAAGATTTCACCGTGGGCAAAATTAATGAATTCGAGCACGCCGTAAACCATCGTGTAGCCGAGAGCGATGGTGGCGAACAGGAAGCCACGTACCAGCCCGTCAATGATGACCTGGGGCAGAATGATCACTACCCGTTGCATGATGTCAGGCTGGCTGGGGGATAGTACCAGGGCAAGTACGATAACGATCAGTGATAGGGCAGCAGCACTTCCGACAATAAAGGCCAGTAATTGTCCAACTGGACCGAAGACAACCCCAAGCACTTCACCGAGAGATCGGCGTGCAGTCGTGGGTGCAACCGTTGCATCGACAGCCATGAAAACTCCCGAACTTATGGATTGGGCAAGTGCGCGAGAAATTCTTTCTCGCGCACTGCAACGCGAACAACCTGCTGCTTATTGTGGAGGCGCAATTTCCAGACGGCTAATCAACTCGTTCTGATTCCAATCAGCCGCGTTTACCTTCAACACGAAATAGGTAGCAACCGTTGGGTCGCCCTTAGCATTGAAGTCATACGTGCCGGTAATGCCGGGGAATGGTGGCAGATTGCGGATAGCCTGCACAACCTGGGCGCGGGTTGGCTTACCACCGGCTGCAACTGCTGCGGACAGAATGCCGGCAGCGCAGATGTTGGTCGCATCATACGCCTGGGCCGAGAAGGCCGGCGCAGCATCGCCGAATGCGGCCTGGTAGTCCTGAGCGTACTTCGCCGCACGTGGGAACTGGCTTACCGGAGCAGCGACAGTGGTGTAGTGCATGCCGTCAACGGCATCGCCTGCCAGATCGACCAGCTCAGACGACTCCAGACCGTCTGGTCCCATGAACTGGGCAGTGATGCCACGGTCGCGGGCCTGGCGGAAGAAGGGGCCGGCCTGGTCGTAGATACCGCCGAAGAAGACCAGATCGGGATTGG
>NZ_DAOTZQ010000012.1:0-2650 GCF_034434295.1 Chloroflexus sp.
TCACATCGCTATGTCATGTAATGAACCCGCACCAGCAGGGGCGCACGGGGTGCGTTCCTACTGGTTCCCGGCAGGTCATCTTTGCAGCATACATCAATCTGTCACTACCGACCGTTGGGCAACGGTGCGATCAGATCAGGGCATGTCGTATTGGGCGTGCCGGTTGTGACCACACGGAAGAAACCTATCGTCTGATGCCCGGTTTGAACGCCGTTGAAAGCAATTGCCCAAATACCGGGTAGCGCATTGGCGGGTACTTCCAGGCAGTACCTTTCTGTAACTCCATTCGTGTTGGGGGTGACCTCTGTACCTGCCGCAAAGCTGGTACCATCAGCACGGAATACGGTAATGGTGACGGCCTGATCATTCGTGTAGCCATTGCCACGTGCGGAGACGATGCCTCCGGCAGTGACGCTTGTTGCGTTCACCTGAACGCCCTTGTTACGTGGTAGAGGTGGCAGATCGGGTCGATCATCAACAACATCGCGACCTAATGGAGTGATGATCATTTCTTCAGCAACTCCATCGTACTGTAATCGGGCACGCTCGAACCACTGAGTGAAGAAACGACAACCTGTTCGTCGAGTTTCTGGCGGAGATTGGGGCAGAGAGAGTGCCTGTTTGAGTTGACTGAGGCGTTCTAATCCAATCGTCTGGAGAGAAATCTGTGCTGGATTCGTGTTGCCGAGCGGTTGCTGCATGATGACGTTCGCAAACGGTTGCGCTAAAACAGCTTCACCATTCACCGACTCGATTCGGGCTGGTCCAAGCGGAAAACCAAAGATTCGCAAAGCGTTATCTTTTCGCCAGTGATTGCATGAACATCGTTACTCCGCCAGAAATCGGCAAAACGTGGATCGACACATTCCTCATGATCGGTGAAGCAGATTGGATCAGAACCTGATGCTGCATCTGACGATGCTGGAGATGTAAAAGCACTCACGAGGAAGACCGCCAGAACAAGCGTAACTCTGTACATAAGCGGCCCTTTCGTTGATGCAGTTAAGGAGGTTTACATAGCACCTATCCGAATAGAGTGCATCTCTACTTGATCGTGGATGAAAGGATTATATCTACCTGGCCTGGTAAGACGTTTCGATAGAATCGCAGTATATCGCACTGTCAATTGACAGTCTAGCCTCTCTCGGCTATACTCGGCTCCGTAATCGGGCGCTCCGCAATAGCGCCCTGATCGGCAAAGAGGCCGGCAGGGAATCCTCCCCGTCAGAGGTGTAAATCTGCGCAAAACCGTCTCGGCGCAGCGATGGCAATGGTTTGCTCATCGGTTGCGCCGCTTCGTTGTTCGTGTTCGGATTTGCAGATGCTCGCAAGGAGTCGACCGATGAGAGACCGCGTTGTTCACTGGCCATTGTTAGTGCTTGTCCTGTTTAGTCTGCTGCTCGCTGCCTGTGGGTCGCAGCCGGCTGCTGAACCGACGGCTGCCCCCGCTGAACCAACACCAGCCACCGGGGAGGAGTTCACTTTTGGGATGGTGCTGGTCGGGCCGATTAACGATGGTGGCTGGAATCAGGCCCATTACGAGGCCGCCCAGTACGTGGTTGAGAAGCTGCCAGGCGTGAAGTTTATCTACATCGATAAGGTTAATCCGGCAGATCGACCGAATGTCAAGGTTGAGCAGGCTATCGAAGAGTTGATTGGTCAGGGTGCACGCCTGATCATCACCAACTCGGCGGAATTTGCCGATGGCACTAACATCGCTGCTACCGCCCACCCAGAAGTGGCCTTTATTCATGCGTCCGGTGACAAGGTGCTGACCGGTGAAGCGCCGGCCAATGTGCGAAACCTGATGGGTCGTATGGAGTATGGGAAGATGATCGCCGGCTGTGCAGCAGCACTTACGACTGAGGCCGGGCGGCTGGCCTACCTTGGCCCGCTGATCGACCCAGAGACGCGCCGGTTGGTGAATTCAACCTATCTCGGTGCACGTTATTGCTGGGAAAACTACCGCGGTCGTTCGGCAGATGGTCTGGCCTTTAAGGTGACATGGATCGGTTTCTGGTTCAATATTCCCGGTGTGACGCTCGATCCAACCAGGGTTGCCAACGATTTTATTAACGAGGGCTATGACGTTATTCTGTCAGGGATTGATACCACTGAGGCAATTGTCGAAGCCAATAAAGCAACACAAGCCGGGAAGCGGGTGTTTGCGGTGCCCTACGATTTCAAAGGAGCCTGCGCCCAGGGTGAGGCTGTCTGTCTGGGTGTGCCGTACTTCAATTGGGGTCCCGACTACAAGCGTTTGGTTGAGCTGGCCCGCGCCGGTCAGTGGGAGCCGGCCTGGGAGTGGGTTGGGCCGAACTGGAGCAACTTGAACGATCCCGATACGAGCATGATCGGTTTCGTGAAGGGGCCGGCACTAAGTGCTGAGAATGCTGCGAAGCTGGATGAGTTTATTGCAAAGCTGGCAGATGGTAGTCTGAACCTTTTCACCGGCCCCCTGTACTATCAGGATGGCAGTGTCTTTGTACCGGAAGGTCAGGTCGCCGACGATAAGACGATCTGGTATACCTCACAGTTGTTGGCCGGTATTGAAGGTCAGAGTGCGCCGTAATTACCACGTGGCAGAGACGGGCATCTTGCCCGTCTCTGTTTGTTAACGGGGTGAAGTATCTCGGCAAGAGAGAGAATG
>NZ_DAOTZQ010000013.1:0-7811 GCF_034434295.1 Chloroflexus sp.
GCTCGTCATGCGTGCGTCGCAAGGTTTGGCGTGCGGCAGCCATGCTGCCACAGCCGCCGTGCTCACGATCTGGCGCGGGGCAAACCGTTGAGCCGACCGCTCACGCGGATGCAATGAATGCTCGTCACGTTCCTCTCTTCTCTTTTTCCTATTTCCTCTCTTCTATTTCCTAATCTCCTCTCTCCTATGTTCATTGCCTGTGCCCTCTGTGCCTCTGTGGTGACAAAGGTAGCAACTTGGGTAAACTTCTAACATTTGTCCAGCTCAAATGGGTTGGAGTACGCCGATCCAAACGTTGTATCCGGCATCAACCCGCCGATCCACCCTGGGTGGGTATGCGTATTAGATGCATCGTGGTACGGTATCTCTGCATCGAGCTGACCTCCGATGCCTTGCCGAACACCTGTTGCCGTCAGCATGAGTACATCGCCAGGTGTCTTTTGGCGTCTCGTGTGTACAACTATTGGGTGGAGGGGAACGATGTTTTTGTGCATGGACTACACATCGCAGCATGCTTGCGATAAGCGAGTTGCTGTAACATATCAACGTGAAAGTGAACATCCTGTGGAATACCGGTTGTCTGTCGCCAATCAAACATTGCATATCATTTTTGATGATATGCACAAGTGGAGTGGTCATATCCTGCGTCCAACCGATGGCCTGGAGGCATCGTTTAGTAATCGTATGTGCCTGGAACATCTCATCGAAGGGTTGATTGGCCGACGAGCGTGGCCACAGTATCGCAGCCAGGTGCAGATGATCCTGGATCAGTTTCATGTGTAGTATCGCCGTCGTTTTGCGGAAACGGCCTGGAAGAGAGCAACATCAACCGCTCTTCCAGGCCATTCTTATCTCATTTCTGGCCGTACCGACAATTATTCGTAACGCGAATTAATAATTTTGTAATCGCTCATCGCTACCTGTTCATCGCCACCACATGTTAGCCCGGTATAAACATACCGGGCTATATTGCTTACATCATTTCCCGCTCAACCAACATCTCATGATTTCCGCAACTAGCGAAGGAGAATCTATGCGACCACGATGGATCGCGCTTGTTTTGGGTGCTATCTGGCTACTATCGGCGACGATACCGGCTATCAGTACAGCGCATACGTCATCAACACCGGCGCTTGATATATCAGCCGGTATCAGTGCCCGTTCCTCGCTGAACAGTGTGATTGGTGAGAATGACGAGCGGATTGGTAATGTGGCACCGACACGGGATGCGTTTGAACCGGACATCGCCTACAATCCGGTGACCAATCAATATCTGGTTGTCTATGCGCGTCCTCGTGAGGGGGGTGGCTCGAATGAGTTCGAGATTTATGGTCAGTTTATTGACGCGGCGACCGGTGCGTTGATCGCACCTACGGCATCCGGGGCTGAAGTCAGTGGTACCGCTTTTCGGATCAGTCGTAACGGCAATGATCGCTCGACCGACCCCTTCGATGCTTATAGCCCCGTTGTAAGCTATAGCGCACGTGATAATGTGTTTCTGGTAGCCTGGACGGCAGACAATACCAATCCTCTGATTGACTGCAACAACCCGGACGCCGGTCGGGCCGGTTATCGTGCCGGTGGTGCCTTTGAGATCTATGTCCAGGTTGTGGCTGCCGATGGCGATCTCTTGATTCGTGACGAGTGCGGGAACCCCCAGGATGACCGGATCACCGAGATCAATGTGCTGTTTTACCGAAACAATTTTGAAAACCGCAACCCCGATTGGGACGCATTCTCGCCCGCGGTTGCCTACAATAGCCAGAATGGCGAATTCCTGATCTGTTGGTCTGATGACCGGGCGAATGGGTTCCTCTCGCAACCGTTCGCCGAGCAAGGTGGTGAGTTTGAAATTCGCTGTCAGCGTTTTTCACTCGACCCCCATCCCACCCGACGCTTTATCGGTCAGATTGGACCAAACGATTTCCTCATCAGCCGGGCTGGTTTTACAACCTCGGCTGCCGGTTACGTGCGACCCGATTACGATGCAGTGACACCAGCGATTGCCTACAATAGCGTAGATAATCAATGGTTCGTGGTCTGGTCAGCCGATAACAACGCCGGTGGCGTAGAAGATGGCGAGTTTGAGATTTATGGTCAGGTATTGGCTGCCGACGGCACGCAGGCTCATCTGTTACCCGGCAGTGGTGCAAACTATCGTGACGATCATCGGATTAGCCAGATCGGGGAAGCTACCGGATGCGATGATGCCAGTTGTGATGCCTATCGGCCTGCTGTAGCCTACAATCCTGACCGCAATCAGTATCTGGTCGCGTGGTTTGGTGATAACGTCAACGGTTTTGACGAGGTGTATGTTAGTTTGCGCCAGCCCACCGGTTTTGGGACGAGTGTCGGTGGGCAACGGGTCAGTTTTAGCTCTAATGGGATCGATAACCGCTTCAAGGGACTTGATGTCGATGTTGACTACGATCCGTTCAATCGGGAATGGCTGGTGGTCTGGCGTGGCGATCCCAGCGTGAATGATCGCTTCGAGGTGTATGGACAGCGTCTCAATGCCGATACTGACGGAAGTGCGCCCCTGGCAACAATTGGTGCGAATTTTCAGATCGGGACGACACCGGCACTGGCGCCAACCGCGTTTCAGGCAAGTTCAAGCGGATTAGCCCGTCCATTACCCGGTGGCGAAGTAGAGATCGCCAGCTCGACCACGTTGAATCCGGTGAACTGGCATCGCGTTGCGCCGCGACTTGCAGCAACCGGTAGTGGACGCTTTATGACTGTCTGGGCCGGCTATCTGAACGGCATTGCGGCTGATCGACAGTTTGAGATTTTCGGACGCCGCCTGAGCTTCGTACCGCCAACCGTATCAGTGGTTGTGCGTAGTGATGGCACGAGCACAGTACCATTACAGGATGGCGATGCCGTCAATGCCACTATCACCGAACTTAGCCTCACCTTCGCCGAACGTTTGCGCAATGGTACCGATCAAGCAAACTATCGGTTGTGGTCGGGCAACCTTTCCTCGTGCAGTAGTACCGGCAGTAATCTGATCGCCAGTGTATCGGTCAACGATGCGACAACGACCATTGTTCCCACCATTCAGCCTCTACCTGATGGTCAATATACGCTGATTGCCTGTGCCACGTTAAGTAGTGTCAGTGGTATTGCACTGGGTGAAGATGTATCGCTCACGTTTACCATCGATACAACTCCACCGACGCTCGTTCTGCCGGAAGAGGTTACCGTAGAAGCGGAGTCATCTGCCGGCGCGGTAGTAACATTCACCGCCACCGCCAGCGATGCGGTGGCCGGGACGGTAGCGGTGAGCTGTACGCCGTCTAGTGGCAGTACCTTTGCAATAGGTACGACGACCGTCACCTGTACTGCCAGCGATACCGCCGGCAATGTGGCGAGTGGTAGCTTTACGGTGACGGTGGTAGACACGACAGCGCCAACCCTTACCCTGCCCGGCAACCTCACCCGTGAGGCGAGCGGGCCGGTGGGTGCGGTAGTGACATTCACCGCCACCGCCAGCGATGCGGTGGCCGGGACGGTAGCGGTGAGCTGTACGCCACCCAGCGGCAGCACCTTCGCGATAGGTACGACGACGGTCACCTGTACTGCCAGCGATACCGCCGGCAATGTGGCGAGTGGCAGCTTTACGGTGACGATCACGCCACCGGGATCACCGCCGGTTGAAGCACCGCAACATCGTCTCTTCGTACCCGTCATTGTGCGCTAACAGCAATCTCTGGGGCCGAAGCCTGGCTTCGGCCCCTATCAACGTCGCGATGCAGAAGGGTAGGAATGTCAAATGAGAAGCAACAGGGTGTGCCAGATCATCGCGTTACGTACACGCTGTGTGCAGAGAACATGCTGGAGACGTAGCGGTTCGTTCACCCTGTCCGCCGTCATTCCGCTATCACGCCTGCCTCAACCAGAAACCGTCCAACACGGGCGCGGAAGGCATCAGGATTACGCCAGGCAATCAGATGACCAGCCTCTGGTTCGTAGACAATGCGGGCACCGCGAATACCGGCAGCTACTGCCCGCGCCTGTTCATCGGGCACGAACGGGTCTTTGCCACCGTGAAAAATAATGGTCGGCACCCGAATCTGATCAAGGCACGGTGTGACCAATGCTTCCTGAGCGGCCAGTTGCTCGATCACCGACTCAACACCGGCATTGAGAATCGGCCACCAGTCGGCACCATGCTGACCAGCCATATAACGGTGCCAGCTCGGAGACATACTGGCTGTGGCGTGGCGATGCGCCTCATAGGTTGCTGCGGTTACCCGCACAAACACCCCGTCAAGAATGAGAGCTGCGATCAGATTGGGGCGAATACAGACCGCATTCAAGGCACTGATACCGCCAGCACTCATACCGAAGACCGGTACCGGTGCGTGAAACAGACCGGCCAGCGCATCGGCAACTGCCTTGCCTTGCATCTGAAAGTAGCGAGTGGTGAAGAGATCTGGTGGACGCGCTGAACCACCATGACCGAGCAGATCAAACGAGTAGACTGTAAATTGATCGGCAAACCGTTGCGCCAGCCGCACCTGGGTGGTCGCGCTATAGGTGTTGCCGTGGAGCAGCACAAACGGTGCCCCCTGACCAACGGTGAGATAGTGCAGTGGGCCGTGACGGGTAGAAATTGTTGACACTGAAATACACCTCTAAAATTACAAAATTACGATCACACGTAGTATATCAACGTTTACTCAACTAATTGTATCAGCTTATCTCCAGAATAAACCGCGGCTCTTCCCTGTTTGGCTGATATATTCCCGGTTTCTGCCACCCAATGATATGACAAACAATTCAACAAACATTACGTTCTTATAGTACTATAGTCCTGCTAAATAATAGTCCAAAAGGTATTGGCAATATGGTCGCAATGTCTTATAATTCGATGAGGATTTATGCCTGTAGGCGTTCGGTTCACTCCCGTGAACTAATCTTCCTGGGATAACACACGGAGAAAATTCATGCAACGTCGCACTACAATGATGATCTTGATCATCTGGGTCGTAGCTTTGTTATTGCCTGTGTGGTCGAAGGATACCACGCAGGCGGTTGAACTACCACCCGCCGGTTCAGTGTTCTACCTCCAGACTTCAAGTCCAAATCGTGCACTTGGTATCGGTGACTGGTACACAAACTCGACAGCAGGCAATGGTTATCACTACATTACCCTGCATGTACCGTGTGGCTGGCCTTTCGATACGCTCATTCATGTCGATCTGTTCCATCCCGATCTCAATAATACATCAGGTGCTGGTGTGGTTGATGAAATAACCACTGCCGAGAGCACCGTGTTTGAGATATACCAGCCAGGCACATCACTCAATCCGGCAACCAATCCGATCGCGCCGGGGCCAAATGCCCTTGGTTCACTCTATCAGCACACATACACTTCGGGCAGTGTTGGGCCACAGTGGGTTCGGTTTTACAGCATCAACGTCAACAGTACAGGCTGTGGTACCTACATCCTGCGTGCGCAAACCAACGGGAATGCTGACAATAGCTGGCGGTTGCGGTTTGGCTTAGACGATGATAACAACCCGAATACCCCCCCTCCCCTCAACTATGATAATTACGATGGTCTCCCCGGTACCGGTGATGAGTTAGCGATCGGGATGGCCTACACAACGTATCAGCACAGTGATGCTGGTGCCAAATGTCTGACCCTGTTCGAGTATGTCGCCCCTGGTCAACCCACTGCCACATTTCATAATTTTGACATGGATGGGAATGTACGGGTCAGATACTACGCGCCGAGTGCTACGTTCGATGCTAGCGGATTGACAGGAGGAAGCGCAGGCACCGTGTCAGGTGCGACACGCTGGAATAACAGTACCAATGCAACACGTGCTGGCGATGTTATTAATAACCCCGAACCAGGCTGGTGGCGCATTGTGAGCTGCGTTAACAACAATAATCAATTCATCCAGGAAGGTCAGTCAAGTATTCCAGCGTATTTTGATCCACCGCCGGCCCCAGGCTTAATCCTCTCGAAAACGGATGGGGTAGGCTTCGCTGCGCCGGGTGAAGTGCTTACCTACACGCTGACCTTCACCAACACCGGTAATGGCATTACCGCCCCTGGCCCGGCCTACAATGTTGTGCTGACCGACACGCTGCCATTGAATGTCAATTTCGTATCCTGCACTTCACCAAATGGGTCATGTACCCTCAGTGGCGGTACGGTTGTGTACACGCGCACCAATCCGCTCAATTATAACGCCAGCGACACCATCACGATCACGGTGCAGATCAATCCATCACTTACCTCTTCCGTCACCCTGACCAACACCGCCGTACTCGATTATCGGGATGGCTTCAACAACCAGTATCCACAGCTCCAGGCGACCGACACGACGGTTGTCAACCAACCACTGCTGCAATTGAGTAAGACCGACGGCGCAACCGTCACGGCTCCAGGGCAGACATTGACCTACACGCTGACGTTTACCAACACCGGGGTAGGGGCGGCGCATAACATTACGCTGACTGACAACTTACCTTCCGATGTAACCTACCAGAGCTGTAACCTCGGCAGCCTGAGTGGGTCGTGTAGCGAGAGCGGTGGGGTAGTGACCTTCACCTTGACTAACCCACTCGCGGCGGGGGCAAGCGCCAGTGTGAGCATCACCGTGCAGGTGAACGCCACAGTAACCGGCCCAACCACGCTGACCAATACCGCGACGCTGAGCTATACCGATGTCAACGGTAATGCCCATCCACCAGTGAGCGCGAGTGATACAACCCAGGTGCCCGGCCTGACCACGGTTGACCTTATCAAACGGGCAACGCTGGTCATCGATAACAACAGTGATAATCTGGCCGGGCCGGGTGACGTTATTGAGTACACTCTGGTGCTAACCAATACCGGCTCAGAGATTGCACTCCGGCTGAAGGTCAGTGACACGCCCGATCCAAATACCACGCTCGTCGTAAGTAGTGTGGTAGCGACGCCATCAACTGCGCAGATTGTGCGTGGCAATACCCCCGATGATACCACCGTAGAAGTCACCTTAGACGAGCTGGCTGTGAACGGGGTGCTGACGATTACCTTCCAGGTGCAGGTAAACAATCCTCTCCCTGACAGTGTCACCGAAATCAGCAACCAGGCCACGGCCACGGGCGCGAATATCTCCTCAACGCCGAGTGACGATCCAACGACCATCGTTCCTGACGATCCGACCCGTCTCAGCACGCCGCCACCCGATAGTCCGCCAACCGCTATTGTGCTCACCGAGTTCCGCCTGGTTGCATCCGGTAACGGCTGGGACATCGTCTGGACAACCGGGGCTGAGATTAATACCCGTGGCTTCCTGATCTATCGCTCAACTGCTGGCCGGGATAAAGCGCAATTGTTGACGCCGATCCCAATTCCGGCGCGAGGCAGTACAACCAGTGGTGCCAGTTATCGCTTCAGTGATACCACTGCACTGGCCGGTGTGGATTACTCGTACTGGTTGGTCGAAATTGAGCTGGATGGTACTGCTACTGAGTACGGCCCGTTACAGTCTCGTGGTACGATAAGCCAGCAGCATCGCTATTTCATTCCGCTGATTGGACGATAGGGGAGCAAATCACCATGAGAGACTATTTCTGGCGTGTAGTGCCAATCGTTATCGGAGGGGGAATTCTGCTGGCTTTTCTACTGACGACACCGTTCGGGTCGGTTACGGCGGCACCTCCACTCAGTATTACGGAAACCGGGACGGCTGAGCCACCGACGCGAACACCGACCGCAACGGGAGTGGCGACGGCCACGCCGACCGCAACGGGAGTGGCGACGGCCACGCCGACCGCAACGGGAGTGGCGACGGCCACGCCGA
>NZ_DAOTZQ010000014.1:0-77539 GCF_034434295.1 Chloroflexus sp.
AGGAAGACCGTGACCTTCCCCGTATCCATTTCGATGGTCATCTCTACCTTCCCTTGCTGGTGCAGGAAACGGACAAATTTAGTTCTATCCCGCCGGCGCTCAGGGAGAGCGAAGTGCGCTTCGTGCGCGACTTGAAGGACTTCTGGCAGAACGAGAAAGACAGTATGATGGCAGGAAAAGAAGTGTACGTGCTGCGCAACCTGAGCCGCGGCAAAGGGGTGGGCTTCTTCGAGAACAGCGGCTTTTACCCGGATTTCATTCTATGGGTAGTGGATACTCAACAACAAACACAACGTATCATCTTTGTTGAACCGCATGGCATGCGACATGCCAAAGCCTACATCCACGATGAGAAGGCCCGTCTGCACGAGCGGCTGCCAGAGCTGGCGGAAAAGCTGGCGAAAAAGCTGGCGGCAACAAGTAATCAAACACGCATATCCCTGGATGCGTACATTATTTCTGCTACACCCTACGAAGAACTCTATCAGCATTATGACGATGGTACCTGGGATCGCGGTAGGTTTGCGAACAAGCACATTCTTTTTCAAGAACGTAAGCAAGAGTATGACTACATTCAGATCTTGCTTTGCACCGGCTCAGACATCAACCAGCAGCAGACAGCAGGTCAAGACCAGCGTACCTTCTGAAGCAGCCCAAGTGCAAATCTCGGTTTTCTTCTCCGCCACACAGGTTCAGAAACAGCGGCACAGGCAACGTACATGATCCCGCATAACTTCTGCTTTATTAAGCGCAACGCAACGCGGATGTACGCGGGGCTGGCAGATGTGCGTCGATTTGCAATCAGCACAGGTGATCCACTGCTAACGACACGTATCGTGCGTGTCATCGTTAGGTCTCTGTGTAGGAGAGAGGGCGTACTGGAGCACGAGCCTTGCTCTGCGTCTCAGAATCCTGTTTTGATGCCCATCAAGCCGGTGAGACACCCAGACAACCTGGCATCCTGGCAGAACAACAGCGCCTCTACATCGCTACCCCACTCACTCGCGTGTCACCAGAGGAAGCATCACCTGATACACCGACACCCTGCTGTCAACCCGAAACTGAAGACTGACGACCTCAGACTCATTGCCATTGCTGTCGAACGCCTGATACCGCAGATGGTAGTCGCCATCAGCCAATGCTCCTATCTCAATAAACGGTTCGGTGGTTGTCACCCATGTCTCGCCATCCCAGGAGTAACGCAGCAGTGTGCTCCCACCACCCAGGTCCGAGGCACTCAACCGTAAACCGTCGAGACGCCGGAACAACGACCCAAGTATCTCACCACTGATCAGACCATCCCGCACCAGTTGAAAATCGCTTGCCCCCGGCTCCTTCACCCGATAGCCAACCGCTGCACTTCCATCGAGTTCAAAATACTTGACAGACAGGGTATGGAGGCCGGCCGTCAGCGTGATCGTACCGGTCAGCGTTCGGAGCGGATGCAAGCCGGTATCTGCCACGACCAACCGCTCGTTCACCCACAGCCATGCCCCATCATCACTGCTCAACTCGAAGGTGTATTCTCCGCTGACCGGCGCTACAAAGGTTCGTGTCTGTTCAATCAGGAAGTGATTGTTGCGCTCAGGTACCGGCCCTCCGTCTCCCCACTCGCGTAGGTCACCATACCAGACAAAACTCCCCAACAAGGCACCGCGGCGAATCGAGAGCGGGTTCTGGGTGCGGGCCAGCAGGCGTTCAGGTGTATTGGCTAACTCATAGACCATCGCCAGCGGTTGGAACAACCCGGTATAGCGGGTGATCTGCGGAGGTTGACGTTCCGGCGTGATCGTAATTTGTTGTTCGGCTTGCGCAAGCGCGACGTAGCTGACATACTCGTGAATCGCGCCGGCCCGCAATGTTACCACGCCCGGCGTGCGAAAACGCACGTAGCCGACAATAGTTTGCGTCTGACCGGGATCGAGACGGCCACTGATCCCCCACCGCCACGGATAGCCACCTGTCTCACCGGCACAGGGCATAGTACGATCTTGCGGGCCTAACATGACGCGGAAACGACCTGCCTCTTTCGGAAAGGTGGGATAGTCCTGGTTTGCCGCACCGAGAAAACATTCGCCTTCATCATAGACGTAGCCATCACGTTCGAACTGATCGCTACTCAGGTCGAACACACTCCCACCCTGGGGGTCTTGACCGTAAATCGGTTCAGAACCGACATTGCGGACGGTAAAGCGCACCGGCAACACCTCACCGGCGGCAATCGTCGTTGCGCCATATTCAACGGCCACCAGTTCCATGCGCTGGCGAGAGGTGTCAATCGGCTGCCATTGCACAGCATCAAACAACACGGCACGCTGACTACTGAGCGGTTCGCCGGTGAGGTCTGAGAGAGAAATACTGGCGGTACTGGCAGCAACATTGTAGGTACCAAGATCGATCCAGCCAGTTTGAGTGGCCTGATTGACAACCCGTTCCACCACGCCACCGGCTGTCGTAATACGGTACCGCACCTGTTGACTTACATTCAGCCCAGCACAACCGGCTGGCACGTGGACTAAAACCCGGTAGACACCAGAGGCCGGTAAATTGGGGCGCCAGGTTGCGAAGTTTGTGCTTTCGGACTGTTTATCGGTCGCAAAGGTATACAGTGTCGTGCCGCCGTATCCGCATGCCATCTGATACCAGTTCGCGTTGCTGCGGGTAAATCCACTCTCATGTTCTTCCACAATCAGATCGCCATTGTCGGGCTGACTTTCACCTGTCAGCCGCGCCTGGACACGCTGCCGAATCTGCGGCAGTAGATTGAAGAGGGCATCACCCGGACACGTGGTATGCCCCGGTGTCACCTGGCGATGACCACTGATATGGTCAATCACTGCACCGGGATTGAACGGTGCGCAGAAGCGGGAGATCGAACAGCCATAGTAGAAACTGCGCCCAAGCGGATCGATCCGCTTCTGATCGGCCTTCCATGCCAATAGTGCCACCAGTGAGTCAATAGCCGCGGCAGTAGGTGCCACACTGCTATACGTACCGATGAGCGAAACGCCCAGCGAACCATAGTTGGCCGTATCGTGAAAACCAACAACATCATCACCACCGGCCCGCCCCTCGTAGATAACCCCATTCGGATCGATCAGGTAGTTGTAGCCAATATCGCCCCAGCCCCGTGTGTACGTATGGAATGACCAGATTGCACGCACCCGATCAGCCCAGGTCTGACCTTCGGCCAGAGTGTTGGAGTCGGCAGTGTGATGAATCACCAGATGGCGTACCGGATAGTAGGCTGGTGGCGCCAGTGGGCTGGTTTGGCCGTGAGGATTGCCCCACGCCGTCCGACTGACAACCGGTGGACGGGCAACTGCCGCCGGCTCGCCGGACATCGTCGCGGTTGGTGCTGCGGGACCAAAACGACTATCTACTGTACTCACGAGGAGCGAACGGAATGTGGATGACGCCGAAGGCACATCTACGCGCACCTGATACCAGTGCCGGGCAGCACCGACATAGACCATCTCGCTCCAGTGCAGATCGGGGCCATCCGCAGGTTGCCACAACTCATCATCTTCCTGCACCTCGTACCAGTCGCTCCAGACCACACCATCGGCACTGACCCGCAAGGTCAGTCGTGGATTGAGGTCGGGGGCTGCCGACCAACGCAGCAGCATGTGGGTAAATGAACGCGGGGTCGGCGTCGGTGGGGTGAGGAACCCGTCAGTAGCCGGCAACAATGGCAGTGTATCACCCGGCGCAACGGTTTGATCGGTTACAAAGAGTTGTTCATCAGGTCGTCCATCAGCAGTTCGTTCCAACCCTGCCGATCTTGCCGACCATGGTAACATCAGCGCCCAGAGGAGGCCGATACAGATCACGAGACGAAACCAGGAAGTCATCGCACACCTCGGCGATAAGAATAGCTTCTCCATCAATCATACTAACGATACTGCGTCGTAAAAGGCGAGCAGTCTGGGTGACGAAATGATGACAGACTGGAAGGGATCCCATGCATCTGTGATGGACTTCCCAGGAGAGTTCGCACTAGAACTTATTTCAAACCCAAGTTGCTACCTTTATCACCACAGAGGCACGGAGGACACAGAGAATGGGCATAACCCGCGTTGCCACCTTAGAGTCTGACATAGCACATCGATGGAACCTGGCTGCTACCTGCATAGTTCATACAGGTACGCTCCACGGTGTTGTGTACAGCGTCGTACCGTTCATCATAGCAGTCAACCTCACGTGGCCTGCTCACGGCGTAGGTGGCAACTTAGGTTATTTCATAAAAAGCTGTGCTGTTATGCTCCCAGACGGTCGCACAGGCGCATGCACGCTTGCCAATCACCAAAGACAGCCTACCACTCCTGGCTCGCTGGCAGAGTACAGCTCCGGTCGTGCCATCAACTCGCTGAATTGGTTGCCTTGCCCGTTCGCCATGTGTGTGTCGCGGCGTTTGGAGTGCGGCAGCCATGCTGCCGCAGCAGCTGTACCCACGATCCGGCGTGTGGCACACCGTTGACTCTCCTGGTCACGGAAATACTGGGTGTGATCGTCACGATCATGGAGTCGGTCAGTAATGAATAAGATAACTTCTAGTAAATGTTTTTTGAAACAGGTTCTACGCAGCCCAGGCTTTCGACCTACGCCAGCACAAAGACCTTGCGCTTCTGACCTCCATACAGCATGTGTTTAGCCCGTGCCAACGTGTATATCATTCCACAGATAGGTGAACCGTCTCACTACGGCCTGTCTCACTTAGAACTTATTTCATCAAAGTTGTGCTATCGTGATCATGGAGGCTGCCCGTAACGAATGAGATAACTTCTACTGTAAGGCATCCGTCATCTCGTGATAATTGCGATTTACGCCACTTTCTGCTACCATACACAACGATTTCATAACCAATAGCCGTGACACGGTTACCAACATAGTTGTGTGCATCCATGATGAATGCTATTCGCTCAAGCATACAGCTCAAAATCCTGCTCTTGCTGCTCGGTCTGGCCTTACCACCACTGATTATCGTTGGATGGCTCGGACTGAGCAGTTTGAATATTGCCCGTGAAACGGCTGTCGTCGAGGGCACAAACGCCCTCCGCCAGCAGGCAACTGCTAGCCTGCGCCAACGTGCCACTGACAAGGCCCAGTTTTACGATGCATCGCTTACCGGTGTCCAGCAACAGGTGGAAACTGTTGCCGGTTACGCCCTGCAACGCTACAACACACCGGTAGTCGCGTTCAGCAACGAGCGGGTCTGGATAGCACCCCGCCCCAGCGAAGACCTGTTGCGAACCTACGCTGCCGAAGTCGGGTATGTGCGCCGCGTTATCCCTCTCTTGCGAGAAATCGTGGCTAATAACCCACTGGTTAACATTGGCTATATCGCGCTGGAAACGGGAGGCATTATTGCCTTTGACAATGAAGCCGTCATTGATCAGTTGTTAACCCTCGAATCGTTCGATCCGCGAGTACGACCGTGGTACGTCAAAGCCCGTGACGCCGGTACAACGGTGTGGACGGAACCGTATGTTGATGCTAACACCGGCTTACTGGCTACAACCTGCGCCAGTCCGTTATACGATGAACAGGGTCAATTCATCGGTGTTGTTGCCTTCGATCTCCTGCTCGAAACGATTCAACAAGACCTGTTAACGGTTGATGTTGGTTCGAGCGGGTATGCGCTGCTCATCAATGCGAATGGCGATGTTGTGGTTCGGCCAAACATGCAAGCGAATGGACGCTGGGATCAGCCATACCAGACTGAAAACCTGCTCAATGCAACCAACACCGACCTCCGGGCCGTTGCCGAGCAGATGGTGGCGCGGCAATCAGGCGTGCAACTCATTCAGGAAGATGGGCAGGCCAGCTACGTGGCTTATGCCCCCATCACAACTGCCGGCTGGAGTGTAGCACTGGTCATACCCGCCAACGAGATTGATGCACCGGCAATCGCCACCGGTCATCGTCTCAGCGAGAGCCAGAGCCGATTGTGGAATCAGCTTGTTGCAGTCTTGTTGATGATTATCGTTACGATTGGCTTTCTCGGACTCTTGCTATCGCTCTCATTCACCAGTCGGATCAGCGTCCTCCGCGAGGGCGTGCAGGCGGTCGCGGGTGGCGATCTCTCGCGACGCTTGCCCGTAGCCGGAATTGACGAGATCGGGCAACTGGTTGACGCCTTCAACCGCATGACCGATACGCTGCAGAGCAAAATTGTCGAGCTGGAAGAAAATGCCCGTCAACTCGCCACCCTCAATGCCGTCTCCAATGAATTAAAAAGCATTCTCTCCTGGCCGATCTTGCTGGAAACTATCCCAAAAGTGGTGTGTGAGCGATTTGGCTTTGACAGGGCGGTACTGTATCTGGTTGACGGTGATGTCTTGCGGGCTGTAAGTGCTTCGTTCGGTCCTGGAAATGAAGATCAGGCACAGCAGTTTCTCGCGGTTGCCAACGCGCATCCACTGCGGGTAGACGGTGGCAGTGTCGAAGCAGATGTTGTGCGGAGCCGGAAAGCTATCATTGTTGATAATCCCTGGGAACATCCGCGGGTTGACAAGATCAAACAAGCTGCCTCAGCCAGTCGTTCGTATGTCCAGGCCCCTATCTTTGGTCGCAACGATGCGGTGATCGGGATTATTTCAGCAGATTACAAACTGAGTCAGCGTCCGGTGCAGGCACGCGATGCCGCCCAACTGCTGACCTTTGCCAGCATGGTTGGCCTGACGATTGAGAATGTGCAGCTCTACAACGACCTTGAGCAACAGGTAGCACGACGAACCGAAGAGCTACGGGTGGCGTTAGAACGGGCACAACTGGCCGACCGACGCAAGAGCGATTTTCTGGCCAGTATCAGCCATGAGCTTCGCACACCGCTGAATGCCATCATTGGCTTTTCTACCGTGTTACTCGATGATACCGAACAGCCGTTAACCCCGACGCAGCGCGAAGACATCCAGAGCATCAACCGTAATGGGCACTTCCTGCTTCATCTCATCAATGAATTACTTGACCTGGCCCGCATCGAAGCCGGTCATCTCAATCTGGAAATTAGCAGTGTCAACCTCTACCATATTACGAGCGAGGTCTGTGATACCGTCCAGACGCTGCTGAGAAACCGACCGGTAACATTGCGTAATGCAGTCCCGGTCACCTTACCCGACATCGCCGCTGATAGTGATCGACTCCGGCAAATTCTGTTTAATCTCCTCTCGAATGCTATCAAGTTTACAGAACGTGGTACTATTACAGTAAGCGCACGAGTGCATGATGAAGTAAGTGAAGACGGAAAAGTCGGGCGGTATGTTGCGGTCAGCGTATCAGATACCGGCATCGGGATACCGCTGGAACGACAACACGAGATCTTCAGCGAATTTGTTCAGATACATGGTCGCCGATCACGGCTCAGCGGTACCGGTTTAGGATTGGCGATCACGCACAAATTAGTGCTGGCTCAGGGGGGAAGAATTTGGGTCGATAGTACACCAGGAATTGGTTCAACATTTACCTTCACGATACCGGTTGCGCAACCGGCATTGCTGGCCACGCCGGTGAACATTGACACGACGACACCATGAACCAGTTGCCACAAATCCTGTACATTGAAGATAATCCAGACAATCAACGTCTGGTTCAGCGAGTACTCAGCGCCCGCGGCTATCAGGTTGTCATTGCAGAAGACGGACCGGGTGGTCTTGCCCTTGCCCGCACGACACATCCGGCACTGGTGCTGGTCGATCTCGGCATCCCCGGTCTCGATGGCTACGAAACAACAACCCGCCTGCGTTCACTGGCCCACATGCACAATGTGCCGATTATCGCCCTGACCGCAGATGCCTCACCCGGATCACGCGAACGAGCCTTAGTTGCCGGCTGCGATGGGTATCTGAGTAAGCCGATTGATGCTCGTGCGCTGCCGGCGCAGATCGCCGAATTCATTGAGGGGCGCCGCGAATGCTTGCCGGAAGTCATGGAGACGGAGCTGTTACGCTCGTACAACCAGAAGCTGGTCGAGCGGCTTGAAGCGCGGGTACGTGAACTGACACTGGCCAACGCTCAATTGCAAGACCTCGACCGGATGAAGGATCAGTTCCTGGCAACCCTCTCGCACGAACTACGCACCCCCCTCACGTCGCTCCTTGGCTATCTCGAACTCTTCGACCGCGGCATGCTGGGTCCGCTCACACCACAGCAGGAAGAAGCGGTTCGCGTCATGCGTCGCAGCAGCGAGGTCTTAGCCCGCCAGCTCAACAACCTGCTCTACTTTCAGGAGGTACGCAGTCGGTCACTCAATTTTGTGCAATTACAGCCCCTCGATATTCTGCGTCCGCTCATCGCCGCCGCCCGCGAACGGGCGGCTCAGGCGCAATTGCAGTTCGATGTTCTCCTTTCAGAGATGCAGCCGATTGAAGTTGATCGCTCGGCATTTGAACATTTGTTACGCAATCTCCTCGAAAACGCCTTCCAATACACCAAACCCGGTGGGCGAGTTCGGTTCATTGTCCGTGATGAACCAACCCGCCTGATCATTCGGGTCGAAGATACCGGGATCGGCATTCCTGCCGGCGAGCACGAAAAAATCTTCCTCCCATTCTACCAGGTTGATCATTCGCTGGCTCGTGAATATCCCGGCAGTGGGCTTGGGCTGGCGATTGTACGCCATATCGTCGAAGCGCACGGTGGTCAGATCGCGCTGCGGAGCGCCCCTGGCGAGGGAAGTGCGTTTACGGTGGCTATCCCGCGCCGACAGGTAGCAACAAGTGGTTGATTGTTCACCACCGAAACACAGCGAGCACAGAGGGTTTTGTCAGAGTCTCTGTGTCCTTTGTGCCTCTGTGAAGACCTGATTCCTGGCGAGCGGCTGTGAATATCACCACCGAGACACAGCGAGCACAGAGGGTTTTGTCAGAGTCTCTGTGTCCTCTGTGCCTCCGCGATGAACACCCACCTACCTATCCATTCCGGCAAACTGCAACTGATACAGGCGGTAGTAATAACCATGCCGCGCCAGCAGCTCATCATGGGTTCCGTCCTCAACCACTCGTCCCTTATGCAGCACGATAATCCGATCAACGTGGCGAATGGTGCTCAGGCGATGGGCAATGATGATGCTCGTGCGGCCCCGCATCAATCGCGCTAGCGCCTCCTGGATAAGAGCTTCGGTCTCGGTATCAACACTGCTGGTTGCTTCATCGAGAATCAGCAATACTTCGGGGTTAAAGGCAATGGCTCTGGCAAAGGCCAGTAACTGGCGTTGACCGATAGAGAGATTCGCTCCCCGTTCGCGCACTTCGTGGTTGTAGCCACCCGGCAGCCGTTCGATAAACCGGTGGGCGCCGACCAGTTCGGCAGCGGCCCGTACCTGCTCGTCACTGATTGCGCTATTGTGCAGGCGAATATTGCTGGCGATAGTCCCACTGAAACAGACCGGGTCCTGCGGTACTGCTGCAACGTGCCGCCGTAATTCGGCCTGGGGCAGATCGCGAATGTCGATCCCATCGAGCGTGATACTGCCCTGCTGCACATCGTAGAACCGGGCCAGCAGCCCGACCAGCGAACTCTTGCCGGCACCGGTCGCGCCAACGATAGCAACCGATTGTCCGGCAGGAATATGCAGACTGATCCCGCATAACACGGGTTCCTGCGGATTGTAGCCAAACACGACATTGCGCAACTCGATCTCGCCCCGTACCGGCGTCGGCAAGGTACGGGGTTGCACCGGGTCGCGTACCTCAGCCTGTGTATCGAGCACCGCAAAAATCCGCTCTGCCGATGCCATGGCCGACTGCAAGACAGTGTACCGTTCAGCCAGATTACGGATGGGTTGAAAGGCCCGTTCGAGGTATTGAATAAACGCTACCAGCATACCCAGCGATGCCCAACCGGCCAGCACACCGTTGCCACCGCCCCACAGCAGTGCTGCCGTACCAATGGCGGCCAGCAGGTTAACCGATGGGATAAAGATAGCGAAGATCAGCACTGAACGGATGTTGGCCTGCATGTAGTCATCACTCAGACGGGCAAACGCTACCCGACTGCGTGCTTCGCCGTTGAAGAGCTGGGTCACCAGGATACCACTGATCTGCTCGCTGAGGAAGGCATTGATCCGGGCCAGGCGCTGCCGTACCAGGCGATATGCCGCACGCATAAAGCGCTGGTAGATGGAAACGATCAGCATCAAGACGGGCAACGTGGCCAGACTGATCAGGGCCAGACGCCAGTTCAGCACAAACATCACCACAATAATCCCGATCAGGGTCAGCAGATCGGCCACAATCATCACCACACCCTGAGTTAGGAATTCGTTGAGCGCATCAACATCATTGGTAATGCGCGTGATCAACCGTCCTACCGGGTTGCGATTGAAGAACGAGAGGCTCATGTACTGAATGTGACGAAAGATCGCAACCCGCAAATCCTTCATCACCTGCTGACCAACGCTGTTGATGAAGTAGGAATGGCTATAGCGAAACAGAAAATTGGCCAGCAACGCGCCAAGGAAGGCGACAAAGTAGGGCCAGACGCCATCAATGACTCCAGCACTAATCGGGCCATCGATAGCCTGTTGGATCAACAGCGGTGGTACCAGATCAGAGAGGATCGCTCCGATCAACAGCACAATTGCAACACCTAGCCGCCCCCAATAGGGAATAACATAGGTTGCCAGGCGACGCACCAAACGACCATCGTAGGCTTTGCCGAGAATTGTGTCATCATCAAACTGATGTGCCACCCTGAACTCCTTATAACTGAAAACACGCCAGACCTGCTTAGCACCTATCCAGATATGCCCCAGCGAGTCTCCGTGATGATTATGAAGGCAATGCCTTTCCCCCATCCCGGAGGATTCTGTTGACAAATTCTGAACCTGCTAATCATCACGTTCCAGCTCAGCGGCGAGCAACTCGCGGCGATACATAGCAGCGTAACGTCCATTACGGGCAAGCAGTTCCTGATGCGAACCACGTTCAACAATCTGACCTTCGTCCAGCACAATGATCTGGTCGGCATCACGCACGGTAGCAATCCGCTGGGCAATAATGATAGTCGTCCGACCGGTCATCTCGGCGCGAAGGCCGGCCAAAATCTGGGCCGCCGTGTGGGTATCAACACTACTCAAGGCATCATCGAGAACCAGAATCCGGGGATCGCGCATTAAGGCACGGGCAATCGCAACCCGTTGTTTCTGCCCGCCAGACAACGTTACCCCTCGTTCACCTACCATTGTCTCCATACCACCGGGTAACTGGTCCAGATCATTCACCAGACGAGAGACCTCAACCACGTGATTGAGGCGATCGAGATCAATTGTTTCAACGCCAAACCCAATGTTCTCGCGCAACGGCACACTGAAGAGGAAACTCTCCTGTGGCACATAGCCAATCATTCGTCGAAGCGCAGCCAGATCGAGATCACGGACATCAATCCCATCGACCAACACCTGCCCGACATCAGGATCGCGCACACGACCCAGAAGATTGATCAACGTCGTCTTCCCGGCACCGGTAGCGCCAACGATTGCCAGCACCGTACCTGCCGGCACCCGGAACGACAGATTGCGCAGCAGCCATTGCTGATCGGAATGGCCGGCCCGCACACCCACACCGCGAAACTCAATTTCGCCCTCGCCGGCAGGCAGACGTGGCGTTACCGGCGAGGTAATCAGCGGTTGACGGCGCAGAATGTCTCGTAACCGTTCGAGCGAAGCAGTTGCCTGTTGAAATAGATTGACCATCCAGCCCAGAATGATCATCGGGAAGGCCAGCAGCGCCAGATACGCATTGAACTGCACCAGCTCACCGATGGTCAGCGTCCCGGCAGCTACCATTTGCCCACCAACCAGCAAAATCAACGCCGAGATCAGACCGAGACAGAGCGTCATGGCCGGCCACAACGCACCCGACAGCAGCACATAGCGTAGATTCAGATCACGGTACCGCTCGTTATCAGCGGTAAACACCGCAATCTCAGCCTCTTCCTGAGCAAAGGCTTTCACCGTGCGAATACCGGCAAAATTCTCTTGGGCACGAGTCGACAGCACACCAAACTGATCCTGCACCCGATGAAAAATCTGGCGCATCCGGCCACCGATAGCGACAAACACAATTGTTGCCAACGGCAACAACAAGACCACAATCAATGCCAGCACTGGCTGAACCAGAAACATTAGCACAGCGGCAGCCAGAAAGGTCAGAATCGCAGTAGCGGCACCATTAAGTCCAGGACCAAGAAACTGACGAACTGCACTCAAATCGTTTGTCAGACGCGCCATCAGATCGCCAGTGTAATGTTGCTGATAAAACATCTGTTCAAACGACAACAGACGATCAAACAGATCGGCACGCAGATCGTTCTCAATCCGATACGACGTCACTGCAATTAGCATACGCTGGGCAAATTTCAGGCCACCATCAATGAGAGCCAGACCGATCAGTGCGCCACCAAACCAGATCAATTCCAGTGGAACGATAGTGCCGTTGGCGACCCGATCTACTGCCAGACGCAAAACCAGCGGAGCGAGAGCGCTTACCGATGCACCAAGGGCTGCTGCCAGCAAGCCGAGGAGCAACCGGCGACGATAACGATGTAGATACGGTAACAACAGACGCAGGTGGTGCATAGCAACTCCTGACAAGACAAATATCGTCATAGCAGTATAACTGGTCTGGCGAGAAATTGGCGTCAGTCGCAGGATGGAAGTTCTTTTCAGGAAACCATGCATGAATGATGAAGATGGTAGGGCACAAAAAATTCAGCACTTGCACCTATGCAATCAGAAGACTGCCGTGACGCAAGACATCCATACTCAACTAGAACTTAATTTCGTAAAAATCTGTGCGGTCATGCTACCCGACCATCGCACAAGCGAAGGGCTGACGATCATCCCTAGCCAATACCATCACTGATTGGATGGGTGGCCTTGCCCGTTCGTCAGGCGTGTGTCGCGGAGTTTGGAGTGCGGCAGCGTGGCTGCCGCATCAGCCACGCTCACGATCATGCGCGTGTTACGCCGTTTACCCTGCTGGTCACGGGGATACGGTATGTGCTCGTCACGATCATGGAGTCGGTCAGTATTGAGATAACTTCTAGCAACCCAATAAGGCATCGCTGGGATTCAGGGCTACCCAGCCGTAACATCACGCAGGTACGCTCCGAATCAACCGAATCATCGACCAACAACATCTGTACGCACCCAACCCAAAGCAGTTACAGGCATTTGAAACAACCTGCTTACTGAGCACGGAATACCAGAAGAATCGCAACCTGGGATTGTCTTTTTTCTTAAAAGCAACGGATTGACATTTTTCTTTGATTTCTATATAATTTAAGCAACACACCGCCGTTGCATGGTCTTCAACGAATACCGCTGAAGGGCGCTTACGATAGCGGCAGTTTCGCAGGAGACCAGCCGGGTGTCAGTCACAATTTCGCCGGTAGCAGAAGAGTGGAGGTTCGCCCATGCGCGACGACGATGATCTGGTTCCACCAAAATGGCGTCCGCTGTTTAACAACCAGGACTGGCTGCTGCACGACATCGTAGTGAAGTCGTTCTACGGCTTTGGTGTCATTGCAGCCATTGCCCACCTGCTGGTCTATCTCTGGAAACCGTGGCTTCCTTAGATTATGTAGAGTGAGGAGGGACTATTCATGCAGCCTCGCAGCCCGGTGCGGACGAATATCGTCATTTTTACTATTCTCGGTTTTGTGGTGGCGCTGCTTATCCACTTCATCGTTCTGAGCAGCCCAGAGTACAACTGGCTGTCGAATGCCGGAGGCGGTGCTCTGCTGTTAAGCGCAGCGCGTGCGCTGTTCGGGATTTGACCGATGGCGGGCCGGCCACGGCTCGCGTGAGACGGCAACCGCCAGCAGCGTCACTGCTGGCGGTTGTTGTTCGCAGGCGACGGAGATTCGGCGTTTTTGCACATAAATAAAAAATTGACCTCACAAAACAATTCGTGTATACTTTATATAGTCAGGGGCGGCGTCGCCCTTCCGCCGCAATCTCGCGCTTGCATCGGCTCCGATAATATCGGTTCGCCGATCTGGATCAGGAGAGGCCCATGCAATCGTCACGACCAAGTGATCGGCAATTGGCGATCGTTGTTTCGGTGGCGGTGGGAATCGTTGTCGCGGTCATTACAACGGCTACCTTCTGGTGGGTATACGATTTGACATTAGGCCGTGCGCAACGGGTGGCCGCACAAACAGCCGGTGCCCGCTGGAGTCCAAGTGATGGGATTAAAGTTATCACCAGCTCACCTGCGGTCACTCCCACCGATGGCCGCCAGAACTGGATGGGTAGGCAGGCATGGAACGAAGGAGTACAGGCTGGTCAGGCCTGGATCCAGCAGTATCCAAATACGGTAAATGTCCAGGTGCTGGTTGGGATGAGTTCAGCGCAAGTCTGGACGTACATGCAGCAGTATGTTTCGGGCGCTCTTGGCGTTGGTTGTCAATATTGTCACAACATCAACAACTTTTCCAGTGATGAATATCCGCAGAAGGTTGCGGCCCGAAACATGTTGCGTCTGGTACGTGACGTAAATGCAGAGTTCATTGTCAACCTCCCCAACTGGCAGGGGAATTATGTCCAGTGCGCAACCTGTCATAACAATGCACCTAATAATCTTGAGGGGTTTGGTACTCAATTTATCAATTCAGTGCCACCGATTAAGGTAACAGTCGATCCGCTTGATACCAATGGAATGGCGATCCTCGACCCGGCGCAGAAGCCCGAAGCGATTCGCGAGCCGGTACTGCTCAAAGATGCCATTCTCTTCTATATTTACAATTATCAGGTCTGGAAGCCATTCGATCCCAATGAGCCCGAAAGTGGGCGTGGTTCACTTGCCCTGACCTATGATGGCGGCCGCACGCAGGATCAGGTGACCATTAACCAGAACGTGATGAACTATCAGGCCTGGTCGCTTGGGGTTGGCTGTACGTTCTGTCACAACTCGCGTAACTTTGCGGCCTATGAGCTGAATCCGGCCGGCGATAATGTCCTTAATCCGGTGTACGCCTACAATAAGTTGAAAGCACAACGCATGTTGCTGCTGACAACCTGGCTGGCCGAGAACTGGCCACGCTACGGCGCGATTGCTAAACCGGAAATTCCTACCGGTAGTGGTGCAGCCAGCCGCTATTCGTACCAGCGTCTGGGCGATGGTCAGATTTACAATGTGCCCGGCTGTTACACCTGCCACCGGGGGAACAATATCCCACTGGCGTCGATCAATCAGGCCAATATTCCATCTGGTGATGCAGGGACTGTTGTCTTGCCACCTCAACTTCGTGGACGGTAAACGATCGTGTTGAAGGGGGCGCAAAGCGCCCCCGCGCCATCAATGCGCTAGAGAGCGTTTCCCATGAGCGACATGAGCGATCAAACCAGGCTATCTTCTCCTCCGTCGCTACCCCTGCACAAACAGCCCCAATCGCGCCATGCATGGTTGGTGCGTTCAATCCAGTTGATGAAACCGGTCACCTGGTTTGCACCAACCTGGGCCTTTATGTGCGGCGCTATTGCCAGCGGTGCCCTGGGCTGGAACGAGTCGATTGGCCGCCTGCTCCTTGGGATGTTCATGGCCGGCCCTATCCTGTGTGGCCTGTCGCAAGTCGTCAACGATTACGCCGACCGTGAGGTAGATGCGATTAATGAGCCACATCGCCTCATTCCTTCGGGGCAGGTCTCATTACGGCACGTCTATATTTTGACCGCTGTCCTCACCTGGATTGGAGCGAGTATTGCTCTCTTCCTGGGGCGACAGGTTGCTTTTTTTGTCGCACTGGGCCTGGTTTTCGCGCTGGCCTACAGTTTGCGGCCAATCCGGGGCAAGCGCAATGGCTGGATCGGTAACGCACTGGTAGCCATCTCTTACGAAGGTCTGGCATGGATGGCTGGTCACGCCGCATTTGCCCCGCTGACCGGTGAGAGTGTGACGATTGCCCTCCTCTATTCGCTCGGTGCACACGGTATTATGACTGTCAATGATTTTAAGAGCATCCGTGGCGATACCATCATGGGCATCCGTTCGATACCGGTACAGTACGGCAAGGTGATGGCTGCGCGGATGGTCGTGACAACCATGGGGGTGGCGCAGATTGCGGTGATCGGGTTGCTCTTCCATTGGGGCCATCCGGTTGCGGCAACGGTTGTCGCGATCTTACTAGCAGCGCAGAGTATTCCTAACGCCCGCTTTATCCGTGACCCTGAAAACAATGAGGTCTTCTTCAACGCGACCGCGATTATGCTCTATGTCTGGGGCATGTTGGCGGCGGCGATTGGTCTGGCAGCTTGACGGGCTTGTGCCCCTAGAGGTGGGTTGGAATGGCACCACGGGTTCTGATTGTTGGCGCATCGGTAGGCGGAGCGACCGCAGCAATTACGCTGCGGTCGTTCGGTATCGAGACCATCATGCTTGAAAAGGAGTTGAGTAAGGCGAAGCCGTGTGGTGGTGCAGTACCACCAGCCGCCTTTCGTGAATTCGATCTCCCGACCAGTCTGATTGATCGCAAAGTAAAGCAGTGTATGATCGTGTCGCCGTCGGGACAGGAGACACGTGTACCGGTAGCCGGCACGATCCCCAGTGACGATGACTACGTCGCTATGGTGCGGCGCGAAGTCTTTGATAGCTTTTTGCGGCAACGCGCCCAAGAACGTGGCGCCGAGCTGATCCATGCTCAGTTAACCGGTTTGCGGGTTGACCGGCGTGGAGTTGTTGCCACTTACCGCACGCCATCCGGTCGCGAAGGTTCGGTCTGGGCCGATGTAGTTATCGGCGCCGATGGTGCCTATTCGCCAACGGCGAAGTTTCTCGGCTTACCGCATCTTCCCCGCGCAGTGGCCATTCAAGAGCGGATTAAACTCCCACCAGACAAGATGGCGCACTGGGAGGAGACGGCTGACCTGTATCTCGGTTATGAAGTTAGTCCCGATCTGTACGCCTGGGCTTTCCCCAAGCGTGACCATATCGCCGTAGGTATCGGTGCCGGCCCGCATCATAGTACCGCAGCAAAACAGTTGTTGACGAACCTCAAGCGCCGGCTTGGTGATGCCCTGGCCGGTGGGCAGACAATCCTGCGCGAGGCGCACGCACTGCCGATGGAGCCTCGGCCACATATGGCATTTGACCGTGCCATGCTGATCGGGGATGCCGCCGGGTTGGTCGTACATACCTCCGGTGAAGGTATCTACTGGGCAATGAAGAGTGGTCAGATGGCAGCCCAAACATTGGCCGAGTATCTCGATGCTCCCAGTGCAGCAAACCTGCGCCACTACGAACGGCGCTGGTGGAAACAGTACGGTACGATGTACCGCTTCTTGCGCTTTTTGCAGATGTGGGGTTACGGTAACGAGCGGCAGATGGAGGTATTTACCGAAATGTGCCGTAATTACGATGTGCAACGCTTAACCTTCGACAGCTATATGCACAAACAGATGGCCCCTGCGCCCTGGCTGGCCCAGTTGCGGATGACTGCCGAGATTATTGCCAGTGAGGTTCGTAATTATCTCCGCCCACGGACGCCAATACGAGAACAGTTGGGTTTGACAGTGGTAGAAAAAGGGCGTATGGTCGCCGCAGATTAGTTAGTAGGGGCGGGTGCCCAACTCCCCGTGCCTACTCCGTGCCAACCTCGTTACGGCGGTAGGGGCGGGTGCCCAACCCGCCCCGCACCAACCCACCCGTGCCCGACCTGCCCTGTTACGGTAGCTATGCGTTACCCACTTGTCACACAGCAGCCGATATGACGCCTCATATCTCATCATCATGGATACGGTGCATCATCCGTCACGCACACCGTATGGTCAGGCGATTAACGATACCTCGCTGCGTTAGGTCGGGCTGCAAGCGCTCCCTGTGGTATGGGCTATCTGTGGGGCGGGGGCTTCCAGCCCGCGTGGAGGCATCACCTTCGCTACCGTGTGGTATGGGCTATCTGTGGCGGGGGCTTCCAGCCCGCGTGGAGGCATCACCTTCGCTACCGTCAGGTACTGGCCGTGGCCGCTGATGCGCAGGCGCGAACCTATTGCAACAACACGTCTACGCGCAGGTAGCTCATGCATGCCCGACCGACTCGATGATCGAGACGAGCACATCCAGCATCCTCGTGACCAGGATGGGTAACAATGTACCATGCGCTGGACGTGTGTACGGCTGCTGCGGCAGCATGGCTGCCGCACTCCAAACTTCGCGCCACGCGCATGCCGAGCGGGTACGGCAACCCATCCAGCACGTGCTGGCACGGCTGGAGCGGCACACTGCCACCGGGCCATGAGCCGGGTAGGTGGGCGTTGGTATCCGGCATTCGGTCATACGCCTGTCGTCCAAGCGCACGATAGCACCGCGTGATGACAGCCGTTCAAGCACCCTGCCTCACGCTCTGTCGCGACGTCCCCCGCGGCCACGATGCCGCGTTCCATCCATAGATGCGGACAGCTCACGGTACGACTGATCCCTGGCGTGTTGCCCAACACAGCACCCATAGCGATCATACCCGCTGATACGCATGTGGTGAACACCGTAAGATAATTGTGGGGAATGCATAGGCGATGTGTAGGGGAAGGGAGAGCAGAAACCAACATTGAGGCGTCCTGACGAGGAAGAAATGGTGTTAGCTCATAGTTTCTGTCCATTTCTGAACCGGCGAGGGCTGAGGCGAGAGTGAAACATTGGGTCAGTCGCAAGTGCTGTTCAGGTGGTGGACGAGTCGGATGTTCAGGCTCCCAGGGTTAGACCGGTGCCTGTACGCAGTGCGCATCATGCAGGGATGGTGCCTGGAAGATCTTTGTATAGCGTGCAGAACTTCTATCGCATCAGATTTGATATGACAGGCAGGGGAACCGGTACGACCCGCAACTGTGTAGGTGTGGTGGGATGCGGAAGCATAGCTTGCGCATCCCAAGCCATGCGACCCGTTTAGCCCAAAGGGTGGAAGGAAGCCAATTCAGTACGTAACTTCGACGTGGATGCGTGCAATAGCTTCCAGGTTTTGCACCAGAGAAGTCTTTATCTTAACTCAAATTGCCACCTATGCAGTGAGCAGGCTATAGAGTCTGACTGTCAGGAAATATGACGTTGCATTCAACACCGTATGGCGCAACCGCATGAACGATGTAGGTAGTAGCCAGTTCCTATAGATGTGCTACGTCACACCTCACGGTATCAACCCAGATTATACCCATCTCCTCTGTGTCATCTATGTCTCTGTGGTGATAAAGGTAGCAACCTGGTTATCTTAAGACATACGCATCTGCCAGTTCAGCCAGGTAGTGAATGATCATTGCACTACCGCCAAACAGGCAGGGTAAAAATATCTTTTCATTCGGCGCGTGCAGATTGTCATCAGGCAAGCCAAAACCGGTAATGACGAGCGGTGCTTGCAGGTGTTTCTGGAAGGTTGCCGCAATTGGCAGGGTGCCTCCACCAATTGAGAAGGCCGCCGGTCTCCCAAATGCCTTTGCGAAGGCTGTTGAAGCCACCTGCACCGTCGGATGCCGATAATCAACCAGCACCGGCCACGACGCACTCAATACCTCTACCGATACCTGTACAGTTGATGGTGCCTGCTGCTGCAGGAAGTTCCGCACCAGTTCACCAATTTCAACCGGGTCTTGATGTGGTACCAGGCGCATCGAGAGTTTGGCCCTGGCCTGAGCCGGGATCACCGTCTTTTTGCCCGGCCCCGTAAACCCCCCGCTGATGCCGTGGATGTCAAAGGTTGGCCTGATACTGGCCCGCTCAAGTGGCGTAAAGCCCTCTTCTCCGGCCAGCGCCGGTGCACCGGTCAGCGCCTGCAATACCGCATCACTCACCGGCAGGCGATTGATCAACGCTCGCTCTTCGTCATCAACTATGCGCACCTTCTGATAAAATCCCGGCACCCGGACCCGGCGTGTCTCACCATCTTGCAGTACAGCAAGCAGGCGTACCAGTACGTTGAACGGATTATCTACTACACCGCCAAAGGTACCGGAGTGAAGATCGGTCTTTGGGCCACGCACAGTCACTTCCAGATAACAATTGCCCCGTGTGCCGTAGAGGATGAGCGGTTGTTGCGGGCTGAGCATCATCGAATCAACCAGCAACACCGCATCACAACGAAGCCTTTCAGCCTGATCGGCCACGAAACGATGAAGCAGCGTACTCGACACTTCTTCTTCGCCCTCGATGATCAATTTAACGTTAACCGGCAAACGACCGCTGGTCTGGAGCCAGGAAGCCAGGGCAAAGATCACGGCCATCACCTGACCCTTGTCATCGGACGCGCCGCGAGCATAGAGGTTCTCACCGACCAGTGAGGGTGCAAAGGGTGGTGTATGCCATTCAGCTAACGGGTCGGCAGGCTGTACATCGTAATGGCCGTAGATGAGCAGCGTTGGCGCTTGTTTGGCACCAATCCATTCGCTGTAGACCAGTGGCAGCCCGTGGTCAGCAACAATCTCAGTGTGGTGCATCCCAATATGCCGCAGGCGGGTTGCCAGCCATTCAGCGGCTCGCACCATATCGGCCCGGTGGGCCGGATCCATGCTTACGCTGGGGATGCTCAGCAATTCGTACAGGGCAGACAGGTGTTGGTCACGATGTTCCGTAAGATAGCTCAACGCCGCGGCCACCGGGGTCATCGCATCCTCCTTGATGAATAGCTTCGCCTGAACGAAGAATCGCTTTACCGGCTATTCTACTCTACAATCCACGGCAGACCGCTAACCGCACTGCTGCGTTGTTCGGGATCGGTGATGACGTTGATCAATGCCGGTTTTCCCGCTGCAAAAGCACGCCGTATAGCCGGCGCTAGTTCGTCGAGGCGCGTGACATGTTCGCCGTGCCCGCCGAGAGCACGGGCCAGTTCATCGTAACGGGTTGGGTTGAGCGCTGTGCCGAGAATAGCCGCGTCTCCCCACCGTCGTCGCTGACCGTCGCGCGTCTCACCCCAACCGGCATCGTTGGCGACGACTACAACGATCGGTAACTGGTGACGTACCGCGGTATCAAACTCCATCCCACAGAGACCAAAGGCACCATCACCCATAATTGCCACCACCGGCGCATCGGGTCTGGCCAGTTTGGCCCCGATAGCGAAGCCTAAGCCGACGCCAAGATGACCGGTACTGCCAACCCACAGCACACCGCTGGGGACATAAGCGTCGAGGTATTGGATGGCGAAGGCTGCACTGTAACCGCCATCGACAACTTTGATCGCTTCGCGGGGAAGACATTCGGCCAGCGCCTGCATCAGTTCAATCGAATGGATTGGGCGTTGATCGCGGGTCGATAATTGAGCCGCAGTAGCCGTTTGTTGGCGCATCGCAGTGATACTGCCGTGTGCCAGTGCCGGCCACTCTGCATCCATCGCCCACGACCCGGTTGCCGATACCATTGCGTTCAATTGCCGTAGTGCCTGCGCCGCATCAGCCACAATCCCGATCTCAATCGGTCGTGTCTTGCCAATACTTTCGGGATGGAGATCGATTTGGGCTACCGGTGCATCAGGTGAGAAGAGCGGCGGTCGTCCATAACCGATTGTCCAATCGAGCCGGGTTCCAATAACCAGAAAGGCGTCGGCCAAAGCGGCGGGCGACGGGTAAAAGCCGGCTGCCAGCGGATGATCGTCAGGAATGATTCCGCGTGCCAGGTTGCGCGTCAACACCGGAATGCCGGTTGTCTGGACAAAACGAATCAGTTCGGCTTCGCCATGCGCCCACCAGACCCCGCTGCCGGCAATAATCAGGGGGTGACGTGCCTTGCGTAGCATCTCGATCACTTGCCGGAGTAAGTCGGGATCGGCCAGCGGGCCACTCGTCACCCGATAGTGAAGCGGTTGAGGGACGGTCTCAACATCAATGGTTGCCTGCATTACCTCAAGTGGAAAATCCAGAAAGGTTGGGCCAGGCCGACCGGTAGTAGCATGTCTGATCGCAGCAGCCGTATATTCGGGTAGGCGCCTGGTCTCGAAGCAGGTGCGTTGCCATTTTGTGATCGAGCGCACGAGCCGGAGCTGGTCAATTGCCTGCATGACTCCAATATCCCGTCCGGCCAACGAACCCTGCGCCGAAACGACAATCATCGGCACCTGCGCTTCATAGGCCACCTCGATCCCGGCCACCGCATTCACCAACCCCGGTGCAGCATCGACGGTGAGCAAGGCAGGACGACGCGCCAGTCGGGCAAACGCATCGGCCATATGGGCGGCATGCATTTCGTTGCGGGCATCGATGACACACAAGCCCTCTTCGCGACAGGCATTGACAATCTGGTAGTTGTGACCGCCGACAATGGTGAAGGCATGGGTAACTCCGGCTTCCCGCAACGTTCGTACCACCAGCCAACCGCCATCACCGCGCACTTTCGGCAACGGTGGTGGCGTTGGTTCGGTTGTCAGCCGGTAGATAAACCGTACCAGATCATCGTGACTCATCTGCTGACGTAGACCCAGCAAGCCAGTACGATCAGGGGCGCCAACTCGCCGACGAATCGGTGGTGGATCGGCATCGGCAACGTCGAGAATAGCCTGGGCAACTTCAGCGGGATCACGCGCTGTCTCCCAGGCAGCGGATAGGGCAGACGCCATTCGTAAGACACGATCAGCGTAGGGGCTATCAGGTTTGAGTACCGAACGGGCCTGGGCAATCGCATTCGCCGGCATCGCCGTCTTGAACATCCCACAGGGTTGAATGACCGAGACGTGGATGCCGAACGGAGCCACCTCTTGATACAGGCTATCGGAAAAACCTTCCACTGCATGCTTGGTCGCAGTGTAGAGACCTTGAAACGGGAAGCCGATGAGCCCGCTATCCGATGAAAGATTGATGATCCGCCCACCACCAGCCGCCCGCATCACCGGCAGGACAGCCTGCGTGATCAGCATCATCCCGATGATATTGACATCGAACAGGCGCCGGATGTCGGTCAGTGACACCTCTTCAAGCGGGCCACCGTGACCCAGACCGGCGTTATTTACCAGCACGTCGATCCGTCCAAACCGGTCGATCACCGCCGCCACACCAGCCTGGATGGTCATGGGATCGGTGAGATCGATAACGACCGGCAATAGAGAGCCGTCTTCTGAGGAAGGGAGAGCGGCGAGCAATTCGAGGCTACGGTCGGCAGCAGCGACCCCCTCGCCACGATCGAGAAGCCGTCGCACGAGACTGCACCCAAAACCACCTCCGGCACCGGTGATCAACCAGATTCGTCGAGAGGTTGTTGCCGTCATACTACCCCTTCCTGCAGCTATGCTGCATCATAAGCAAGGCCAGTACGCCATCAGTTACAACCGACACCCGGGCAGCAGGTGACAGAAACTATTGCTAAAACAACGCATTGAAGACATCAATTACCAGCTCATTAGCAATCGCATCGGGCAGAGCATCGAGCACTTCGTTAATCAGAGCCATATCGGTCGGCAACCGGCCTTCAGCCAACCCGATGGCCTGCCAGAGCTGTTGGACAGCGGACGGAGAATGATCAACGGTCAGCGCACGAACGGCCATCTCAACCAGATTGCGGTCAACCGGCGGCCAATGGCACACCTCGGCGACGCAGGCCGCAAGGTCGGCGAGCAGTGCATCAACGTAGCCAGCCACCCCATACGAAACCGAGAAATGGATGTTCCGTGGCGAGTGAGGAGCTGACAATTGGGGCTGAACGTACCATCCACGCCGACGCATCGCATCGGCCAGTTGAAAGACGTTGATAGTTGGTGACGCCACAGCCACCATACTCATCACCGGTTGACCCAGCACCTGAAGATCGGGAATTGCCGCAATCCCGGCAATCAGACGGTCGGTTGCGTCCTGAACAGCCGCCACGATCTGACGATAGCCGACGGCACCGAGGTAACGCAAGAGTGCCCAGGCCGCCGCCAGCGGCCCCGCCGAACGAGAACTGAGCACCGTTGGGTTGATGACCGTATAGGCTGTGGTATCGGTCGAAGCAAACAACTGATAGCGGCGCAACGCACGGTGGCGGTAGAGAATAACCGATGCCCCTTTGGCAGCGTAGCCATATTTATGCAAATCAACCGAAAGCGAGGTCACCCCTGGCACACTCAGATCGAAGGGCGGAATCTCACGTCCTAACTGACGCAGAAACGGCAGATACATCCCACCAACACAGGCATCAACGTGGCAAAGCAGGCCGTGTTCCTGGGCAAGTGCTGCGATGTCGGCCACCGGATCGAGCGCACCCTGGGCATACGAAGGAGCTGACGCCACCAGCATAATGGTACGTTCGTTAATCGCGGCCCGCATTGCCGCCACATCAGCCGCGAAGGTCACCGGGTCAAAATCCACCACGACCGGCTTGACGCCCAGATAGTGCGCCGCTTTGTGAAAAGCAGCGTGGGCAGTACGCGCGAGCACCATTTCGGGTTGCTTAATCGCAGGCCGTTGGTGGCTTGCCCAGTCACGAGCCGTCTTCACCGCGAGCAAAATGCTCTCAGTCCCGCCCGCTGTTACGTTCCCACACGTCTCTTCATCACCACCGAGCAGATCGGCAACCATCCGCACCACTTCCTGTTCAAGGTGAGCGGTGCTGGGAAAGGTGGTGGGATCGAGGCAATTCTCGGTCAGATAATAGAGGTACGCCTGTTGCATGAGATCGGTTGCCGCTTCATCTGGTTGATAGACATACGCCCACACCCGACCGTGTCGCCAATCGAGATCGGTCATTTTAAAGCGATGTAGTGCGCTAAGAATTTCAGCTGGAGCCATCCCGATAGCAGGAAAACTCACGACACAACCCTTTCTGGCGCCAATGCAGCTTTCGGCGCTCGCTCCAACGGATACTTCCACATACAAAAGACGATGATCAGGGCGGCGATAATTGTCGTGCCACCGATCAGAAAACGAATACCCCAAATGGCACCAGGAGTTTGCAGATCGCTCCCGGCGACATAGCCGGCCAGCGACAGAACACTCGCAAAGAGCACCCCTTGCGCCGAGAAGGCCAGTTTGGTAATCCCACCATTCATTCCGAAGAAGATGCCTTCCCGGCGCACACCATGGCGAGCTGCATCGTCATCGATCACCTCAGAGATCAGCGGGAACGGCATCAACATCGAGCCGGCAAGCCCTGGCACCACCAGCAGTGTGCCCATCAGACCGGAGACAAAATCGGTTGCCAGCATCATCATCACAAAACCGGGAATAAAGCAGAGGCTGGTAATCATCCAGGCGCACCGCGGTCCGATCCGGGTTACCAGTGGTCGCCAGGCCAGCAGCATCGGAATGGTGAGCAAAATCGGCACTCCCAGCAAGATCGCTTCTGCATCGCCACCGCTCAGCCGGATACCGACCACTTCGATAGGCCCCTGAATGCCCAGCGCATATTTGCGCCAGAATGGGAGCATAGCAGCTAGTGCCAGCCAGACATACTCTTTGGCGATGTTCGCACCGATAAACCAGCGAAACGCTCGACTGGCGAGTGTAATCCGCAACGCAGCGAGCAGATGTACCTGCTGACCGTCATGCTGCACCGGAGCTTCACGCACCCCAATCATTGCGATCAGGTAGCCCACCCCTACCAGCGTTCCCATGATTGCCCCCATCCAGATGTAGCCCACCGTCTCGGCCAGAATCGGCGCCAGAATAAACGACAGCAGAAGGGCAACGGTCGCCAGCACCTCACGGGTTGCCGACAGATTGATCCGTTCGCGTAGATTGGGGGCCACTTCAGGAAAGAGCGCATTGTAGGCGATAATGGTCAGGCTGTAGAGGGTATCGAAGATGAACAGAATGATGAGAAAATAGGCGGCTAACAACCAGGGCGATTGTCCCGGCGGTGTCCAGAGAAAAAAGAACGAGAGGCCGAGCGGCACTGCGCCAAAGACCACATACGGCACACGCCGCCCCATCGGTGTGCGCGTGCGGTCGGATAACTGCCCCATCAGGGGGTCATTAATCGCATTCCATAAACCGTAGATCGTCCAGATAATACCGGCAGTAGCGGCACTTAGCCCTAATACATCCACATAGTAGAACTGAATCCGATTACCGAAGACCTGGTAGGCAATCGTGTTGGCAAAATTGCCCATCGAATACGTGATGTAGCGCAGCAGCCGACTCATACCTCGCTCCTTCCTGGATCACCGCCCTTATGTGCTATTGCCGGGTTCTGACGGATCGGGAAAGCCCAGCAACCTGGCCGTGTAAAGGTGCAAAAACTGTTTAAAGGCGGCCACCCGCTCCGGGTCGGCAGGATCAAGTCGCAGACCGGTCGGATCGAGTGGCCCACCGGCAAAGTAGCCGTAGAGTATCCAGGTAAAGCTATGGAGGATGAGACGCAAATCAGGTGTTGGCGCAATAGAGCCGGCAGCCTGCGCACGCTGCAAGAGATCAAGCACCAGCGTATAAAGCGGTGCCGAGACTTCAGCTTCCAGCGCACCCGGCGAGTCATCCTGTTCAAGCCAGCGCCGTAGCCAGAGGCGCGGCATTTCGGGATGGGTCAGCGTGAGATCAACCAGCGCGTCAATCAGAGCATTGAGACGCTGTTGAAGCGCTACCGGATCAGAGATAAGCGCTGTTGGCAGGTCACCAATATGAGCACTAATCACCGCCTGTTCACGTTCGGCTAACCGCCGAAAAACACTCCGGTAGAGATCGAGCTTGCTACCGACGTGGTAGTGAATGGTTGCGATATTCAATCCCACGGCTGCGGCCAGCGCACGCATCGACATGCCGTGATAGCCATAACTGGCGAAGAGTGCCGCGGCGGCAGCGAGAATACGCTCAGCACTCCCACCGGCTTCGGTCTGACTTTCATGCATCATTGCATCGCTCCTAAACTGCTGGGCTGCTATGAACAGGCTGCAATCTGCGGTGATAACCTGGTCCAGGATGATAGTGATTGAGCGATTCACCGACTCATTTGTGCGCTGTTGTGAGACGCTTCATTGCGTGGATGTATTTAATCAATCGCTTGATGGAATGAAGTATAGACATACGACGGGTGGTTGTCAAGAGATCGGGTGATGATGGTAGAGCATCTTATCCGTTCAAGATCATTGTGCATCAACACACCGACGGTCTGGGTGTCCAGACCGTCGGTGGCAAGGAAGGCAGCAATGCATACGTCGAAGACTATGTCTCGTCGATGAACGGATAGAGCATCCGACCGGTCAGATCGGTATGGCTACCCAACGCATACGGTGGTCGGTAATCTTCCAGTACCCGAATGTAGTTGGCCCGCTCAAACGCTGCCGGCTCGGCCACTGCCCGTTGGCTCATACTCCCACGGAGCTGAGAAATCGACTCATACTCGTGTTCGGTGAGCCATAATTCCATATCGTGCAGAATACTGCGCAAGACATCGGGCGCCCGCCCACGCAGCAGGGCTGAAGCCATCATGGCTACGCTGGCACCTGCCATCAAGCCCTTCAGAGCATCAATGGCACTATGCACACCACTACTAATCGCGAACTCCAGTGGAATCCGCCCATACAGCAGGGCGATCCAGCGCAACGGCAAACGTAATTCGGCTGACGTGCTCAATTGCAGGTTTGGGCGCACCGTCAGTTGTTCGAGATCGAAATCGGGCTGGTAAAAGCGGTTAAACAGCACCAGCGCATTCGCGCCGGCTTCCATCAATCGCCAGGCAAAATTGGGCAAGGCAGTGACGTAGGGGCCGATCTTGACAGCCAGGGGAATGGTGATCTCGGCCCGCACTGCCCGCACCAGTTCGACATACATATCTTCGAGTTCGCTGCTGGTGATGTTGGTATCCACCGGTATGAAATAGATATTCAATTCGAGTGCATCAGCTCCCGCTTCCTGGATCAGACGGGCATAACGCACCCAGCCCCCGGCCGACACGCCGTTGAGACTACCGATCACCGGAATACTCAACGCACGTTTCAATGCCGCCACCTGTTCGAGATAGCGTTCCGGGCCAACGCTGTACACACCATGTTCGGGCAGATAGCTGAGCGCTTCGGCAAAACTCTCGGCACCATGGCTGAGCATCCGGTCAAGTTCGAGGCTGTTTTGAATGATCTGTTCCTCGAAGAGCGAATACATCACGATTGCGCCCAGGCCGGCCTCTTCAAGCTGGCGGGCCAGCTCAACGTTCCGGCTAATCGGAGACGCCGCGGCGACCAGCGGTGTGCGCAGTGGCATCCCCAGATAGGTCGTACTCAGATCAATCATCGCAGCCCCTCCTTCGTTTCAGCCAGCAGCTCATTCGCCATCCACTGTAAATGGGACCATTTCAACGCTACCTGCCGCCGCAAACTGGCAAGTAACTGCTCGTAGCGAGCCGGATTGGCCTGTTGCAACATCTGGAAGCGTCCTTCGCCACGCAGGTAGACTTCAGGATCGACAGTCGGTGCCTTCGAGTCAATCGTCAGCGGTGAACCTTCGTGAATGGCCGGGTTGTAACGATAGAGTGGCCAGATCCCCGACTCGACGGCCAGGCGCTGTTGTTCAAGCCCACGGCGCAGATCGTAGCCGTGCGCAATGCAGTGGCTGTAGGCAATGATGAGTGAAACACCGGGATAGGCTTCAGCCTCCTGGAAGGCGCGCAGAGTCTGGACATCGTCGGCCCCAAACGCGACGCGGGCTACATAGACATCACCGTAGGTCATCGCAATCTGGGCCAGGTCTTTCTTCACGCCACCCTTGCCACCGGCGGCGAACTTGGCAACTGCACCGGTTGGCGTTGATTTGCTGGCCTGGCCACCGGTGTTGGAGTAGACTTCCGTATCCAACACCAGAATGTTCACGTCGCGCCCCGAGGCGAAGACGTGGTCAAGACCACCGAAGCCAATGTCATAGGCCCAGCCATCACCCCCCACAATCCAGATGCTGCGTCGGATCAGCACATCGGCCAGCGCCAGTAGATCACGCATCTGTGGTGCTTCTGGCGGATTATCCTGCAACAGCTCGGTCAGGCGCTGCTTGAGGATAGCTACCCGTTCACGCTGTTCACGAATCCCGGCTTCTGTGCGCTGATCGGCATTGAGCAAGTCTTCAACAAACTCAGCACCGAGCAATGGCCGTAACCGCTGAAGCAGCATCTGCGCATGCGCGAGTTGCTGATCGATGCTCAACCGCATCCCCAGCCCAAACTCACCGTTATCCTCGAAGAGCGAGTTACACCAGGCCGGTCCCCGCCCCTCGACGTTGGTCGTCCACGGGGTGGTCGGCAAGTTCCCACCGTAGATCGACGAGCAACCGGTCGCGTTTGCGATGATCGCCCGATCACCAAAAAGCTGGCTCAACAACTTGAGATAGGGTGTCTCGCCACAGCCGGCGCATGCGCCGGAAAACTCCATCAGCGGCACAAACAACTGCGTATGCTTCACGCTACCCATCGGGATCTGCGTGCGGTCAATGTCAGGCAGCGAGATGAAGAAGTCCCAGTACGTCACCTCACGTGCGCGAATGGGGGCTTGTGGTTGGAGATTGACGGCCTTGCGACCGACAGCCCGCTTGTCTTTCACCGGACAGGCTTCAACACAGAGGCCACAACCGGTACAATCTTCGGGTGCAACCTGCAAGGTGTAACGCTGGCCGGGAAACTCTTTGAAGCGGGCCGGTGCGCTCTGGAAGCCTTCAGGAGCGCCGGCGAGTGCCTCTTCAGGGTACACCTTCGCCCGAATCGTCGCGTGCGGACAGACGAAGACACATTTGTTGCATTGGATACAGATATTCGGATCCCAGACCGGTATTTCGAGCGCGATATTACGCTTCTCCCATTTGGTTGTCCCGGTGGGGAACGAACCGTCGATTGGAATTGCACTTACCGGCAACTCATCACCGCGACCGGCAATCATCGCGCCCAGGACATCCCGTACAAATGCGGGGGCGTTGGCCGGTACCGGCGGTCGCATCGCCAGACCGTTATCTTCAGTCGGCGGTGGAATGGGCACTTCGTAGAGGCGATCAAGGGTGCGATCCACGGCTGCCCAGTTCTGCCGTACCACCGTCTCGCCACGCCGACCGTATGTCTTCTTAATAGCCTGCTTGATCGCAGCAATTGCCTCATCGTGCGGCAGCACACCGCTAATGGCAAAGAAACAGGTCTGCATCACGGTATTAATACGTCCGCGCATGCCGACTTCATTGGCGACAGCGGTGGCATCAATCACATAGAAGCGTAGCTTCAGATCACGAATCTTGTGCTGTACCACTGACGGTAACTGATGCCAGACCTGATCCGGGCCATAGGGGCTATTCAGCAGGAAGACCCCATCGGGTGCGGCATACTGCAACACATCAAACCGTTCGAGGAAGCTAAACTGATGGCAGGCGACGAATTGTGCCTGACCCTTGCCGATCAGGTAGGGCGTTGCTAACGGTGATGGGCCGAAGCGCAGGTGCGAAATGGTTACCGATCCCGATTTTTTCGAGTCATAAACGAAATAGCCCTGAGCGTAACGTTCGGCATCACCTTCGCTACTATCACCGATGATCTTGATACTATTCTTGTTTGCGCCGACGGTACCATCAGAACCAAGCCCCCAGAACACACAACGGACGGTACCCGGCGGATCGATACAGAGGTCCGGATCATATTCGAGGCTAGTGTTGCTCACATCGTCGATAATACCGACAGTAAAGTGCGCTTTCGGTTGGGGCTTGTTCAGCTCGGCAAATACTGCTGCCGCCATGCCTGGCGTAAACTCCTTCGACGAGAGGCCATAGCGGCCACCGATGATCGTGATCGGCTGCCCACGCAGGGCGGCAACGACGTCGAGGAAGAGCGGTTCACCGGCAGCTCCCGGTTCTTTAGTGCGGTCAAGTACGGCAATCGCTCTCACCGTTGGCGGCAGGACGGCACGGAATGCGGCCTCTGCAAACGGACGGAAGAGCCGAACCTGTATCACCCCAACCTTCTCCCCCTGTCGATTGAGATAAAAGGCGGTCTCACGGGCTGTCTCACCACCCGAACCCATCACTACAATCACTCGCTCGGCATCAGGCGCGCCGAAATAGTCGAAGAGGTGATACTGCCGACCGGTGATACCGGCGAAACGATCCATCTGCTCTTGCACAACGGCAGGGAAGGTATCGAGAATCGGCTGGATACGCTCACGGGCTTGAAACGCTACATCGGGATTCTGTGCGGTACCGCGAATGACCGGATGTTCTGGCGACAACGCATGCGCTCGCTGATCATGAATCCACTCATCTTTAATCATGGCCCGGATTTCGCCATCCTCAAGTGCAATGATTGTATTTACTTCGTGTGAAGTACGAAATCCATCGAAGAAGTGGATCACTGGCAACTTCCCGGCCAGCGAACTGGCGTGGGCAATCAGGGCCAAATCTTGCGCCTCTTGGACTGAAGCCGAAGCCAGCATGCCTACACCGGTCGTCCGCGCTGCCATCACATCGGATTGATCGCCAAAGATTGATAATGCCTGCGTCGCGACGGCCCGGGCAGCCACATGAAAGACACCGGGGGTCATCTCAGCCGCCATCTTAAACAGGTTCGGGATCATCAACAACAAGCCCTGAGATGCCGTAAACGTCGTTGTCAAGGCGCCGGTCTGCATCGCACCATGCAGCGCACCGGCAGCTCCACCCTCTGATTGCATCTCGTAAACAGTGGGCACAACACCCCACAGATTAGGTTTACCGGTGGCGGCAAAGGCATCGGCCAGTTCCCCCATCGGGGTTGAAGGAGTTATCGGATAAATCGCTATCACTTCACTCAGTTGATAGGCAACATTCGCAACCGCTTCATTGCCATCGAGTGTAATCCGTCGAGATCCCATTATTGCCTCCTTGCCTGTATGCAGGAATCGTTTTGCCTGCCTTGTACCAGTATAGACATAGCAAGGGAAGGCTACTGATAAAACTCAGGCAACCAGCGGTGATGATTGCTTCATTCTGTAACCGTTCGGCACAAAAATTTCATCTATTTTTTAACTTCAGCTCAACTTTCCTGTTCCATGAAAGACTACGACCGTCTATAATAGGCGTGGTTTCGCATACAGGTACTACTGGAGAAGCGCATGCAGCGCACAACCCTGATCCTCGACCGATCATCTGCTCTGCGGGAGACCTTTGGCATTGAGGCTAGTTGGTGGTCTAACGCCTTTGTCACCGACCTTCAGGCACTGGTTCTGCGGGTAACCGGTGTTCCTGCTCGTATCACTACGACCATTCAGATCGCTGCTGAAGCGGTTGAGAGGCCGTTGTTGATCCTGAGCGGCGACACTCCTCACCTTCCCGAAAGCCGCATCCGCGATGCGTATACATTGCTGGATAACTGGGCAGACCTGGTGATCGGCCTGTGTGATCGTGGCGGCTGGTATGCGCTGGGAGTACGTCAATCAACAGCGATAGGCAGGATTCCGGTAACCTTAGAAGAGCTTCGCCCCTGGTTGGACAGTCTACAACGACGTGGCCTGCACGTTGCGCGCCTCCCACTCTGGTTTCGGATTACCTATCCCTCCGACCTGGCAACGCTGGCTGTCGCACTCCGTACCATGCCGGGCAATTATGCCCCGGCAACCCGTCATCTTTTAGGTGATAGCGAGAGTGCCCTGGAACGGGAGTGGGGGGCGTAATTGTTGGTTCAATATCTTAGCAAGGCGATCAGAGAAAGGGTGGCCTGAGACATAGAGAGCGGGAAGAGACGACCAGATCACACAATGAAAGAAGACCACCCTGGCTATCCACGAGCACAGACTCCGCTGAATGACATCCTCACACAACAGCAGGTGGCAGTGCCTCGCACATCATACTAACAACAAACATCAATCGGCCCTGGGAAAGCCGAAATGAACAAGAATGAGGACTTCTCCAGTGCTCTCTTTGCCCAACCAGGACTCGCTTGCATCACCATCGATAAGCCAGATATTGTCCCTGGAGCATGATAACGCTGCCTGGCGACCAAATCTCTCTACCAATTCGACCAGATCGAAACAGAGTTGAAAGTCTTCCCCAACCTAATGGCACCTCATTACACCACATCGGGTAACAATAGCCCACAGTGCAGAAATATTAACCTGTCCATTGTCAGGCGTAGCTTGACAACGAATAATTGGTATTACTACGATTATTCTAATCTGGTGATCAACCCCACCACAATCACAACACCAGACGTGCATTGTCGTCATCACCACACATTCCTCCGCCCCTAAACCACGCCCTGTAATGCCCTCCTGATCGGTGAACTACTTCACCTGAGAGGTGCACGATAACCAGCACTTCTTCCCCACGCTTAACGACACCCTTTCCCCATTTTCATCGTCCACTACCAGCGATCCTGACCCTCAACCTGATACTGGTCTTACTTCTCACTCTGATCCAATCGCTCACTGCCACACTTCCTTCGCTTGACCCATCACCGGCACCGCCACTTTCTTACGCTCGCGCTGATAGCAACTTCTTCATCGAAAATCACGGCCAGTTTGACCCTAACGTTGTGGCAATGCTGCCTGGCCGTAATGCCCGTCTGGTAATGAGAATTGACGGCCAGCTACACCTGTCCGTCAACGACGCTCCACCACTCACCCTGTCGTTCAACGTTGCGGGGAGCCACACCGCATCCCAGGTCAACCTGCACGGGCCTCTGGCAACCGAAGTTTCATTCCTGACCGGCAACGACACCAGTCGCTGGCAGACAGGCGTACCGGTATGGGAAGCAGTACATATAACACTGACGCCGGGATTGATGCTAGAGCTGACCGTGACCGAACAACGGCTACGCATCGGCGCTATCACCGATGATCCTGCTATGCTTACTCGTATTGAGATGCAGGTGAGTGGTGGCGACGTGATTGGAATTACTGATGGTGAACTGGCTGTACAGGCCGGCAACCAACGCTTGCTGTTACCACTGCTGGAGGCGGTAACTCGCACTGGAGTACCACATCACTTGACCATCGCGCCGGTTATCGTAGCCGACGGGATTGTCAAGGCACCAATTGGCACGTCGTTCGGTAACGGTGAATACAACTCGCCAGCACCTGCGCAAACCAGTGTGGCAACGATGCTGGCGACAAGTACGTTTTTGGGTGATCCGGGTAGGAGTGGGAGTGATCTGGGTAAAGCAATTAGCGTAGATGCTAATGGTAACGTTTATGTGACGGGGCATACCGGCTCTAGTAATTTTCTAACCACATCAGGAGCATTCGACACATCCCAAAATGACAATGAATCGTTCAGAGGTAACATATACGATGATGGTGATGTTTTTGTTAGTAAGATGAGTAACGATTTAACCACTTTAGTCGCAAGTACGTTCATCGATGGTGGTGAAGGTGATACAGGTACTGCAATCACTATAGACTCACAAGGCAATGTATACGTAACAGGATGGACTGAGTCAGACAACTTTCCAGTCACTTCAGGAGTATATGATAATACCCATAGCAGTTCCGGTACTGCTGATGTTTTTATTGCAAAGCTAAATAACAACTTATCTAACCTGATTGCCAGTACTTTTATCGGCAAAGAAGGATTTGATGTCGCTAACGATATCGCTTTGGATAATCAAGGTAATGTATATGTAACTGGAATGACTGGGGCAACTGGCTTTCCAACAACGCCGGGGTCATACGATAGCAGTAGCAGTGACAATGATGCTTTTATCAGCAAGCTAAACAATAATCTGACCTCCCTAATCGCCAGTACTGTTCTGGGTGGAAGTGAACTTGATGAGGCTTTCGGCATCGTTATTGATAGCCTGGGCAATATCTATGTAGCGGGACAGACTTCCTCTGCTGACTTTCCCACGACTTCGGGTTCCTACGATACGGTGTATGATGGTGGGACACCATTCTACGGAGGAGATGGGTTTATAAGCAAACTAAGCAATGATTTGACTACCCTTAACAGTAGCACTTTCGTTGGAGGTAGCGATAGCGAATATATCTTTGACATTGTGATTGATGATCAAACCAACATCTATGTTGTGGGATCAACAATATCTGACGACTTTCCAACAACCAATGAAGCGTATGATAAATTCTACAATGGAGGTTTCAGCGATGCTTTCGTAAGCAAACTAAATAGTAACCTATCTAGTCTTTCTGCCAGCACTTTGCTTGGAGGAACTGACATAGATGAGGCTAAAACTTTAATACTAGATACTCAAAACAATATTTATGTTGCAGGAAAGACTTATTCAGCAAATTTTCCAACTACTTTAGGCGCGTATAATACAACCCAAAATGGGAGTGGCGATGGTTTCGTGAGTAAGCTGAGCAATGATCTGACTTTACTTATGATCAGTACTTTTTTGGGTGGCAGTAATGATGATGAAATAAGTAATATCACTTTAGACAATCAGAGAAATATGTACATAACAGGAGAAACTCGCTCCGACAACTTCCCAACTACCGAAGGAGTATTTGAAGTATACTACATTGGCACAGGCAACTATGCCGGTGATGCCTTCGCAAGCAAAATTAGCAGCAATCTTTCCACACTACTGGCGAGTACAATTCTCGGTGGCAGTGGTAATGATGTTGCTAATACTATTGCTATCGATGATCAAAATAACGTCTATATAGCAGGGTATACTGAAAATAAAGGTTTCCCAACTAGTTCAACATCATATGATCATACATCCAATGGCTACTTTGACGCCTTCGTAACCAAACTTAGCAGTGATCTCACCAATCTGATGGCTGGTACATTTTTAGGCGGGAGTGGTTCTGAAATAATTGATGCTATTACTCTTGACGCTCAGGGTAATGTCTACGTCGCTGGCAGAACGATATCCAACGACTTTCCATCTACAACAGGAGCATATGACACCTCGCTCGATGACACACTTGATACGTTCATCAGTAAATTAAACAGTAATTTAACTAATCTGATCGCCAGTACTTTCCTGGGTGGAAGCAATTTCGATGCTGTCAAAGACGTTGTCGTTGATAATCAAGGCAATGTTTATGTAGCAGGATATACTACATCTACAGATTTTCCAACTATCCCTGGCGCCTTCGCTACCTCGTACAATGGAGGTGTCGATTCGTTCGTGAGTAAGTTAGATGAAAACTTGAGTACTCTGGTTGCCAGCACGTTCCTGGGTGGAAGTAGCTATGATAAACCTACCGCTATCACTCTCGATAGTCAGGGATCAGTATACACTATAGGAAGCACTGACTCTAATAACTTTCCAACTGCATCCGGTGCATTTGATAGTTCCTATAATGGTATCAGTGACATCTTTATTAGCAAATTGAACAGTAATTTGACCAGCCTTGAAGCCGGTACCTTCCTCGGCGGTGAAAGTTGGGATTTCGCTTACGCGTTATTTGTTGACGCTGATGACAACCTGTATATTGCCGGCGATACCTGGTCGGCCGGATTTCCTCTCACCACCAGTGCATACGACACATCACCTAATGGTAGTAACGATGCTTTCATTCTCAAGTTCGACAACAATCTTTCTAATCCAATCACCAGTTCTCTCCTTGGTGGATCTGGAGGTGAATATGTTATCGCCATGCATGTTGACTCTCAAGGTAATGTGTTTGTGACAGGTAATACCAGTTCCACCAATTTCCCGATCACGCCGGGGGTGCCTGATGCCTCACATAATGGTGGCGATGATGTTTTTGTCAGTGTTCTTAACGATGACTTGTCGAGTTTAAGCTTCAGTACCTTCCTCGGCGGTAGTGACACTGACAGGGCTTTCGGTCTGACTGTTGATACGCAAAGCAATATCTACGTCGCGGGATGGACTGATTCTGCCGATTTCCCTACGAATAACGGAGCGTATGACCCATCATATAACGGTGCCCATGATGTATTTGTGAGTAAACTCACGCCTGGATATCTTGTCTTTCTGCCGCAGATTGTCAGGTAGCCATACGTAGCGGTGGTGTCTTTGCGCCTTGACACAACCGTTGCCCCAGACCCAAGTGCATCTCCCCCCGTGACAAGTGGCGAAACTTGTGCTATACTCTCTAACGGCGTGCATCAGATGCACGCCAACCTTTTACGTTAGAAGACTTAGCACTCTCACCTCACGAGTGCTAACCAGCGACCAGCGAGGCAGGATACAGCGATGAGCGGACCTCTGACCGAACGCCGGCAGATGATACTCAAGCTGGTCATTCAAGAGTTTGTTGATACGGCAACGCCAGTTGCCTCCGAGACGCTGGTGCGTAAATATCGCCTTCCCGTCTCCTCGGCGACTGTGCGTAATGATATGGCTGCGCTCGAAGAGTTGGGGTTTCTCACCCATCCGCATACGTCGGGCGGGCGGATTCCGACCGATGCTGGCTATCGCTTTTTTGTCGAGAATTTAATGGAGCGCACCACCCTGTCCCCCGCCGAACAGCGCATGATCCGCCACCAGTTTTATCAGGTGCGTGGGGAACTCGATCAGTGGGTACAACTGGCCTGTGCAGTGCTGGCCCGCACGGCACACAATGCCTCGGTGGCCACTGCGCCCCGCGCCGAGCAGCTCCGCTTTAAGAGCCTGGAGCTGATCGCGATCCACGAGACGATGGCGCTGGCAGTGATTGTCCTTCACGGTGGGATTGTGAAGCAACAGACGCTGCCTATCGAGCCGGGACGGACTCCCGAAGACCTGCGTCGCGCTGCCGGGCTGGTGAGCGATTTACTGGCTGATGCCACGCTCAGCCGGGCCGAGGAGCTGGCCGCTATCGCAACCTTTAATGGGGTGCCCCTGAGCGAGTTTGAACGCTCACTCGTCGATCTGGTGGTACGGGCAATGAGTGTGTTTGAAGAGCAGGCCCAGGAACAGATTTATTCCGATGGCATCCTGGAAATGCTGAGCCAGCCGGAATTTTTGCCTGCCAGTGGCCGTGATGATGCCGAGCGAGCCATTGAACGCCTGCGCCGCACGCTGGAGATTCTGAAGAGTGGTCGTGGTCTGAGTCCGCTGATCCCCCAGGCCCTCGCCTCTGGTGGCGTTCAGGTGATTATCGGTGGCGAACATGGTGAAGATGCGATGCGCGATTATAGTGTTATCCTGGCCCGCTATGGCGTTGAAGGCGCATTGGTAGGTGTGCTCGGTGTGATTGGGCCGACCCGGATGGCTTACCCACGATCAATCTCAACCGTGCGTTATATCGCGTCGCTGATGAGTAATCTGCTGGCCGATCTGTACCACGTTAATACCCGTCCTTCTGATATAGAACCTGCCGCTGAACGATAGGCGGTGTATAGTAGATAATGAGAGGAACCTATGCCAGACACTGAGGAAGTGAAACCTGAGACAACCACCGAAGCTGCTGCACCTCAGTCAGCAGACAAGGCTGTAGCCGAAACTCCTGACACGACGGTAGAGGCTGCTACGTCTGAAGCCGCTGATCCGGCAGCCGTCATTGCCGATCTGCAAAACCGCCTGGCGCAGGCCGAAGCCCAGGCTGCCGAGTACAAGGATCAGTGGATGCGAGCAGTCGCCGATTACCGCAATTTCAAGCGCCGCACCGAAACTGAACGCAGCGAGCTGGTGCGGAATGCTGGCGCAGCTCTGATCTTAAAGCTGCTGCCGGTACTCGATGATTTCGAGCGTGCTATTGCTAACATTCCACCTGACATTGCCGAAACACCGTGGTGGCAGGGCACGCAACTCATTGCCCAGAAATTGCGTACCATCCTCGAAAGTGAGGGGGTTAAGCCGATTGAGGCACTGGGGCAAGAATTTGACCCCAACCTTCACGAAGCAGTTATTTATGAAGATGCAGAGGGACAGGAAGGTAAGGTCATCGCCGAATTGCAGCGTGGTTATCTGCTTCACGATCGCGTGATCCGTCCGAGTATGGTCAAGGTAGGTCGCGGATAAAGTCACCAAAAGCCTGTGTAAGGTAAAGGGTAATTACCAATGCCAAAAGTGATTGGGATTGATTTGGGGACAACGAATTCGGTCGTTGCAGTGGTTGAAGGGGGTGATGTGGTCGTCATCCCCAACGCTGAAGGTTCGCGCCTGACCCCCTCTGTTGTTGCAATTACGAAATCTGGTGAGCGGGTTGTCGGTCAGGTTGCCCGCCGACAAGCCGTCACTAATCCTGAGAATACGATCTTCTCGGTGAAGCGGTTTATTGGCCGTAAGTTTAATGAGCCTTCGGTGCAACGCGACAAAGAGTTGGTGCCGTATCAACTCACGGCGGCTCCCAACGGCGATGTGCGCGTTTTAATGGCCGGCCGTGAGTATGCCCCGCCAGAGATTTCGGCGATGGTTTTGCAGAAGCTCAAGGCCGATGCCGAGGCATACCTCGGTGAGCCGGTAACTCAAGCGGTGATTACTGTCCCGGCTTACTTTAACGATAGCCAGCGCCAGGCGACGAAAGATGCCGGAAAGATTGCCGGCCTCGAGGTGCTGCGTATTGTGAACGAGCCAACGGCCAGTGCGCTTGCCTACGGCCTGGATAAGAAGGGCCAGGATGAGCTGGTGGTCGTCTACGATATGGGTGGCGGCACTTTCGACGTCAGTATTCTTGAGCTGAGCGAAGGTGTGATTGAGGTAAAGGCCACCAGTGGCGACACTCACCTCGGTGGGGACGATTTTGACCAGCGGATTATTGATTGGCTGGCCGATGAGTTTCAGAAAGAACACGGGATCGATTTGCGCAACGACCGGGTAGCGCTTCAGCGCCTGAAAGAAGCGGCCGAAAAGGCTAAGATGGAGCTTAGCTCGTTGATGCAGACCGAGATCAGTTTGCCGTTCATTACGGCAGATTCCAGTGGCCCGAAACATCTGAGCGCTACGCTAACCCGTTCGCGCCTCGAACAGCTCTGTGCTGATTTAATCGAGCGCAGCATGGGGCCGGTTCGCCAGGCGCTGCGTGACGCCGGTTTACAACCCAGCCAGATCGATGAGATTATTCTGGTTGGTGGTCAGACCCGGATGCCGGCAATTCAGGCCGCTGTCCGCAATTTCTTTGGCAAAGAGCCGAACCGCAGCGTGAACCCAGATGAGGTAGTAGCCATTGGTGCCGCTATCCAGGCTGGTGTACTGGGTGGTGAAGTCAAAGATATTCTGCTGCTCGATGTGACACCGTTAACGCTCGGTATTGAAACCTATGGCGGCGTTATGACGCCACTTATCGAGCGCAACACGACTATCCCAACCCGCAAGAGTCAGGTTTTTTCAACCGCTAGCGATAACCAGACCAGTGTAGAAATTCATGTCTTGCAGGGTGAACGGGCCGAAGCGCGCTATAACAAGAGTCTCGGTCGCTTTGAGTTGTCGGGTATCCCGCCAGCTCCCCGCGGTGTGCCGCAAATTGAAGTAACGTTCGATATTGACGCCAATGGGATTGTGAGCGTCAGTGCGCGTGATAAGGCAACCGGTAAGGAACAGCGGATAACAATTACTGCCTCTTCCGGTCTGTCGAAAGAAGAGATCGAGCAGATGGTGCGCGATGCCGAACTGCACGCAGAAGAGGATCGCCGCCGTCGTGAGCTGATTGCAGCACGGAATCAGGCTGATAGCATTCTGTACACTGCCGAAAAGTCGTTACGCGAAGCCGGTGACACCCTCGACCCGGCTCTGCGGAGCACTGTTGAAGAGAAGATGATGGCCCTACGCAGTGTGGTTGCCAATGATGATGAGCAGATGATTCGCAATCGAATCGCTGAACTGGCCGTTGCTCTGCAACAGATCACAGTCACGACAACGTCAAATGATGCTGCCGGCACGGTCGAAGGAGATTATGAGGTTAAAGAGTAGAGATAGCGGTAGGTCGGTACACACCGTGCTGCTCGATGGCAGCATTCGTCACGAGGAATGAATTATGACAGCGGGTGCCAAGCGCGACTACTACGAAGTGCTCGGGGTGAGCCGCAGTGCGACGCCCGACGAAATCAAGAAGGCGTTTCGCCGTCTGGCCCGTCAGTACCACCCCGATGTCAATAAATCGCCGGACGCTGAAGCGAAATTCAAGGAGATCAACGAAGCCTACGAAGTGCTCTCCGACGAGCAGAAGCGGGCAATGTATGACCGTTTCGGCCATAATCCACCCGGTTTTGGTGGTGTCGGCGCCGATCCGTTTGGCGGGGTTGATCCCTTTAGCTCGATCTTCGATGCCTTCTTCGGAGGTGCCGGTGTGGGGCGCAGCACACGTGGGCCATTACGTGGTGCCGATCTGCGCTACACGCTGCGACTCACCTTTGAAGAAGCTGTATTCGGTACCGAAAAGGAGATCGAGTTTCGCCGGCTCGAAACCTGCCCGGCGTGTCAAGGCTCTGGAGCTGAACCGGGTACAGAACCAACCCGCTGTCCCCGCTGTGGCGGTACCGGTGAGATTCGCCAGCGTGCCCCCATCTTCAATATGGTCACTGTCACCACCTGTGACACCTGTGGCGGTACTGGTTATGTCATTCCCATTCCCTGCCGTGAGTGCCGCGGTGAAGGACGGGTGCGCCAGACCCGCAAGATCACGGTGCGCGTGCCTGCCGGTGTCGATGGAACACAACAAATCCGCATCAGCGGTGAAGGTGAGGCTGGTCCCCGCGATGGGCCACCCGGCAACCTGTATGTCGCCCTTGATATTCAGCCTCATCCCATCTTCGAGCGTGATGGCAACGATATTATCCTCAATCTGACCGTGAATGTCGCTCAGGCGGCACTCGGCGGGGAGGTGAGTGTGCCGACTCTCGAAGGAAGTGAGCGGTTGCACCTCCCGCCCGGAACCCAACACGGACAGACGTTTCGCCTGCGCGGCAAAGGTGTACCCTATCTCCGCCAACAAGGGCGCGGCGATCAGATTGTGGTGATCCGGGTAGACATCCCTACCAAATTGACCGAGCAACAGCGACGTTTGTTCCAGGAATTAGCCCAAACCTTCACCCCCTCCGGTGATGATCATCACGATGAAGGGTTTTTCGGGCGCATCAAAGATGCCTTTGGTCTGTAGACCCTTGCTGGTGTGGTAAACACCGGCACATAGCTTGAGAGAGTTGATTATGGCAACCGAGTTGCTATACGGACGCAACGCGGTACGTGAGTCTCTTCGCGCCCGCCGTCGCGTATTCCACCGTTTGTATGTCTCGCAAAGTGTGCAGGAAAGCGGTATTATCGCTGAAATCATCAATCTGGCTCAACAGGCCGGGGTGCCGGTTGAACGAATCGAACGTCAGACCCTCGACCGCCGACTACGTGATGCCAATCATCAAGGGGTCATGTTAGAGACCGGACCGTACCCTTACGTTGAACTCGATACCTGTCTCGATGCCGCTGCCGAACGCCGAGAGGCAGCATTACTCTTGTTGCTCGACCATCTGCAAGACCCGCAGAATATCGGCACCCTGCTCCGCACTGCCGAAGCGGTAGGATGCCACGGCGTGGTCATTCCCGGTCGGCGTGCTGCCGAGATCACACCGGCAGTCGTTAACGCCAGTAGCGGTGCTGTAGAGTACTTGCGTGTCGCTATGGTGACAAACCTCAATCAGACTATCGAAGAGTTGCAGCACGCCGGCATTTGGGTGGTCGGTCTCGAACAAGATGAACAGGCCCAGGATATTGATGCCGTTGACCTCGATCTCCCGCTGGCCCTGGTCATCGGCGCGGAAGGCACCGGTATCGCCCGCCTGGTACGGGAACGGTGCGACTTTTTAGTTCGCTTGCCGATAGTCGGTCAGGTTGGCTCACTCAATGCGGCTATCGCTGGCAGCATCGCCATCTATCACGCCTGGCGACAACGCCATCGCCCGGTTACCGATTAGATAGTGGACACCACAACGTAGCACTGACTTCAGCCTGCGCCATACATACGGCAAACCCAGCGCATAGATGGCAGGGGAAAAACTCACGTAGTCCATACTTGACGCCACGCAACCTGTGCATCGACATCAATCCGTTGGCTCTCTGCATTCTGGCTTGAATCCCGGTCAGGTCTGCGCTAGAATATGCAACGAAAGGCAAAGGAGGATATATGCGTTGGTTCTTAATAGCTGCCCTCGGCGCAGCAGTGGGATATATCGTACTTTTGCAGCGTAAACTGGCAGCCGCCGAGCGACGTGGAGACATGTATCGCGATATTGCACAGCGGCTGGAACTTCAGCTTGCCGGCTTGAAAGCATCTTGATCCTGTGTGCGCATGTACGCCACGATACCGCCACAAGCTGGCACCTCGGCCAGTGATATTACGATTCGTCCGGCACGCCTGAGCGATATTGATGCAATTGTTGCCTTGCATCGAGAAGCGTTTGCCGACACCTTTGGCGCAGCATTCGGCCCCCAGGGGAGCGAACGCGGTGCGCGTGCGCTGGCTACCGGGTGGCGACGGCAAGGGCCAGCAGCCCTGCGTGGGATGTTCGTGGCTGAGTATGCTGATCACATTATCGGCACCATTAGCCTGCGCACCCGCGACATGGTAGCCGGTAGCGGTGGTTTCGCTGAGTCGGCATTCTTCGAGATACTGGGATGGTGGGGCGCACTCCGCTCACTCTTCGCACTGTCACTGCTCGACCACCAGATCGGCTATGGCGAAGGGTTTATCGCCGATGTCGCCGTAACACCCGCCTGGCGACGACGCGGTGTAGCCCGCACATTGCTACAATACGCCGAAGAAGAGGCACGTGCCCGCTCACTGACCTACCTCGGTCTTTACGTCCGCGAAACGAATCAAGCCGCTCGCACGTTGTACGAGCGGCTGGGCTTTCAGGCAATGCATGTTCGCCATTCGTTCTTCGGACGACTGTTCTTCGGGCAGAGTGGATGGCTGTATATGCGTAAAGAACTCTCGTGATACCGGTGCGTACAGGTAGCTACCGGGCATCTATCGGCGAACGTGAAAGACACCCTGGATTAGACCGGCTTTCATCAGAAACATCATATCTGGTATAATCAGGAGCGCTTGCCAACGGCGAGCGGTTTAGCCTTCGCATGTCTTGCATAACAGGCTCGCGAATGGCCGCAACACGTGTGAGCCGGTAGTAACCCTTATCGTCTCCAAGGGCGATAGAGTCATAAACAATATGAAGCACAGGTCACAACGAATTGCATCAATGAAGAGGAAAAGACAATGACGTCTCACCAGATTAATCCGTTCCACGTCGCTCAACGACAGTTCGATCAGGCCGCCGAGATGCTGAATTTGCCCGATGATATTCGCGCTATTCTGCGTGTACCGCAGCGGGAGCTGACGGTCAACTTCCCGGTGCAGATGGACGATGGTACCACTCAGGTCTTCACCGGTTATCGGGTACAACACAATCTGAGCCGTGGCCCGGTAAAGGGCGGTATCCGCTACCATCCCAGCGTTGATATCGATGAAGTGCGGGCACTGGCGATGTGGATGACCTGGAAATGTGCGCTGGTAAACATTCCCTACGGCGGTGCGAAGGGCGGGGTGATCGTCGATCCCAAACGACTGTCAATCGGCGAACTGGAACGACTGACCCGACGTTTTGCCACTGAAATCAGCATCCTGCTCGGCCCAGAAAAAGATATTCCTGCGCCCGATGTTGGCACCAATGCCCAGGTAATGGCCTGGATTATGGACACGATTTCGATGCATCGCGGCTACACTGTACCTGCTGTCATCACCGGCAAGCCGGTCAATGTTGGTGGCTCGTTAGGCCGGGTAGAGGCAACCGGGCGCGGCGTGATGCTGATGGTTCGCGAAATGGCGCGTAAACTCGACTGGCCACTCGAAGGATTGCGTATCGTTGTGCAAGGGTTTGGCAACGTCGGTAGTACAGCGGCGTATCTGCTGCATCAACTCGGTTGTAAGATTATCGGGGTTGCTGACGCCTCTGGCGGTTACTACTGTGCCCACGGGCTTGACATTCCAGCGATGCGGACGTACACCGACCGCCAGTCGTTCCATTTGCTTGAGGGGTACCAGGCACCTGGTATAGAACGTATCAGCGGGAGCGAATTACTCGAATTGGAGTGTGATGTCCTGATCCCGGCAGCGCTCGAAAACCAGATTACCGGGAATAATGCCGAACGCATCCGCACCAAACTCATTGTGGAAGGGGCAAACGGGCCGACAACTCCCGACGCTGATGCCATTCTCGGTGAACGGGGGATCATCATCGTACCCGACATTCTGGCTAACGCCGGTGGGGTGATTGTCTCCTATTTCGAGTGGGTGCAGGGACTGCAAGAGTTTTTCTGGGACGAACAAGACATCAACGAGAAACTGGAACGCATTATTGTCGGTGCATTTGATCAGGTGTACGCAATGGCTACCCAACGCCAGATTCCGCTCCGTCTCGCCGCGTATCTCCTGGCGGTACAGCGGGTGGCCGATGCCAACACGACGCGCGGAGTCTATCCATAAAGCAACGTGGGTGGTGCAATGAGGGGTGCCGGCACTATCGAACCCTCATTGCACCACAACGGGAGAGAATCATGCAGATCGTGCTCGTCGAAGATAATCTGCTGATGCAGCAGTTATTCGCTATCTTTCTCCGTGGGCACGGCTTCGAGGTCACAGTTGCCGCTACCGGGGCAGCCGCACTGGCTGCCCCGATCTCGCTGCCGGCCCTTTTTATGATAGATCTGCGTCTGCCGGATTGTAACGGATTTGAGCTGCTGCAACAGTTGCGCACTCATCCAACACTGAGGCAATGCCCGGCTATTGCCCTGAGTGGTCTCGGCGAGGGTGATCGGCGTGCGGCTATAGCGGCAGGCTTTGATCGCTTCCTGACCAAACCAACCGACTTAGATGAGTTATTACAAACGATCACCGAATTAATCGGAAATAATCCATCCCGCTGAATCCACGATCACCGATGAGAGTCACAATGAGACGGTTATTGCTGTGGGATATCGACGGTACCTTGCTTTCGACGGATGGTATTGCCGCGAATGCTATGCGTACCGCATTGCGGCAACTGGTTGGCCCACATGTGCGGATCGAACGCACCTCATACGCCGGTAAAACCGACTGGCAGATTATCCGCGAGAGTCTCCCTTCAGTGGACGAAGCCACCATTCAGTCACGTTTGCAAGAGTTTATTGCCCTGTACACCGCCGAACTCACCGCCCAACGGGAAGCGTTGATTGCACGCTCCACCGTGTTTGCCGGTGTGGTGGAAGCGTTGCATGCTCTTTCGAGCCACGCTTATCAGGCGCCCCTGACCGGCAACGTCGCTTCGGCGGCCCGGATCAAGCTAGAGTGTACTGGCCTTCTTCGCTGGCTTGATGTCGAAGCCGGTGCTTATGGCGACGATCACTTTGACCGTTTGGCGCTCCCGCCGATTGCCGCAGGGCGAGCAAGTGAGCGGTATCGCTATGCATTCTCGCCAGCGGACGTGGTGATTATCGGCGACACGCCGCGTGACATTGCCTGTGGCCGGTCATTCGGTGCGCGGACAGTGGCAGTCGCTACCGGACCGTTCAGCATGGCAGAGCTGGCCGAATACAGCCCGGATGTCCTGCTGCCCGATCTGCGCGACACCGTTGCTATCATAGACGCGGTATTGGGTAATTAAGGGCAACATAAAGACTGAGGGAAGGCTGCCAATAACCAAATCCGCCTTCCCTCCCCTGCGAGCCAGCAGTCAAATCTTACAATGCGCGTGGCCCGCCGTGCAATTCTTCAACCAGATGCGCTCGTGCTTCAACCACACTCATTTGCGTTGAAGCATAGAGTGATGCCGCTCGCATAATCGCTTTGGCCTGATCGGCGGGCATCGTGCGCACCTGTTCGAGAGTCAACCCTTGACTGCGTAGATATTCCAGAATGTAGGCCTGCTCGAGGTGCTCGAAACCTTCCCGTGCGCCAGCATCAACCAGCTCATCGTTGTTGGGTGTCGCTGTCATAGGCACCTCCTTTGCTGCTATCGTAGCCTTATTATAGCGACACCTTTCCCCCCTGTGAAGAGATAAATTCAAAACCAGGTCAGGCAACTGACACCTTTGCCTTCGAGCGGGCATGCTCTTGCTCGGCCAGATACCAGGTCGCCTCCATAGCTGCCCGGCAGCCATCGCCGGCAGCCGTAACGGCCTGTCGATAGATATGATCGGTCACATCACCCGCAGCAAAGATGCCGGGAATGTTGGTACGGGTACGACCATCGGTCACGATATACCCACCCTCATCCAGCTCAAGGATGCCACGGAACAAATCAGTATTGGGCACGTGTCCGATATACGGAAACACTCCATCAGTCGGTAATTCACTCACCTCACCGGTCTGCACATTACGCAAGGTAACAGACTCAACCTTATCATTGCCATTGATCGCAACCACAACTGAATTCCAGACAAAACGCACTTTTGGATTGCTAAATGCGCGCTCCTGTAAAATTGGATCGGTGCGCAGTGCATCACGGCGATGGACAATCACTAATTCATCCACATACCGGGTCAAGAACAAACCCTCATCAAGTGCACTGTTTCCGCCACCAACAACAACGACCTTCTTGCCTCGGAAGAAAAAGCCATCGCAGGTAGCACAATAGCTGACGCCGCGATTGGCCAGTTCTTCTTCACCCGGTACGCCGAGTTTGCGCGGCGAGGCGCCGGTGCTGACGATAATCGCATCGGCAGTAACCGTCTGCCCGCTATCGGTATGAATGGTAAAGGGACGCTGGGCAACCTCTACCTTCGTCACCAGCGAGTCGAGAAATTGGGCACCGAAACGGGCCGCCTGTTTTTCCATCGCCTCGGCCAGCTCGAAACCACCAATCCCATCAACAAAACCAGGATAATTTTCAACTTCACTGGTCGTGGCAATTAAGCCACCCGGTTGCAGGCCACGAATAACCAGTGGTTCAAGATTCGCCCGTGCAGCGTAGAGCGCCGCTGTCAGGCCAGCCGGGCCAGAGCCAATAATAACGACTTTGTGATGCATATCAACCATCTCCTTGCAACAGCATCATTCACACAATAATCTCACTGTGCGACGCTTTTATCGCCGCCAGCAAGAAGGAGTATAACATGGTCGAAGCGTGCCTGTCTGTAATCCAGATTACCCCCCTGGGGTATAGGATGGAGAAATCGCGTCTGGTTCTTCGATTCGTCGCGGTGTCCAATGGGTCTGAACACCGGGTATCGCTGGGGGTGGCTGATCACCGCAGAAGAGCCAGACCACCCGGAAACCGAGTTCTCGCAGGCGTAGCAATGCTGCGCGTATCGGATCGGAGGCAACTGCACCGATTAACACGATGGTGGCACCAGGATGCAGTTCCGGCGTCATCAGCCGTAGCAGACGGGCACCGGGTAAGACTGAGTAAGCCGTCAGCCGCGCCAGGGTCTCCATAATCTGGGCGAGCTGGTGCGGACTGCGGCCCGGCGGCAACCGTACCAGATGCTCATCTTCGACCGGTGCGCCGTTGACGTACAGCCCAACCGCATGACCGGCACCGATACTGTGTTGAGCCAGCGTGGCCGTAACACTGATCAGATGCTCAACCAGATCGGGATCAATACCCTGAAAGTAGAACTCAAATGTATCGAGATCGAGCACTAAAGCCAGGACATGGGATGTCGTCGGCTCGTACACCCGAGTTTGTAACGTCCCGGTACGGGCAGTCGCCGCCCAATGTACATCTTTTAGCGGGTCTGACGGCGCGTAATCACGCACACCAACCACCCGTAGGGGATCGCGGAGCAGGGCCGATGCCCGCATCAAACCCAGCGGATCACGTGCAGGCAGGCCAAGATCGGCCAGACTGAAGAGCCGGGGGTACACCAATAGAGAGACATCGGCGGCAAATGTCGCATCGCTACGAAAAAGACCAAAGGGATCGCCACTCTGAGCCTGCGCCGGCCCAAACCGAAACGTTCCCCGTCGATCACAGCGTAGCCGATAACGCCAGATCACCCGCTCGTACCAGCGCAGGCCGGTGCTGCGTCGGATCAGGCTACTCTGCCGACTCCCACTGAAGATCACCGGTGCATCAATGACCGTCACACCACTGGGGATAGCATCGAAGATGTGAAGCTGAGCCAGCGGTAAAAGTTTACGGTTGGTCACCGTAATCGTGAGGATCACCTCATCCCCAGGAAACGCCCGCAGATGGCTCAATGCACGTCGATATTCCACGCGCTGCAAAGCCCACCGCTGCCAGAGACGTGCTACCCCAATACTCACCAGCACCGTTGCCACCAGCAGGGCCAATGCCGCCTGACGAAAAATCAGAGCCAGTATCAGCAAGATCAGGAGTGAGGGCACCATACGCACATACACCCGGCGCAACATGACGATCCAAGAATCATCGGCAGCCGATGACCACCTGGGTTATCGTCAGTTCAACATACGTTCATCCGTCGCAGCTTTCCGTAATAAACCCAACCCACAATCGCAAACCGACACCCGAACAGATCACTATTCGCCGGGCAATTGCCGTCGACTAAGGGGGATGGTAAAGAAGAATCGCGACCCACGACCAACCTGACTCTCCACCCAAATCCGACCGCCATGCTCCTCAACAATCGCACGGGTAATAAACAACCCCAGCCCACTACCGGGTTGATCGCGGCGTAGTCGTGTATCAACCCGATAAAAGCGCTCGAAGATCAGGTCTTGCTCTTCTGGGGGAATACCGATACCCTGATCCGACACATAGACAATGGCCATATCGCCCTCGGCACGGGCGCCAATGCGAATAACCCCCCCGTTCGGACTATACTTCACAGCATTCTCGATCAGATTGGTCAACACCTGCCGCATCCGTTCATAATCGGCATAGACCGGGGGCAGATCATCAGGCACGCGGATTTCAAATTCAATCCGTTCGCCAACCTGTGCCGCAAAACGGTGCACAACATCTGATACCAGCAGATGGAGCGCCACATCACTCCGTTCCAGCCGCAGACCACCGGCAGCGACGCGTGACACATCGAGCAAATCCTGAATCTGACGGGCCAGACGGTCGGCCTCTTCACCGATCACCTGTAACGCTTCACGATACTGCTCAACCGTAAATTGCCCATCGGGGCGCAGCATTGTCTCGGCAAACCCCTTGATGATACTCACCGGTGTACGTAACTCGTGGGAAATAACCGAAATAAAAGTATTCTGGCGCTCCTCCTCCATCTTTTGCGCCGTAATATCGCGGACATTGGCAATTGCACTTAGAAGTTGACCATGACTACCGCGTTGCGGGGCATAACGATTCTGAATAAACAGCTCGCGGCCATCGTGCGTGGTAATCCAGCCTTCCACCACCGGATTGGCAAGGTCGGGCTGGCGCTGCAACGGACACTCGTTCAGACAGATATTCACTCCGTGCGCATTGCGAATACCGAGCACCTCGGCGCAAGGGCGACCAATCGCCTCTTCGCGCGACCAGCCGGTCAGTTGTTCCATCGTATGGTTAAATGTTGTAATGCGCCAGCGCCCATCAATAATCATCACTCCATCAGCCGACTGCTCAATCAAAGCATTTAAATGTTGTTTCTCGCGCAACACACTCTGAAACAGACGGGCATTACCAACGGCAATTGCCGCCTGATCGGCAAAATCCTGCAGAATCTGACGGTCATCGGCAGAAAAAGCTACATTGAGTGCTGCGCGGAAGACATAAATCACTCCGAGCGGCGTATCACGTACCGTCAACGGCAACGCAATCATCTGGCGGAGAGGGATGCCGGCATCAAGCGAAACATCACGAAGCACCTGTGGGCCATAGCGACCGAGATCGGCAATCGGGATGCGAAGCAACGGGGCAAAGGCTGGCCAGAGTTCACGGGGCAACTGAGCCGAAGCGCGAATGCGCAGAACACCATCCTCTTCGTCAAACAACGCAATAAAGCCTAGCGTGCCGGCTAGCAGCTCAACCGCATAGGTAATCACCAGATTCAGCACACTACCCAAGTCAAGCTGTGCAGTGAGCGCCCGGCTGATCTGGAGCAAATATTCACGCTGGCGGAGGCGAAGATCGGTCATTTGGCTCATTGTACCATAGAACCGGCAAAAGAACGATGATGATTATACTCACATGTGTAAACATTTACACCATATCAAACCGATCTACAAGACCATTGTCAAACATTCTACTCCGACAAAGACCCGGTCAGAGTCCATGGCTGACGATTGATCTTCATCCCATGCGACCGACCACCAGATACACCCCAGCAACACCTCTGAAACAAGCGGTTACTATTTACACAACGACTCGACAATAGCAATAACACGTGGTATGATGATAAAAGATTACACTGTGAACCAACACCATTACGACGAAATCCCTCACCAGACAGGTATCGGCAGCGCCGTGGATGGTAACAGGCGGCAAGGATACAGAAAAGCCTGTTTCTGGTAACGGGTACAGTAATCAGAAACAGACCTGTACCGGGCAGGCAAATGTCCGCCAGTTTGTGGCGAGGAGATCGGCATGAAGGTAAATCTGAGCAGCAAACGTGCCCAGAAGCTGATTCGTGAACACAGACTGACTCCCGAAGAGATTCAGCAGATCGTTGCGGCAGCCAGGATCAATCTCGCCACCTTTGATCCCGACTACCGGGCCAACGTCACCCAAATTGCCGACGAATTACAAAAAAGCCGGCCAACCATCTATGGTTGGGCTGATCGAGCACTGGCGGCAACCATCCATTCATTGCGCAACATTCGCACCGGACGACCGCCGAAAGATCGAGAGCGGAATAATCTGAGTGGTGATATTGGGTCCTAAATGGAAACGGATTGGTTCAACGACCGTGTATAATAGATACCAGTGCGCAGATGAGTTCCGGCGCAAGAGCGAGGCAGCATGAGCAGTGAGCTGAAAGAGCTTCTAACCCGATTTCGCATGGTCGAGAGTGTCGAAGCCGCCGCCGTGGTGGCAACCGACGGCCTGTTGATCGAGAGCATCGCCCGACCCGGTGTCGATATCGACGCCATCGGTGCGGTTGCTTCAAACGGTCTGGCGATGGCTGACGCCCTGGGGCGTGAAGTCGCCAAAGGTGGCACGGTACAGGCAGTCCTCGAATACGAAGACGGTCTGGTCATCATCGAACCGATCAGCAGCGACGCCATGCTCTTGCTGCTCACTAATTCCCGTGACGATCTCGGTTTGCTGCGGTTTCTCGCTGCCAAACATCGTGACGAGATGATCGATGCGCTCAGCGCAATCTAGCAGTGGTATGTTATAATTTTGGAAAGTAACGCATCGACACCCGCCACTCTCAGACGTGAAGGTAGGCTGCGATGGATCCTCAGTTGACAAGTATCATCGTGCCCTCGGAAGAGATCGCTCATATTGAAGAGTGTCTCTCCCGCCTGGTGGAAGACACCGGCAGCGACTATGCCCTGCTCCTCGACAAAAGTGGTCAGGTCATCTCCTCGAAAGGTGATGGCGACCGGCAAGACATTACTGCCCTTGGCGCCCTAATTGCCGGCGTCTTTGCTTCCTCGCGGGAAGTGGCCAAACTTTTGCGCGAACGTGACTTTCGTGCTTCCTTCCAGCAAGGTGTGCGCGAAAATATCTTCATCGCCCTGATCGAAGAGCAGTGGATTTTGTGTATCATCTTCAACAAGGGCACCCACATTGGCCTGGTGAAGGTCCTTACTAAGAAGGCAACCGATGAACTGGCTGCCGTGCTTGAACGGGTACGTCAGCAACACAAAGCCCGTGATGAAGTGCTCGGTTCGGCTTTCCGTACATCGATGGAAGATACCATTGATCTGCTGTTCCGCGATTAACCGCGCTTCTACCCTGCTGATTGGTCGCGTCGGTGCCTGGCGCCGACCGGCTTCGCGAGAGAATCTATGGCTCTGATCAATGTCGCTGCACGTGAAATACATTGTAAGATCGTTTACTACGGCCCTGGGATGTGCGGCAAAACGACGAATTTGCAGTACATCCACAGTCAGGTACCTAAAGAGGTCAAAGGCGATCTGCTCTCGATTGCCACCGAAACTGAACGCACCCTCTTCTTTGACTTTCTGCCCCTTGATCTAGGTAAGGTGCGCGGTTTCCAGACCCGTTTTCATCTGTATACTGTGCCCGGCCAGGTCCTGTACGAACGTACCCGGGTTGCCGTTCTTAACGGGGCCGATGGTGTGGTCTTCGTTGCCGACTCACATAAGAATAAGATGCAGGAAAACATCAATAGCCTGCGTGAGTTGGCCCAAAATATTACCCGTCAGAACAAACGCTTCGCCGATTTCCCGATTGTGTTACAGTATAACAAGCGAGATCTGCCGCCTGATGTCCTGGCTCCGGTGGCAATGATGGATCACTTCCTGGGTGTGACTAAGATGAATTGGCCGCGGATCGAGGCTATCGCAACTAAGGGTGTGGGGGTCTTCGAGACGTTGCGGGCGATTAGTCGGGTCGTGATTAGTAAGCTGTAATGTTGCCAGGGCAATATTACAAACGCGAGACAAGGTGAGGGACAGCTATGGCGCTGGCAGGCGATTTGAGCGAGTTTTCGCTCACTGACCTCATCCAGTTGTTGCAACTGAGTAAGAAGACCGGCGGTGTTGAGATTGATGGCCGGCGAGGAACCCAGAAGCTGACCGGATGGATCTTCTTCCGCGATGGAAAAATTGTTGATGCGAAACTGCCCGGTCTGGAGCCACTGGAAGCAGTGTATACATTTTTTACGGTCACAAGCGGGCCGTTTCGCTTTCACGAGGGTGTGACATCGCCCCAGACGACAATTACGGCCAGTAATGAGTCGATTATTATGGAGGGTGTCCATCGCCAGGAGACGTGGTCACAGCAGCAGGCAACAACTCCTACGCTGGCGATGGTGCCACGCCTGGTACCCAATCCGGCTTCAGGTACCGTTGAGATCAGTCTCAACGCTGAAGAGTGGCGCGTCCTTACCATGATCAACGGTAAGCATACAGTTGGTCAGATTGCCCAACGCAGCGGTCTTGGTGAGGCCCGTACCTGTGAGATCATTGCCAAACTGATGCAGAGTGGTCTGATCGAGCGCCGTGAAGCTGCTGCTGGTGAATCGCTCGCACCAGAATTTGAGCAGATCGCTGCCGGGTATCTCGGTGCTGGCGCAAATGTGTTACTTCAGGAAGCCTATCGCATCGCCGGGGTCATTGACCCTTCACGCGCCTCTGCCGCCGAGATGCTGGCAGCGGCCGATGCCTTTGAAGCTGAAGCCCGCCGTCTCATTGGGGCCGACCGGGCCAGTCAGGCTGCTGCCCAGTTGCGCGAACGGGCCCGTGAGTTGCTCGTTTGATCTGTGGTACAATGAGGCTATGCGACCCTGCCCGTCGCTGCGGGCAGGGTTTCGCTTTGGGTTGTTTCTGTGATTGGTGAGGAGCGTGTTGTGCGCGCATTGATGAGCGTCTACGATAAGACGGGGATTGTCGAGTTTGCCCAGGCTCTCCACAATCTTGGTGTTGAGATTATCTCGACCGGTCAGACCCAACGCGTACTACGTGAGGCAGGTATCCCCGCTCTGGCTGTCAGTGAGGTCACCGGTTTTCCCGAAATTCTTGATGGCCGGGTGAAAACGCTTCATCCTGCCATTCACGCCGGCTTGCTGGCGCGCCGTGATGTGCCGTCCCACATGGCCGAACTGGCTGCCCATAATCTACAACCGATTGATCTGGTCGTAGTTAACCTCTACCCCTTCGCCGCTACTATTGCCCGCCCCGACGTGACGATGGCTGAAGCCCAAGAGCAGATTGACATCGGCGGTGTTGCGTTGCTACGGGCAGCGGCCAAGAATTTCCCGGCAGTGCTGGTGCTGGTCGATCCGTCCGATTATGCCGGCATTCTCGATGGCCTACGCGCCGGCGATGTGCCATTGAGCGAACGACAGCGCCTGGCCGCGAAGGCGTTTGCCCACACCGCCGAGTACGATGCGACCATTGCCGCCTATCTCCGCACAGAACCACTGCCTGATGTGCTGCCGCTGGCCTGGCGAAAATATCAGCCTCTTCGCTATGGCGAAAATCCTCACCAGGCGGCTGCCCTGTACGGTGATTTTGGGACGTTCTTCCATCAGTTGCACGGTAAAGAGCTAAGTTATAACAATATTCTTGATACCGCAGCCGCGCAGGAGTTGATTGAAGAGTTTCCTGCGGCTGAAGCGGCTGCTGTTGCCATTATTAAACATACCAATCCGTGTGGTGTAGCTATCGCTGCCGATCTCCGTAATGCCTGGGAAGCAGCATTTGCCACCGACCGCGAAGCTCCGTTCGGTGGCATTATTGCAGTCAACCGACCGGTCGATATCGCGTTTGCCGAAGCGGTAGATGAAATCTTCTCGGAAATCATCATCGCACCCGATTTTGCCCCCGATGCCCTGGCCTTGCTCCGCCGCAAGAAGAATCGGCGGCTGCTCCAAAGCGTGCGCCCAATCACCGGTGCTGATCGCTGGCAATTGCGGAGTGTTCCCGGCGGTGTGTTGGTGCAAGAACCTGATCATGCTCCTCTGGCTGCTGAAGAGTGGCGTGTCGTTACCAAACGGGCCCCAACCGATGCTGAAGCCGCGGCGCTCCGCTTCGCCTGGCGCGTGGTAAAACACGTGAAGTCGAATGCTATTGTGTATGCAGCGCATGACCGTACTCTTGGCATCGGAGCCGGCCAGATGAGCCGGGTAGATAGCTCACGCCTGGCGGTTTGGAAAGCACAGCAGGCCGGGATCGATCTACGGGGCAGTGTGGTGGCAAGCGATGCGCTCTTTCCCTTTGCCGATGGTGTTGAAGCGGCCATTGCTGCCGGTGCCACGGCCATTATTCAGCCCGGTGGCTCGGTACGCGACGAAGAGGTGATCGCTGCGGCTGATGCCGCCGGTGCGGCGATGGTCTTTACCGGACGCCGCCATTTCCGCCATTAGATACACTGACAACTGTTACATTGCGGCCTTACAGAATATAAGGGAGGTACACCGGACGCATGGTGTCCATAAGTGATACAGAACTACTACCAGCTATCGTACAACATGCCCGCAGCGGCGAAGTATTAATGCTGGGATATATGAATAAAGAGGCGCTAACTGCCACGCTCACCAGCGGCTTTGTCACGTTTTATAGCCGCTCGCGTCAGCGCCTGTGGCGTAAAGGTGAGACAAGTGGCAACACCTTACGACTCGTCGAGATTCGGCAGGATTGTGATGGCGATGCCTTATTAGTCCTGGCAGAACCGGCCGGCCCAACCTGTCATACGGGCCGGCCAGGTTGTTTCTTCCGTGATCTCGATGAAACGGAAGTTTTTGGGCCAGTACCACCGGTCGCCATTCTGGCACGTCTGGCAGATCGTATCCAGTCCCGCCGCGATTCTACACCAGGCGAGTCCTACACCGCTAAACTACTCCACGGCGGTGTTGATCGGATCGGCAAGAAGATCGGCGAGGAAGCAGCCGAAGTGATTATTGCCGCCAAAAATGGGAACCCGGCAGAGATCGCCTACGAATTGGCCGATCTTATCTACCATAGCCTGGTGTTGCTTGAACAGCAAGGAATGACAGCAGAGGCAGTGTGGGCTGAACTGGCCCGTCGCTATAGCTCCTCGTAATCACTGGAGATTGCGGGATAACCGTATGAGCAGTTGGGCTGGCCACGTACTAGTTGTCGATGACGATCCGCAGTTACGCGACCTGTGTCGGCAAACGCTGACACGGATCGGGTTTGTGGTAACAACGGCTGCTGATGTCACGACAGCGTTGGAGGCGCTGGAACCAACGGTGTTTGACCTGGTTATGGTCGATCTGGTCATGCCAGGGATGAATGGTCTCCAACTGCTCGAATTGATCCGATCACGTGACATCAGTGTGCCCATTTTGATTGTCAGTGGCGCTGCTTCTATCGAGCAGATTTCCTACGCTATGCGCCTCGGTGCCCGTGGTCTGTTGATTAAACCGTTCCGCGCCCAGGAATTGGCCGATATGGCTCGCGAGCTAGTTGCCAAACGGCAGGCCATACGAGCCAGTGATCGCCTGGCAGCGTTGCGACCACTGTTGCAGATCAGTCAGCATCTGTTGGCTGAGCTTGATCAGTCACGCCTATACGCCTTGATTATCGAAACGGTACGGGTTGAGGTGCATGCTGAACGCGCCTCGCTCATGCTGTTGGAGCCGGATGAGCAGGCTCTCCGCATCGTGGCCTGCACCGGCCTGCCTGACACGGTCGGCATTGGTGCCCTGATACCGGTAGCCAGGAGTATCTCTGGATGGGTAGTTCGCCATCGCCAGCCACTGCTGATTGATCAGCACCTTGTCTTATCACCCTGGTATCAAGCACTTAAGCCTCATCTCCTGGCCCCAGAACTGACTACCGCGTTGTCGGTTCCCATCATGGCTGGCGAGCATGTGCTTGGTGTACTCAACGCAGCAAAAGCAACGCTCGATGCGGCCTTTACGGCTGCTGATCAAGAACTATTACAACTGCTCGCCGGGCAGGCAGCCGTGGCGATTGAGAACGCCCGGTTGTACAGTGAGGTCTTGCGTTCGGAAGAGCGCTATCGCGCACTCCTCCGCCATGCCAACGATGCGGTCTTGCTGCTCGATGCAACCGGGATGAACGTTCTCGATGCCAATTTAGCGTTGACCCGCCTGTCGGGGTATCCTGGAGAGGAAATATTGAGGCTCAACCCTTGCCGCTTGTTGCCAACCTTGCCTGCCCTGTTGAGCACTGCGGTCAACGGTCGCAGTGAGCATAGTGAAATCGAAACGACACTCTGTACCGCCGATGGGCATGAGACTGCGGTAGCAGTGAGCGTCAGTGTAGTGCCTGATGGCGATCAGCGCCTCTTTCTGGTCATTGCTCGCGACATCAGCGAGCGACAGCGTCTGGCGCGCGAGCTTGCGCAGGCCGAAAAACTTGCGGCAATTGGCCGTCTTGCTACCGCAATGGCGCATGAGATTAATAACCCACTGCAAGCGCTTTCCAGTACAGTCCACCTCTTACAGCACTCTGATCTACCACCAGAACGACGCGATCTCTACCTGACCAAGGCTGCCGCTGAACTTGATGGATTAATTCAGCGCGTGCAACGCATTCTCGACATCTCACGCCCTAACCTCGACGGCCGTCGCCCGGTTGATCTCAATCAAGTCGTGATCGATGTGATTGCAGCGTATCGCCAGACCCTGATCGTCCGCAACATTCGATATGTTGGTGAACTGACCTCGACGCTGCCGTGGGTCACAGCCGTCATCAGCCATCTGAAACAGGTGTGTCAGACATTAGTCCAAAATGCAATCGAGGCCATGCCAGAAGGCGGTACACTCCGTATCCGCACCTATCTGCGTCCACCAGACGGTGAACCAGACCGGGCATCCTTCTGGCGCGCCGGCGGCGGTTCGCGCCAGTTTCCCTCTGAGCAGGCAGTTGTGTTAGAGATCAGTGATACCGGGGTGGGCATTGCGCAGGAAGAGGTGCCCAAGATTTTTGAACCGTTTTACTCGACACGCTTTGACGGGCTGGGAATAGGTTTGTCGCTCTGCTACAGTATCGTGGATTTTCACGGTGGTGAGTTATGGGTGCGTTCGCAGCCTGAGCAAGGAACAACCTTCAGAGTTATTCTACCGGTTGCCCAGTAACATTCAATCGAGTAAACCGGCAATCGGGCGGATAACCAGCCGCCGTTCACCGACATCAATTGCCACGATAAAATCACGAACCATCGGCACCAGTGCATCAGGGCGTCCGCGACGGGTAATCACCACGATCTCACCAGCACCGGTTTCGAGAATATCGCGCACCTCACCAATATTTTCGCCACTGTCGGTAATCGCCTGCATTCCGATCACATCGTGATAAAAGAACTCATCTGCCGCGAGTGGAGCAGCATCAGCCGCAGCAATATAGACTTCTTCCCCGCGCAAATTAGCCGCTGCATCTCGATCTGTGATTGTCTGCAATTGAATAATGAGCAGCCCCGGCTTGTGCATGTAGAGACGCGAAACCTGGTGCGGAATACGTTTCGGCCCAATAAAGACGGTGCGCAGATGGCGAATCAGATATTCAGGATGACTGGAGATAGAATGTAGCCTGATCTGACCACGCACCCCGAAGGGCGCACCCAGAGCACCAATATAGAGCAGATCGTCCATAACAACCCACAACAAAGCAACCGATCGGCGCAAATGGCCGACCGGTTGCCGATGGCTACCGACTTATTCGATATCGACGTGTACGCGCTTCTTCTGACGGGCTGCTGCGACGCCCATCAGATCACGAATTGCCTTCGCCACCCGTCCATTGCGTCCGATAACTTTGCCGGTCTCGGAAGGCGCAACCGACAAATGATACGTAATCGTGAAACGCCCGCTGCGTTCCTTAATGCGAACCGCTTCAGGCGTATCAACCAGATTGCGAGCGATATATTCGAGGAGCGCTTTCATTGAAGCTCCCTCCACTGTAGGACTAGGCTTCGGCAATGACCCTACCCTGCTCGTCGAGTACATTAACCCGCTTCAGCAACTTCACCACAACATCAGTCGGTTGGGCCCCAACACCGAGCCAGTACCGGGCACGATCGGCCTTGATCTCCAAAACCTTCGGCTGACGGGTTGGCAGATAGTAGCCAATAGTCTCGATAAACTTACCATCGCGCGGTGAGCGCGAATCAGCAACTACAATGCGATAGCTCGGCTGTTTAGTCTTGCCGGTGCGGCGCAGACGAATTTTAACCATAGGTTGTATCGTTCCTCACACTCAGACCAACAATAACGCACTAGTTCTATAGTATAGCACAAAATTAGCTTCGCGTTGCAAGCGTGACAGCAGCACGGCCATTAACTCTAACCGTCATTTACGGATCACCTGTCAACACCCTATCTCAGCGCAAGCGACGCAGCAGTTCATTTGGATCAATACCACCACGGCCCTTACCACCCTTACCGGCCAGTTGTTTCATCATACGCTGCATCTGTTGAAACTGCTTGACCAATTGACTAACCTCTTGCACCGAGGTACCACTGCCGCGGGCAATACGCTCGCGCCGACTCCCCTTGATAATCTCCGGTCGTCGTCGCTCTTCAGGAGTCATCGAGTAGATAATAGCTTCAACTCGCTTGACATGGCGCTCATCAAGCAACTCTTCATTCCGGGCTAACTGATTGAGACCGGGAATCATTGCAATAATTTGCTGCAACGGCCCTAATTTTCGCATTTGATGGAGTGAATTGAGAAAGTCCTCGAAGTCGAATTCACCCTTACTGAGACGCTTCTGCATCTTCTTCGCCTGCTCGGCGTCGTAGAGCTGTTCGGCGCGTTCAATCAGTGATAACACATCACCCATGCCAAGGATGCGTGACGCCAGTCGATCAGGGTGGAAGACTTCGAGCGTATTACCATCAACCTTCTCACCGGTCGAGAGGAATTTGATCGGCACACCGGTCACAGCCCGTACCGACAGCGCTGCACCACCCCGCGCATCGCCGTCCATCTTGGTCATCACTACGCCGGTTAGCTTGACACGCTGATTGAACGTCTCAGCCACCCGCACCGCTTCCTGACCGGTCATGGCATCAACGACCAGCAACCGCTCGATAGGATGAACCCGCTTCTCAATCTGCTCCAGCTCTTGCATGAGCGGCTCGTCGATCTGAAGCCGACCGGCAGTGTCAATAATGACCACATTAAACAGTTCCTTGCGGGCATGTTCAAGTGCGTGCTCGGCAATATCTGGTGGGCTGGCCTGTGTGCCTTCGCTGTACACCGGAATGTTGAGCTGCCGACCCAATGCCTGTAATTGCGTAATTGCCGCCGGACGATAGACGTCAGCCGCAACCAGCAAGACCCGCTTACCCTTCTTGCGCAAATGGAGCGCCAGTTTGGCGGCTAATGTCGTTTTACCGGTACCCTGCAAACCCACCAGCATGATCACTGTCGGGCCAGGGCGCGCCTCTTGCAGGGGAACGTTTTCTGTACCCAACAGGTTGATCAATTCTTGATGAACGATCTTGATCACCTGTTGATGTGGGGTCAGGCTTTTGGTGACCTCTTCGCCAATAGCCTGCTCAGTCACTTTAGCCACAAACTCTTTGACGACCCGAAAGTTAACGTCGGCTTCGAGCAGGGCCAGGCGCACCTGCTTCATCGCCTCACGGACATCATCTTCGGTGAGACGACCCTTACTGCCTAGTTTTTGAAAAACGGCCTGTAAGCGATCAGAAAGACTTTCAAACATAGCCGATACTCGTTTCGTTGTGACTTGCTCCGATCAGTATTCTTGCTGTTAGCATTGTACGGGTGAGCAGCGCTGGCGTCAATGTTATCAGGAAACCCAAGTTGCTACCTCTGTCACCACAGAGGCACGGAGGACACCGAGGAATGGGCATACCCCGAGTTGCAACCTTACAACATGAAGGATCGCGTCGATGGGAACCGACTGCTACCCACATCGTTCATACAATTACGATGCACGGTGTTGCACACAGCATTGTGTGTTCATCCTGGCATTCAGCCTCACATGGCCTGCCTACAGCATAGCATAGGTGGCAACTTGGGTTATCAGGAACGAATACTGCGAACAAAAGCGTTCTGCTCGTAGTTCTTGTGCCATCTGGTGCTGAGTCAGGCCCCAACCACTTCTGGTATAATCGCTATAGTATGCAATCACTTGAGATTCATGCAGACCACCGTGTTGCGGTGGCCGGAACAATTATCGCTAACAGTACACGAGCGCTCGTCGTAACACCTGCTCTTCACCAGCAAGTGGCGGTTACGCGCGGTCAGCTTTTTGTGTTATGTGAACCGATAGGCCCTGTTGAGCGTGCTGAACATGCCTGCCGAATTGTCACACGAAGCATTCGCCACACCTTCTACGAGAGCGAAGCTACCAGCGCGGCATCGGCATTGCGCTTAGCAATTGTTAACGCCAACAAAGCGTTGTATCAGGATAACATGCGACATTCGCCGGCCCGCCGTATGACTGTCGGCGTTACTGCGATTGCCCTACTCGGCAACGATCTCTTCATCGCCCAGGTGCAACCGGCTCAGGTTTTCTTGCGTTGCAGCGGAAAACTCCGTGCTATCCCAACCCATCCATCCTGGGATCCGGCTCAGGTGAATGCAGCCCAGATTGCGCTCACCAACGCCCTGGGAGCCAGTCTGTTCGTTGAGCCAGAGTTCTTTCGTGCCGTCGTACAGCCAGGTGATGCTGTGTTGTTGAGCAGCAGCACCCTGATCAGTCGCTTCGATCCACCAGCAATGGCAGCACTTCTGGCCCAGGTAGATGCGGCAGCAATCATCGATACGGCTCACGCCCGCATTGCCGACTTGCCATCAACCGAACTACTGGCGTTCACTGTTCACGAACCGGCCCCCCGGCCCACACCATCGCCGACGCCTTCTGCACATCAGGCGCAACGAGACAAGAGACAGAGCACAGTTACGACCGAACTGAAAGCTGATCCACTCTTCACCCTACCACCACAACCGGCTTTTACGCCAAATCCACTGCCACGCCCAGCCCCTATCGATCTCGGCGAACCGCTGGCGGAACGGGTTGTACGGCAGGCCACACCGTTACCCCCGTCGAGCATTTTAGGTGAGAATCCACCGCAATCGCCCCCGATTGATCTGGGGGACACCTTCGCCAATGGTCAGCCGTATGGCCTTCGTCATCCCATACGGCCGCCAGATACTATGACGTGGAGTGAACGACTGGCATGGCCGTGGTTAGCCCTGAGTGATATGGTGCGCGAATGGCGACGTGAGCGACAACTGCGACGTAAAGCGTTGACGATCAGTAGTTATGTGCCACGAGGGCGTGGTCTGACCTACAGTCGTACCGCACCACCGATTCCCTGGCCGTTATTGCTGGTCACTGTGCTGATTGTCGGTATTGCCATTGTATACGGCATCAACCTCTCACAGCAGAATAACCTGCAACTGGCGACCGAATATCTGGTCGCGGCTGAAGAGCGGGTCGCCGCAGTGCGCACGGCACCTGATGAGACAACGGCTCGTGAGGCATTACTCATTGCCAAACAGGCGATTGATGTGGCCCGTACCAGCCCGGAAATTACGACCACCAATCCGGGATTGTGGCTACGCTTCAGTGAACTTGAACGCGAGTATGAACGATTACTGGCGGCGGTTGATCGGGTTTCTTTTCTTGAACCAACCTTGCTGGCAAGTCATCCGTTGCCAAATGGTATCTTTACTACCATTATTGTACCGCCAGCAATAAGCAGTGTCACCGATCCGGCAAACCTGACAGCACTGCGCTATCTATACGCACTGGATAGCGATCCCGATACCGCCCGTCTCTACCGGATTCCCCGTGACGGCGGTACGCCAGAGCCATATCTCGAACCCGGTCAGACTGTCGGAGCAGCGATAGTCGGCTCTTTACGCGCAGCACTCTGGCGTATCGACCAAGTGGTAGCGATTGATCAGGCGCCAAACGGATTCGGTTACTACTTCCGCCAGAATGACACCTGGAACTACTCAAAACTGGGAAGTTCCGAAATCTGGATCAATCCCGAACGGCTCGATGTCGAAGAATATGCCGGTAATCTGTATATCTGGGGTGCCCAGCCTGGTGAAGTGTTAAAGTTTTCGTCGGGCCGCTACGGCGATACACCTGAATTCTGGCTCAACCCCGGCGTGACCCGTGATGCTGCTGTCCTTTCGGCAATTGATATGGCTGTTGATGGTAGTATCTACCTGCTGCAAAAGAATGGCACAGTGCTGATCTTTAGTTTCGGGCAACTGGTAGGCCAGCTTACCCCCAGTAATGTCTCGCCCCCTGTTGCCGAGGTGTCACGGTTTGTGATCACCGGCCCACCTGATGCCGGTTATATCTTTATGCTCGAACCGGCGCAGGAGCGTATCTTACAGCTTGATAAGCGTACTGGCGAGCTGATCCAGCAACTACGGGTACGCGCCGACAGTAACCTGCGCCTGAGCCAACTGACCGCCCTGAGTATCGATACGAGCAGTGCCCGTCCGATACTCTACATTGCCAGTGCCGGTGATATTGTGCGTGCCGAACTCCCAACACCGCCACGCAGCTTTCGTGAAGAAGCCCGCCCATGAAACACGTTATCCTCTGGTGTTGTTTGCTGCTCCTGCTAAGTGGCTGTGGTGTAGCCGATCTGGAAGAAGACATCGGTTTAGGGGGTGTTACTCCTGAAGCTGTGGTCGAGAGCTTTCTTGAGGATTTTAATACCGCCCTGGCCGATCCAATGCTTCGTGAGCCAACTGCCCGCCAGGTGTGGGCCAACCGTCTGGCAAGTTATTTTGCACCCAGCGAACGCGCCGATCAACGCCTGCTGATGCAGGAGATGCTCAACGGGTTTGTAAATAGTAATACGCAACCCGCCCGTGGCAGTCGTGCAGAGGTTGTGATCACGTATGACCGTACCCGCGTGCTTCAGGCCGATGACCTGACAGCCCTGGTTGAAGTAGTCAATGGTGTGATTACAGTGCGCTGGCGCGATGCGGAAGACAACGTCATTCTTGAACGCAACGGTGTCCTGCTGCGCTTGATCGGACGCGAAACAGGCGGGTTACCGGTAGTTCGGGTTGATGGCCGCTGGTATTTGACCGAAGCCGGTTAGCGTAGCTTTGGAATGCGGCAGCCATGCCGCCGCATCCACCGACCTCTGTACCGGAGGTATAGAGTAACGCCGACCCGCCATACCAAATCTTCATAGGTACAGTGAATTCTGCTGATGGACTCATCGCGGTTCATCAGTCCGATGATGACCGTTACCGATCGCCGAGGGGTTGATCTGGCCCACACCCGTCATCACCTGTACCACGGTCGACAGGCTGGAAGCCTGCGCCACGATCCGTAGCACCTCACACGCATGAGGTAGCAATTCGGGTTATGCCCATCCTCTGTGTCCTCTGTGTCTCTGTGGTGACAAAGGTAGCAACTTGGGTTAGCTCAATGCCACCTCTGCCTGCCAACCCTAAGTGCCTGTGATGAGGCGCAAACGTCACAGCCAGTACGACAGGCGGCAAGTTGTTGACCAAAATACGCTGCCAGTATCTGATGCCGGCAACGCTGCCTGCGCACATAATCGGTCATAGCCTCTATTCGCTGCTCCTGATATTGCCGGAACCTTTCCAGCCAGTCCTCGACACGCTTGCCTGCGTCGGCTGGTGGAGGCAAGAGTTCAATGAGCGGCAGGCATAATCCCGGTCGGTAACGTAGCAGACCGGTGGCTTGCGCCTCTAACAGCACTGCTTCGATTTGAGCTACCGGAATATTGTGCTGATGGGCAAGGAGCATAAGATCGATTTCAATCGCTTCACGTGGAAGGTGGTGTAACCAGTCAGCGGCAGCCACCGTTCCGATTCGTTCGACCACCGCTGCCAGTGGCAGATCGAAATGACGTTTAAGCAGACCTACCTGTTCCAACACACTGATCCCGACTCGCGTCAGCACTTCACCATCGGGACCAAACTGGTACTGCAATGCATCAAGATCAATGACACCTGCAGGAACGGTGATTGTACGTCTGATTTGACGGTACAACTCACGCAGATTCTCGCGGGTAATCGTTGTTGATTGCAACCAGGTCCGCAATACACGAGCATCACTCTCGCTGAAAAAGAGAATACAGTGCGCCGGCAAGCCATCACGCCCGGCTCGGCCCGCCTCTTGATAATAGGCTTCAAGTGACGCAGGAAGATTGTAGTGAATGACAGCACGAATATCGGCTTTATCCACCCCCATCCCAAAAGCGACTGTTGCAACCAGGACTCGCGTCTTTCCGATCATGAACCGCTCTTGCACACCTACTCGATCAGGATGCAGAGCGTGATAGTGATCGGCAGCAACACCGGCAGAACGCAGTTCCAACGCCAGGTCTTCACAAGTCTGGCGCGCACGGGCATACACGATGATCGAGCCATCGATCTTCCGGCAGAGTTCAACCAGGCTACGGGCCTTCGACATCCCTGGTCGTACCTGTATCACCTGAAAAAACAGGTTAGGACGAAAGACAGGTACCTGAACTACCGCCAGCGGTCCAATCATCGTTTGCAACGCACGGATCGTATCAGAGGCAGCCGTAGCTGTCACAGCCAGAACCGGCGGTTGGCCGAGTTCATTCATGGCCCGACCGATGAACAAATAATCAGGGCGAAAATGCTGCCCCCATAAGCTGATACAGTGCGCCTCATCGATCACCAGACGGGATACGCCGCAGTGGCGAAGTGCAAAGAGAAATGAGCGTTGCCGCAGACGTTCAGGGGCGACATACACCAGTTTGTACTTACCGGCAGCAATCGCCCGTAAGCGGTCGCGCACCTCACCTGTAGTAAGGGTAGAGTTGATGATTGTTGCCCGTTCTTGAACGGCAGGTGGTAAGCGGTCTACCTGATCCTTCATTAACGCGATCAAAGGGCTAATCACCACTGTGGCCTGTGGTAAAAGCTGGGCCGGTAACTGATAGGTCAACAACTTGCCGGCACCGGTCGGTAAGACGGCCAGAGTCGATTCGCCACGCAATACACGATCAATAATCTGCTCTTGATGAGGGCGGAACGTACTGAAACCGAACACATCGCGTAAGACGACAGAGGCTTCAGGTGGCAGGTTTGTGGAATAGAGACGTCGCTGAGTTGCCATAGTCAATACCGCTGATATGACAGCCGGCAGTATTTGAGCCGGTGTACACCATACATGTATATAACCGTCTACACCCGGTAAAGGGTACACCAGAATCGGGTTGTTCTTCTAACTTCGGAGGAGCGAATCTCGCCAGCAGGTCAAAGCAACAGACAGTGGCGCTATGATGTCACGCATCAGCGCCATTCAGCGGTGAGGGATTGGCTGCGCTAACCAGCGTGCAATCAGCCCGGCTACTTCTGCAGGACGTTCCATCGGAAGCATATGACCGGCTTCCACCTCGGCGAAGGTGGCGTGCGGTACCACCCGATGCAACCGTTGCCAGACTGAATCGGTAATCAGGTCAGAGCGTGTCCCCCGTACAATCATCAACGGTATGCGCAGGCGTCGTAAATCATGCCAGGCATCAAGGGGAGAAGAGGCAAAAATATGCGCTTCCCACCGTTTTGGCCAGGCCAGTGTGTAGCCCTGGTCATGCGAACGTAACCCACCTCGCAGATACCCTTCAAGCGCATCAGGGGTAAAATCAGCGAACACCCCACGACCCTGCCAGCGCTGCCTGGCCTCATCAATACTGGCAAAGTGATCGCGCCGACGTAAAGCACCCTGTGCCAGGGGAAAGCGGTATCCCTGACCACTCTGACGTAACAACCAGATCAGTATCTGCAAGCGTCGGCGAAAGAGCACCGGATCGATCAGCACAATCCGCTGGAAGAGTTCAGGCCGTTCTACTGCGGCGTACAATGTCAGAATACCACCAAGTGAATGGCCGATACCAACCACCGGTTCGCTGGTCACCGCCTGAAGATCGGCGATCAAATCAGCAGCCAAATCGCGCCATGTCCCTCCCGGCTGCGCATCCCCATCGACGCGCAGCGGACGTGGCCGGTATCCCAGAATGCGCCCAAAGGACGCAAGCCCGGCGGCGAGAGGGACATAGGCTTCCGGTGGAAAGCCATTGGCAGGCGCGATATGGATGAGACGGGGGCCGGCACCCCCGAGCTCACAATACGTAAGGGCAGTGGTCTGTGTTGTCACGGCATGTGCAGCAATACTATCTGCCCGCATTGAACCTCAATATGAAGATGAGCCACAAAGCTATCTTGAGGTGCATTTGTGGTTCAACGTAGTCCTCTAATCATCGCGCCGACGTGGACGCGGACGATCACCTTCACGGCGTGGCCCACGCAGCTCGTCACGCAGATTTCGCGGCTCATCACGTCCGCCGCGCTGCTCCTCACGTGGACGCGGACGTGGTGCAGCACCAGCAGCTTTACGCTCTTCGGGCGTTTCGCCAGTCAGCACTGCCCGTCGGCTGAGACTAATCTTCCCGGTAGTGCGATCAATATCGATCACCATCACATTAATCTCATCACCGAGCGAGACTACATCCTCAACATTCTCGACCCGCTTTTCATCAAGCTCCGAGACATGAACCATGCCGTCTTTACCGGGCAAGATATTCACAAACGCCCCAAATGGCTTAATGCTGACCACTTTACCGAGGAAAATGTCACCAACCCTGGCTTCGCGAGTCAACCCCTCGATCATACTGATCGCCTGCCTGGCTGCGGCACCATCAGGGGTTGTGATAAAGACACGGCCATCGTCTTCAATATCAATCTGCGCACCGGTCGTCTCACAGATATTGCGAATCGTCTTACCGCCGGGACCAATCAGGGCGCCGATCTTATCAACCGGAATCTGGATCGTCATAATGCGCGGTGCATAGATTGACAGCTCTGGCCGTGGAGCACTGATCACCTCGTTCATCTTATCAAGAATGAACAGGCGACCGGCCCGGGCCTGAGCAAACGCCTCGCGCATAATCTCATAGGTAATACCGGTTGTCTTGATATCCATCTGCAAACCGGTAACACCTTTTGCCGTACCGGCCACTTTGAAGTCCATATCGCCAAGGGCATCTTCCAGGCCCTGAATATCGGTCAACACGCGCCAGCGACCATCTTCACCGGTAATCAAACCCATGGCCACACCGGCAACCGGCGCCTTGATCGGCACACCGGCATCCATCAGGCTCAGCGATGAACCGCAGACCGATGCCATTGATGACGAGCCATTCGAGGAGAGCACCTCAGACACCAGCCGGATCGTGTAGGGAAAATCCTTCTCATCGGGCAACACAGCGTACAGCGAGCGTTCGGCCAATGCGCCGTGGCCAATATCACGCCGCCGCGGTGTCCCAATCCGCCGCACCTCACCCGTACTGAAAGGCGGAAAATTGTAGTGATGAATGTAGCGTTTGGAAGTCTCGATACCGAGATCGTCTACTTTCTGCTCGTCGCCGGGCGAGCCAAGCGTGGTAATCGTCAACACCTGGGTCTGCCCACGGGTAAAGACTGCCGAACCATGCACGCGCGGGATCACACCGACTTCGATACTGATCGGGCGAATTTCATCGAGCGCACGGCCATCGACCCGGATACCTTCATCGAGAATAGCGTTACGCACCTCATCTTTCAGGAGCTTTTCAAACGCCTTCGTGACCTCTTTGGTGCGGTTCGCTATCTCTTCTTCCGGTTCATCAGCCGTAAAATGGGCAATCACTTCAGCCTTCAGCGCTTCCGTTTGAGCTTCACGTTCTTGCTTGATCGGACTACGTACCGCTTTGCGCAGCCGGTCACCCATCCACGCACTGATCGCCTCTTCGAGCGAGGTGTCAACCACCGGCGGCATGAAGGGACGCTTCGGTTTGCCACAAAGCTGTACCAGTTGCTCTTGCAGATCACAGATCTGCTTGCAGACCGCATGGCCATCAATCACGGCCTGGAGCATCTCGTCTTCGGTCAACTCGTAAGCCCCGGCTTCAACCATCAGCACTGCATCTTTCGTACCGGCCACCACCAGATCGAGCCGGCTATCGGCAATCTCATTCATCTTGGGATTGACCACCAACTGACCGTTCAGATGCCCCATCTGCACCGCTCCCACCGGGCCGGCGAAGGGAATATCGCTGATACACAGCGCTGCGGAAGCGGCAATAATTGCCAGCGGCCCCGGATCGTTCTCCATATCAATCGAGAACGTCGTGATAATGACCTGAACCTCGTTGTAAAAACCTTTGGGGAAAAGTGGCCGCAGGGGGCGGTCGGTCAAGCGGGAGATAAGAATAGCCGTTGTGGTGGGCCGACCTTCGCGCTTGAAGAAATTACCTGGAATTTTGCCGACCGCATACATCTTCTCTTCGTAATCAACGGTCAGCGGGAAGAAATCGGTTCCTTCACGAGCTTCTTTGGCACAAACGACGGTAGCCAACAGCATCGTATCGCCATACCGGGCAACAACGGCACCATCAGCCTGTTCGGCAAAACGCCCGGCTTCCAGGGTGAGAGTTCGGCCAGCAATCTCCGCACTTACCGAATAGATATTCCGTTCTGTCATAGACTCCTGTTACTCCTTACCAGACCAGGGTGCCCGTGCACCCAATCAGCGGTATCCGGTCGCCGGTTGCGACCGGTGCGCGGAGTTCGGCACTGGTGTATACGCATGGAGAGTCACACGCGCACGCACCAATCCCGAACCACCGCGCCTGACAACCAACAAGCAAAGAGCGCCGGGCGGCGGATGCCGCTGGCGCCCTGCATACCCTTATCTTACACTGACGATTGCCTCTATCATACTAGCGACGCAGACCGAGGCGATTAATAACGTTGCGATAGCGTTCGCGATCTTTCGATTGCAGATAGTTGAGCAGTCGCCGCCGTCGCCCGACGAGCTTCAGCAGACCACGACGCGAGTGGTGATCGTGAGTATGAACGCGAAGATGTTCGATCAACTGATTGATGCGTTCGGTCAACAGCGCTACCTGTACTTCGGGCGAACCGGTATCAGTTTCGTGAATCTGATAACCGTTGATGATCTGCGATTTTTCTTCTTTTTCAAGCGCCACGAGCGGTTCCTCCTCGTGTAATCGCGCACGGGCCGGCGCAGCCCGGCGTTCCTGATATAAGCGCCGGTATTATAACACAGATCGTTGAATTTTGCCAATTTATGTCGTGCTGAGAGCGCGACATACGCTGCATTGTTGTTCGCCAGCGCGAAGTGCGAGAGTATGCGGAGGCGCTCTTTAAATTTCACCTGTGTCGAGTGCGCATTATTGTAGGGGTGATCGCCACTTCTTGCTATGCCATGTTCACCACAGAGACGCAGAGGACACCGAGGCAATAGGCAATGGACAAACGCGCCGGCACTTATCGTGCGCTGGCAGGATTGTGTTCACCGTAGAGATGCAGGGCTACTCCTAAACGCCCATCTCTACCCGAATCACTCTAAAGCACACTATCCCCTGGTTCTTGAACCTGTTTCAAAAACATCTCCTATTATCTCATTCATTCATAACGATCACACCCAGCATCATCGTGACCAGCCGGGTCAACGGCGTACCACGCACCGGATCGTGAGCATGGTTGCTGCGGCAGCATGGCTTCCGCACGCCAAACATCGCGACACACGCACGACAAGCGGGTAAGGCACCCAACCCAGCCCGTGATGGCATCGGGGATGGTCGTCAGCCCTCCTCGCTGTCATACCGGCAGACTGAGTGCAGGAGATACTGTCGTTGGTGATTGACAAGCGTTCAGGCGCCTATCGGCAGTAACACGGCAGCACAGCTTTGTATGAAATACGTTCTTCTGTCAAGCCGTAGCACAGTTCATTGTATAATCAAATATCTTTTCACAATCTGTCTGTCGAGCGCGAAGGAGCCTTGCCATGGATCTCAACCTGCACCACTTTCCTTATCCCGGACGGCGAGTACCGGTGATTGCCGAGCGCGGGGTAGTTGCCAGCAGTCACCCACTGGCATCTCAGGCCGGTATGCACATATTGCACGCTGGTGGGAATGCGGTTGATACTGCCATTGCCACTGCCGCTGCGCTTACCGTCCTGGAACCAACCTCAAATGGGCTGGGTGGTGATGGTTTCGCCCTGATTTGGGCAGGTGATCATCTGTACGGCATCAATGGTTCGGGAGCAGCGCCGGCCAGGTTGAGTCTTGACGCACTGATCGCTGCCGGGCATACCGCTATGCCAGCCTATGGTTGGTTGCCGGTGACTGTACCGGGCGTCGTGCGCATGTGGGGTGATATGCACGACCGGTTTGGGCGTTTGCCGCTCGCGCAGGTCCTGGCACCGGCCATCAGTTATGCTGCTGAAGGTGCGCCAACACCACCGATGGTCGCTTACTTCTGGGCACGAGGGGTTGCAGCCGCTCACAACCGTCACGGCCCTGAGTTTGCCGGTTTCTTGGCCACGTTTAGTATCGATGGACGGGCGCCACGACCAGGTGAGCGTTTCGTCAGCCCTGGTCACGCCCGTACCCTACGCCTGATCGCCCGACATGGCACCGATGTCTTCTACCAGGGTGAAATCGCAGAAGCGATTGATCGCTTCGCCCGCGCTACCGGCGGTCTGTTGCGGGCAGATGATCTGGCCCGCCATCGCTCGGAATGGGTAACACCCATCAGTATGCAGTACCGTGGCTATACCGTACACGAGATTCCGCCGAATGGTCAAGGGATTGCGGCGCTGATGGCATTTGGGATTCTCGATCACATCGATCTTAACGGCTATCCTCGCGAATCGGCAGCGTCATTCCACCGCCAGATCGAAGCGATGAAACTGGCTTTTGCCGATGCCTTTGCCTATGTTGCCGATCCAGCTAGCGTAACTGTGCCCATCAACGACATGTTGAATCGGCAGCGGCTGGCTGAACGTGTGCGCTTGATCGGTGAACAGGCCCAAACCTATGGCCCATCCAACCTGCCACGCGGTGGTACGGTCTACTTTGCCACAGTTGACCGTGACGGGATGATGGTGAGTATGATCCAATCAACGTACATGGGATTTGGTTCGGGGGTGGTAATCCCTGACTACGGTATCGCCCTCCACAACCGTGGTTGTGGCTTTGTATTGACTCCCGGCCATCCGAACCAGGTCGCTCCCGGTAAACGACCATTTCACACGATTATTCCCGGTTTCCTGAGCAAAGATGGCGTACCCATCGGCCCCTTTGGTGTGATGGGGGCACATATGCAGCCACAAGGGCACGTGCAGGTCATTGTCAACACCCTTGATTACGGATTGCACCCCCAGGCCGCACTGGATGCACCACGCTGGCGCTGGGAGCGCGATGGCACGCTGCGGCTCGAGCTGGAAACACCACGCCATGTCATTGAAGGACTGGCAGCTCGCGGACATCAGGTGGTGGTCGAAAGTGAATTGGGCGGCTTTGGTCGTGGACAGATTATCTGGCGTCTGGCCAGTGGCAGCTATGTAGCGGGTACTGAACCTCGTTGTGATGGGTTGGCGATTGGATGGTGAACACTACCGACAGTATACGAGACAATAAACGATGGGGGATGAAGACGATGCACCGTACCGTGTTTGATCTCCTGACAACTGGAAACAATAACGATCCCGCCCTGATTGCACCGGGTGGCCCGACCTGGAACTTCGCCGATCTGCGTGCCCAGGTATACCGTCTGGCCGAATGGCTCCAGAACCATGGGCTGGGGCGCGGCGACCGGATCGCGATTGCGCTCGGCAACGGCCCGGTAATGGCTATCACCTTTCTGGCCGCAGCTACCGCGGCAACGGCTGCACCACTTAACCCAAAATATCGGCGAGATGAGTTTGCCTTTTACTATGAAGACACCCAGGCCCGCGCATTAATTGTTGCCCCTGGCGAGGGCGACGAAGCCCGGGCTGCATTGCGTTCAGATATGCTGCTGATCGAAGCCGCCTTCAACAGCAACCATCAGCTCACCTTCTCGACATTAGGTACCGCCGGATCGCCACGCCGCGACGGCATGGCTACGCCCGACGACATTGCCATGATCTTGCATACCAGTGGCACCACCAGCCGGCCCAAACGGGTACCTATTCGCCATCGTAATCTGGCCGCCTCGACCAGCAATATCATCACCACCTATCAATTGAGCGCGGCAGATCGTTCGCTCTGCGTGATGCCTCTTTTCCACATTCATGGCATTGTTGCCTCGTTGCTGAGCCAGTTAGCCGCCGGCGGAGCCGTCATCTGTCCACCAGGTTTTGATGGTCTCAAATTCTGGAGCTGGGTGGAACAAGAGCGCCCAACCTGGTACTCGGCCGTCCCGACGATGCACCAGGTCCTCCTGGCCCGCGCCGGGCGCAACACTGCTATAATCAAAGCTAATCCATTCCGCTTCATCCGCTCCTCAAGTGCTCCCTTACCACCGGTTGTGATGGAGCAAATGGAAGAGGTCTTCGCTGCGCCGGTGATTGAAAGCTATGGCATGACGGAGGCTTCACATCAGATGACCTCGAATCCGTTACCACCCGGTCGGCGAAAACCCGGCTCGGTGGGAATTGGATTCGGGGTCGAAGTGGCTATCATGGATGAACACGGCCAGTTGTTGCCGGCAGGTGTGAAGGGCGAGGTTGTAGTGCGGGGGCCGAATGTCGTTGATGGGTACGAAAATAATCCTGAAGCAAATGCCACAGCATTTGTGAATGGATGGTTTCGGACCGGTGATCAGGGGTATCTCGACGAAGATGGCTATCTTTGTCTGACCGGTCGTATCAAAGAGTTAATTAACCGCGGTGGCGAAAAGATTTCGCCCCTAGAGATTGATGACGTACTGCTCCGTCATCCGGCAGTCGCTGAAGCCCTGGCCTTTGCCGTACCACATCCAACTCTGGGTGAAGAGGTGCATGCCGCTGTTGTATTACGCGAAGGCATGAGTGCCGACGAGCGTGAATTACGCGAGCACTGTGCCCGCCTGCTGGCCGATTTCAAAGTGCCTCGTGCAATCCATATTCTGAGCGCACTACCACGCGGTGCCACCGGAAAACTTCAACGGATCACGATGGCGAAAACTCTTGGATTGTAAGCAATGGGAGAAAGACAGGAACCGGCATGATCCTGAAGTCAGAATTTGAACGCCGCCTTTCACCATACATGAGTTTTTCGCGCTCAGAATGGGCAGCACTACGTAACGGCACGCCACTACCACTCAGTGCAGACGAGTTAGACACGCTGGTCAGTCTGAATGACACTGTCTCGATGGAAGACGTTGCCGACATCTACCTGCCACTGGTGCGCTTGCTACAAATCTACTACGACAATGCCTGTCGATTATACCAGGCCACCAGTGCATTTCTCGGCTCAGGAACGGCACGGGTACCGTATGTAATCGGCATTGCCGGTAGTGTCGCGGTAGGGAAGAGCAGCACAGCGCGCATCCTGCAAGCGCTCCTGGCACGTGGGCATGGACACCTCAAAGTCGATCTGATTACAACCGACGGTTTTCTTTACCCGAACCGCATTCTTCAGGAACGGGGGATCATGCACCGTAAAGGGTTTCCTGAAAGCTATGATCGGCGACGCCTCTTGCAGTTTATGGCCGATATTAAATCGGGGTATGGCCCGGTAAGTGCACCCGTCTATTCACACCTTATCTACGATATCGTGCCCGATCAAATGCAAGTCGTTGATCATCCAGATGTTCTGATTGTTGAAGGGTTGAATGTGTTACAGCGCGGCACCAATACTCGACGCGAACCACAACTCTATGTATCAGATTTCTTTGACTTCGCGATTTATGTCGATGCCGATGAACGTGATCTTGAACAGTGGTATATTGAACGATTTTTACGGCTGCGTGAAACGGCATTTCGTGATCCGTCGTCATACTTTCGCCGCTACGCTGAGCTGAACGAAGAGGAAGCTATCGCTACCGCACGCCGTATCTGGCGCGAGATTAATTATGTCAATTTAAAACAAAACATAGAACCGACGCGGTGGAGCGCCGATCTGATTCTAGTCAAAGGACCTCGCCACGAGCTAGAGCGAGTCTATCTTCGCAAACTGTAGGAACACGTACAAGGAGTAGCGGATCATATGCGCATCTGTATTGTTGGCGCCGGAGCGATTGGTGGCTGGTTGGGGGCAAAGCTGATCCAGGCCGGAGCCGAAGTAACAATGATCGCTCGCGGGAGCCATCTGGCAGCCATTACCGAACACGGGTTGACCGTTGAATACCGCGATGGTCGGCGTGAGGTGGTGCAACCGGCGCTGGCGACCTCTGATATGACAGTTGCCGGGCCGCACGATGTTGTGATCGTAGCGGTCAAAGCACAGTCCTTACCAGCGCTGGCAGCCCCCATGCGAGCGCTCTACGGCCCCGACACAGCCGTTGTCTACGCTCAAAACGGCATTCCCTGGTGGTATTTTTTTCGGCACGGTGGCCCATACGAAGGTCGGCGGATCGAGGCAGTTGATCCTGGTGGTGTGATCGCCGCACATACCGAGATTGAACGGGTCATCGGCTGCGTCGTCTATCCCGCCGCCGCCATCGAACGCCCTGGCATCATCCGACACATTGAAGGAAACCGTTTTACACTCGGTGAACCCGATGGCAGCCGGAGCGAGCGTGTGGTACGCCTGAGCAAATTGCTGGAGTCGGTCGGTTTACGAGCGCCGGTCAAGACCGATATTCGCAATGAAATCTGGCTAAAGTTGTGGGGAAATCTCTCGTTTAACCCGATCAGCGCATTGACCCGCGCTACCATTGACCGCATCATCGCCGATCAGGGCACGTACAATCTGGTCACAACAATGATGGCCGAAGCGCAACAGGTCGCCGAACAGCTAGGTATTCGGTTTCCGGTCTCGATTGAGCGGCGCATCCGCATGGCCGAGGAGATCGGCGCTCACAAAACCTCGATGCTGCAAGATATTGAAGCGAAGCGACCAACTGAAATCGATGCCCTGCTGGGAGCAGTGGTTGAGCTGGCCGAATTGACCGGTACGCCAACCCCGACGCTGCGGGCCATTTATGCCGTGACGTCATTACTGGATCGAATCAACTGTGAGTCGTGATGCGCACTGTTGGCTGTGACAATCCGACGCACCAACGGCATATCTGTAAGATGAGAAACTGTTTTGTAGATCCACGGCGAAACCACACCCTGGATTGAATACCTTCCACACCCGGTGATAAACGGGTTGCATAGAGATCATGGTGCGGCAGCATACCTTCTGCACCATGATCATCTGACAGGTATCTCCGCATCAAGGTCTCACAAGAGGCCACATGCCCTATAATGATGACAGGTAACACGTCTCGCTTGAATCTACACCCTCTCAACAGCAGAGGCACGATAACACGCATCCAGACTCGTCAAGCGGCAAAGGTATACGTATGCAGAGCATCATTGTGAACCCGGTATTGACCCGTGAACTCTTCGGTCGGATTCGTGGACGTAATGCCTGGCTTATTCTAAGCGGCTACCTGACCATCATTGGCGCTATTACCCTGCTGATTTATGCCGTATTTATCAGCTCGGCCTTCCCCAATGACCCCAACACAGCCCGTACCATCGGTAAAAGCATCTTTTTCACCGTGATGACTGCGGCGCTGGTACAGGTTTGCTTTCTATCACCTTCACTGACGGCAGGGGCAATTGTCGGCGAAAAAGAACGCCAGACTTACGATTTGCTGCTTGCCTCGTTGTTGTCACCACTTCAGATCATCACCGGCAAGCTCCTATCGGCAATTGCGTTTGCATTGTTGCTCATTATGGCTTCTCTCCCAATTGCCGGTCTATCCCTTCTTTTTGGCGGTATTACGGCACAAGAAATCCTGATCGGGGTTGTCAGTTTGTTGATCACGGCCATCTGCTATGCAGCAATTGGTCTTTTCTGGTCAACGGTGATGCGGTCGACGCTTGGTGCAACGGTAATGGCGCAGGGAACGGTGATCGCCATACTGTTGCTGGTGCCATTTCTCTTCTTTGTGATCTCACTATTGATCGGCGCATTTGATAGCGATCTTTCGCCGCTCTACATCTATACCATGGGGGCATTCATCTGCCTGCATCCGTTTATCGCCCTTGGTGCAACAGCTACCATCCTTGAGGAAGGAGGCGATCCATGGCTCTGGACAGTGCCTTCGTCTGTCGGCGATCTCACGGTACCCTCGCCCTGGCTGGTCTACATAGCGCTTATGATTATCGTCACGGTGATTTGTTTAAGTCTGGCCCTGCAGCGGATACGTCCGGCAGAAGAGTAGGCGGAATACGGGTGACGGTGCAGTGGGATAAATATATGATAACCCAAGTTGCTACCTTTATCACCACAGAGACACAGAGGACACAGAGGATGGGTAGAATCTGGGTTACTACCGTGAGACGTGACGTAGTATGTCCATAGGAACTGGCTGCTCCTCACATCGTTCATGCGAACATACCACACGGTGTTGCGTGTAACGTCGTGCT
>NZ_DAOTZQ010000015.1:0-29175 GCF_034434295.1 Chloroflexus sp.
GTGCGGCAGCCATGCTGCCGCAGCAGCCGTGCTCACGATCCGGCGTGTGTCACCCTGTTGACCATGCTGGTCACAAGGGGGCGGTGTGTGATCGTCACAATCAGAGTCTGTCAGGAGTGAATGAACTAACTTTTGGTAGATGTTTTTTGAAATAGGTTCTACTACCCTTCGTTTCCTCGCTGTCTCTGTGGTGCAATTCCCAACCACAGAGATACCATCTATCCCACTGTGAACGGTCCTGATGGTCGCCCTGCTACTACCCTCTGTGTTCTCGGTGTCTCTGTGGTGAAATAAAAAGCCCAATAGACTGATACGTTCACCGCGAAATACTGCCCAACAGAGGAATACTCCTGTCTCTTTCGCTGCTGTCGTCGATTTGGGAATACACAAGATAAGCCCACCAAAATTCCGCGTTACTTTTTGCCCTTCAGAACGGTTTTATACATGAGCAGTGGGCAAAACGGGCGTCTTGTCCTACGACACTTTATCGTATCGTTGGCTGAATACATTTGGCGCAAAAATTTTACCGTTTTCAGTACTTTTTCGTTATATCCTATCCCTATCAACATTGCCGGCTACGTTGTACAATGCAGGTAGTCTTCATGTGTAAGGAGGATTCTACGATGTGGTATCGCCAACCTCACCTGGTTCTCGCATCACTGTTGTTGGTGATGGTGGCAATCTTCGGTGGTTTTTGGCTGGTGCTCCGTCCCAGTCAGGCCGAGGAGGGTGGGCCGATCTTGCAATATCCCCCTGAACCACCGGCCCCGACTATCGGCCCCAACCCAACAGTGCCGGCTGGTTTAGCCACCGGTCCGCTGTTCGTCGCTGATTTTGCGACCACTGATAGCCTTGCTACCTGGCAATCCGTTGCCCTCGATTTCGTCTTGCCCGAAGACCACCCGAACTGGCTGATCGATAACGGCCGTTTGCGCCAGGATTTTGCCGGCGAACTGCGCAATAGCTCGCTGGCCCAGGTTGCCCTATTAGCAGCCGCTCCTGTAGTGAGCGATGGCGTGGTGCGGGTCAGCTTTTACGACGAATTTAACGGCGTGGCCGGTATCGTTGCCCGCTATCAGGGTGAGGTCGGTTACGAGGCAAACTACTACCGGGTACGCCTGTTGAAGAGAGAGTACGAAGCGACACCGAAATACGTTCTGGAGAAGGTGGTCGATGGGGTGGCCACACCGCTGGCAACAGTAGAAGGGCCGGGCTTTGCGCCTCGCCAGTGGCATGTGATCGAGCTGGAGCTGCGCGGCGGAATGTTACAGGTTCGTCTCGACGGCAAGCTTCTGATGGAGGTAACCGATGGACAGCCATTGCCTGCCGGGCAGGTTGGTGTCTATACCCGTGCCATCGGCGGAATGCTGTTCGATGATGTTATCATTGCGCCTTAGCCAATTGGATGTGGATAAGGTGAGTCGTGACCACTACTCAACAGAGCAAAATCACCGAACCCATCAGGAGAACGTTCCCATGTTGCGTACAACTTCGCTGATTACTGTTATCTGCTTCATTGTTGTTACGTTGGCTGGGTTGCTCCCTATGCCATCGCAGGCACAAGAAGGGGCCAGCTTCATCCGCGAAATTGATATTCCAGCCAGTAATACCAAATACCCTCAACTGGCTGTCGATGCCAACGGAGTGTATGTTAGTGCAACCGACGGCATCTCTAGCAGTGAAGATGGCACCGCAAAACTGTGGGTCAAGGGTGAAGAAGATGCCGCTTTTCCCGCGCCATTATCACTTGGTACTGTTGCTGCCGGGATTGCCCAGGACTGGGTGCAAACCGCGGTGGCAACTGCACCAACTGGCGAGGTCTACGTGTTGTGGATCGATCAGGTTGCCAAGACGATCAAGTTTCGTCGCCGTGAGCCGGGTGGAGCCTGGAATCCGGCAACATTTGAAATAATGCGTGGTCATATCTTTGCCGTAGAACCGGCAATGGCAGTTCGCACCAACGGTCAGATTGTCGCAGCATGGCGTGATGATAAGAATATCAACTATGCCTTCTCGAATGATCGTGGCACCACCTGGTCTGCCGTAGGTTCAGTACCTGGCGCACTGGCCTATAAGTCACAAACGGCAATGGCGGCTGGACCCAACGGTGAGCTGGCAATTACCTTCACACGCGATACTCCTCGTCCATTACACGTTATGGTTGCGCTCTGGAATGGTACAGGTTTTGGAACGCCTGTTGATGTGAACGGTAGCACGTCGGCAGTGTTTGCTGATGCCAGTGTTGCTTTCAGTGCCGATCTGGCACCAAATACGCGGATCGCGGTTGCATTCCGGGGTGCCGATGATGGTATCTTCTTCGCTGAAAAGCTGGTTAGTGATTTCAGTGCCCCCTGGTCGGCGGTTACACTGATCGGCGGAAAAGGTGATGGTCGAGTCAACATTGACTACGACCAGCGCGGGAATCTCCACATGGCCTGGATTCGTCAGGGTACCAGCCGAAGTGTCAATCAACTCTTTTATGCCGTCAGGCCGGCGAATCAGGGCTTCTTACCGGTGGTCAGTGCACCAACCGTTGCGCCAGTCTTTAATGCATGGGCCGATGCCAGGGCCGGTGTACGAAACTACATGCACGTCGTTCACGAATTCTTCCAGGGCACAACTCCACGTCCTCGCTATGCCCTCTTCCAGGCTCCTGGTGCTGCCTTCGGTTCACGTCCGCTCATCGAAAATGATGTTGCGGTGGTTGGCGGTGATGGTAAAGTGACTGTTAATGTCACCTTCCCCGATTTAGCTACCTCGAATCTCCCCGATCAGGTGCGCTGGCGCTGGGGAGCACCTCCGACTGATACCGAAAATGACTCTGGTGGATGGCAGCCGTTCAATCCCAGTGGTCCAACCAGTGTGTTGACAGTGCCAATTCCCGAATCCTTACGTACCGATGCCGGTTGTGTTGAACGTGTTCTCTACACGCAGTTGCGACGGAGTGAGAATAATCTAATCGATCAGGTTCGTTCTGATGCGGTGATTATTGATGCCGGTGTTTTAGCCAGCGCCACTGTCGGAAACCCCTTCTCGCGCTTGAAGACATCACCGTTTACCGGCATTACAACCGCTGATCTGATTGGTGAAGGTGGGGCCAGTGATGGTCATCCCGACTATACTCGTGTACCGGCAATCTACGTCGAACTGCGGAGCGTTGGTGACTGTAGCGGATTGCAAAATTTTGCGCTGGCTCCAAACACCACGGCACTTAATAGCGTGAGTACACTGGCGATTAGCGGCAATCGCTTTGCCAATATCTTGCCCTACCCTGATACGGTAGCAGAAGGATCGCTTCCGGTTGTCGTGCGTATGCGTGATACCCTGGGCAATTCGATGCAGCTTACACGCACATTGATCTACGATGTCACGCCGCCGGTACTCAATGGTGGTGCCTTGCAGGTGCAACCGATCCCGGGCAGTGCAACGATTATCGTGAATCTGGAGTTTAGCAATATCGCTGTGACCGATAATCTCTACCCTGGTCGCGGCTTCTGGGGAGTCTGGCTGACCAACAGCCGGGTTCCGGTAGCCGATCCGTCAAACGATCCAAACCTTATTTGGTTCCCGGTTGCGGTGCCGGGCGACACCAATAGCTTTAGCGTGGTCTGGAGTCTGGCCAGTGGTCTGTCGGAAGAACAGCTTACCCCCGGACCTTACTATGTCTATGCTCGCATCCTCGATGGCGCCGGCAATCCGAGTGTCAGCGGTAGCCCAACCACAACGGCCCAGCCCACTGCGGCAGTGTTGCCCGCAGGTGTTATTACGCTCGATCAGGTGACCTTCCCGCAGGTCTACGTTCCGCTGCTAAATCGGTAGCAGTGCACTGACAGTGCTCAAAGCTCACAAATAACAGGGGCGTACAGACGTGCGCCCCTGTTATGCTGAGCAAACAACCTGCTGGCAAGACTGGTCTATCCCTACTCCTCGTGCCAGACGACCTTGTTTACCAGCGAGTGACGGCGACCGCGTGGCCATTCATGAGCCGCAGGATGCCCAACATAGAAGAAGCCAAGTAATCGCGTACCAGGGGTAAATCCGACAACCTCTGCCACGTGCGGGTGTGTCGCACAGGCACCACTCGTCCATTTACCGGCCAGTCCCAGCGCACTGGCCATAAGGTGCATATTCTGGACGGCACAGCCGACGGCAATCAACTCTTCCCATTCGGGTCGCTTCGGATGGGCTTGCATGCCGATAGCAATCCAGACTGACGCCTGCCACACCCGGTTGCGTTGTCCCTCTTCACCGGGATTCCCGGTGGGCAGGTTGGGATTGAGTAGACGAAATGCTGTCCCAAAGGCTTCACCGAGTATTCGACGCGCAGCACCGCTATAGACTACGAAACGCCAGGGTTCGGTCTGGCCGTGGCTTGGTGCCCAGTTCGCCGCTTCGAGCATCAGCGTTACCGCCTCTCGTGCAATCGGCTCAGCAGTTAAATCTTGCAGCGCAAAACTGCGGCGGTTGGCAATAGCATTGAGCAACAGTTGGGGAAGTTCAGCATTGCGTATCGGCACCGGGGACTCTACCTGAGCACCAGCTTCAAGATGGTAACGCGCTTTCTGAGCGAGAGCAATGAGTGTCGGTCGAAGCTGTTCCGGGTGGGTGAGTGGTGGCTCAAATGGGATCAGGACACTCGTTGTTCGTTCGTCGCCACTGACCTGTATCTCAATGCCACCTGCTTCGAGGCGTGTTATCAGGGCTTGTTTAGCCCAGGCTATACCGGCCAGGCCACGAACGTAGGCCAGTACAGCATCGGTGTGATCGCTATTCATGTGTTCGATTGCTGCCGCAGCAATCGGCGCAATCGGATCGGGTGTAATGGTCATAGTCTCCTCTGCTTTACTGTCTGAGTCATTATGAATGGGCAGCTACGTAGCGTTGTCGCTCACGTCGCTGCAAGTACTCGGCCAGATAATAACTGCCAATCACAAAGACCGCTGCTGCTGCCTGGAGCCCAATCCCTTCCCAGGTAGGATACAACCCAAACCAGAATCCCGTCCAGTAGGGCAGGTTGAGCCAGCGGATAGGGTGCAGCGGTAACCAGCCGATTACTTGCAAGACATTGACTGTGTGACCAACCATTTGCAACAGTACTGCTCCAATCAGAATCCCGGTAACAATCAGCATTTTCTTGTGGGGCAGTTTTGCCTGCATAACAAAGACGGCCAGTCCCACTAACAGGGTGAGAGTCAGGCCGATACCAACACCTGCCAGCACCGTCGTAATGGAGCCTTCGAGGGTCAATGCCTGCAAAAAGAGCACCGTCTCAAACCCTTCACGGTAGATACTGGCAAATCCCAGCGTGATCAGGCCGAGCCATTGACCGGTTTGCCCGCCGAGAATGTGCTTTTTCTGCTGGTGGAACGATGCCATCCAGTCTTTCCAGTAGACATCGTGAAAGAACCAGTTGGTAATCACGAGCAATACGGCAATGGCGATCAAGGAAACGATTGCTTCCAGGGTCTCACCTAGCCGGGCCATCGCCATTAATGCACTCTGCGCCAGAATCCACGTCAATACGGTTGCCAGCATCGCTACGCCGGCACCGATCCAGAGGGGGCGGCGGAAACGGCGTTGTTCTGGTGCTTTGAGGCTACCCATCAGCGACGCCAGAATCAGCACTGCCTCAAGCCCTTCACGGAAGACAATCACTGCTGCGTTGGTTGTGATCGCCAGTGGGGCATTGCGTCCGGCCAGTGCCTCTTCGGCTTCGGCTAATGCCCGGTCGAGCGCTGCGCGGGTGGCAGCAATCTCAGCCGGACTTGCCCGTTGCTCGATGAGATAGGCCAGCCCTTTATGGTCATTCTGTCCGTACCAGAAATAGCTCTCGATAATCGGTTTGTATTGAGGAGCGAAGGCGATCAGTTTTGCTTCCGGGCCAATCTCCATAATCGCGTAGGCTTCCAGACGCGCCGATTCGGCAAGTGCATACTCACCGGCACGTACTGCCTGTTCCATCTGATCAAGAGCTGACCGAATCACATCGAAGTCAGCACCGCTGGTTTGCTTTTGCCATTCGGGTGGCAAGAGAGTGCGTAAATCGCTGAGCAGCGCTTCTGTCGTTGAGCGAATTGTCGCTGGTTCGGCAATCCCCGTGCGGTTGCCGGTATTGGCCAATGCGTTACCCAGCTCTGTGAAGCGGGTAGCAACCGTGGTGGTCAGGTCGGGATTGCGCTGTTCGAGCAGATCACGCAGGTCGCTAAAGGCAGCCATCGCACTGGCGTGAAAGGTGATCGCCTCGCGGATCTCTAAATCGATGGTAACCTGGCCGTTTCGCACTCCTCGCTCGTACTCAATCGGTACAAGTTGCAAAAAGCGCAACATTTGACCGCTCCGCCGTACCTGTTCGGCAGGGCTGAGTGGTGCGGCACGAAAGCCACGCAGAAGGTCTTGTATCTCTGCTAGCAGTGATGCAATTGGTTCATCGCGGTAGGCTGCCTCTTGCAATGCGACAAAGGTTGCCTGTGCTCTCGTGGCTGCTGCTTCACCACGCTGTTCAGCATAAGCCGGGGCCAGAATAGCGAAGTAGCCGGCGGCCAGCGCCGCCGTTTCAGCACGCCGGCTGGGAAAGTCTTGTTGGTCGGCGACGATGAGTGCCTGAAGTGCTTCATTGAGCCGGGCCTGATACGTGTCGAGCAGATCGACGTTCACTGCGGCCAGCGCCTCTTCGGTTGAAAGTGCGCCGTTCGCGGCGGCGTATACCGCTTTCGTGGCATCGGCATTCGGGCGAGCAAACCGATTGGCATGGCGAAATTCACGCACTACCAGCCATTGCCGGGCGGTGAGTGTATCACCTTCGTGCAGAGCACCGCTCACTACGCCGTACCCACCGTTCAGCAGTGCCGTCCAGATTTGGGCGCGTGCCATTGCAAAACCGGGCATATCGGCAGTAGCCAGCGCATTCCCGGCAGCACGAAATCCGGTACGGATAGCGCTATCTGAGCTGGGATTGTAATGACCAATTGTTGGTGCCAGGGCGGTGTATTCGCCGTACAGTTCGTTCAGGTGTGCCTGCGCGGTTGTGGGATCGCCGGCTTCGTGGAGTTGAATGGATACCAGGGCCGCCCGAATATGCTCGGCTATCTGACCGGGTGATCGGGTTTGCGCTGATACTGTCGGTGCAATCAGGGCGAGAGCTATTCCTATCAGAGCCAGCAATATCAGTCCGTAGTGGGTAATGGCGCATACCGGCTTGAGCTTCATACAGGCACCTTCCTGATTATCCGGCTGAACGTCTATCGGAATATTTGGCGCAGGTCATACCTGCGCCGCCAGGGTTTCGCAGATAAGTGCGTGCAGGGCTTATTCCGCCAGGGTGACCCCAAGGGCACCGGCCATCTGGCTAATCTGACCGGTGATGGCAGTGGCCCGGTTTTGCGCCTCAGCGCCTAGCGTGTCCGCCTCTTCCGGGCTAAAGCGTCGTCCATTGCGCTCTTGCGTATAAATATTGGCCACAAAGGTGCGCAGATCGCGCAGACCGGTTGCGATCTGTTCAGCCTGAGCTGGATCGACCGATTCAACACGTGGACGAACTTGTGCATAGACAACCTCAAGCCCACTTAAAATATCTTGAATATCGGCCAGACGCGAAATAACATTAAAATCACGTTGCGTTGAAGCATCACCCAGGACAAATCGCGAATCGCGCCACGAAGCAAAGTATTCGCTCATAGTAGGAACCATCACCACCAGCGCGGTAAAAGCATCAGATTCGGTTGGCGTCCAGTTTTGTGCGGTGCTATCCAGATCAGCCGCCATTTGGGCCAGCAGATCGGTACTGGCTTTCAACACATTGGCATCGGGCAGGGTTTCGCCAAATTCAATCGTACCATCGCCATTCCAATCGGCGCTAATCGGTGCGGCAAAAGCGGGATCGGTGCCCCATAGCGTGCTCTCGGTAACACCGAACAGGTTCCCCGGTTTAAGCAGGGTACGTCCGTCTGGCAATACGAGATCGAAAGAGACTGCGTTTTCAGGGTCTTCATTGCCAGCGGTACCGGCATCGAGATCAACGTCGAATTGAGCGAGTGCCGGTGTACCGGCGACGATACCTTCCATCTTTTCGTAGATTGGGCTGGCAGTAATCCACGCTTCGCGGGCTGTGTTAAGCGTTGCCATCACCTCACGTTGCTGGTTTTGCCAGAGACTGGCATAGTCAAAATTGCTCGCCTGCGCAAGGTCATAGTAGCGGTTACTGGCTGTTTGCAGTTGAGCGGTAGCCGTGACCAGTGCACGTGTCTGGCCGAGCAGATAATCTTTGATGCCGCTGAGATTGCTGGTAACGGGAGCGGTAGTGGGGGTTGGTGTGGTGACGGTGCTACACCCGCTGAACAACACAATCCACACCACGAATAGGGCAAGCCGTAACTGGCGCACCATAGATCCTCCTTTGTATTCGATAGGACACAGGCATTGGGGGGTTGCTCTTCATCGAGCACGTGTGAATGTTTGAGGTTAGCATACTCTAATAAAATAAGTTTGTCAACTTAAAACAACAAAAACCGGCTTGCCTTGCTCTTGTCAGCAACAACGGCACTTCGAGCGTGTCTGACGATTCGTCGTACAATAGCAGCGGGCAGCCATGGTGCTGTCGAAGGAAGATGTATCAAACAAATCTGCAATCAGGAGTAGCGGAACGTATGCGCACGTTTTTTGCCGGCCGCGACCTGGGACCACTGGTCATTGTGCTCTTGTTTCTTATCCTCTTGCCGTTTAGCCTGCCTCGCATTGCGCTGAGCGATGAGGTGCAGTATTATGCCTATCTACGTTCGTTCTACTTTGATCGTGATCTCGATTTTTACAATGAGTATCAGCACTTTGCCGATATTGGCCTGAAAAACAATGATCTGGCAGTGTATAATGCGCTGCTACGTCCTGATGATGCGAATCCCAATCCGGTGACCGGTAAGCTTCGCAATGTGGCACCGGTTGGATCGGCGTTGCTGTGGGCACCGGGTTTTGTGATTGCCGATCTGTGGGTGCAGATAGCAAATGCAGGTGGGGCGGCAATTCCGCGTGATGGCTATAGTCAGCCGTACATCGTTGCGGTCTGTCTGATGTCGGCGCTGTACAGCTTGCTTGGGTTGTTACTGACCTATCGCCTGGCCCGCATCTATACCGGTCCGTTGCCGGCCCTAATCGCGACCATCGCCATTTTTTTGAGTACGCCGCTGGTCTTTTATACCTATCTCGCGATGGCCTGGTCGCATGCCAATGGCTTTTTTCTCTTCACTCTCTTTCTCACCCTCTGGATGCGGGGCCGCGAAGGTAATCTTGGCCTTGGCGATGGGCAACGCCACTGGAGTGTTTGGCTGGCCCTGGGTGTTGTGGCCGGTCTGATGGTGATGACCCGTGAGCAGTTAGGCTTGCTCCTCCTCATCCCCGCAGTTGAGGCACTGGCGGCCTATGTTGGTGCGCTACGCCGCCGGCAATGGTCTCTGCTGCGCAGACTATTTACTGGTCATCTCCTGTTTCTTACCGTCTTTGTTGTATCCCTCACACCGCAACTGGCGACCTACTGGGTGCTCAATGGGCGGATTGGCCCCTCTTCAACCGTAGGTGGTAAGCTGGCGTTCGTGCAATTGGGACCATTACCGATCCTGGTGAGTCCCCACTTTTGGGATACGCTGATCCATCCGGCTCACGGTGCGCTGCTCTGGAGCCCAATCCTGTTTCTGTCGTTGGCTGGTCTCGCCTGGCTATTTCGCCGTGATGGCCCGTTGGCTTTACTGCTACTGATCGGCTTTCTCGGTCAGGTGTATATTAATGGTGCATTCGGCACCACCTGGCACCTGAGCGGCTCATTTGGCTTTCGGCGCCTGATTGAATGCACGCCAATCTTTGTCTTGGGGTTATCGGCATTGCTGGCCTGGTTGCAGCCACGGGTGGGGTGGAGGCCACTGGTTGTTGGTGCTGCGCTGTTTGTGGCCTGGAATGTAGGGCTGATTGCGCAGTGGACGTTCGTTAGAACCGAGTTGCGACGTGGATTGATTTGGAATGATATGCTCTGGTATCAGCTTCAGGTACCATTGCAGATACTAAGTCGTCTGGGCGATATTTTGTTCGACCGCTGCCGTCTGACGACCAATTGCTAAGGCTGGAAGCGTCATTGGTCTGGGTGAAGGGATTGGGTGCGGCAGCTTCGTTGCTGCCGGTGCCCGACAGATCAGGGTCGGGTTGTCGTAAATATGGCCGCTACCTCGCATGTGGAGCAGCCTTTGAGGTGGCACCCCGGTATCCTCTGAACGTTCCTACAGCGCGTGCTGCTGTTCACGGGTGGTGGCCAGATGGCCGAGATGGCACGCTTCGCTCAGACTCACTAGGTAGGGCAGATCATCACCGTATTCAATGACGCTGATGCTGGCGTTGGTGACCCAGATGCGATTGATGCGATCCATATTCATTCCCAGGGCATCGGCGACCAGAATCTTAACGATAACATCGTGTGTGCTGATCAAGACCGTCTGTCCGGCGTGTTGGACACAAATCCGCTCGCGGAAGTCGAGTACTCGCTTAAGTACGTTCGAGAAGCTCTCGCCACCCGGCATCTGCGAACGGGTGGGATGCTGCCGCCATTCGCGCAGACCATCGGCGTAACGCTCCAGAATCTCGTGCAGATACTTACCTTCCCATTCGCCGTGGTTGATCTCAAGCAAAGCATCGTCGTAAATGATCTCAAGACCGGGATGGTGGGCTACAATTGCCTGCGCAGTGTGGGCTGCGCGTTGCAGGCGGCTGCTATACACAACATCGATCTTTTCGTGCCGTAAACGCTCACCCAACGCTGCTGCCTGCTTGCGTCCCAATTCAGAGAGTGGTGCATCCTGCTGGCCCTGATAACGGTTGATCCGGTTCCATTCACTCTCGCCGTGGCGAACAATAATCAGTCGCATATGTTTCGTTACCTCACTGTGGAAGAAGTAGTTTTTTGCAAGCGCCATTATAGCCGAGATGGTATCATTCGCGGCTGAGGATAGCTGAGGATAGTTGCTGTCTGAACGGGGAAGAAATTTATGGCTGCGCCAATTGATCGGAGCACCCGCCGTCTCATTGCCGCCTTTCGCTATGCCTTTGCCGGGATCGGTCATCTGGTGCGTACCCAGCGTAATGTGCAGATTCATCTTTTGATTGGCGCGATTGCAGTCGCATTGGGGGTGACCTTGCGTATTGCGCATTGGGAATGGGTGGTGTTGACGCTGACGATTGGTCTGGTGCTGGCGGCTGAAGGCTTTAATACTGCTATTGAAGCGACCGTCGATTTGGCGACTCGTGATCGTCATCCGCTGGTCCGGATTGCGAAAGATGTGGCTGCCGGTAGTGTGTTGATCTGTGCGCTGACCGCCATCGTGGTCGGAGTGCTGATCTTCGGGCCACGCCTCTGGGCACTCTGGCTGATTCTGAGTACGTGAAGCCGGTTTCTTTACCTCTGGTCTCGAAACCGGGGTATACTACTCTTACTGCTGCGTTGTTCGTGCATGTTTCTGCCTGTAGATAGCTGGTGTTCTCATGTGGCCACTTGTTCGCCAGGCCCGTCATCTTGGACGCTACCGCGAAATCGCTCAGGTGCTGGTGCATCACGGTTTTGGCTATCTGGTTGATCAACTTGGGCTAGGTGGGCTGTTGTCGTTGCCCCGCCGGGTCATTTTGCGGGCACCGGCACCGCCGCCGCTCGGTAGTGCAGCCCGGCTGCGCGAGGCGCTGATCGAGCTGGGGCCGACGTTCGTCAAGCTGGGCCAGGCTTTGAGCACTCGTCCCGATCTCCTTCCAGCCGATGTAGTTGCCGAGTTGAGTAAGTTGCAGGATACGGTGCCACCGTTTCCCGGTGATCAGGCGGTGGCGCTGATCGAAGCAACCTTCAATCGTCCGCTTGATCACCTGTTTGTCGCCTTTGATCGTCAGCCCTTTGCCGCTGCCTCGCTCGGTCAGGTACACGCTGCCGTTCTGCCTGATGGAACGCAGGTAGTGGTCAAGGTGCAACGTCCCGATATTGCCTCGCGCATTCAGACCGACCTGGCGATCCTGGCCGATCTGGCGACACTGGCTCAGGAACGGCTGGCCTTCGCCGCCCAATATAACCTGAGCGAGATTGTGTGGGAGTTTAGCGCCATGTTGCGTGCCGAGCTTGACTACGTTCGCGAAGGGCACAATGCCGAGCGCTTCCGCCAGATGTTTTGCACAAATCCACACATCTATATTCCGCGGGTGTATTGGGAATATACCGATAGCCGTATTCTGACCACGGAGCGGATTGTTGGGATTAAGCTGAACGATATGGCGGGGTTGCGGGCTGCCGGGGTTGATATGTCACACCTGGCCAGGGCTAGCCTTGATATTACGCTGGAAGAGATTTTTACCTACGGTTTCTTTCACAGCGATCCCCATCCGGGCAACTTCTTCGTGCTTGATGGTAACGTCTTGGGAGTGGTTGATTTCGGGCAGGTGGGTACGCTCGATCATGTCACGATGCAGGGCTTGCTCTGGCTGATGGGTGCGCTGGTCAATCACGATAGTCAGGGATTGCTCAGATCACTCGAACGATTGGGCGTCATACCCCGGCGAGCAGCAAATCTGGCGTTGCGTCGCGATCTAGAGCGCTTCGTCGAGGGATTTGTGGATCGCCCCCTTGGTCTGATTTCGGCCCGCGAGACATTCGATGGCCTCACGACACTCCTGCGGCGGCACCGTTTAACTATTCCCGGCCCCCTGGCCACGTTGCTCAAGACCATTGTGATGATGGAGGGGTTGGGGATGCAACTTGATCCGAACCTGAATGTCTTCGCTGCCGCCCGCCCGTACATTCAGCGCACCCTCCGTGAGCAGATGAATCCAACCGCTCTCGGTGCTCAGGCGCTGGCCGGTGGTCGTGAATTGGGTGAACTGGCGTTTGATCTGCCCATCCAGATCAGTCAGACTCTCCAACACCTTAACGATGGCGAGCTGCGCATTCAAACCCGCGAGCTTGAATTGCGCCGGCTGGCCGCTGCGTTGATCGGTGCCGCTAATCGGCTGGCACTGGCGCTGGTTGTTGCAGCGTTTATCGTGGGTGTAGCGGCATTGGTCATTGCAATGTGCGCCTTGAACTGGTACGGTTTATTACCGTGGACACTATTGTTCATCGGGATTGGTGGCGTGATCACCGGCGGAATTATGTTGACGCTGGCGTTGCTACGCCGCGAATGAGGAGAGTGACCGGTAGTAGTATCCGGTCACTCTCCGGCAAGTAAGCGGTTAACAGTGGCAACAATCAATCGTCGCTCGACCGCCTTTATCCGTTCGTGGAGCGACTCAACCGTGTCGTCGGGCTGGATTGGAACCTCAGCACGGGCCAGAATGGGGCCGTCATCCACCCGCGGTGTCACGCGATGGATGGTACAACCGGTAACGGGTAGACCCAATCGTAACGCATCGGCTACCACGTGTGCACCACGCAATGCCGGAATAACCAGCCCACTGGTGGTGGTCACAGTATCGCCACCATCCGCAGGTAAGAGCGCGGGATGCTGATTAATCACCCGGTTAGGGAACCGCTCAAGGAATGCTGCCGAAAGTACACGCATAAAGCCGGCGAGGACAATCAGATCAGGCTCGAAACAGGCGACAATATCGGCCAGCCGTTGTTCCCACTGCTGACGCTGCGGGCCCCGTGTTGCCCGTAGCGGGATATACGCCGCTGCCACACCGGCCTGCAATGCCCGTTGCAGACCGTAAGCCTGAGCACGATCACTTGCGACCAGTACCACTTCACCAGCCAGCTCACCGGCAGCCTGGGCATCAAGCAGCGCTTGCAAATTGCTCCCGCTGCCGCTCAACAACACTGCAATCCCTGGCACAACCTACTCCTGGCCGATGTCACGGCGAAAATGTTTGCCTTCAAAGCGAATCTGATCGGCAGCAGCGTATGCCCGTTCACGCGCCTGGCGCAGGGTTGAGCCGAGACCGGTGACGCCCAGCACCCGTCCACCAGCCGTACACAGACCATTTGGCCCGATAGCGGTGCCGGCGTGGAAAACGAGCACTTGATCTTCGTCAAGCGCTTCCACTCCGCGGATCAAATCACCTTTTCGCGGACGGTCAGGATAGCCGGCAGCGCACAAGATCACACAGACCGCGTATCCCTTGCGACGGCGCAGCAGGTTAGGTTGCATGTGTCCGGTAGCACAGGCATACAGAGCACCGAGAAAATCACCTTCCAGCAGTGGCAGCACCGTCTGTGTTTCTGGATCACCAAAGCGAGCATTAAACTCAAGCACCTTCGGGCCATCCGCGGTCAGAATGATCCCGGCGTAAAGGAGACCCCGGAAAGGTGTGCCCCGTGCTGCCAGCTCATTGACAACCGGCTGCATACAACGATTGATAATGTCGTCCAGTAAGGCTGGTGTGACCTCATCAACCGGTGCAATCACCCCCATGCCGCCGGTGTTGGGACCACGATCACCCTCTTCAAGCCGTTTGTGGTCACGTGCAGGTGGCAACGGCCAGAGCCGCTCGCCATCACACAGAGCCTGTACCGACACCTCGCGCCCGTATAGCCGTTCTTCGAGCAAGAGATGGTGACCGGCGGGAATCGCACTCAATTTCGCAATCGCGGCCAGGGTCTCGTCAACCGTTTCCGCAACGATTACACCTTTACCAAGGGCCAGACCGTCAGCCTTCACTACCCATGCTTTACCGCTGTCACGGGCAAATGCTGCTGCCTCATCAGCCGAGGCAAAGACATGGCTCTGGGCAGTTGGCACACCGGTAGCGGCCATAATCTCTTTTGCAAATGATTTGCTGCTCTCGATCCGGGCCGCTGCTGCGGTTGGGCCGAATGCCGGAATGCCGGCAGCCTGAAAGGCATCGACAATACCATCAGCGAGAGGGTTATCAGGGCCAACGACCAGGAGATCAATCTTTTCCTGTTGGGCCAGATCAATCAGGGCCGGATAGTCGGAGAGAGGAAATGGTACATTGCGTCCGTAGCGTCCTGTACCGGGGTTACCGGGAATAGTTAACAGTTTCGTAAATCCGGGTGAGCTGGCAATTTTCCAGGCCAGGGCATGCTCTCGTCCACCGGAACCAATGAGTAATACGTTCATAGTCCTGTAAATCACGATGATCGGCGTCTTATAAGCCAGTGCGACAAGTATAGCATGGATTAAGATGACTGAGTGACATGGTAGCCGGGTGACACAGGATCACCGGCGAGCGTTGGAGCGCGACGAGTGGCGTTGGCCTTAATCCACCTTCACGCGAGCGATGTCGGTATCTCATCGATTGGGGTGTGGAAGCCATGCGTTCGCATCAGCCAGGTTGATTGCCCTCAGCCGATGGCGTGTGTCAGTTCGGGCGCTGGCGATCTGAACGCCCTTCTGTATTCCACTCATACTTCAGGGACGAACAGAATATGTGAGGTAGTCCCAAGTTTGCTCAACAAAGTCATCGTGCAGGTGTGATACTGGCGTCTAGCAGTACATCGTTCAGATGCAGTATCAGGGTAATTGCTGACTGGTGTGTCATGGCTTCTATTCTACCAGATTCAACACAACATCTACTGCATCAGAAAGCTACATTGCAGCTCTCGATGCTTCGTTCTCCTGCGTAGTGGGAGCAGGGCCGGGGGTGAGGGTTCCCAGAGCGTCCTTGAGACCTCGCTCCTGCACGCCCTCACACCTTCTGTCCATTCCTGAACCGATCACAGCGAACCACTGGCAGAAATATCCAGAATATGTCACGATGTAGGTGAACCGACTCAGACCTGATAGTAGACAACACGTGGAAGCAAAATCTTGCTTATGAAACTCCTTGTTCTAACCCCGGCAATGGTCGAACATAATCCTGATTTACGCACGGTAGGAACCTACCTGTTGCACCTGTGGCTCAATCATCAACTGACACAGATCGCCATTGGTCACCTGGGAAGGTTCGATTTCGCTCCTGGTCATTACTACTATGTTGGCAGTGCATTTGGCACCGGCGGCCTGGTCGCACGATTACGACGGCATATCACCATTGAAAAGCGTTTTCACTGGCACATCGACTATTTGCGTCCTCATGCCGAGATACGCACAATATGGGCTGCACCCGGACGAGAGCGGCTTGAGTGTCGCTGGTGTGAGCGATTAGCTAAAGTACCAGAACTGATACGTCCGATCAGCGGTTTTGGTGCCTCTGATACCGGGTGTGGTGGTCATCTCTTTTATGCGGCGACGGCGATAGCAGAAACCGGCATACGCAAGCTGTTGCTGAAAAGCTGGTAGAATGCTCTTCACTGTTTTCAGGAGCGGACAGAATATATGACCTAAAACAACTTCTGCTGCATCAGGACGACCCGGAACGAGCTTCTAATCTAATTTTGTCAAAGATGTACTCTCCATTACGCACTGGACGGGTTGCCGTGCCCGCCCGTCATGCGCGTGTCGCAGGCTTTGGCGTGCGGCAGCCATGCTCACGATCCGGCGTGTGGTACGTTGTTGACAAACGGTCGCACAGGCACATAAACGCCTGCCAATCACCAACGACAGCCTACCCTGCTCCTGGCCTGTTGGCCGTTCCATCACGCGCTGGACGGGTTGCCGTGCCCGCCCGTCATGCGCGTGTCGCAGGCTTTGGCGTGCGGCAGCCATGCTCACGATCCGGCGTGTGGTACGTTGTTGACCATACTGGTCACGGGGATGCTGGATGTGCTCGTTCCCTTCATATGGTCGGTCACGAATGAACGAGATAACTTCCAGGAGACGTTTTTTGAAATAGGTTCCACCCTCTGGTAGCGCAATGCGAGAACGGACACGACATATGAGCTAATGCCAAATCTTGCTCAACAATGTGCATCGTTCAGGTGCGAGCCCTGTACCGAAGCATTACCACGTGTGCTACCAGCGAGTTGCTCGTGGGTGTCGTTAGCGCGTCAGTAGGGGCGACGCATGCGTCGCCCCTACGACCAGGCGTTGTTCATGGGCAGTATCAGATTAATTCATTGGCTGTTGTGTCATTGTTCTACCAGATGGAGAACAATGCGACATCTACCGCATCAGAAAGCCCGAATGCAAACCTCTACCTTCCCTCTACCACACCCCAGGAGAGGGGCCGGGGGTGAGGGCGTTCATCCTAGAGCCAATCTCAATCTCTGTTATACGTGCGCAGGTTTGATTCGCTCCTGAAGTGTCCGTAGTAGGTATGCTGCATCATGAAACAGCAGGAGGGGCGAATCACTGTTCGCCCCTCCTGGCTCGCGCTTTGCTGCTACGATACGAGACTACTCGCGTACCGGTAGTCCCCGCTCAACAATCAAATCCATCGCCCGATCTATTGGAATATGCACCTTACCCTCCATTGTATAGCCGTAGCTATTGAGTAATGTGCGTGCATCAGTGACATACGTTCGATACGTATTCCCGGTAACCGGCGCCGGTTGGGGGGTAAAGGGCAAACGCCCGGCCAGCAGCACGACCAGACTTAACACGAGGAACACCATCGGACCGGCAATCATCAAGCGACTCAGTGATGGCTCTGCCATTGTGCGTGCCGTGCGAACCGGCTGTGCAGGTCGTCCGACAGTATATCGCGATGCAGAGTAGTTCGGGCGATAGCTCATACTTCACACTCCTCTACGTTAGTGGTGACCGCTGTTCTGTAATTGCTCCATATTCGGATCGCGCAGCGGTAGCAGTGGTGCCTGTTGGACGTTGGCTGCGAACAGAGCAATGACCAGGCCGATCAGCCCGATGGGTGCTGCCACATCGGTGATAGCAATGTCCCACAGACGCTCGCGAAATTCGGGGAGGATAATCCAGGCCATATCAACAAAGCGCATCACCACAATCCAGCCCGCAATCGTCGCTAGTGTGGTCAGATTGCGCTTCGTACCGCGGAACAGTAAGACAAAGAACGGCAAGGCAAAGGCGAAGAGCATCAGGGCCAGTGCGACAAAAACCCAGCCGTGCTGCGTCCGATGGACATACCAGGGCGTAAACTCGGCCACATCACCCGACCAGATGATGACCAACTGGCCGTAGGACATATACGTCCACAGCACGGTGAAGGCGAACATCAACTTCCCGATGTCGTGGATCGGTGTAACCGAGACATACTCGCGGAAGAGCGCGGCATCACGGACGCGGCTCATCATCAAGGCCAGAAATGCCAGCGTCATCAACCCGGCATTCGCCATATAGTGTGCACCATAGATGGTCGAGAACCAGTGCGGATCGAGTGACATTGCCACATCGAACGAGAAGAAGGTCACCGTGATCACAAACAGCGCCACACCGATGCCACTCAGACGGCGCATCCGGGTTGCCAGCTTCTTCGCATCACCACCGGCATCCTGCTGTCGTGACCATGCGCGTAGGGTCAGCGCCAGAGCCGACCAGATGATGAAAAAGATCGCAATCCGGGCAGTCACCCACAACGGGCTAAGCCAGGGCACCTTGTGAGCGATGATAGGATCGAACTCGGCGCCACCAGGGGTTACTATTTCCGGGTTAGCCCACTCGTAGAGCGGATGCTCTAGCCCCAGCGCCTTGTACGTATCGAAATAACCGAGGGCAATCGGAATGAAAAGCAAGCCCATAATCGGCAACGTAGCAGCACCGGCTTCCAGCATCCGGCGTACTGTCACTCCCCACGCGCCGCCGGTCAGATGTTGTACCATCAGAAAGCCCAGGCAGCCGAGAGGGATTGTCATTGCCACGTAGTAACCATAAATATACGACTCGAAAAATGAGGTCGGACTGAGAAAATAGCCGGCGGCCAGAACGCCGATACCAATCACAGCAGCGGCCAGGCCAAGCATCTGTACCTGGCCGAGCTGGGGAATACGGGTCTGTGAGATACTTGTCGTCGCCATGGATTCTAACCTTCCAGCCTAATTACCAAGCTGTGCACGCTGATCGGGAGGAACATCATCAATAGTTGCATTTTGGCTCAACTGCAAGGCCCGGATATAAGCGGCAATCGCCCAACGATCTTCGGGGGTAATCCGTGATGCATAGCTATACATCGACTGATACCCACCATTCCCCGGATCGCCGCGGTACACGCCATTTGTAATTACCACAAAGAAATGGCTGAGAGGCGCTTCGCGCAGGCGCTGCTGATGGAAGTTTGCCGGCACGATACCGCCCCGCTCAGCAACCATACTTGCCCCGTAGCCAGCCTCGCCATGACACACTGCACAGTAGATGTTGTACTTCAGTTGGCCACGTAAGAGCAGGTCTTTGGTTACCGGGAAGGGCATTGCATCCACTTCCTGACCATCGATCAGACCGGTGTAGAGAAACTCGTCGGTCTTTACTACTTCAAACGGTGTCGTGCCGGGAACATTTGGGCGCGACGAACGGCCATCAGCGAAGAAGCTGCTCGGCTCATAGGTGGTGTACTTCTGCTGATCGTACATATCCTGGTGACATGCAGTCAGCAGCAACACCAACAGGCCGACCCAACCGAAGCGAATCATGCGTGATGTCAAGCGCGGCTTTTGCATGGGTGTCCCTCAGTATGCCACCTCAGAGACCTGCATCGGGTTCAGCGAGCGCAGGAACTGTGAAGTGCGCGAACGATCAAACAGCGGATCCGTTGCTTCAATACACAAGAAGAAGGCGTCTTGTGACGCATACTGGAAACGTGGCACGTTAAACACCGGGTGATATGGTGCCGGTAATCCGTTGAGTACCACCATCCCAATGGCTGCCGCAAACGAAGCCAGCAGAATCCCACTTTCAAATGTGATCGGGATCATGGCCGGCCAGTTGGTAATATCGAGCGGACGACCGCCGATGTTGATAGAATAATCAACCAGATTTCCGATGTATTGCAGAATAAACCCAGAGGCAGCCCCAATCAGCCCAAAGAGTAGCACCAGGCGAGGAACACCGGTATCGCCATGGGCAATCTCCTCAATCACCTCTTCAATCGGGAAGGGTGAAAAGGCATCCATCTTTGTATAACCGGCCGCTTTGGCCTTGCGAGTTGCTTCAATTAATGCCTCTGGCGTGGGAAACTCGGCCATCACGCCGTACACATCGTTACGCATCGCCTCACTCCTTTTAGTCTGCTGTCGCTGCACCATGCGCCGGGCTTTGCTCGTGCCCGTGACCGTGAGCGCCATGCCCTGCCCGCTGCTTCGCCTTCTCTGTTTCCTGATAGAGGAACAACTGCATCTCAAAGATGTTAATCATCGGCAAGACACGGATGAAGAGGAAGAGCAGCGTGAAGAAGAGGCCGAAGGTGCCAATGTAGAGCGACCAGTCCCAAATCGTGGGAATATAAATATCCCATGACGATGGCAAGAAGTCGCGTTCGAGCGAAATCACGATAATCACATAACGCTCAAGCCACATACCGACGCTAACGACCAAGGAGATGATCAGCAAGGCCGGTATATTCTGCCGCACCTTCTTGAACCAGAGCGGCTGAATCGCCACTGCGTTACAGAAGAGCAACCCCCAGTACGCCCACGAGCTTGGCCCAAACAGGCGGTTGTACAAGAGGTATTCCTCGTACTCATTACCGCTGTAGAGCGAGGCAAAGACTTCCATGAAGTACCCGTAGACGACAATCATTCCGGTGGTGAGCATAACCTTTGCCATCACGTCGAGATGGTGAATGGTTATGTAGCTCTCGAAGCCGTAGAAAGCGCGTACCGGGATCATGAGCAGGAGTACCATCGCGAAACCGGCGAACACGGCACCGGCCACGAAGTAGGGTGGGAAGACGGTAACTTGCCAGCCGGGTACCTGGGAAATGGCGAAGTCGAGCGAAATGATTGAGTGTACCGACACCACCAGCGGCGTTGAGAGACCTGCCAGCAAGATCGAAGCCATCTCGTAGCGGTGCCAGTGACGGGCCGATCCGCGCCAGCCGAGGGCAGCGATGCCATACAGCCGCTTCACCCAAATATTCTTCGCCCGATCACGCAGCGTAGCGAAGTCGGGGATCAGACCTACCAACCAGAACACCAGCGACACAGTTGCGTAGGTCGAAATTGCGAACACGTCCCAGGCCAACGCGCTGCGGAACTGTGGCCACATGCCGTGTGTGTTGGGGTACGGGATCAGCCAGTAGAAGAGCCATGGCCGCCCAAGGTGAAGAATGGGGTAGAGACCGGCACAAGCCACTGCGAACAGCGTCATTGCCTCGGCAAAGCGGTTGATCGAGTTGCGCCAGCCCTGGTTGAGCAGCAACAAGATTGCCGAGATGAGCGTACCGGCGTGGCCGATACCGATCCACCACACGAAGTTGATGATGTCCATGCCCCAGCCGACCGGGATATTGATACCCCAGATACCGACGCCACGGATGAACAGCCACGTCACCGCCACAAAGAAGATCATCAACATGAAGAATGCCACGCTGAAGCCGGCCAGCCAGCCCTTCGGTGTCTTCAGCGGCGGCGTGAGGGGTACATCACCGATCTTCGCAGAGATCGATGTGTAGGTTTCTCCCGGCAACAGATAGGCTTCGCCATCGTCTTTTGGCCGGGTGCGGAGTGGTTGCGCCTGTGCCATCGCTAGCCTTCCACCTTTTCTAGTTCCTCAGACGGATTGTGGACACGGGCCAGATATGTCGTGCGCGGGATGGTGTTCAGGAAGCCTAGCAGGCCATAATTGTGCCCTTCTGCTTTCCATTTGGCAACCCGGCTATTGCTGTCATTAATGTCACCAAAGACAATGGCACCTGTTGGACATGCCTGCTCACAGGCAGTCTGAATGGCGCCGTCGCTAATGACATACGATGACTGACCGGCTTGCACTGCCGCTCGTTCGGCCGCAATACGTGCGCCGCTAATGCGCTGGACGCAGTACGTGCACTTCTCCATCACACCTCGAATGCGCACCGTCACATCTGGGTTGAACGCGAGCTTGAAGGTCTCGGTCGTGGTATCGCTGTATTGCAAGAAGTTAAACCGCCGTACCTTGTACGGGCAGTTGTTCGAGCAATACTTTGTACCGACACAGCGATTATACACCATGTTGTTAAGACCTTCGTAGTCGTGAACGGTAGCCGCAACCGGACAGACAACCTCACATGACATGGCGCTTTTTCGCACTGCATACAGTTGACAGGCATCATGTAGATCGAGGGGTTATCAAAATCCTCACCTGCAAAGTATCGATCAATGCGTATCCAGTGCATTTCACGGCCACGCGAGACCTGATCTTTGCCAACGACGGCAATGTTGTTTTCAGCCTGACAGGCTACGACACATGCGTTACAGCCGATACAGGCGTTCAGGTTGATGGTCATTCCCCAGGCGTTGCGACCGGTATAGTCATCGCCGGGTTGAAGCGATTGATAGTTTGGCGCTTCTCGGCCGTATTCCTCGCGATAGACCTCTTTGGCAATATACTTCGGGTCTTCTTTGAATTTCTTAAATTCACCAACCCGATAAATATCGCGGCCTTCGAGTGTCCAGTGGTCTTGCGTACTGACCAGCAGATAGGTGCGACCGGTGTTGGTTACGCGGGCACCAGCGCCAAACCATGGGCTATCGCTGGTACGGATTGGGTAGACATCGATACCGACATCGTTGCCCACCCGTCCGGCATGGGTGCGACCATAGCCGAGATTGAGCGTGATCGAGTCTTCAGCGTGACCAGGTAGAAGCCAGATCGGTATCTCGATAACCCCACCGCGATATTCAATGCGGGCTATCGTGCCATTGACCTTCGAGAGCTGCTCAAGATATTGCTGCCGCTCACGATCATCGGCTTCAGTTCCGATCAGGCGGTCAGCATTGAACGGCAGGCCAAGCAATTTGATGGCTGTGCGCGGACTCATCAAAGCTGCATTGTCCCACACCAGTTTGGTGAGTGGACGCGGTAGTTCTTGCAGCCAACCATTATTTGCATAAAAGCCATCGAAAAGTGATGGGTCTGGCCGGAATACGATTTCAACACCATCACCGGGCTGCGGAATCGGTGTCGCCCGGATCGCTTCCTCGTTTAACGTTGGTTCGATAACGGGGGCAACCGTCTCAGCAATAACGCCGTTTGCCAGTGCTACCTGCCAGCCGGTTTCGCCAATCTGTTCCAGCCAGAATGAGCGTACCAGATCATAACTCTCTGCTTCTGGCTGGCCGAGCATTGCCGCCAGCAGTTCGTTAGCGGTTTTGCCACCGTAGAGGGGTTCAATCAGCGGTTGCACAATACTGGCCGTACCATCGAAGGCACGAGCATCACCCCAACTCTCCAGCGGGTGCGCTTGTGGAATGTGCCAGGTGGCACGTGCCGACGTCTCGTCAACAAACTGGCTCAGATGAATAGTTAGCGGTACGCTCGCCATACGGGCGGCGAAGCGGAGATCACCGGGCGTGTTGTAGACCGGATTCCCACCGATCATGATCAGGGTCTCAACCCGACCGGCAGCCATCTCGCTGACCAGCGCCACCAGCTCTTCCGTCTGATTAGTCGGGCGGGCTTCAACCGGTTCGTGGTAGAACACTGTCTGGCCCACATTTCCCAATTCAGCATTGATCAAGTGAGCCAGTGCGTGGACGATGGGTGGCTGTTGATCGCCGGCAATTACTACCGACTGACCACGATGCTCTTCGAGATCGCGTACAATCGCACGCAGAAACTCTTCAGCCTTTGGCGACAATGTAGCTGGCGCACCACCGACGCCCAGCTCATTCGCCAGAGCACCGGTAAAGGCAGCAATGGTATCGGCGCGTAGGGGTAGTCGATGATCGGCAGCCGTACCGGTAGTTGAAGGACTGGCCTCGACGACGTACAGCCGGTTCATCGTCGGGCTATCTTTACGCACCTTCCGTCCTTCGGCAAAGGCGCGGGCATAGGCGATAAAACCGGGGCCGGGAGCCAGAAAATCGGCATCCAGACTCACCACGATCTGAGCTGCCGACAGATCGTAGCGCGTCGTAACATCACGACCGAACGCCAGCCGGGCACCGGCAACCACATTGTCGCGGTTGATCGGCTCGTACTGGTACCAGCGGGCCTGGGGGTAGGCTTGCAAAAATTGCTCGATCTGCGCCGCCAGCGATGGTGAGGTGATGGTCGTGGTTAGCAGACGGATACCTGCCCCTTGCGTAGCGCGGGCAGCCGTTAACGCATTGGTCAGCGTCGTCGTAAACTCTTCCCAGGTGGCCGGTATGCCCTGCCGCAAAACAGTGGTTGAACGGTCGGGGTCATACATCGTGAGAATTTCGGCCTGTGCGAAGAGATCGGTGCTACCGAGGCTGGCCGGATGGCGTGGGTTCCCCTCAACCTTCGTCGGGCGTCCTTCGTTTGAGCGTACCAGAACACCGGTACCATACCCACCAAGGGTCAGCGTTGAAGCAAAATATTGCGGTATACCGGGTACTCGTCCCTCTGGCTGGCGATCAAACGGTGCGATGTACTGGCGTGGTTGATACGTACAGGCAGTGACACCGGCCAAAGCGAGGGAAGCTCCCATCAGCTTCAAAAAGGTGCGCCGGCTGATTCCATCCTCCAGCTCGCTTGCACCACGCGGAAATTCCCGCTCGATCAGCTCACGAAAGGCTGGCGCATCGGCCAATTGATCAAGCGAACGCCAGAACTGAGGGCCGCGAGCATCCCGCAATTGGGCGCGAATAGCTTCGAGATCGGGTTGTTGCTGTGTCATAATCTTCTACCAATACCGTTGATAGCGATTCCAGCGGGCACGTCGATTACACCGGTCGATCAACCTGGCGAATCAGCGGTGACATACGTAACAATTGGTCAACTGATCAGGTGGCATAATGCCGTATTCCGCTACAAGCTGGCGACCGATCGCCAATTGGTTGGATGGTGGTACATAATCCATGTTGTACACCTCTTCGCGTGGTCGCACATACAGCTCTGGATTGCGGTGGCAATTCAGACACCACCCCATGTACAGGGCCTGTTGCTGCCAGACCACCGGCATATTGTTCACCTGACCGTGGCAGGTTGAACAACCAATACCCTTGTTGACGTGGATCGAATGGTTGAAGTAGACAAAATTCGGCAGGTCGTACACTTTCACCCATTCAATCGGCTTACCGGTGGCGTAGCTCTCACGCACTTTTTCCAGGAGCGGGCTGTAGGTTTTGATCTGGGAGTGGCAGGTCATACAGGTTTCGGTGGCCGGAATGTTGGCAAAGTACGATTGATCAACTGAGGTATGGCAATACCGACAGTCAATCCCGACGACATTCACATGCAGTTGATGACTGAATGCCACCGGCTGCTCAATGGCCACGTTTACCTGTCGGAAATAATTTGACCGAAACTAAACGCCGAGAATTAGAATCCCTTCAACGACGAGCAGAACGAGGGCGAAGATGCTCAAACGCGACAGAAGGTTGGCATTGCGGGGAAAAATCTGTGCCATGCTGCATTACCCTATCCAGGAAGCGAACTGCACGGTGTCACCTGTTCAACCATTATAGAACCATTTTGCTTTTGCGTCAAATACCTGGACGCCGGATTATTTTTCATTTCCTTACAGAATGCTGAAAACGCGAATCGTACAACGTGGTTTAGGTGACAGGTTTTTGCATATTTTGCATAACCTCTCGCTCTTATAGCCCTTGCTACATGTCTGGCCATACCATAGTATTGTTGCACCCCTCTTCTCTAATCATATCACAATTTTTTGTGCAAGCAGCGTGCAATTTCGTGACAAATGTCGCAAGGCATATGTGAAGTGGCGATGGGCAAGTGGCACACCGGTAAGAACCTCGCTCCATCTCCCGTTGTTGCCTCTTGTTTCACTTCAGCTCCTCTTTCCTATTTCCTCTCTCCTCTTTTCTCATCCTGCCCTTGCCTCACTTTCCACTCTGGCCCCTCCCTTTTCTAAAGCCTGTTTCAAAAAACATCTCCTGGAAGTCACCCCTAACAAAACTCTATGAACGTGACGATCATCGCCAGCATCCCCGTGACCAGCATTGTCAACGGCGGGCCACGCGCCTGCCACGAAACACGGCTGCTGCGGCAGCCTGGTTGCCGCACGCCAAACTGTGCGACACGCGCATGACGAGCGGGCAAGGCAATCCCTCCAGCACGAGCTAGCACGGCTGGAGGGGCGCACTGCTACCGGGCCAGTCGTCCAAAACAACACCCGTAGCGATCATACCGGCTGATACGCATGTGGTTGACACCAGTTGTGGGTAATGCATACGACATGGTCAACGGCGTGCCACGCGCCGGATTGTGAGCACGGCTGCTGCGGCAGCATGGCTGTCGCACGCCAAACTGTGCGACACGCGCATGACGAGCGGGCAAGGCAACCAATTCGGCACGCGATGGCATTATTGATAGTCAGCAGCACTGCACGCTTCCATACCGACATGATCTGCTGTCGTTAACGATTGGCAAGCATTCTCGAACCCGTGCGACAGTCTCACAACGCGACCGCACATCTTCCATGAAACAAGTTCCATGAAACAAGTTCTACATTCCCAATTCCAACCTCCTACCCCCCTATCTCTTCCACTATTTCCTATCTCCTACCCTCTATTTACTTCCTTCTCCCTCCTATCTCCTATCTTCTCCCTCCTCCCCCCTGACTGCTTCCCAACCAGTTATGGTATAGTGTGCACCAATAGATGACGTTCGCACGAGGACATGCGATGAAAATAGCGATTATTGGTCTGCCAAACAGTGGGAAAACAACCGTCTTTAATGCCCTGACGCGCGGCCATGCCGAGACAGCCGCGTATTCGTCGGGTCAATTAGAGCCAAACCTGGCAACCGTCAAGGTTCCCGATCCGCGGCTGGAGGTGCTGGCGCAGATGTTTAAGCCGCGCAAGATTACCTATGCCGATGTGCAATACGTTGATATTGGCGGCTTGAGCGGGAGTGGCCGGGCTGGGGGTGGCCTGCCACCGGTCTTGCTCAATTACATCGCCTCTGCCGATGCCCTGTTGCACGTGGTGCGTGCGTTTGACGATCCGGCGGTGCCCCATCCAAATGGTTCGGTCGATCCACAACGTGATATTGCAGCGGTCGATCTGGAACTGGCTTTTTCCGATCTCGGCATCATTGAACGGCGTCTAAATCGATTGAACGCCGAGATTCCCAAATTGTCGGCCAAAGAGAAGGAGCTGCGCACCGCCGAACGCGATCTATTGCAGCGTTTGCGCGAGGCACTCGAAGCCGAAACGCCAATCCGGGCGCTCGAATTGACCGAAGACGAGGCGCGGATGATTCGCGGCTATCAGTTTCTCACCGCGAAACCAATGCTCATCGCGCCGAACATCGGCGAAGCCGATATAGCCAATCCACCGCAGATTACCTATCCGCATCGCCAGAGTGCGGTTGAACCGCTGTGCGGCAAGATCGAAGCCGAGCTGGCGCAGCTCGACGATGCCGAGGCCCAGGTCTTTATGGATGACCTGGGCATCACCGCGCCGGCCCGTGATCGGGTGATTGCTGCCAGTTATCGCCTGCTCGGTCTGATCAGTTTTCTCACCGCCGGCCCCGACGAGGTGCGGGCATGGCCTATCCCAAAAGGTACGCCGGCAGTCGAAGCGGCAGGGACGATCCATTCCGACATTCAACGTGGCTTCATCCGGGCTGAGATTGTCGCCTACCACGATCTGATCAACGCCGGCAGTATGCACGAGGCGAAAAAAGCAGGACTGGTACGAATGGAAGGCAAGCAATACATTGTGCAAGATGGAGACATTTGCCACTTCCTCTTCAATGTCTGAGCGATTGTTGACGGCGTCGCTGCGGGCGGTCTGGTGGGGGCCTGCGGTTGCCCGGATCATGGCTGCTGCCCTGGCCGCAGCCGATCCGTTTCAGGCAACGACCACCGCTCTGCAGCGCGACGGCGACTGGCTGATTGTGGGCGAGCGCCGCTACGATCTGCGGACGTTTCAGCGTGTCTGGTTGGTCGGTGCGGGCAAAGCTGGCGCGGCAATGGCGCAGGCTGCGCTTCAGGTGCTGGGAGATCGCTTGCAAGGCGGCCTGGTCGTGGTGAAAGATGACGGTGCCCCACTGCCTGATCTGCCGGGTATCACCCTGTTACGCGCCGCCCACCCGACACCAGACGAGCGGAGCGTGCTGGCCGGTCAACAACTCGCGGCCTTGCTCGCTCAGGTCACCGAACACGACCTGGTGCTGGCCCTGATTTCCGGTGGCGGTTCAGCGCTGCTCAACCTGCCGGTACCGGGGGTCTCGCTGGCCGACATTCAGATCCTCACTGCCGAACTGCTGGCCTGTGGCGCACCGATTGGTGCTATCAACACCTTGCGCAAGCATCTCGATCAGATCAAAGGTGGCGGACTGGTGCGCATGGCGGCACCGGCAACCCTGATCCCCCTCATCCTATCCGACGTTGTCGGTAGCCCACTCCAGGTCATTGCCTCCGGGCCAACCGTCGCCGATCCAACCACCTTCACCGATGCGCTGGCGTTTCTCGAACAGTACGAATTAATGGAACGGTGTCCACCGGCTATCCTGACGTATCTGATGGCAGGTGCCCGTGGCGACTATCCAGAGACATTGAAACCGGGTGATCCCTTGCTCACGACGGTGCAGAACATTCTCATCGGGAGCAACGCGCAGGCCGCCCAGGCCGCACTTGTTGCCGCCCGCGACGCCGGCTTCAACGCGATGCTCCTGACCACCTACCTGGAGGGTGAAGCCCGCGAGGTGGGGCACGTGCTGGCCGGAATTGCCCGCGAAATTGCGACATCCGGCCATCCACTGGCAACGCCGGCCTGCGTGATTGCCGGCGGCGAAACAACCGTAACACTGCGTGGAACCGGCCTGGGCGGGCGGAACCAGGAGCTGGCGTTGAGTGCCGCCATTGCCCTCGACGGCCTCGACCAGGCCGCCGTCATTGCCCTGGCAACCGATGGCGGCGACGGACCAACCGATGCTGCCGGCGCAGTTGCCACCGGCACAACCGTCGCTCGTGCCAGAGCGATAGGCCACGATCCGCTGGCTCACCTGCGGCGCAACGATGCCTACCCCTTCTTCGCCGCCCTCGACGATCTCCTGCGCCCCGGCCCAACCGGTACCAACGTCAACGATCTGGTGTTTATTGTGGTCGGATGACAGCTTCGTCCAGCGGTTTCAACGTCCTACGCTATAGCATGCCCGTCATCCGCCCTTGGGGCCTCGTCATACGCGAGAGCGTTTCCCGCCTTCGTCATGGTGGGCGTCACATACTGCTGGAATACCGGCCACGTGCTACGATAACGCGCTGAAGGATACCTCAACAGAACGCCACGCAGAG
>NZ_DAOTZQ010000016.1:0-39330 GCF_034434295.1 Chloroflexus sp.
TAGTACCTATCATGCCCTAGCATAAGAAAAGGCAAGTTCGTTCGCCAGCCTTCTGCCGCGCAAGCATTGGTGTATCCGTGGTATGATGCGGGTACGATGTTGATCTGGTATGCGCGGCTTGCAGACCAGCGCACATGATGCAACTACGAGCGAGGCAACGATGCCAATCACAGTAGAACACGTCACGCACTTCTTGACAGCGGCGGCGGAAATTATTCATGCTCATCGTGACGAGCTAACGGCACTGGATGCAGCAATTGGTGATGCCGATCATGATGCAAACCTTGATCGCGGATTCGCTGCGGTGCTTTCCCGCCTGCCCACCGTTGCCGACAAAGACATCGGCACTGTGCTCAAGACGACCGGAATGACGATTGTCTCGACGGTAGGCGGCGCTTCCGGCCCCCTGTACGGTACTGCCTTCGTTCGCGCCGGCATGGCCCTGGCTGATCGGCACGAGATGAGTGACGAAGATGTTGTCCTGGCTCTGGAAGCCGCTCTGGCCGGTATTGTTGCGCGTGGCAAAGCGCAACGTGGTGAAAAGACGATGGTTGATGCATTGGCCCCGGCAATTGACGCTCTCCAATCAGCGCTGGCCGAAGGCAAGTCGCTAGGACGGGCATTGCTGGCTGCTGCGGCGGCTGCTGAGGCAGGGGCAAAAGCAACTATCCCTATGCTGGCGATGAAGGGACGCGCCTCATACCTTGGTGAACGCAGTATCGGGCATCAGGATCCGGGAGCAACTTCGACGGCGTATCTGTTACGAGCGCTGGCGATGACGTGTAGCCGTAATGAGGAGGAGGCATGATAGGGCTCTTGATCGTCTCGCATAGCGCACGATTGGCAGAAGGCGTGCAAGAGTTTGTCGGCCAAATCAGTGGTGGTCAGATTCCGATTATCGCTGCTGGCGGTGCCAGTGATGGCTCGCTCGGTACCAGCGTCGAACGCATCCTGGCCGGTCTCGAACAGTTGCGCACCACAGACGGCATTCTGGCGCTGGTCGATCTGGGTAGTGCAGTGATGAGTGTGGAAACAGCCCTGGAGCATTTTTCCGGCCCACCAGTCCATATCAGTAATGCGCCGCTGGTAGAAGGGGCTTATCTGGCTGCAATTGAGGCAACCAGCGCTACTGCCACCCTTGAACACGTTGCCAGCGCTGCCTTGCAGGCCCGCGACCTGATTAAGGTGTATGAGTAATTGTTATGACTGAAGTGATATTAACCGTGACCAATCCGGTTGGTCTTCATGCGCGACCGGCAAAGCTCTTTGTTGAAACTGTCCGTGCTTATAAGAGTACGGTGACTATTCAGAATCTGAGCCGACCGCAAACAAAGGAGCTGCCGGTCACAGCGTTTAATCTGTTGCAAATTGGTGTTCGTCAGGGGCATCAAATCCGGTTGCGTGCCAGTGGTGAAGATGAGGCAGAAGTCATTGCTGCTCTCACCAAACTGGTGGAAGAGAATTTTGGCGAGTAGCGGGTAGAGGCATCATGATGTCGGCGATACTTCGCGGTGCAGGGGGAGCTGCCGGTTTGGCGTTAGGGTCAGCGTACCACTGGCAACGAGTGTCCATTCCTACTGATCCGCCCAATGAACCGCCAGAAGCAGCATTGGCCCGTTTTCACGCTGCCCAACACGCAGCGGCCAACCGACTACGGGCACTGGCCGAACGGCAGCGCGCTGCCGGCCTGCGCGAAGCCGATCTCTTCGATGCACAGGCGCTGCTGGTTGAAGATGAAACGCTGACTGACGGCGTAACTGCATTGCTGCTCGACGGTCAGCCCCTCATTCCTGCGATTCAGACGGTGGTGTGCCAGATGGAAGAGGCGCTGGCCGCGCTTGACGATGATTATTTACGTGAACGGGCAGCCGATATTGCTGCGGTTGGGGTTGAGTTGCTGCGTGCGCTGAGCGGCGATCACACGCCACCGCCGATCCCACCCGGCGCCATTGTTATCGCCGATGATCTGACTCCCGCGGAGACGGTTGATCTTCCGCATCACGTTGCCGGCTTTGCCACCGCCGGCGGTGGCCCAACCGGTCATACCATTATCCTGGCCCGTTCGCGTGGGGTGCCGGCGGTTGTCGGGTTGGGAGAAGCTATTCTGCACATTCCTGCCGGTACGACGCTCCTTCTCGATGGTGATGCGGCCCTGGTGATGATCGATCCAGATGAAGCCGCACTACAGGCGGCTCAGGAACGGATGGCCGCCATTCACGAGGCCCGCCGCCGCCAGGCGGCTCTGCGCGATCTTCCCGGTCGGCTACGTGATGGCCGCTCAATCGCGCTGTGGGCAAATATCGGTCGTCCAGCCGAGGCTCGCCTGGCCCGTGACAACGGTGCCGAAGGGATTGGTCTCTTTCGGACCGAGTTTCTCTTCCTTGACCGCAATGCACCTCCCGACGAAGACGAGCAATTTGCGGTGTATCGCGCCGTCATCACAGAACTGCCCGACCGGCCGATTGTGATCCGAACGCTCGATGTAGGTGGTGATAAGCCGCTGCCCTACCTGCCGCTTCCCCCTGAAGCCAATCCATTTCTGGGAGTGCGTGGTGTTCGGCTTTCGATGCAGCGTCCTGATCTCTTTCAGGTGCAATTACGGGCATTGCTGCGTGCTGCCTTCTACGGAGACATCTGGATTATGTTGCCGATGGTCACCACGCTGGCCGACCTGGCCTGGGGGCGAGAGCAGATGCGTGAAGCGGCCGCCGCGCTGGCCGCAGCCGGAATTGAACATCGCGCCGATCCGCCGCTGGGCATTATGATTGAGACACCGGCAGCAGCGGTACTGGCCGATCAATTTGCACGCCACGCCGCTTTCTTCAGTATTGGCAGTAACGATCTTGCCCAGTACACGCTGGCGGTTGATCGTGGTCACCCGACGCTGGCCACGCAATACCGGGCCGATGATCCGTCCGTGTGGCGGGTGATTGAATTGGCCGCTCGCGCCGCACAACAGGCCGGTATTCCGATTGGTATCTGTGGCGAACTCGGTGGCGAACCGGATGCTGCGGTTGCCCTGGCTGGCCTGGGCCTCAACGAATTGAGCATGGCTCCAGCGCGTATTCCGGTCGTCAAAGAGCGATTGGCACAGATCTCGTGGGCTGAAGCACAGGCTGCTGCGGCCCGGATGATGCAGAGGGTTGAATACGTCTGAGAGGTTCTATGTCTGAGAAATCATGGATCGAAGTTTTCCCTGGTGTCTATCGCCGACGGGTTGCCCTTACCGACCGCATGTATCAGATGGAGGTACGGCTGGCAGCCGGAAGTCAGGTGCCGCTGCACAGCCATCCCGAAGATCAGGTGGCGTATGTGGTAAGTGGTCGGTTGCGATTTCAGGTTGGTGACGAGATCATCGACGCGACGCCAGGTCGTTCGGTTGCTATTCCCGGTGGCACCCTCCACGCGGTGTGGACGGTAGAGGATACATTTGTGATTGACACCTTTAGCCCGCCACGAGCCGATTATTTGCAGGTCGATGGCGATTGATGGTTGCGAGAGGGGATCATAGTTACACGCATCCGGTGCGGTGAACAAGGGACGCGGAAGCGTGGCTTTCGTACGCCTATCCTGAGCATACCCCCTACGTATCGCGGCCTGATGCAACACCCCCAAACCAACGCGGCAATAGTGCCAGCAGGCCCTGCACCCGTTCGCGCAATTCTTCGCGAGCGGCGACAAAGGCGGCATATCGCTGATCAGCAGTACCCTGAATAGCCACCGGATCGGCTACACTCCAGTGAATATGGCGGGCCGCCTCTGGCCACACCGGACACTCCTCGTGCGCAATGTCACACACTGTCACAATTAGATCAGGACGCTGATCGATGATCATGGTGATCGATTTGGAAACGTGCTGATCAATCGGTATCCCAACCTCTGCCATAACGGTGATGGCTAATGGATGTACGGCCTGGGGGTGCGTTCCGGCACTCATCGCCTGTACCCGACCATCGCTCAACACGCGCAACCAGGCCTCGGCTATTTGCGAGCGGGCACTGTTGGCGCGGCACAGGAATGCTACTTTCACCGCCGGTAGCTCAAGCGGACGAGTACCCGGCAATACCAGTTCATCACCGATGCCGGTCAGTAGTGCAGTCATCGCTGTCAGATCGAGGCTGTAGTAGACAACCCGCCCATCAGCATCGCTGCGGTGGGCACGTACCAGGCCGGCCTGGCGCAACACGTGCAGATGATACGAGACCAGATTCTGGGCCAGACCGAGCATTACCACCAGCTCACTCACCTGGCGATCACTGTCGCGTAGGGCCTGGATGATCTTCCAGCGCGTCTCGTCGGTCAGCAGGCGCAGCCCGTTCAGTGCTGAGGAAGAAGGTTGTGCGTTCATAAGGTTTGAAACTCTCTGCGATACGGCGTGCCTGTATCGTAGCAGAGCCGGGCTGGTTCGGCAAGGAGGAGGGGCGGGGGAAGAATGTATCATTCCCCAGAAAGCCAGAGTATTCGCTGGTACACCAGGGTGTGTCAGAGGGAGATACCCCCCCAGCTTCCAGTCGTACAAACCAGAGAGGCGCCAGCAGCGCCTCTCCGTCAATATGCGGCAGTTAGTCCCGTAGCAGTTTGCGCCCGGCAAGGACCGCTCCGGCGGCCAGTGCACCGGCACCGAGCACGATTGGTCCCCAACGCCGGGCACGAGTATCGGCCAGTACAACTCGTGCGGTGTTGTAGCCACTCGCGCCGAAGACGCCGCCACCCGGATGGGTGCTGGCGCCGGTCAGGTACAACCCCCGAATCGGGGTACGGTAGCCGGCCAGTTCTGGTAGGGGGCGGAAGAAGAACATCTGGTCAAAGCTCATCTCGACGTGCATGACGTTGCCCTGCAGCAGGCCGATTCGCCGCTCAAGGTCGAGCGGAGTTTGAATGAAGCGGTCGATAATCTTGCCGCGCATGTTTGGTGCGTACCGGTAGAGCACTTCGAGGATCGAATCGGCAACCGACTCGCGAATGTCGTCCCAGTGCCGGCCATTGCTGAGCTGGTAGGGGAAGTATTGCGACCAGAGGAATACGGTGTGCTTGCCGGGCGGTGCCACATCGGGATCAATGGCCGAAAAGGTCATGGCAATCACCGCCGGTTCGCGGCTAGGTTCACCGCGCAGGTAGTCTTCGTAAGCGCGCCGCACGTAGTTCATACTGGGACTCAGCAGTTGCAAGCCGTGGTGACTCTCGTGTGGACGGCCGTAACTGCGGGCGGCAATGTAGTCGGGCAGCTCTTCAGCGGCGCAGCGCACGGTCATGCCAAAGCCGTTCCCGATCCGAATGTGGTTGAGGCGTCGCACCAGATCGGCACTCAAGTGCTCTGGGCCAACCAGTTGCAGGAAGGTCGTTAGCACGTGGGCATTGGAAACGACAATCGGGGCCGAGTAGCGCTGACCGTCTGCCGTTTCCACGCCCTGCACTCGCCCGTTCTGCACCAGGATGCGGTGTACCGGGGCATCGAGGATGACTTCGCCCCCCATGGCTTTGAGCGAACGGGCCATGGCCTGTGTCAGCATGCCCGAACCACCACGGGGATGTTTGGCGCCGCTGTAGTGCAACATAGCGTGCCAGCCGAAAAAGTCTCCGGCTCCGATTTCGTCCGGTGGTGGGCCACTCTGCGCTGCCAGCCAGGTCATTGCTGCCCGCATCGCCTCGCTCTCGAAGGTCTCTTCAATCAGTTGGGCGTAGCTGGTGAAGAGGCGGCGCGTTACTTCCAGCACCTGCTGCTCAGCTTTCGGCAAGCGGGGGAGGCTTGACGCCACTTTGCCGAACAGCCTGGTAACTGATGGCGGATTGAGGAAGACATCAAACACCGCCTCGTTCAACGGTGTCCAGAAATCGAGGAAGCGCCGGTAGGCTTCAGCATCGCGTGGACTGACGGTTGCAATGCTTTGACATGTGCGTTCAACATCGCGGTAAAAGTAGATGGCACCACTCCCATCGGGAAGTGGATAGAAAGCATACGGGTCCATGTCGATGTACTCGAGACCATGACGCTCGAGTTCGAGATCACGGACAATTGGGGTAAGGTGGATCATGATGTGGGCCGATGAGCCAACATCGATTTTGTAGCCGGGGATGACCTCTTCGGTACAGACGGCCCCGCCGACAATCGGGCGTCGTTCGAGTACCAGTACGCGCTTGCCGGCCTTGGCCAGATAACCGGCACAGGTGAGACCATTGTGACCACCACCTACGACAATCACGTCGTAGTCGCTCGTTGCTGCCATGGACAACCTTTCTTGCACTGTTTACAAACCACGTTCCATGATCAGTATACATTCATCTTGCAGTTCGGCTGAAGAGATTTTGTCATCGGCGCTTAGCGTGTTACCCGATAGATCACGACTTCGTCCTGAGTAAACACAGGGGGACCGATCTGGGCTAGCACATCCAGGCTGCTCACCGGGTAACGTTCCCGCTCCAGGCTACCAACGTAGATGTAGTCAACGCTGTACTGGTCGATCAGCGGCCGAATTCGGTTCAGATCGCCACTGCGGTAGATGGTATCAACCGCGATGCAGCGTGGTCCCAGCTCGGCGAGTGCTTGCTGGTCGCCACCACGCCACTGCATCTCGTGACCGACCCATCCCAACACGGTAGGCAGACCACTCGCTGCCGACACGCCACCGAAGCCCTGCCAGTTGTACGATCCGCCACACCGTGGCTGTTCGCTACCCGCAGCCACGGCGGCCTCGTTCTCTACTGCAACTGCTTCCAGCACCACACTGCCCGCCGGAGCATACTGGCGCAACCAGGCAATTGCTGCTGCCCCCGCCGCCGTCTGTTCACGTGGCGTGTAACCGTTCAGGCCGATCATCGGCCCACGCCCGATGTCGCGCACCACAATCCACGGGTACACACCGGCTCCGATCAGCAACAGGGCGGTGCACGCGCTCACCAATCCGGCCAGGAGACGTTGCCGGCCAGATGCCAATGCCCAGACCCACCAGAGGGCAACTGGCGCCAGAACGCCCCACAGCAGCCAGACCTGGTAGTAAAATTTGAAGATGGTGTTCATCCGCGCCGATAGCCCCTCGAACACGTCGCGAATATAGATGATCTCGACGCCGAACAGGACTGCACTACCCAGCGCGGCGATCAGCATCCCGCTGCGTACCCCGGCTTCATCGGTCGTGAGCGCACGCCAGCCGGTGTACACGGCCAGACCGGCCAGAGCAAGCAGGGGAAAACCGATCAGCAAGCCAATGAAAAGGAGGATGAACGGTAGCCATGCCACCCAGCGTGGCATCTCGCTGATCGCCACGCCCGTACTATCCACCACGGGGGTTGATCGGTAGAGATAGCAACCGGCGATGATCGGTAGCGCCATCAGACCAAAAATGATGACAAAGGCGTGCCAGCCACTCCGTTCCCCTACGTAGATGCCGATGATGCTAGTCAGGCGATTGAGCAGTGGGAGATCAAGCCATGGCGTTGCCCCGCCAACCGGTGCCCGAAAGGTGAGGTGAAAGGGTAGAAAGAGCACGAATGCCAGCAAGGCGATGATCACTGCTTCGCGCAGCCAGATACGCCAGGGGAAGATGACGGTCGGTTGTCGGGAAGCCAGCGCCAGGCTTCCCCAGTAGAGCAAGAGGTAGGTCGGCAAATCCCAACTGTTGATCGCGTAGAGACTGCCGAGGATGATGCCGTGACCGATGCGCGTGAACCAGTTAAGACGTTGCGCTCCGCCGGACAGAGTTGCAACCGCCAGTGCTAACCCGATTGCCAGCGTGGTGAAGGGCAATGCCATCACGTGCGGATGCATATCACCCAGGCGCAGGCTGAAGAACGGAAACTCAGTAATCGTGTAGCGCCGTTCGCGCAGCGGTGGGTCGCCAGGGATGGTGTAGCCGTCCCACAGCGAGCGTGACGGCCACCACCAGTTGAAATCGTTCCACTTGTCGGCCCGGCGCCAGCTCTCGATCAGGCCAAAGTCCTGGGCGTTGGCCGCGTAGGGTAACACGATGATTGACTCCCCGCGCCAGGATTGCGCTATCGCCGCCAGAAGCTGACGATCATCGAGAGCGACCACCCGTTCATCGCCCAGCATGACCTGAAGTGCACCCGATTGATTGCCGGCACCCAGAATGATCAGCGCTCCCAGCACACCAAGCCCGGCCTGCACGAAGGCCGGCGGAGGCCGTTTGATCAGCCCCAACAGTGTCTCGATCAGACCGGCAACTCCCTGTGCGGTCATTCCGGCCAGCAAGGCCAGGGCCAGATTATAGGCGGTCGCCGGCGGTAAGCCACTGATCATTGCCGGTACACTCATCAAGAGATAGCCAAAGTAGTAGTAGTTGATACTATAACCGGCCAGCCACGGGTCTTGCGGCGGAAAGAGACCGCTCCGCTGAATAGCATTGAAGAAGGCGAAGTCCATCGGGCGCTCGGTGCCCCACGGTGTCGGATCGTGTGCCCGTAACCAGACGATGCAGACCATGGTGAGCAAAAAGATGACTTCACCGCGCAGTGCTGCCGCTAGCGGTGGTAAGCGCCGATGGTTCTCCCGCCATAACCAGAGCCAGCCACCGCCCCCAACCAGCAACAGACTGATGATGATCAATGGCACCTCGAACCGGCCCAATCCGAGCATCGCTAGCAGCCAGGCGGTAAAACCACTGAGTAGCAGGCCGAGCGGACGGGCCAGAGCAAAGGCCAGGCCGGGTAGATGACCAAACAGCCGTATCGCAGCCGGCCAGCCAACAATGGTAAAGACCTGAACGGTGGCCCACCAGATCAGCACATCGCCGACCAGTTCGCTCATGGTTGCCCTCCGTTCAGGTGGGCCAGCATCTGGTGCGCTTCTCCGGCCCAACGGCCTTCCGGTGCCAGTTGCAGATAGCGTTGTAAGGCATCCTGGGCCAGGGTGGTCTGATTGCGTTGCATGAAGAGCCTGGCCAGTTGGAAGTAGGGGTCGGGCAGACCCGGATCAGTGCTCAACGCCTGTCCTAACGCAATCTCAGCCTTGTCCAGCCAGCCCCAATTGATCAGGGCAGTTGCCAGTTTATTGTAATTCCCGGCAGTTGGACTGGCCCGCACCGCGGCCAGATACGCCTGCTCAGCCTCTTCAAAACGTCCGGCGTCGGCTAAAATGTCGCCCCAGAGATGATGCAGACCGACATCATCAGGGTTGGCAGCCGCAGCAGTCGCCAACACATCTGCGGCTTCGGCAAGCCGTCCTTGTTGGCGGTAGGCTTCAGCCAGGCCAAATGCCAGGGGGGCATTCGTTGGTTGCGCCGCAACTGCGGCTTCAAGTTCCGCCAGATCGGCCACCGGTTCGTTAGGGGGCGGTGGAGGCGGTGGCGTAGGTTGAGCCACCGGTAGCCTTTCGGCGCGTAGGAGTCGATAACTGTCGGGTAGATCGGTTACGGCGTAGATAGTCACTCCATCCTGTTCGTAGACCGAACGGAGATAGCGATCACGCAAGACGGCGAATTTGGAGAGACCTTGCGGGTAGAATGCCTGCTCAACCCCACCGACGTAGACGTAGTCTACGTTGTAGCGGGCCAGAATCCGCAGTGCGGTATCAGGGTCGGTCGTGGTGAAGAAGGTCTCGACATCGCGCACCCGCCGCTCGGTGACCACCGGATCACGCTGTTCATCAGCGTGCAGCGCACTGATCACCGTCGGTAAACCAGTGGCTGCGGCCACGCGAATACCGTAGGCGCGGTAGAACCAGAGGCTTGATTGCAGCACAACCGGTGTGCCATCGATCTGCTGGTTGAGCCAGCGGATCGCCGCTGCATCACCGCTGAGATTAACCTGGACGAATGCCGTATCTGGCGCACACCCACCAAACGCTTGACAATCGTAGGTAAATGTCGCCTGTTCCATAAAGGCCATGCCATCAAGCGTCGGACCGGTCTCGATAGCGAACCGGGTTACCAGCCGCGAGGGAATCGCCACCGGTGCATAGCTGCCGGCGATTATGGCCGGGATGGCAATGATCGCCAATCCTGCCGTGGCGGCGCTGGAACCACCGTAGCGTTGCAAGCCACGCAGTAGCCGGGGCAAGAGGCCGGCTGCCGTCAGCCCCAACAACACCCAAATGTGCAGACCAAACTTGAAGACGGTGTTCATGCGGTACCACTCACTGCCATCGAGATGGTCGCGGATGTAGACAACCTCTACCCCCAACGACACCGCCCACGCCACCCAGCACAGGAGAAGCGCATACCATGCCGGTGCGCCGGCTGCCCGTCGCATCAACAAGATTGTCGTTACCATCAACACAACGAACAGCCATAGCCGCAGTGCCAGTTCGGGGACGGCAGCACCGATGATTATCAACAGGCCGATCCCACTCGCAACCAGTGCCCAGCGGCGACCGGCAAAGCCGCTTCGCCAGTGTTGGAGCAATCCACCGGTAATCACCGGAATCACGATGATCAGGGGCACACCGTAGATAAGTAGATAATCCAGCGGCAGCGTAAAGCCAGTGGTGACCAGGCCAATGCCACGTACCATCGGCCAGTAGCGGTCGAAGAAGGGTGCGAAGAGCAACAACGATCCCAATCCCAGCCCCACGGCCTGCACGACGGCCAGCGTCAGCGGTTGCCAGCGCCAGCCGGTGCGACGGATAGCACCGGCAATAATTGCCAGCCCGCACAACAGACCGTAGGTTGGAAAATCCCACGAGTTTGTTACCGCTAATGTCCCCAGGGTCAGTGCGCTGAGGAGCCAGAGCGGACGTTGAGGGCGCAAGATGAGGTGCCAGCCACAGACAATGGCCAGCAGCGCCAGCGGCAGTGCGATGAGATGCGGATGCAGATCGGCGTACAGAAAACTGAAGAGCGGAAATTCGTTAATCGTGTAGGGAATGACGCGACTCGGCCCGACAAACCAATCACCGAGCAGTTCGGCATGACCGCTCAGCAAGAGGCGTAATCCTTGTGCTCCTAACGACCAGCCGGCGGGGATCAGGCTGGTCAGATTCCCCATCAGACCGATCAGGCTGAGAGCGACCATACCGTAGCGACGACGCCCACCCAGACGAGTGCCCAATTCGTAAGCCCCGGCCAGGAGCATACCGTACAGCGTCGCCAATGCCAGATTGAAACCGACTGCCGAGTCGATGCCGAGCAGCTTGATCGGCACCGACATCAGATAGAGGCCGTAATAGTAGTAGTTGATATACCCGTTACTGTAGAACGGATCGTAGGGTGGCATTTGTGGACTGCGGAGGATGGCGTTGAGAAAGCCCTGCTCCATCGGTTTTTCACCACCCCAAGCCGGATGCCACAGATCGGGATTCAGCGCCCGAATGATGGTCATGGCAGCAAAACCGGCCAGGAAGATCACCTCGCCGGGGAGGAGTGACCGCCACGCCGCTCGCTCAGGGTGCACGCCAGCCCACCAGAGGAACAGCCCAATCCCGATCAGCACGAGCAAGCCACCCATGAGACCGGCACTATCGTACCGCCACCAGCCAAGGCTGGCCGGCAGCCAGATGACATACCCTAGCAGGATCAAGCCAACCGGGCGTGCCCAGGCCAGACCGTGCACCCCCAGCGCCGCATAGGCGGGCAACACACCTAGCCCAGCGATGAGATACCAGACGAGTAGCCAGGTTACAATGGCCAGCCAGGAATGTTCGTTCAGAACGGTATTCCAGCTCAAGCGGCCAACTGAAGGTACATCCTGTACCGGTTGCAACAGCTCCAATGCCGGTGTTGTGCGCAACGAGGGGGCACGGATCGGCAGATCATTGGTCAGCATCTGTGGCTGGCCCGGTGTGTGCACACGATAGAGCACGCTCTGCCCGGACTGAAAGACCCGTTCCAGGTTGCCCTGCTCGACCAGCGTGGCGAACTTTGCCAGTCCTTCAGCGCTGTAGAGTTGTCGTTCAACCCCGCCGACATAGATGTATTCCACGCCATAGCGACGGATCGCCGCCAGCGCTGTCGTCGGATCGGGAGAGTTATAGATCGAGGCAATGATTTGTTGGCGATAATTGATGACCGGCGTTGCGTTGACGGCACTGCGCTGCTGAATCTGGTGCCACTCCCAACCGAGGATCGTTGGCAGACCGGTAAAGGTTGCGATACGACCCGCCCACTGATACGATGGTTGATGAGCTTCGAGAATGATCGCCGTTCCTCGCACATTCCGCCGCAACCAGTCAATGGTTGCGGCATCCTCATCAAGTGAGTACCCGGAGCCATTGCGCATTTCGGTGATGGTGTTCAGAAATGCTGCGCCATCGAGCGTGCGTGGGGCGTCAGGGTTCCAGCGGTCGGCAATTCGGGCCGGAGTAGCGGTAACCGGATACGCCAGGCCGGTAGCCAGGAAGAGAGCGCACAGGCCGCGTAGACCCCAACGCCAGGAGGGCAGCAATCGCTGGGTTGCTGCCCACAACCAGGGAAGAGCAACTGCGGTAGCGAGGGCGAGCAGTATCCACGTATGCAGGCCGAACTTGAAGACGGTGTTCATGCGCCCTACATCACCACGCACCACTACCATCTCGACCATTGTCCACAGCCCGATCCCGCTGAACGCCCACAGCAGCGGCACGATGATCGTGAATGAACGATGACGGATGCACCACAAGAGCCAGGCTATCGTGCTCAGTACTACGAGCAGAGGCAGTATTGCCGGCAGATTCAGCCCCAGGGCCACGATCCAGACCGCAAGTGGCCCGATCACGATCAAGAGGCTTGCCCGTTGCCGCCACAGCCATAAGCCCACAAACACGAACCAGATGATGAGCCAGTGACCACCAATCTGAACAAGCTGACCGGTCGTGGTGCGTTCAGCGGTCAGGATCGTCTCCAGCAGGGTAAATCCAGGCCCCTGCCAGAGGGCAATTCCCCCTGACTCGGTGGCAAAGCTGGCAATAAATGGTGCAAAGAGGACATTTCCGATCAGAGCCGGGGCAACACCAACGACCAGTGCAGCCAGAAGCGTAGCCGGCCACCCTCGCCCGGCCTGGCGCCAGCGCCGATCCGTTGCCAGCGCGACTATCAACCCGGCCAATCCAACAAACGTTGGATAATCCCAGGTGTTGGTGGCCCGGATCGCACCCGCGACCAGACCCAACAGACCGATGATCCACCAGTGCGTGGCTGTTCCCTTTCGCATCCACGCCAGCGCCAGCCCTAATGCCGCCAGACTCAGGGGCATCACTATCATATGGGCGTGAAGATCGGCAAACAGAAACGTAAAGAAGGGAAATTCATTAATGGTACCTGGCGTAATGCGAGTAGCATCCCAAAAGGCCCACTCATACCGACCTTTGGCCATTTGTTCGGCGGCATAGCCATTTAAGAACCAGCCAGCCTGCGCCAGATTACCAATCAGCAAGACGAGAACCGGCGCCAATCCGGCGGCTACCAACGCTGTTCGTTCACGCTGCGGTTGTGGTGAACGTGCTGCCAGCAGATTGTACACAACTCCAAACGCCCCCAACGCCGTCAGCGCGAAGATCGTCGCCACACCGAGGTTGTAACCGACTGCCGGCGCGACACCGCTGAGATGGATCAGCGCACCAACCAGCACAAACCCAAAGTAGTAGTAGTTGATATACCCACCTGCGTGCCACGGATCAAGCGGTGGAAAGGCAGCACTCCGCAGCACTGCATTGAGGTAAGCGAAGTCCATCGGCTTCTCGCCGCCACGCGCCGGATGCCAGAGATCGGGGTTAAACCAGCGCAATATGAGACCAATGAGCAGGAAAGCGAGAAAGACCATCTCGGCCATAGCGAGCGCCGACCAGCGCTCGTGCCAGATGCGGCGCAACGTAGTGCGTTCACGCCAGCCGATGAATCCTCCCACCCCCAGCACCATCATACCGATTGTCCAGAGTGTGACCGGTGCAAACGGTGCCAGATGTAGACTGCCTCCCAACCACGCCAGATACGCGACCAGCAAGAGACCCGTCATTTTGGCCAGACTAAATCCCCGGTCGGGTAGGTTACGTAAGCGTGGCCCAATCACGGCAAAGATCGCCAGCCCTAATCCTTCCAACCAGAACAGCCACCACATCGCGGCGAAGGGAGTGGTACCCAGCCAGGACCACCATTCACCGCCAGCTGCGTATCGTGGCCAGACACTCTCGGTGAGGCGTAGAGCCGTTGGGTTGCGGTCGGCGATCAAAAGCGGTGACTTATACACCTCGCCCCATTCGACGTTCTCGGTGATCAATCGCTCGGCCCGTTCACGGCTATAGAGTGGTGTTTTTTGAAAAATGAGTACGCGCGGATGGTCATAGACGCTAAATGCCTCTTCGGCCATCCAATCAGGAATGCGAATACCGAGGATTGTTGGATATGAGGTAATCTCTGCCACCAGCTCAAAACCGAGTTCACCGGTGAACAGGTAATGGTAATAGCGCATCAAGGCCGGATAGCGCATCCGCAAGCGTGAGGTACTATCGTACACACGATTGCTGGTCAGAGTGATGTAGTCAGCCTGATCGAGTTGATCGAGCAGACCGGGTTCGCTGCCATTACCGAAATACTTGACCGGTTCGTCCTCGGCATAGGGCGACGAATCGATCCCAAAAAAGGTGATATTCCAGGCAGCATTCGTTGTTGCCTGTAGCGGGAGCGGATCATCCCAGCGCTCGGAGATAACAACACTGCCAGGCTGGGCATGTTCAGCGAGCCAGCGTGCTGCCTGTACCCGCGAATGGGGAACGGTGTAGATGCGGGAGAAGGCATAAGCCCACATGGCGGTCGCCACCAGTACGACCGGTAGCGCAATTCTGGCTGTCCAGAACAGTAGACGTTGTGTGGTGCCGGTACTCCGCTGTTGCCAGGAGATCGAGTGAACAGCGACAACTGCACGCAGCCGCCAACGTCCCCACCGGGCCAGAGTCACCAGTGTCCATGCTGCCAGGACTGTGAGCGCACCATAGATTGGCAGCAGGTAACGCATGGTGATAGCGAACTGGTTACCCTGCCAGGCAAAATAGAACGCTGCCCAGCACCAGAGCACCCAGGCCGGATGCCATGGTCGCCCGATGCGTGGCATCGGGCGCAGTGCCCATTGCCAGCCACGCTGGACATACCGCCCGGCAAAGAGCAGCCATCCGCCCCAGGCCGCCAGCCCTAGCAGCGGCCCCATCCCCCACAGCACCATATTCAGCCACGGAAAGATATAGGCCGGTCGGCCAACCCACTGCTGACCGGGCGGAAAGTCATACTCACCGGTCACCAGGGCGCGTACTGTGGTTAAATTCTCGCGAAAGCGGGGATCAAGCCGAATATCAAAAAACCCGGCACCGTGGAGGAGCGATGGGCCATCTATGCGTGGCGAATCGGCTCGCGAACCGATAAATGCATCGGGAGCCATGGTGCGGAATGCAACAAACGAGACCAGGCCGGCGAGGATCAAGAGCAGCAGTTCGCGCTGCACCCAGCGATAGAAGAGCGTCGTCCAACGCTGCCCCTGCAATGCCCGTTGAGCCGCAATCAGTGTTGCTACCACCGCCAGGCCACCAATCGTCACCATCGTGATCCGATTGGCACTTGCTGCTCCGATACTCAGGCCGAGCGCAAGATATGAGCCAACGCCACCCCCCTGGGCAATCCGCACCGTCCAGTACAACCCGAGCAGACAAAAGAAAGTTGAGAAGGCCGGATCGACAAAGAAATGGCTCTGCTGAATGTGCATTACTGTGAGCGCTGTGAGCAGTGCCGCTATCAGGCCCACCCGTCGCCGAAACAAACGGCAACCAATCAGGTAGACGAGGAGAACGCTACCGAGGTCAAACAGCGCCGCCAGAGTGCGTCCAACTTTAACAATTTCACCGTAACTCGTCAGATTAACGCGGTCGGGATTCAGCCACCAGATCAGAGGTGTCAGGCGTGGCCAGGCTCGTTCCGGGTTGGCAATTGCCGGCCCGTAATCAGTACGTCGTTCGGTTGGTGCTGCTGGATCGGCGCCTACTCGTGGTGGCCCGTCAATCGTGAGCACCTGCGCCGGTAGCATCTCTGGTGGGGTCAGCATCACCGCGACGGCCCGCGTCAGCATAACAGGGATCGGTCCGTAGACGTAAAGGGGAAACTGTTCGTAATTACGCGGATTGAGTGGTGAACGACTGGAGTCGTAAAACTCAGCTACATCGTCCGGTAGGCGTACCGTTGAGGCGACATACGTAAAAAAGCGCTCATCAGGATGCTGACCGGTTCCAGAGTCCCAATCAGCGATGTTTAGCATCCGCAGGTACAACCCTAACAGTAAAATGGCCGTCAGCCCAAGGCGGACGAACCAGACACGATAGCGGAGTATAGCCTGTTGCACAGCGGTTCCCACAACGTATAGTCAGCCTGCTTGATCAATGATATGGCGATCCAGCGAATTCGACGCATGCGCTGGCATTATACACCGGTATCAGCAAGCTGTGCGATGAGGATGGGAATCTCAGCCGGAGTCATGCCGTGAAACCGGCGCCCGCCCGGATAGACAAGTAGATTCGGGCCGATGGTGCAACGATCCTGACAACTACCGGCGATGCACGTGATCTGATCGGACAAGCCAGCCCGCCAGATAGCATCTTCCAACGCGATGTGAACATCGGCTGCACCGCGCCCGCGGCAATGTGGCCCCAAACAGATGTAGATACGTTTCATGCGAGTAGTAAAATTGCCCCAACCTTATAGGTGGGGCAATCAGTCGTTGTGGCGGCGGCTGATCACTCTTCGGCGAAGAGCGGTGTTGACAGATAACGTTCGCCGTTTGAAGGCACAATAAAGACGATCAGCTTGCCGGCGTTCTCCGGACGGCGGGCCACGCGCAGCGCTGCGGTCGCCGCAGCACCACTTGAGATACCGACCATCAAACCCTCTTCGCGGGCCAGCCGACGGGCCATCGCAAAGGCATCTTCGTTGCTCACCTGCTGAATCTCGTCAAGAATGCTGGTATTCAGCACATCAGGGATAAACCCGGCGCCAATGCCTTGAATCTTGTGTGGCCCGGGTTTTCCACCAGACAACACCGGCGAAGCCTCCGGCTCGACTGCGACAATGCGCAGACTCGGTCGGCGCGGTTTGAGCACTTCGCCAATTCCGGTGAGTGTACCACCGGTACCGACACCACCGACCACAATATCGACCTGACCGTCAGTATCGCGCCAGATTTCTTCGGCGGTAGTGGCCCGGTGAATAGCCGGGTTGGCCGGATTCTTGAACTGCTGCGGCATAAAGCTATTGGGAATTTCGGCCAGTAGCTCCTCGGCACGAGCAATGGCACCCCGCATCCCTTCACTACCCGGCGTCAGCACCAGCTCGGCACCAAAACCACGCAGCAATTTCCGCCGTTCGATACTCATCGTTTCTGGCATCGTCAGGATCAACCGGTAGCCACGTGCCGCAGCAACTAACGCCAGGCCGATCCCGGTGTTGCCGCTTGTCGGCTCGATAATGACCGTCTCACCGGGTCGGATCAACCCTTCACGTTCGGCAGCGTCAATCATTGCCAGACCGATACGATCCTTGACCGAGCTGGCCGGGTTGAAGAATTCGAGCTTGGCAACTACGGTAGCCTGAGTGTCATTCACGCGATTAAGCCGCACCAGCGGTGTGTTACCAATCAGTTCTGTAATCGAGTTGTAAATACGGGCCACAGTTGGCTCCTTTGCGCTAAACCAATGTACACTCTATCTGCTATTGTACTCAGAGTAGCCATAAATGTCAATTTGTCAGGCAAGAAAGTCAAGTTTTGGAGTGACAATCACCTAGAAAGTTCATGCTATACTGGATGGCGCAACGGTTCATTCAGAGCAAGAGGGAGCAGCAATGCGCGGTCGTGCAGTGCGTCCGGTTGATCGAGCCGGCGGTGGAGAAGAGGCAATTCGCTTAACCCGGTGCGCGGGCACCTGGTTGGCCGATCCGCCCGATGCAGATGAGCAGGCGCGGATTGCCGAGGCAGTACGGGCATTGAATGGGCAACGGGCATTAGCCCTTGAATTGCACCGCGATCCGGCGGCACTCGACGCTTACTGTGTCGAGCTGTTCCGCGATCCGGTATTTGACCCGCTTCATATCGGGCCGGAGATCATTCGTCGGATTATCGCCAAACTCGGCGAACCGCCAGTTGCCGACGAGTCAGACCCAACGACCTTCTCGCAGTACCTTCAGCAGGCCGTCCTGCTCTTTGCCCTTCCCAATCCGCGTCGGTTGCTGGCAGCGCAGTTGCGCCGCTATTTACCACGCTTTACCACAGCAGGCGATTGGAAGGCGGCGGTGGCGATTGATTACAGTGCGTTCCGTACCTCACTCGGTAATGAGGTAACCCCATTTCTGGCCCAGATGACGCTGGCCGGTCTGGCCGACTACTACGATGAATTGCCGGATGCGTAGCGCACCGGCTCAATCCGGTGGCATAGGGACGGTGCTTGAACCGTCTCTGTGCCGCCAACCGCCTCTCTGCCGCCAACCGCCTCTCTGCTCACGCGCACGGCTGGTTGGCAACCGGTCAGACTTCAGACCAGTTGCAACAATCGCAAAGTATGGTATAATGCCTGCGCGTTAGGCCCCCATCGTCTAGTGGCCTAGGACATCACCCTTTCAAGGTGGAGATCGCGGGTTCGAATCCCGCTGGGGGCACCATAAAAGCGCACTGCAACAGGCAGTGCGCTTTCTGTTTCTAAACCTCATATCAATGCCAGAATCGGCGACATTAACCATCTGCCTTTACAGTTCCAGCACTTTACCGCGCAGTCCGGCGGGGATCGGGATGGCGAACCGGCTTAACAGGGTAGGTAGTATATCGTAAATCTGCCCATTGTCGAGGCGCCGTCCCTTACCAGGACGCTGCGGATCGCGCCAGATGAAAAGGCCATGCTGGGCGTGGTTGGCGTCATCGGGGCCGGTATCGTTTTCGCGGGTGAATAGTCCACTGCCACCGACTGTTCCTACTGCCCGCCAGGCAAGATCGCCAAAGTAGACGATCAGGTCAGGGGCGACGCCGCGCACGGCGCGATAGAGACGTTGTGGTACGAAGACCCGGTTTCCGAGTGGACGGCCGTCCGGGCCGGGCATTGCTTCCAGTCGCGTCGCCAGATCGGTGCGTACACGTTCGTACTCTGCTGGCGGAGTAACACCCTGCGGTTCGCGTCCACGCACATTAAGAAAGATGCGTCCGTAGTAACCGCCTGCTCCCCAGACGCGGGTGCGTGACCAGTCAACATCCGCCTGATCGAGGCTGGTTGGCGTGTCCGGCATCGTGTGCAGCGTCAGATCGCCCTGAGCGATCAACCATTGGTTGATTCGCACTCCTCCCATAAGTGGCCGCACCCCGTGGTCAGACACCACCAGCACTGCCGTCTCGGCAGCACAGTGCGCCAGTAAAGAGGCAATCCGGGTGTCTACGTGGCGATAGTATGCGTGAATCGCATCGGCAAAGGGTGAATCGGGAACAAACAACGGATGTTGCAGATCCGTGTGCTTCCAGAGGGCATGGTGAATGCGATCAACCCCCATATCTACCAGCATGAGAAAATCGGGGTGCTCTTCCCTGATCAGGGCTGTGGCAATCGCAAAACGTTGATCGCACATGGCATAGATGTCGCGCACAATACGCGCTTTGTCGTCGGATCGGAAATCGGGAACATCGAGTAGATAGGTGCGCCCTGGCGTTGCTGCCGCGCTCCAGGCAGCCAGACGCTCCGCGAGTGTCGGGGGAAAGGTGTAAGTCGCAGCGGTCGACGGTGCGAGAAAGCAGGAGACCAGCGCACCATTGACTGCGGATGGCGGATACGTACCGGGCACGCCGATCACTGCTACACGCCACCCCGCGGCACCGAGTATATCCCATAAACGTGGAAACCGAATTGCCCGACTGTCTGCAACAACCAGGCGACCATAAGAGCGATCAGCGCGGTTACGAAACCCATAGACACCGAGTTCACCCGGATCGCGCCCACTCATCATGCAACTCCAGGCAGGAACGGTGATTGCCGGGATACAGCTCTCCAGTTCGCCATAGACCCCTTCTGCCATCAGGCGATTCAGAGTGAGCAGATCGGCACGCCAGCGATCAAATACCAGCGACGGCTCGGCGGAGTCAAGACCGATAATGAGGAGACGGGGAAAAGAAGTCATGATTCAGCTTTTGCGCTCACGGTTGGATAGCGGTACCGCCGGTAGAGCAGCACGGATGCGCTAGCAACCGCAGCGAACGAAAGGATATGTACGACATTGAACGGTGTTCCGGGAAAAAACCATGAGTCAGTACGGAGAAACTCAATGAAAAAGCGTCCCAGTGGATACCATACCATATACATAAGCGCGATGTCACCATCACGTAAACGGTCACCGTAACGACGCCAGATGAAGAAGATCAACGTAAAGCCGATCAAATTCCAGAGGGACTCGTACAGAAAAAGCGGGTGGAAGCGGGTTGTCTCCGGGAATGCCACCAGATCGCGGTACGGCCCGATACGATATTCGGGATCGATACGCAATCCCCATGGCAGTGTGGTTGGCGGACCGTAGAGTTCCTGGTTAATAAAATTCGCCCACCGTCCGACAGCCTGCCCCAGCGGTAGACCGAGCGCAATCGCGTCGGCATAGACGAGGAGCGGCACCTTCCGCACACGTGCAAACGCCCATAATCCAAGCGCACCAAATATGAACCCGCCGAAGATGTGCAAACCACCTTCCCACACCGCCAGAATGCTCGCCGGGTTGTTCAGAAAGCGCCCCAATCCTTCTGGGCCACGCGATGACTGGATGAAGAGTAGTAGAGGCGCACACCTAATAATCCCGGAATCAGCCCCCAGAGCAACAGGTCCCACACCGACTCGCGATCAAACTCACGTCGCTCTACATGGCGAGAGCCGACCCACGCTGTCAGCATAACGCCTGCCATGATCAGCACACCATACCAGCGCAGGGTGAGTGGGCCGAGTTGAATAATGACCGGATCAACAGGTGGATACATAGGTGTTACTCAAGATACCCCAAGTCGCTCAAACGCCGCCGCAAGATCGGATCATCCACTCCCTCAGCGTGTTGAATAAGCGGCGCTACGGCACTGGCGCGGCGTACAAAGGTGCTGAGGTGTGCCTGAAGTTCTTCGACTCGTTCCGGTAACATAGCCGCCAGGTCAACCGTTTCGCCGGGATCGGTATCAAGATCGTATAACTCAACCTGATCTTCCCCAGTCTGGATCAATTTATACGAACCGCTGATCACGGCACGGCGCGGTTGATCGAAGCGATATGCACGCACCCGATCAGGTTGGCGACGCAGCATGATACCCAGAACATTCTGCGGTGGTTCTGCTTCACTGAAGACCGTTCCACCATCAGGATCGGCGGCAGGCGATTGGGCCAGTGAGCGATCACACTCAGCGCCGCTGGCAATCCCGGCGGCGCTGAGGAGTGTATGAAATACCCTTCGCAACGATACAGGATGATCGACCTCCGTACCTCGCGGAAAGTCACCATTCGGATCGCGCACTATCAGCGGTACGTGAATCAGTTCGTTGTAGACTGACATTGCATGCCCAACGATACCCTTCTCACCCAGGTGATCGCCATGGTCAGCGCATATCAGGAGCAGCGTGCGGTCAAGTGCACCACTCTCGCGCATACGACGCAGAAATACGCCAAGATGTGCATCTTGCGTGGCGACCTCGGCATCGTACACATCACTGAGTACGTGACGATACCGTTCATCTGCTCCAGCGAATGGGGCAAGCCAGCCGAATACATCGCCGTTGAAACGACGTACATAGCGTGCTGCTTCCCGGTCGCGGATTACATCTGGCGCGAACCGTTCGAGCATCCGCCTATCCGGATGATACGGCATATGAACGCCCATCAGATTGATAAAGGCAAAAATGGGCTGGTTTGGCTCGACACCGCGCCGCTCGATCAGCAAGCGCGCAGTATCACTGAGTGATTTAGGGGTATTCCCTTTGAAGCTGAGCGCTGTCTGCCAGATCGGTACCATCAGCGGTGTAAACGCGAATTCCAGCATTAGCTCAGAGCGGGCAAATAAGTTCTGGATACGGTTAAGGACTGCTGCCAGGCGGCCTTTGAACCACTGACGATAACGACTGATCGATCCCGCACGTGCGCCTGCCTGATTCGGGCGTGAGGTTAGCAGACCGCTGTAATTCAGAAAACTCTCGAAACCCCGTTGTAAACCATTGTTAACGACACCAACCAGTGGGTTATTGCAGAACGCTGCTGTCATGTACCTCCCTGCCCGCAGGCGTTCTGCCAGCGTTGGAATGCCGGCAGGGAGCGCCGCGTATGACTGGTTGGTTGCGTGCTCGGATGGATAAAGACCGGTAAACATCGAAGCGTGCGATGGGATCGTCCAATGGGCAGCGGTAAAGACGCGATGGAAGAGAGTTGACTCAGCCGCAAGTTCATCGAGGTGGGGCGAGGTAGGTCGAGAATAGCCGTAGCACGAAAGCCTATCGCGACGCTGGGTGTCCAGCACGATCAGCACAATATCGGGACGCCGACTCGCAAAGATTCCTCCTCTTGGAAACGTCGGTCCTGATAAGTTCAGTATACCACGCCAGGTTCTTGCGCATGGCCAGGACCGGTCAGCAGAGGAGGTCAATCAGTATCAACAATGACGGATAGTGCACCTCGTACTCTGTTTGGTGCAGAGGACTGATGTAGCCCTGGCCCGCCTGGTATAGCATACCCGCTGTTGTCTGCTGTCAACGACAGTTGCGTCTGGGTAGACATCGCGTACAACTTCCGTATCCCTCACGCTCCATCAGACTTGCATCGTACCTGACTCGCCAGCAATGGCGGTACGATGAACCAGTGAACCGTGTTCACGTACCACCTTCGCGTTAGCAACACCCGGCAGGCAAGGATGACCTTCTACAGCTTTGCCAGGCCTTGTCGCACTGAGGGACACGTAATCATCGTTTCGCAGACGCTAACCTTTCGTGCGTTGCTCGCCAAAAATAGCTCGTTGTTAGCGTTCGACATTCGCCCACGCCGGCGGACGCTTCTCGACAAATGCACTGACTCCCTCTTGTGCACACGGTTCCATCATGTTGCATGCCATCGTCTGTCCGGCCAGCCGGTAAGCTTCTTCCATTGGCAGTTCAAGCTGGCGGTAGAAGAGCGACTTGCCGATGGCAATCGACTCTGCCGGCTTCGCCAAAATTGCATCCACCAGACGCTGCACCTCGGCATCAAGGTCTGCCGGTGCTGCTACCCGATTGACCAGCCCTAACCGCTGTGCAGTGACGGCATCGATAAACTCACCGGTGACCAACATCTCGAAAGCGGCCTTGCGCCCGATATTGCGCGACAGCGCAACCGATGGTGTCGAGCAGAACAGACCAACCGTAATCCCCGACACGGCAAACCGTGCTTCAGTCGACGCAACGGCCAGGTCACACATCGCTACCAACTGGCATCCGGCGGCAGTGGCAATCCCGTGCACACGTGCAATGACCGGTTGCGGCAGGCGCTGTATCGTCAACATCATCTGCGTACAACGGGCAAAGAGGTCTTCATAGTAAGCCTGATCGGGATGCGCTTGCATCTGCTTGAGGTCATGACCAGCGCAAAAGGCTTTACCGGCGCCCGCCAATACCACCACCCGTGCCTGCGGATTGGCGGCAATTGCATCGAGTTCACGTTGCAGTGCTGCCAGCATCTCTTCCGACAGGGCATTGAACTGGCGTGGCCGATTGAGGGTAAGGCGAATAACTCCACGCCCATCAATCTCGCTCAAGACGAATGGTTCGACAGCAACTTCGTGCCTTTCCATCGTAGACCTCCGTATGAATATGGTTTGGGGTAACTGCCACCATTGTACACGAAGACAGGTTGTCACGCACATTTTCCACAATCTCAACCCGCGTTCGACTATGTCGAATTTCATTATCGACACCGGCCAGTGCTCACCCTATAATCAAAATCACCGCGAAGATAAAAAGCCAGGAGAATACCACAACGCGGCAACGGCGCTAGGATTCATTTCACAGGGAGGTGAGGTTATGACGGTATCCGAAGCGATGACGGAGACTACCGTAGCCGGTGTGCGCCCGATGAACGGGCGTGAGTATCTGGACAGCCTGCGCGATGATCGAGTGATCTACTTTCAGGGGGAGCGGGTGAAGGATGTTACTATCCATCCGGCATTTCGCAACTCGGCACGTATGGTGGCACGCTGGTATGATCGTCTGCACGAACTGCACCAGGAAGACGCGGCAAGAGGTGGGCCTGAAGACTGGAAGTGGACAATGCCGACCGATACCGGCAGTGGCGGCTGGACGCATCCCTTCTTCGTCGGCTCGCGAACGGTTGCTGATCTGGTGCGAGCACGAGATACTATTGCCGAGCTACAGCGAGCCGTCTACGGCTGGATGGGGCGCGCACCTGATTACAAAGCCGCATTTACCGGTACGTTAGGGGCCAATGCTGAATTTTATGCTCCCTACCAGGAAAATGCTCGTCGCTGGTATCGGAAGACTCAGGAAGAGCTGATTTACTGGAACCACGCCATTGTCAACCCACCGATTGACCGCAATCGGCCTCCAGACGAGGTTCGTGACGTGTACATGCACGTTGAGCGCGAAACTGATGCCGGTCTGATCGTTTCAGGGGCAAAGGTCGTAGCAACCGGCAGTGCCCTGACCCACGTCAATTTTATTGCGCATTACGGGCCGCTCCCCATCAAAGAGAAGCAATTTGCACTGATCTTCGCCGTTCCCATGAATGCGCCCGGTATCAAGCTGATTGCTCGCACATCCTACGAGTATAATGCGGCAGTCACCGGCAGTCCTTTCGATTACCCGCTCTCCAGCCGTCTCGATGAGAACGACTCCATCCTGGTGTTTGATCAAGTCTTGATCCCCTGGGAGAACGTGTTTGTCTACGGCGACATTGAGAAAGTCAACACCTTCTTCCCGCTATCCGGTTTTGGTCATCGCTTCCCACTTCACGGCGGGGTACGTTTTGCCGTCAAACTTGACTTCATCACCGGCTTGATGCTCAAGGCGGTAGAAGCAACCGGCGTTGCCGAGTTTCGCGGTGTACAGGCGCGATTGGGTGAGATCGTCACTTATCGCAATCTCTTCTGGCAACTGACAGAGGCGATGGTGCGCAACCCGATGCCGTGGGTTGACGGTTACCTGTTGCCAAATCTCGAAGCCGCCTTCGCGTATCGGGTCATGGCACCGGATGCTTACGTCAAGATCAAAGACTTGATCGAGAAAGATGTGGCCAGCGCCTTGATCTATCTCCCTTCGCACGCCGCCGATCTGAAGAATCCCGAAGTGCGTGGTTACCTGGATCGGTTTGTACGCGGATCAAACGGCTACAGTGCTTTGGAACGGATTAAGTTGATGAAACTGCTCTGGGATGCCACGGGCACGGAGTTTGGTGGTCGCCACGAGTTGTACGAGCGGAACTACGCCGGTAATCACGAGAATATCCGGATCGAGACCCTGGGCGCGGCGATGGCTATGGGTGTAACGGCCCAAATGAAATCGTTTGCCGAACGCTGCATGGCCGAGTATGACCTCGATGGCTGGACAGCGAGTGATCTGATCAACCCAACTGATGTCAATGTTGTGATGGGTCAGCATTAGTTACGCATAAAGGAGGGATGTATGAGCGAGCCGATCTTTGACACTCACCAATTAGCCCACGTCGAAATCCTAACGCCCAAACCCGATCAGACACTCTGGTTTTTCCGCGATCTGCTCGGTATGGAGGTGACAACCCAACAAGGTCAGTCAGCCTATCTGCGGGCCTATGAAGACTGGTACCATCATACCCTTAAGATTACCGAAGCCAGAGAGCCGGGTCTGGGCCATGTCTCCTGGCGGGCCAGTTCACCACAGGCATTAGAGCGACGGGTAAAGGCGCTCGAAGCATCTGGCTTTGGTCGCGGCTGGTTCGATGGCGACCTCGGCCATGGGCCGGCCTATCAATTCACGACCCCCGATGGGCACCCGATGGAGATTCTGTGGGAAGTTGACTACTTCCAGCCGGCAGAGGATCAGAAGTCACCGCTGCTCAATCGACCACAGAAGCGCCCCTTGCGCGGCGTACCGGTCCGCCGTCTCGATCACGTCAATCTGCTCGCCTCAGATGTGACCGTCAACAAGCAATTTATGATGGATCAGTTGGGCTTCCGGCTCCGTGAGCACATTATGCTCAACAACGGGATCGAAGCCGGTTGCTGGTTGAGTGTCTCGCCGTTAGTGCATGAAGTGGCGCTCATGCGCGACGGCAAGGGTGCCCGTGGCCGATTGCACCACGTCTGCTACTGGTACGGCTATCCCCAGAATCTCAACGATCTGGCCGATGTCTTCCGTGAGCAAGGTATTTTCATTGAAGCCGGCCCTGGCAAGCACGGCATCAGCCAGGCGATGTTTATGTACGTCTACGAACCGGGTGGCAATCGGGTTGAACTGTTTGGCGATCCAGGCTATCTGATCTTTGATCCGGCATGGAAGCCGATTGTCTGGACGGAAGAGACCCTGGCGGCTGGGATTGTCTGGTTCGGTGGTAATCTGCCGGGTGAATTCTTCCTCTACGGTACGCCGGTTGTTCACGAGCAAGAGCCGGCCCTGGCATCGGCATAATCACTACTCGCGGAAAGCGCAACCATCCAGGGGGCTTGCGCTTTCCGTCAATGCTTTACCTCACAACGGTGATCAGGCATGAAGGAGCACCCTATGCTGCAAACTTTGCAAAAAGCGGCGCGAGCGCTCACGCTGTTTACGCCAATGCATCCGGAATGGAGTGTTGGCGATATGGCGAAAGCGCTCGAATTACCTAAATCAAGCGTCTCGGAATTGTTGAGTAGTCTGGCCGAACAAAATCTGCTGCGCCGGGTGGGATCGGGACGTTATCGATTAGGATGGCGCCTGCTCGAATTGGGCCAAACCCTGCTCAAGACGACAGAGTTTCGCGAAGAAGCGCGAGCTGTGATGCAAGAGATGGTTGCAGCATGGGGTGAGACAATGCATCTGGCGGTACTCGAAGCAGGGACGGTTGTCTATTTAGAGAAATTACGCGGTCAGCAGGGTTTGCAGGTCGAGCTGTCGGGGATTGGTGTGCGCTTGCCGGCTCACTGCTCTGGCGTGGGTAAGGTCTTGCTGGCCCATCAACCCTGGCCAGAGGTTCTGCGGGTGGTTGGCGATGATCAACTCTATCCATTTACATCCAACACCATCACCTCCCTCGATGCGCTGGCCGAAGAGTTAGCCCATGTGCGCCAACGTGGATATGCATACGATCTGGAAGAGGTCTCGATTGGCCTCTGTTGTGTGGCAGCTCCAATCCGTGATTATGAGGGAAATGTGATTGCTGCCATCAGTTTCTCGACTCCCACCCACCGCTTTCGCAAGCATCGCGAACAATACACGCGCGCAATCGTTGAAGGTGCGCAACGTATCTCTGAGCGGTTGGGGTACTATGGAGGAACATCTGCATGCAAATCGACAAAGTTAAAGTCGCCATCCTCGGTTCCGGCAATATAGGCACCGATTTGATGTACAAACTGCTGAAGCAGCCGGGCAGAATGGAGCTGGCGCTCGTTGCAGGTATCGATCCGGCCTCCGAAGGATTGGCTCGCGCCAGACAGTTCGGTATTCCGACTGCAACTGACGGCATTGAATCGATTCTGGCCGATCCCGATATTCGCATCGTATTTGATGCTACCAGTGCGAAGGCGCACGTGCGCCACGCCAGGCTTTTGCACGAGCACGGACGTATCGCTATCGATTTGACACCGGCTGCACGGGGGCCGTATGTGGTTCCACCGGTCAATCTCGGTGAGCATCTTGAGGCACATAATGTGAACCTCATTACCTGTGGCGGACAGGCAACCATTCCGCTGGTTTATGCGGTGAGCAGGGTAACAGCCGTTCGCTATGCCGAGATGGTGAGCACTGTTGCGAGTCGTTCAGCCGGGCCAGGTACACGCCAGAATATCGATGAGTTTACCTTTACTACGGCACGGGGGTTAGAAGCCATCGGCGGTGTCCGTGAAGCAAAGGCGATAATTATTTTGAATCCGGCCAATCCACCGATTCTGATGCGAAATACCATCTACGTTGTGCCAGAGGGCGATTTTGATGAAGAAGCCGTGCGCCAATCGGTAGCACAGATGGTCGCTGATGTACAACAGTACGTCCCCGGCTATCGGTTAAAGAGTCTACCCGTCATCGAACAACGATCAACGCCCTGGGGTGAGCGACCGGTCATCATTATGCTCCTGGAAGTCGAAGGTGCAGGCGATTTTCTCCCAACGTATGCCGGGAATCTCGACATTATGACTGCCGCCGCACGACGGGTAGGTGAACTATTCGCCGCACACCTCTTGTCGAAGCTGGAGGTGACCGTATGAAACCACCACGGCTGACCGATACAACGCTCCGTGATGGCTCGCATCCGATGCGCCATCAGTTTACCCGCCAGCAGGTAGCTACGATTGTCCAGGCTCTCGACCGGGCCGGTGTGCCGGTGATCGAGGTGAGTCACGGCGATGGATTGGCCGGTTCGTCGCTGCAATATGGCTTCTCGCACACATCAGAATTCGATTTGATTGAAACGGCTCGTCAACACGCAGAAAGAGCGAAAATTGCTGCCCTGATGCTACCGGGCATCGGCACCCAGAAGGAATTGAAAGAGGCGGTGGCTCGCGGGGTGCAAGTAGTACGGATAGCGACACAATGCACAGAGGCAGATATTTCTGAGCAGCATTTTGGTCTGGCAAAAGAGCTGGGGTTAGAGACGGTTGGCTTTCTGATGATGGCCCATATGCGTCCTCCTGAAGAGCTGGCCAGGCAGGCGAAATTAATGGAGTCTTACGGCGCCGACTGTGTTTACATTGTCGATTCAGCGGGGGCTATGCTGCCCCAGGATGCAGCGGCACGGGTGCAGGCCCTGAAAGCTACTCTTTCAGTGCAGGTTGGATTCCACGCTCACAACAACTTAGGGCTTGGTATCGCCAACACCCTGGCAGCGCTCGAAGCCGGTGCCGATCAGATCGATGGCTGTCTACGTGGCCTGGGGGCCGGTGCCGGCAACGCGGCAACCGAATTGCTGGCCGCGGTGCTTGACCGGCTGGAACTCAATCCTGGCCTTGATATCTTCGGTCTCATGGATGCGGCTGAGTATGTGGTTGCCCCCATCATGCCTTTCCAGCCTTTCCCTGATCGTGATGCCATCATCATCGGCTATGCCGGTGTCTATTCAACATTTCTGCTCCACGCCAAGCGCGCCGGTGCTCAATACAACGTCGATCCGCGCGAAATTCTGGTTGAATTGGGTCGTCGTCAGGCGGTAGCCGGCCAGGAAGATTGGATTATCGATGTTGCGCTCGAACTGAGTCGCCGGCACCAATCAAGTGCGCGAAAGGAGTCTCGCCCGTGAGCAATGCAGTATCAGTACGAGCAGAGGTTCCGGCCATCGATCCACGCCTCTTTCGCTCCACGATGGGCTGTTTTGCAACCGGAGTGACGGTTGTCACGACAGCCTATGAAGGCCAGATTCACGGCATGACGGCGAATGCGTTTCTATCGGTGTCGCTCGATCCCCCATTGGTGCTGGTTTCCATTGGTTGCCATTCACGCATGCATAGTCTGCTGGCCCCTGGCCGTCGCTACGGGGTAAGTAAACTAAGCGAGGATCAAGAGCAGCTCAGTCGTCATTTTAGCGGCAAGCCGGTTCCCGGTCTGCAACCCTCGTTCATCTGGCACGCCGAAACACCATTGCTTGCCGATGCGCTGGCGCATGTGGTAGCCCGCATTACCGATGCCCATCCCGCAGGCGATCACACGCTCTTCATCGGCCAGGTGGAGTATTTGCACTATCGTGAGGGGCGTCCACTGCTCTTCTTCCGGGGGCAGTACGGCAAGATGGCTGCCGTGTAGATGCGAGAGGATACACGATCCTCAAATCATCTATTCCGAGACCTGGTAGACAATGCCACAGGCTGTACAAGACAGGATAAACCGATGGTTGAACACATCATCACCGGTCAATTCACAACCGCCCTCCATCGACAGGGGTCTGGCGATGCACCAGCCATCCTCTTTATTCACGGCTCCGGTCCAGGTGCCAATGGCTGGTCGAACTGGAACCTGGCGCTACCAGCACTAGGTGAACAGTGGTACTGTCTGGCGCCTGACCTGATCGGATTTGGCGATAGTCAGCATCCCGATCCACCGCCGACAGACATTCGGCGCTGGATGCGGTTGTGGGTTGATCAGATGCTGGCGCTGCTCGATACGTTGGGATTAGCGCAGGTTGATCTGGTTGGCAATTCGATGGGTGGGGCAGTGGCGTTGCACTTGTTGCTGGAAGCGCCAGAACGATTTCGGCGGGTGGTACTGATGGGCGCGATTGGCGCACCCTGCCGGCTGACGCCGGAACTTGATCGCCTGTGGGGGTTTTACGACGATCCCTCAGCAGCCTTGCTGGCCCAGGCAATTCGCTGGTTTGTCTACGACGATGCGTTTGTGCGCGACCGGCTTGATGAGATTGTGCGGGTACGCTATGCCGCAGCGATGCGTACCGACGTTCGGCGCTCGTATACGGCCATGTTTCCGGCTCCCCGTCAGCAACACCTCGATGCATTGATCGTACCCGATGCCGCGTTACGCCGGATGACCCATCCAGTGTTGCTGATCCACGGACGCGATGATGCGATTGTTCCGGCTGATACCAGCTACTATCTGCTCAACCGGCTTCCCAATGCTGAACTGCATGTGATAGGACGCTGTAGCCACTGGACTCAGATTGAACATAGTCAGCGCTTTCATCAGCTTGTGCGTACATTTTTTGCCGAGACCTGAGAGGATAGTGATATGCTTCTTCTGCGCATTACGATGCTGGAGGGGCGGAGCACAGAGCAAAAGGCTGAATTGGCTCGTGCGCTTTCGGCAGCAGCGGCAGCAGCCTTTGATGTGCCACTGGCAGAGGTGCGCTTGATCATTCAAGAGGTGCCCCCAACCCACTGGACTGTTGGGGGGATTTCAATGGCTGAGTTGCGCCAGCAAGCCTCTACGTCAACCCAGGGTCAGTAACTCGTTTGTTCAGAATATTTGCGATTCACCCAAATAACGTGTCACCGCACGGAGACGACTATGGATCTTACTGCTGCTGAAGCAAGTCTTGCCGACGCAATTCAAACCGCTCGTGAGACACGCCGCACCCTGGTTGGTCGCACAACCGATTGGGGTGTCGATCTCAATGGCGCTTATCGTATTCAGCGCATGCATCACCCGGATACGGCGTGTATTGGATACAAACTTGGCCTGATTAGCCCGGCGAAGCAACGCCAGATGGGCTTAGCGCAACCAATCTATGGACGTATCAGTCGTTCCATGATCTACCAGCGTGAGGTACAGCTCGCTCACCTCATTCAGCCGCGCCTGGAACCAGAGCTGGCCGTCGTCTTGCGCCACAGCCTGCCGGCACACGCCGAACCCGGCATGATCGCTCGCGCCATCGGTGGCATCTTTCTGGGTGTGGATGTGCTTGATAGCGTGTGGGCTGATTACCGCTTCAGCGCCGTTGAGGTCGTTGCAGATAATGCCTCTGGTGGTGGATTTCTGCTCGGAGAGTCGCTCCTCGACCAGGTACCAACCGGCGAGTTATGTTTGTACCTGAACGGTGAACTCTGCACTGCCGGTCAGGTCGCCGCTCTTGGCAATATCGATCACCAACTGGGCTGGCTGGCAAAGACTATTGGCGGTCTGGCTGCCGGACAAATCGTCTTTCTAGGTTCGCCGGCTCAGGCCGTACCGGCCAGTGCCGGTGTCCTCGAAGTCACGTGCGGTAATACCATCCTTCAGGCACGATTGATAGGAGATGCATGATGGATTACCCATTTTTTCACGTCAGTCACTATATTGATGGTCAGTTCGTTGAGGGCGGATCGCGGTTTGATATTCTCTATCCGGCAACCAACCAGGTTATTGGATCGGCACCAGAGGCCGGAGCCGATGAGGTAGACGCAGCCGTCGCCGCCGCTTCCCGTGCCTTTCGCCAATGGAGCCGGCTGCCGGCTGCTGAACGTCGCCTGATTCTCAAGCGGTTTGCCCAATTGATCCGCGATCATGAAGCAGAACTGGCGGCCATCGAAACCTGGGATGTCGGGCGTCCAATTAGCGAGAATCGATCCGGCTATATCCCCCGTATCGCAGCTAATATCGAATTTTTTGCCGATTTTGCCGTTACTCACGGCAGTGAGTCCTATCCGATGGATAACGGCTATATCAACTACGTGTTGCGTCAGCCGGTTGGCGTTGCCGCGCTTATCGCACCCTGGAATATTCCCCTGCTTCAAGCGACCTGGAAAATGGGGCCGGCGCTGGCTTTTGGGAACACCGTGGTGCTAAAACCGGCGGAACTGACCCCCATCGGTACCTGGCGGCTGGCGCAACTGGCTCAGGCTGCCGGGGTGCCGGCAGGAGTGATTAATGTGATTCACGGCTTCGGTCCCGACTCGGCAGGTGAGCTGCTAACCCGTCACCCTGATGTAAAGCTTATCTCTTTTACCGGCGAGACCACTACTGGCAAGATCATCATGGCTGCTGCGGCACCAACCCTCAAACGGGTCTCGTTTGAATTGGGTGGAAAAGGGGCGAATATTATCTTCGCCGATGCTGATCTTGACCGCGCCGTTGCAATTAGTCTGCGCTCCTCCTTCTTTAATCAGGGAGAGTTCTGTCTCGCCGGGCCGCGACTGCTCGTACAACGGCCAATCTACGAAGAATTTCTCACCCACTTTCAGAAGGTAACATCTCAGCTTCAGGTTGGTGATCCCTTTGACCCCCAAACGCGGGTAGGGGCACTCATTTCACGTGAACATTACGAACGGGTCACCAGCTTTATTGATCTGGCACGTGCTGATGGCGCCCGCATCCTCACCGGTGGCACAGAACCTGTTTTGCCGGAACCATTCGCTCAGGGCAACTTTCTCAAACCCACCATCATTACCGACGTCAGGCCCCATGATCAGGTTTGCCAGGACGAGATTTTTGGTCCGGTCGTCACAGTTGTGCCCTTTGACGAAGAAGAGGAAGCGATTGCCATCGCTAATGGCGTCAGCTATGGACTTTCCGCCGTAGTCCAGACGCGTGATGTTGGGCGCGCAGTACGAATGGGATCAGCACTGGAAGCCGGAACGATCTGGATCAACGACTTTTTTGTGCGCGATCTGCGCGTACCTTTCGGTGGTATGAAACAGAGTGGGATTGGCCGGGAAGGCGGGCATTATAGTCTTGAGTTCTACACGGAGGCAAAGACGATATGTCTGAGCAATCAGTAACAACGCAAACCACCGACGATGCGCTTATTGTCACCCTGGCGCAACGGTTCGATCAGGCCTGGGAAGAGCGTTTCACCATACCTCCCCTCACCGAAAGCGAGGGCATTACCAATGCGGACATTGCTTACCGGATTCAGACGCATTGGACAGACATGCGTGTTCATCGCGGCGAGCGGATCATCGGGCGTAAAATCGGCCTGACCAGTAAAGCTGTGCAAGAGCAGATGGGGGTCAACGAGCCGGATTATGGCACTCTATGGGCTTCGCGCTATTTTCCGGCCAGGAATGGGCGTGCTGAAGCACCTTTTGAGATATTTCTCCAACCACGGGTCGAGGGTGAAATTGCGTTTCTGATCGGAGAATCTCTCGACTGGCCGGATATTACCCCGCAACAGGTGCTGGCAGCGACCGAGGCGTTAGCGGCAGCTATCGAAATTGTGGATAGTCGCATTGATCGCTGGCGCATTAAGCTGGCCGACACGATTGCCGATAATGCTTCCTACGGTGGCTTGACGATTGGTGCCTGGAGCAGGGCAATGCGCAGCAGCGATCTGCGTACCATCGGTATGGTGATGAGCCATAATGGTCGGCCCACCGTCTTTGGTGCCGGTGCCGCCGCACTTGGGCATCCGGCACTGGCGGTGGCATGGCTGGCGAACAAACTGCGCGCATTCGGGATTCCGCTGCGTGCTGGTGATATTGTGATCTCTGGAGCGTTAGCGGCAACAATTCCGGTGCAACGCGGCGATCTGTTCACGCTGGAAATGCATGATCAACCACCGCTTCATTTACGCTTCGTGTAAGGGAGAGTCATATGCCAATGCTCGAAGTCTTCTACAGCGGAAATCGACCGCCTGACCGTGCCCAGAAGCAGACATTTGCGACTGAAGCCAGTGCTGTCTTTCAGCGTGTGATCGGTACGCCACCGGGCCGGCTGCAATTGATGATCCAGATCGTGTCGCATGAAAATACTTTAGCTGTGATCGATCTTGATCGTTCTGATGGCGATACCATGGCTGATCCAGACCGGCAGTGATACATAACAGGTAGGTGATGGGTAGACGTTATCTCATAAAGCTGTACCATCGCACTATCCTCTATCAGCATTGGCTGATGGAGGGTTACGATGTTTCTGAGATAATATCTCTTGCTTTCACCATGACAACAGAGATATGCCCGGTCGTCCATCCAATCACGCACTAAAGAGATATTGTGTACGCTCCGTGATGCATGTCGCAGGTTTTGAGTGCGGAAGCCACGCTTCCGCATCCATCTTGCCTGATACCAGGTGTGTCGCACCGGTCACCATCCCGGTCACGGTGAAGTACGTGCTATTCACAATCATCTGGCTTTCAATGATAATCATGGGCATCATGTAAACGTCGTACCTGTGCTGAAGTGCCACGAGCCGTATCATCGGAACACCTCTTTTGGGTCATTGCAGGATGGGAAGAGTGGTTCAGCACGTCTGCGTTCAGGTGTGGTGCCGGGGAGATCTCTGGATAGAATGTCATGATTTCTCGCTCGTCTTGAAACCTCTCTCAATACATTCACTCCCTGCCTTTACCATGCTTCATCAACAAGCAACACAACTGCCAGAGCAGTGGTTATGCTATACTGTTGGCACCTGAATTATTAGCCCTCGATTCACCCAAATCGATCATGACAGACGATCTTTTAGCTAACCTCAATGAACCACAACAACGTGCCGTGACCACCATTACCGGGCCGGTGCTGGTACTGGCCGGGCCGGGGAGTGGTAAAACTCGTGTGCTTACCCATCGGATCGCCTATCTGATCGCCGAAACGGGGATTGATCCGCTTCAGATACTGGCCGTCACCTTCACCAACAAGGCGGCGCGTGAAATCCGCGAACGTCTGAACCTGCTCGTGGGCGAAACCGTTGCTAATGAGCTAACCATCGGTACCTTTCACGCGATTTGTACGCGCTGGCTGCGGCGCGATATTGTTCATCTCGGTCGTGAACGCGACTTTGTGATCTACGATAGCGATGATCAAGAGCGCCTGATGAAGCGAGTGCTGCGCGAACTGAATCTCAATGAAAAGCAGTATCCACCGCGCGCTATTCTGGGGGTCATTTCACGAGCAAAAAATGAGCTGGTCGATCCAGAGGTATTTGCCCGCACAGCCCGTAGCTACTTCGATGAGATTGTCGCCCGTTGCTACACACGGTACCAACAGCTCCTGATCGAAAGCAATGCGCTCGACTTCGATGATCTGCTCGTCGAAACGGTGCGCCTGTTCCAGGAACATCCCACCATTCTTCATCATTACCATCAGCGCTACCGGTTTCTACTCGTCGATGAGTATCAGGATACGAATCGTGCCCAATACCTGATCGTGCGTGCTCTCGCTGAACGCGACCGCAATCTGTTTGTGGTCGGTGACGAAGCTCAGAGTATTTATGCCTGGCGAGGCGCAGATATTCGTAATATCTTGCAATTTGAACACGATTATCCCGACGCCAGGGTTATTTTGCTCGAACAGAATTATCGCAGCACGCAGGCCATTCTCGATGCTGCGCAGGCGTTGATGAACGCCAGCCCCCAGCGCAAATACACCAAAAAGCTCTGGACGATCAACGGCAAAGGCGAGGCGGTCACGCTGTATGAGGCAAGCGATGAAGAGGACGAAGTCCAGTTTGTCGTTGATGAAATCCTGCGCTTAATCGCAGAAGGAAAGGCTCGTCCGGGCGACTGCGCTATCATGTACCGCACCAACGCGCAGTCCCGTCTGGTTGAAGAGGCACTTGTTCATGCCGGTGTGCCGTACTATGTGGTCGGTGGGGTGCGTTTCTACGAACGCAAAGAGATCAAGGATGTGCTCGCGTATCTCCGACTAATGGCAAATCCATACGATAGCGTCAGTCTGCAACGCATCATCAACTGGCCGGGGCGTGGGATTGGTGAACGTACCGTTGCCGAGCTGATCGCCTGGGCCAGGACGTTAGGGATGCCGCTTTACCAGGCGTTGCGCGAGATCGCCGACAACGATACTCTTTCCCATCCCTTTGGTGGCCGAGCGCGTACTGCACTGACAGAGTTTTATCGCCTGCTTAGCGAGCTGCATCAGTTGCACGGCATAATGGCGCTGAGTGATCTGATCGATTATCTGCTCAATCGGATCGACGTGCGCGGAACTCTCCACAGCGAATACGAGAGCGACGAAGCCGATGATCGCTGGCGCAACGTGCAGGAGTTACGAAATGCGGCATTGAAGTATGTCAACTTGCCGGTTGAACGTCAACTTACTGCCTTTCTCGAAGAGATTGCCCTGGTTGCTGATGTTGATGCGATTGATCGCAACAGCGATACGGTCACCTGCATCACGCTCCATCAGGCGAAAGGGCTTGAGTTTCCCTGTGTTTTTCTGCTGGGGATTGAAGAGGGACTGCTGCCGCATAGCCGGTCGCTGGATAACCGCGACTCGATTGAAGAAGAGCGCCGTCTCCTTTATGTCGGGATGACTCGTGCCCAACGACGCTTATACCTCTGTCATGCGACAAGACGCACTCTGTTTGGTCGCGTGAATATCGGTGCCCGCTCTCGGTTTCTCAACGACATTCCACCGACACTCGTCCAGCAGGTGCATCGTCGTGGTTATCGGGCTATTCCCGCTGTACTGGGGACAACGTGGCAGTTTCGCACCTCTGATCAGTCTGGACAGAACCGACGCACGGCAAGAAACCAGGCTCCGCTTCCGACACCGCAAAAAGCCGTTTTCTTCCCTGGACAGCGGGTACGCCATGCCACCTTCGGTGAAGGGATTGTCGTTGACAGCCGTTTGATCGAAGGTGATGAAGAAGTTACCGTCCGTTTCGCTGATCGCGAACGCCGGCTACTGGCGAGTTTCGCCCGGCTTGAGCAGCTTAGGGACGGATAAAAGTCTCGATTGTCCGCTGGCGTACTTCATTCACCAGAAACTCGCGCAGAGCACGGGCTGCCGGTGAAGCAGTGCGATCACTCCGCCAGACCAGGCCAAGTGAACGGGTCAGATGTTGGTCAGACACCGTCAGGCGCACGACATCAGTGCAACCGGCGACGGCCAGGGCAGGTACCAGTGACACCCCCAATCCAGCGGCCACAAACCGTACCAGGGTTTCCGTTTCCCCGCCCTCCAGCACGGTCTGAGGCGTAAAACCAGCCTCGCGACAGGCCTTTAGAGTTGCCTCGCGCAACTCATAGCTTGCCGGGGATAGAATCCAGCGTTCGTGACGCAACTCCGTCATTATCACTTCACTGCGCCGGGCCAGTGGGTGGGTTGTACTGACAATCAGCACCAGCGGCTCATTCAACAGCGGGGTTACCGTCAACTGTTCATCGGCCACCGGCAGCGCAACAATTGCCAGATCGGTGATACCGGCTTCCAGCAGATCTAGCAGCGACTGTATCCCTGCCTCGTGCAGGCGCAACGTGATACCGGGATACCGCTGATGAAAGATCGTTAGCAGTGGTGGCAAGAGATGAGTCCCCACAGTTGGAGGTGCGCCTATAGCAACCCGACCGGCTTTCAGGCCAATTCGCTCGGCCATCGCAGCCCGCGCCTCTTCAACCTGAGCGAGAATAGCCCGCGCATACGGTAACAGAGCTTCCCCGGCTTCTGTCAGGCGTAAACTACGCCCTACCCGATCAAAGAGGGTAATACCCAGCTCCCGTTCAAGCTGACTGATCTGCTTACTGAGTGCAGGTTGGGCAATATGCAGCTCGGCGGCGGCGCGAGTCACGTGTGAATGACGGGCTACGGCTTCAAAGTAGCGCAAATGGCGAAGTTCCATACTCTTGCCCTTCCATACTAGCGAACGCTCTACATGGTATGATACCAAATCCCGTTGGTTATGTGCGTTAGGACTTGACAGACTTGACAATTGACGTGGACGTATCATGGTCGTGAGCATGCGGCACATCATATCGCGATCAACAGGCTGGTCGATCCGGTTGGGCGTAAGACGTTGCATCCTCTGGCTGAACCGTCTATAATCTGAGCAGCAGGAGACCGGTGGCACGGTCAGCAGAGGAGAATCGGCAGTGTCAAGCGAAGAACTACAACAGCGCATCACAAACACCATCCAGGCTTACCGCGAAGAGATCGATCGTACTCGCCGTGAAATCAACGAGGTAGAGTCATTGCTGCGCCAGAATATGGCTGAAGTGGATCGGTTGGCGATGCGCGAAACCTCAATCGCCAATCGGGTACGTGATCTCGACGTTAACCTGGATCGTTACGAGAAAACCGACATCAAGACCTTCTTCAGCACGCTGATTGAAGTGCAGATGCGATTGCAGACGATGCGGGCGCAGGTCGAGCAATTGCAGGCCCGTCGCGAAACGCTGCGTAACCGGCAGAGTCTGCTGAATGACATAGTTGAATTGCTGGAACAGGCTGCAAGTGAGTTAGCGCGGAGTGCAAAGGTTGCCGATCTACCCTTCGATCCGCAGACCATGATTGCCAACATTATTCAATCGCAAGAGAGTGAACGGCTGCGCATCTCGCTCCAGATGCACGATGGCCCGGCCCAGGCCATGAGCAACCTGGTGCTGCGGGCTGAAATCTGCCAGCGCCTGCTCGACCGCGACCTCGATCAGGCCCGTGCCGAACTGGTTGCCCTCAAGACAGCAGTCAATAACACACTGCAAGAGACGCGCAAATTTATCTTCGATCTCCGGCCAATGACTCTCGATGATCTGGGTCTGGTGCCAACACTACGCCGCTATGTCGCTCAGGTTGCCGAAAAACACAAGATCGATATTAATTTAATGGTGCAAAACCTCGACCAACGCCTACCGGGTCACTACGAAGTAACCATCTTCCGCTTCATCCAGGAAGCGCTTAACAATGTTGTTCGTCATTCCGGGGCGACCCAGGCCCGCGTAATGCTCGAAAACAGCGACAACGTCCTGCAAATACTGATCGAAGACAATGGGAGTGGCTTCGCAGTCAAAGAAGCGATTGCCAGTGCTGGTACCCGCAAGAATATGGGACTGGCGAATATGCGCCAACAGATCGAGGTACTCTTGCAGGGTGAATTTGGTATCGAGAGTGCCATTGGTCGCGGCACGCGAGTCGCGGCGACAGTGCCGTTGCC
>NZ_DAOTZQ010000017.1:0-21963 GCF_034434295.1 Chloroflexus sp.
GGTATGTGATCGCATCCGCAATCTTGACGGATGGCATGCTTTCGGCTAGGATCGAACTAACCCGCTCATATGCGTGACGTTGGCGGGGAACGTCATCCACAGTAGAGGTGAGCATGGGCGTAGCGCTCAATCAAACTATCTTTCGTGCGTATGATATTCGCGGTATCGTTGAGGTTGATCTCGATGAGGCTATTTATGAACGGTTAGGCCGTGCAACCGGGACGCTCTTTCGCAATGAGGGCCGGCAGCGGATTGTCGTAGCCCGTGATGCTCGCCTCAGTTCACCGCGATTTCAAACCGCATTGATTCACGGTTTGCGTGCCACCGGAATGGATGTGATCGATATTGGTATGGTGGCAACGCCGGTGATGTATTTTGCGGTTGAGGCGTTGGGGGCTGATGCCGGAGCCATTGTTTCGGCCAGTCACAATCCGCCGGAATTTAACGGTCTGAAGTTACGCCGTGCAGAACCGCGCTTTGGGTCTGAACCACTACCATCGGCTGCTATTCAAGAGGTGGGACGGATCGCCGCTGCGGGGGAGTTCGTCCGGGGGAATGGTGGCTACGAGCAGGTGGACATCGGTCCGGCGTATATCGAATCGGCACGGCGCTGGATTGATTTCGGCGGTCGGCGTCCTCGCGTTGTACTGGATGGTGGGAATGGCGTGGCTGGGCCGCTAGCGGTCGCAATGTATGAGGCGTTGGGGATTGACGTTATTCCCCTCTTCATTGAGCCAGATGGCACCTTTCCTAATCATCATCCCGATCCTTTGAAGGTCGAGAATCTGCGCCACTTGCAGGCCGCAGTCCGCGAATACCGGGCCGATCTCGGTATTGGGCTTGATGGTGATGGGGATCGGCTCGGTGTGGTTGATGGTCATAGTGAGGTAGTATTTGCTGACCGCTATCTGATCGTGCTGGCGAAGGCTCTCCTAGCGAAGCGCAAAGGGCCGGTGGTCTTCGATGTGAAGTGTAGTGCGGTGTTGCCGCAGGCCATCCGCGAGTTGGGTGGTGAACCGGTGATGTGGAAGACCGGCTACACCAGCCTGTCGGCGAAGATGCGCGAGATTGATGCCGTACTGGGGGGAGAGCTGAGCGGGCATACGATCTTTCCATTCCCAGGGCGGTACTTCGACGATGGTGCGTTTGCCGGTGCGGTGCTCTTGCATGCGCTATCAGAGCTGGGACAGACGCTCAGCGAAGCATTGGCGCCGTATCCGGTATTACCCTCAATTGATGAAGGACGAATCCCGTTTCCTGAAGAACGGAAGTTTGCAGTGATCGATTTCTTACGCGAGCGATTTACCGGTAAGTACCCGATTATTGATATCGACGGGGTGCGCATCGATTTTGGCGATGGCTGGGGGCTGGTACGTGCCTCAAATACCGAACCGGCAATTACAACCCGCTTCGAGGCGCAGACATGGGAGCGCGTGCAAGCAATTCGCGATGAGATGTTGAATGTCGTCGAGGAGTTCCGCACACGGGCATGAGCGCGTATCGACGCCCTTTCCTACAGTCCTGGGAGGCAGCCTATACTGCCGGATTCACGCTCGAACAACTGCGTCGTCGGGCAATGACCGTCGGGGTGGCATTGGCCCAACAACGTGCGCGTTGTTTGATCGGTTTTGATACGCGCTTTCTGGCAAACCTCTTTGCCCAGACGTTGGCTCACGACCTGGCGGCGCAGGGGGTGACAGTGCTGCTTGCCAGCACGCCAACACCCCTGTCCGCCATCCACCATGCGCTCGATCAGAAGCAGGCCGATTGTGCGTTGTATGTGTCGGCTCGTAATCGCCCTTACTATATCGGTGGGTTGCTCCTGATCGCTGATGAGAAGTCTGGTTTGAGTATTGCGCCGACATCTGCCCCGCTGCCAGACGTTGAGTTTCCACCACCCGCGCCGAGTATAGCGACCATTGATATTCGTACACCCTACATCGAGGCCCTACGCCAGGCGATTGATCTGGAAGCCATTCGCCGCCTCCCACTAACCTTCTTCGTCGATGCTATGGCCGGTACGATTGCCGGTATCATCACGACTCTGTTCGGTGAAGGGGGGCAGACACGGGTCATTGAGATTAATCGTGATCCAGACCCGCTCTTCGGGCGGGGTGCACCGCAACCGTTTGAAGCGAGTCTTCAACGGTTACGGAAGCTGGTGCGGGAGAGCGATTCACACCTCGGATTAGCGATTGCCGGTGATGGCACTGCACTGGCTGTGGTTGAACCAGGTGGCGAGGTGCTGGAACCGTTTGAGGCTGCGCTGTTACTGGCTGGTCATCTTGCTACGCACTACCGGCAGCGCGGCCTGGTGATTGCACCACCGCCAGCCCCAAATAGCCTGTTACAGGCTCAGCCGAAACAACTGGCTGCATGGCAGGAAGCAACCGGTATGAAGCTCGAACTGGCCAGTGATGGTCTGCATACCGAACGGCAACCGGTTGTGGCGATGACGGCGAGTGGTGAAGTGGCGCTGAGTCGCTGGAGTTCTTGCCCGGATGGATTGCTGGCCGGTCTGTTCTTTTGCGAAGCAGCGGCGCGGGGTAACGGCGGTTTGCGCACGTTGTATGCTGCGCTGCGTGCTCAATTCGGTGTTCAGTAATCCGTTGTAGCGTGTCTAATCGGGTAGAATAGAGGTCATGTCACGCCAGTCAGCTCCTACCCTGATACTGCACCTGAACGATGCGCCGCAGGGCAATAGCGCTGGTATGATAGGAAGTCGCAGGGACACGGCCTGCCGTGCCCCTGCGGACGACAACCCACCAGCGACTCGCTGGTAGCACACGTGGTAACGCTTCAGTACGAGGGTCACACCTGGTTGAGCAAAATGTGGTATAACTCATGAAACACATTGTCAGTCGTCTAAGTGCATTGCGCCACCTGCTGCCATCCCTCTCCCTGACCTTTATCGGGATCGTGCTGCTCTCGCTGGGGGTTGCCTACCTCTTTATTCACGCTTATCGTACCGTCGAAGGGTTGCCCGACGTGGTCTGGTGGCTGACTCTGCAATTTTTGCCGCGCCCACTGCGCGGTCTTCTGCTGCTAGCAGTTGGGCTGCTGGTGCTGGCGGGGGGTATCTGGCAGCTTAGCGGCGTGGTAGTCATTCCTCGTCCACAACAGTTGCCTGCCGATGGTGAGCTGGTATTGGGTTATGATCGGGCGCGTCGGCCACGCCGGGTTGTGGTTATCTCCGGCGGTGCCGGGATGTTGATTTTGTCGGGATTGAGCGATCAGGTTGATCGCATGACGTGTATTGTTCCGATCACCGATCCGGTTGAGTATTACTATCGTGCTTCGGGGTTGCTGAACCAACCAAATGTCTATTACGTCGTGCCAACCCCAGAACCGCTCGAAGTGATTGCTGAGCTTGATGATTGCACGCTGATCGATGTGCGCCACATTCACCTGCATCCTGAACTGGCGGAACGGTATGTGCGTCAGTTACGATTGACCCAGACGACGCTCCCGCAACTGACGCGGGTAACCCTGGATGCGCTGCGTGAAGCTGATGCGATTGTGTTGGGGCCGGGAAGTCTCTTCGAGAGTATTCTGCCGAACTTTCTGCTGCCAGAGTTTGCCGAAGCGGTGCGGACAAGTAGTGGGAAGAAGATTTTCATCTGCAATTTAATGACCGAGCCAGGACGAACGAGCGGTTTTCGCGTCGCCGACCATATCCGCGTGATCAGAGAGTTTGCCGGTATCACCCCAGATTATGTGCTGGTCAATGCCCAACGCATTGATCCGGAGACGACGCGCATCTATGCTGCGGCCCACCAAACACCAGTCTATCTCGATCCGAGTGATTACGAGGAGCTGGCAACGATTCCTGGCGATTTGCACGGTCAACGTGGGGTGATGATTGAGGGTAGTATGGTCATCGAGGCCGATTTGTCAGCAGCAGTTATTCAGTACACGACATCACTCGATAATCCACAGCAGAGCCGGGCAGTACGGGTGCTGCGTCACGATGGCCAAAAGCTGGCAGCAGCCTTACTTGAGTTGCTCCGACGGGCGTAAGTTGTTGGAGTTGCGCTGCTCCTGGTAGTGAGAGGGGACACGCCTCAACCTTAACCCACCCCGCTGGGAGCAGGAACCAATGGTACAGGATGGTTCACACTGTCGCGAGCTGGTTTGGAGGAGTAATACCTCGCCAGAAGCATGCCCGCAACGCCTTCACAGCAGGGGGGTTGGGATGGGGTGGGATCAACGTGACCGGAAGCCATCTGGAGCATGTCCATCTCCACTCCCCATTCCCCCGCTGGAAGCGGAGTGAGGGCCAGGTGTGAGGTGAGGGTGTCACGAGCACCTGCTCCTCACGACCACCATATTCGATATAACGTCTGGACTACGCGAGTCACAAACAGCAGCGCGGCAGCACCGGCTGCCGCACGCTAATACTCAGATAGTGAGATTGTCAGCTTCCTGGTGGAAATATCGAACGTGACGGTGAAGGTAGCGATTGCGGGTGGGGTGTGTCGTGTCCTGACGGCAGGTGATTATTCCCGTTAATTGACAATGTTGGTGGTTCGGGTCGTGGTGGTACCGGATCGGGCTTCGGTGTCGTTACGGCTTTGCGGGTTGGCGCCATCGGATCGGGTTGCTTGAGAAAGTCGAGCAGAATGCTGTGGAACTGCTCCGCTTCATCAACAAATGGAAAATGACGGCTCCGTTCCATACGGACGACCTGCGCCATCGGGACATGGACGAAGAGCTGAAGCTGGTTGGGATTCACAATCTCATCGTGCGCACCGTGGACAACCAGTGCCGGCACCTGTAACCGATCCAGCAGAGGGGTAAGATCGGTGCGCCACATCGAGTGGATTGCCGACCGAATCGTGTCGGCGGTTGATTTGGTGCTATCTTCAAATACTTCGTCAACTTCGGGATCAAGAGAGTCGCCAAAGAAAAACCGGAACAGTGATCGACGTAGCCAGGACCGGCGGGCAAAAAATTCGGCGAAGAAGGGCCGATCCACAAGTTTTAGCATCCACGAGAGTGAGTTGCCGTTAATGGGTGCACCTACCGTAGCGACTCGTACTACCCGTCCGGGATGGTCGAGTGCTGTTTTCAACGCAACCATGCCGCCCATTGAATGCCCAACCAGCGCTGCCCGATCAATCCCCATGGCATCAAGAAAGCGGACAACCTGGTTGGAATAGCCCTGGATCGTGGGCATTTCGTTCGTGCGCGACTCACCAAATCCCCAAAAATCGAAGGAATAGGTGCGGAAATGCTGGGCAACGATCTCCATCGAGGTGTACCAGTAGCGCCAGCTTCCTAGCCAGCCATGGAGGAAGACGACCGGCTTGCCGCGACCAAACACTTCGTAGTGAACCCGTTGATTGTCGATAACGATGATGCTCATGCTGGCCTCGCCGTTGAGGAAGTGCCGACCGCACGAGCGCGCAGTTGAGCCACGCTGGTTTCGCGCTCGTGGAGCGATCGGCGTAACCGCCACTGTAGTGTTGCAATATCTTCAGAAATGCTGCGTAGATGGGCCATCTCTTGTTCAAGTTCTTCCAACAAAGTACGCGCTTGCAGGCCAACCGATACGTTTGTCCGCTCGACGGATAAGGCTGCCATACGTTCCTGAATAGCAGCTAGCAGGCTGAGCAGGTTGGCCCAAGACTCGTTGTCGTATACGTCTTGTTGACGCTGCTGCTGCCCACGCAATTCGATCCAGCGTTGTATCTGCTGTTGGAGAGCGGTGATCCGTTCTTCCAACTGTCGGATCGCCTGTACATCAATATCGGCGGCTATTCGCTGTGGTGGCGATGTCGTCAGTTGCGTGAGCTGCTGTTGCAGGCCGGTGATCGCCGAGCTGAGCTGGGACTGACGCTGTGTAACCGCTTCCTGTTCGTTGAGCATGTCGAGGAGCATCGTGCGCAACTGTTCAGCCTCTCTGGCACTGCGTCCGGCCTGTTGCTGCAAAAGATGCGGCACATACCAGAGCAGGATGAAGAGCAGAGTGATGATGGCGATGCCAAGGGCAACAAAGAGTGCAGTCATAGCAATCCTCCTGATCTCTACCCATAGTATATCGACAAGATTGAAACAGGGGCCAGATCAGTGGATGACATATCGATTACGTGCCCAAACGACCCTATCGTGACCGGCCAGATCACGTTCTACACCGGTTTCAGCCATCGGCAACGCCTGACGTAGTAAGTGTACCACAGATGCAGCCTGGGTTGCACCGATTTCCAGCAGGATCGCCCCGTTGGGTTTGAGATAGGCCGGAGCAGTAGCGATCAGGTGCCGGTAGCAGTCGAGACCATCGCTGCCGCCATCGAGAGCAAGGTGTGGTTCGTGACGATAGACTCCTTCATCGATGTCGGCCAGAATGGTGTATGGTGGATTGCTGACCAGCAGATCGACCGGGCCGGGGAGTGGTGTGCAGAGATCACCTTTAAGCAGCCTGATTCGGTCATCGAGTTGATAACGAGCAATGTTGGTCGCGGCTACTGCCAGCGCATCAGGACTGATGTCAACGCCGTAGATCAGGGCGTGCGGCAGGTGTATAGCCAGTGCAATTGCAATAGCACCGCTACCGGTGCCGATGTCGGCAATGGTCAGTGGGGTGTGGTTGAAGCGTTGCGCTTCCTTGAGAGTCAGTTCAACCAGCAACTCGGTTTCAGGGCGCGGGATGAGCACGCGACGGTCAACGAACAGATCAAGGCCAAAGAACTCGCGATGGCCAATGAGGTACGCAACCGGCTCACGGTTGGCCCGACGTTCAATCAAGGCATTGAAGGCCATCTGTTGCTCTGGCGACAGGACATGATCGCGTTCGGCAACGACTTTTGCCCGCGACCAGCCCAGAATGTGGGCAAGCAAAAGTTCGGCATCAAGCCGGGCGGTCGGTGAAATTGTGCGCAATTGGGTGATTGCATGCTGAATGGCTTGTTGGATTGTCATAGGGTTATTGTAGATGAGAACGTATCTCATAAAGCTGTGCGGTCGTGCTCCCCAACCATCGCACAGCCGCGTGAACGCATGTCAGGCACCAACGACTGTATATACCTTGCTGACAGCACACCGGTATGGAAACGAGGAGGCTGACGACCATCTCTGGTGCCATCAATCACTGAATTGGTTGCCTTACCCGCTCGTTATGCGCGTGTCACGACGTGTGACGTGCGGTAACCATGATGCCGCACGCCACACCACGCTCCACGGGCAATCCTCTCCGAAACGTGATCACCTGCGAGCGGAGCTGGAGGGACGGGTTCTGAACCCGCCCCTACAAAATCCGCCCTTACCGAATCCGCTCCTACAGCCCTCCTACACGCCCATTCCGTATCATGCAGGAGACACCCCTGGATCGCCGCGCAGGGGACGAATAGTCACAGTCACCGCATATCCGGTGATAGGCGATGATGCCTGTATCACTCAAGATGCGTTATCAGCAAAGAGATGCAAGAGGGACGTATCATACGTCGCCCCGCTTGTGGAATCCCTTTTTGTGGGGTGTACAACACCCGCCGATCACATCCCCACAATACCCATCCCACCACGCCCGGCGCGTCGAATCCGCTCGATGGTTGACCAGTGTGGGGGCACCGGTACACGGGTGGGTTGCATCCCCTGAGCAATGAGCCGCATAGAGTCGCGCCAGCGCGTTGGCAGGGTTACGAGTTGTGCGCTTGTCTGGGCAGCCTCTTCCGTCAGGATGACCATGATTGCTGCCACTGCGGCTGCTGCCTCTTCTGCGGTCGGCGTGCCGGTGGTCGTGATCTGCATCGACGTACTCCTTCATCGTCTAACGTTCGCGTAACGTGTCAATAAACGTTGTACCATTGCGCGCTGGGCGGCCAGTTCGCGCTCTGCCGGTAGCGGCGGTAAGACATATTGGGAGCCGTACCGTCGGCGGAGGGCCAACTCAAGCAGGTGATCGGTCAGTTGGGGGTTTTTAGGCAGTAATGCACCATGAAGATAGCAACCAAAGGTATTGCGATAGACCGCCCCTCCTTTGCGATCCTGGCCGTTATCGCCGTAGCCGACCAGTACTCTGCCCAGTGACCGGACGCCGGGTCCGTGAAAGGTGCGGCCACTGTGGTTCTCAAAGCCAACCAACTGCCACGCCTCTTCCCCCAAATGCACTTCGATCACAATATTGCCGATCATCCGCTGTTTGCCGGCTATGGTATGGACATCCAGCACACCCAGACCGGGTAGCCGTTCACCAGTATGGGTCAAAAAGTAGTGACCGAGCAACTGATAGCCACCACAGATCGCCAGCACTACCAGGTCAGCTTCGATGGCTGCCCGCAACCCTGGCCCCTGTCGTTCGATCAGATCGCCTGTAATCAGCGCCTGCCCACTATCCTGTCCACCACCAAAGAAAGCCAGATCGATGGTTTGCCAGTCAATAGTGTCGCCAGGATTGACCGGCACAATTTCCAGGTCGATACCGCGCCGCCGACAACGTTGACGCAACGCGATCACATTGCCGCGGTCACCATACACATTCATGTGTTCCGGGTAGAGATGGGCAAGACGCAGGGTTGGGTTCATACCTTCAGGCTCGTACCAGATAGTCGCCTTCGCCAATCCAGGTGTAGGTGGTCAATTCCTGTAACCCCATCGGGCCACGAGCGTGCAGGCGATTGGTTGAAATTGCCACCTCGGCACCCAACCCAAACTGACCACCATCGTTGAAGCGCGTGCTGGCATTGACAAAGACAGCAGTGGCATCAACTTCACGGGTAAAGCGCTCAGCACTGATCGGATCGCCGGTCAGAATGGCTTCGGAATGACCGCCGTACAGGGCGATATGATCGAGTGCATCATCGATGCTACCCACGATCTTGATCGCAACGATCAAAGCCAGAAACTCGCAGCCAAAATCGTTTGGGCTGGCCGGTTTCAGGTTCCAGTCTTCGTGTCCAGGTGCATCGGCGAGGATTGCCAGCGCTTCCAGATCACAGCGCAATTCCACACCGTGCTGAGCGAGGGCAGCGGCGACCAGTGGCAGAAAGGTCGGTGCCGCAGCACGATGCACCAGAAGCGTATCAAGCGCGTTGCAGGCTCCCGGACGCTGCACTTTGGCATTGACAATCACCGGTACCGTGCGGGCAAAGTCGGCACTTGGCTCAACGTAGATATGGCTGACCCCCATTCCCCCAACGATTACCGGCACCGTTGCGTTTTCGACACAGAAACGGTGCAGACCGGCACCGCCACGCGGAATGATCATATCAACATAGCGGTCGAGGCGCAATAATTGCCGCACCAGTTCACGGTCGGGATCGGTAATACTTTGCACAGCAAACGATGGCAAACCGGCCTGTTCCAATGCCAGCGCAATCACCTCTGTTGTTGCCGCCACACTGCGCGCAATATCACTCCCACCGCGCAAAATAACGGCATTACCGGCCTTCAGACAGAGCGACGCAATATCAACGGTCACATTTGGGCGAGCTTCATAGATCGCACCGATCACACCAATCGGCACCCGCCGTTTATAGAGGCGCAACCCGGACGGTAACTCACGCCGATCAAAGATTTCTCCAACCGGATCGGGCAAAGATGCCACTTGCCGGCAATCGCCGGCAATCGCCGCCAGACGCGCCGGCGTCAGCAGCATGCGATCAACAATCGCCGGTGGCGTCCCGCCCTTTTCTGCATCGGCAACATCGGCAGCGTTGGCAGCCAGAATCTCGTCTTGTCTCGCCAGTAGCCCATCAGCAATCGCGCACAGGGCTGCATTCTTCTGTTCGGTTGAGAGCTTTGCCAACGCACGGGCTGCCGTCTTTGCCCGGCGTCCAATTGCTTCCAGGTCAACCATCGTGCGATCCTCCCCGATCCTGCTCGTCATAGCGACGTCGTTCTGATTCCAGATAGTCACGTGCGCGCTCGAAGCGGTCTGCCAGTTCACCGCGTTGATATGCCTGCCAGAGCAACCAGACCGCAGCCAGGGCCAGACTGCCGCCAATGATCATCAGCGGCAAGAGCGCTCCTACGAAGAGGTTGGAGGTTGCGATAACCAGCATCGCGGCTGCGCCGAGCGCAAATGCCCATCGGCGACGCGATCCGGCCGCACTGCGCCGGAATTGTTCGATCAGGAGCAGGCCGATGACGAGCGCAACAACAACACGAATAAGCTCAGGACTCATACCTTGATCCTACGGTCTTCTGTTTTCAGCATTGTACCACGGACAACCCGCCCGGTGGTAAGCGTCCGGTTGATGTGGATGGGGACAGAATGAATATGCCGGCGGCGATAGTATGAAAGTCGCCTTTGTAAATGCCCGTTATATCAACGCTCGTCGCCAATATGCGAGAGTGAGCTACGCTGAAAGACATCCGTTCACCGAGCGGTTTGACAGTGATGCACTCGTGTCACAAAGGTTTTCCAATCTTGACTGACACTGGGGGCGGGAAGCACTAAGTGAGCGCACCGGAGGCGCACGCTCCCAGGGTATGGCACCCACCCTTGCCCGCCCCCGCTGGGGGCGGGAACCACCTCCCGCTGGCGTGCGCTGGTACAGAGAGGTCATACCACATCTGAAAACCACAATGCCTGGGCATGCAATGCAAGCCGTGCCCTTGCGCCACCCCCTCGTATGGCAATGTGAACCGACACGGACGTAGGGGCGGGTTCAGAACCCGCCCCACCCCTACGGAACCCGCTCCTCCGCAATCATCCAGATGACCCCACAGATAGTACCGGAGAAGACGGCTAGCTTCGGATGCCTGCATAGTCGGTGCCGGGCGGTGATGTACCGTATCACGCAAGGTTTGGTATGCTACCCGGCTAGAAGCGAGCACGGTGCGCTGGTGCAGGTGACAAATGCGCCGGCGGCGCACGCTCCCAGGGAATAGCCCCCACCCTTGCTCGCCCCCGCTGGGGGCGGGAACTACTGAGGGTAGCCCATGCAATAGTGCGCCAGCAATCTCTCGCCACGGTCGAGCCGGGCTATCGCCACCACGCCCGGTCAGGCGAGATGATCAGAGGTGCTGAGCTAAATCCATCAATCTGACAAATCACGACTTGTGGTACTATACCATGATAAGGCGATGATGCCCGTCGTGGTGACGGGCATTTTTGTGTGCTTATTTCAGAAAACGAGGTGAGGGCTATGTCCGTTGGGGTGGCTTATACGCTGACCTTGCGCTGCCAGATTGAAAATCGCCCTGGGATGCTGGGGCGGTTGACCACCTTGATCGGCGAAGTCGGCGGTGACATCGGTGCGATTGACATTGTGCGCGCTGAACGAAACATTCTGGTTCGCGATATTACGGTGCGCGTACAAGACGAGCAACACGGCGAGCAACTGGTAGCAGCGATTAATACGTTGCAGAACATCAAAGTGCTTCAGGTAAGTGACCGTGTCTTTCTTACCCACCTCGGCGGCAAACTGGCCATGCAGAGTCGCGTACCTCTGAAGACGCGCGATGATCTTTCGCTGGCCTACACTCCTGGTGTGGCCCGTGTCTGTCGGGCAATTGCCGATGATCCGGCGAAGGTGTACGCGCTGACCTGGAAAGGCAACAGTGTGGCCGTTGTGAGCGATGGTTCGGCCATTTTGGGGCTGGGCAACCTGGGGCCGGAAGCGGCGATGCCGGTGATGGAGGGCAAAGCGATTTTGTTTAAAGAATTGGCAAACATCGATGCGGTGCCGATCTGTCTGCGCTCACAAGACCCTGAGGTGATTGTGCAGACGGTGGAGCAGATTGCACCGAGTTTTGGTGGCATTAACCTCGAAGATATTGCTGCTCCAAATTGTTTCATTGTCGAGGGTCGGCTCGAAGAGAGTCTCGATATGCCGGTGATGCACGATGACCAGCACGGGACAGCGGTAGTGGTGTTGGCCGCTTTGCGCAATGCGCTACAGATTGTGGGCAAGCGGCTGGCCGATGTGCGGGTGGTCGTGAATGGGATCGGGGCAGCCGGCACGGCGATCATCCGTGCGCTGATCGAAGCCGGGGTTGGTGAAATTACTGCTGTGGATCGGTTTGGGATTCTGGTCGAAGGTGATTATGCCCGTCAGACCCCGATGCAGCGGATTATTGCTTCACAGACAAACCGGGAACGACGGCGCGGTGATCTGGCGGTTGCGTTGCGCGGCGCCGATGTCTTTATTGGGGTCTCGAAGGGCAATATCCTGACGCCTGACCATATTCGGGTGATGAGTAGTGATCCGATTGTCTTTGCGCTGGCTAATCCGATCCCCGAAGGCGATCCCGATATGTTGCGTCAGTATGCGCGTGTGGTTGCGACTGGCCGCAGTGATCAGCCGAATCAGATCAACAATGTGCTCAGCTTTCCCGGTATCTTTCGTGGTGCGCTCGATGTACACGCAAGGCGTATTACCTCGGCCATGCGGCTCGCTGCCGCCGAAGCGCTGGCAACAGTGATTCCAGCGGAAGAGATGAATGAAGACTACATCGTGCCCAGTGTGTTTAACCGGCAGGTTGTGCCAGCCATTGCCGCTGCTGTGGCACAGGCAGCAATTGCCGAAGGGGTGGCGCGGCAGACGCATATGCCGGGTGATTAGCGGTTGGCCGATGCGACACGAGACCGGTATCGAGCATGGTGGCGGCGGCACGCTGCCGCACGCCAAAACGCGCCACGGGCATGGTTGGGCAAAGAAGGAATCTCATTCAGCACGAGATTGCAAATCCGGTAGTGGAGAATACATGAGTCGCAATCCAACTATTACCCTTCCCGGCGCTCCGCACTGTGCATAAGTGCCGGTATACCTTTGGGAACGTTCAAGGACGAACGGAACACGTGAGTGCAGGTAAGAGACAGTGCCCGGCGGTGTTTTAATAGCCCTCACCTCCGGTACCTCTCCCACGTAGCGCGTTATGCATTAACCACATGTCACACAGCAGCCATTATGACGCATCATAACACATCCTGATGGTCACGGCGCATCGTTCATCACGCACACCAGATGATCTGCGCTCCACAGCGTCCTGCTGCATTATCAGCACGACAGCGATACCGTTCCTGTGGCGCAGCCTTCCAGCCCGCGTACAGGCATTACCACCACCGTCGTCAGGTACTAGTCGTGGTCGCTGGTGCGCAGGCTAGCCCCACACAACCCGCCGATCTGGGTCCCCCGCTGACGGCAAGCTTTACCACGGCGTGAGGTGGGGCTTTAACCCGCCGACTCGCCGGCCCTCATCCCCGGCCCCTCTCCCGAATTACGCGGGAGAGAGGAAGATAAGAAACTCGTTACGGGTCTGTCTGATAGCTAGATGTGTATTCCCCCTGAATGCACACGCGGAAGCGGTGAGTTCAGAGGTTTGGACTGGAGCTTTCTGGATACGGCAGAAGATGCATTGGCCGGAATATTCTGTCCGCTCCTGAATATCGTCGGCACGGGGTTTTGATCAGATACCCCTACTCCTCGCCGCGTAATCGGCGCAATTCACGTTCCAGCTCGCGTAGTCGTGCCTCAACCGTTTCGCGGGCCTCGGCTTCACGGCGGGCCTGTTCTTCGGCAGCAGCGCGGGCCTCGACTGCACGGCGGGCCTGTTCTTCGGCAGCAGCGCGGGCCTCGGCTTCACGGCGGGCCTGTTCTTCGGCAGCAGCGCGGGCCTCGGCTTCGCGCCGGGCCTGGGCCTGCGCCGCTTCTGCCAGTTCCACCATCGCCGTGTAGTTCCCCAGCACCTCCCCGCACTCGTTATAGCACACCACGTGGTTATCCTCAATCCCCAACCACAACCGGGCACTCTCCAGATACACCCGTCCGTGCTCGTCCGACGGGTGCAGCACGTAGCGCTCTCCCACCAGCCGGTAGTCCAGCAACCGCAGCCGGCGCGTCGCTTACCGCGCCAGATAATCCACGATCACGTACTGTGCGACCCCCGCCCGCGCATAGTGCTCGACTTTATGCACTAGATCGTTCTCACGGGTCTCCGGCGAAGTGATTTCAATGATCAACGCCGGGCGCCGCCCCTCTTGCGCGACATCGAACGTGCTCCAGTCGTCTCGTTGGGTGAGTCCGGGAATGACCATCACGTCCGGGCCGTGTGGCCGCAGGCCGGGCACGTCCCAGGCGATGCGCACATCACTCAATACAATGGCTGTGCCGGGACGGTCGAGGCACAAGCGGAGCACATCGGTCAGATACATCCGGTCGGTTTCGTGGCGGTCGCTATGCACGATGAAGTCTCCCACCTCGGGATGGAGGACATCGTCGAGGATGAGCGGCACCTGCTCGAGATGATGCGGGTCGTCGGGGGTAGGACGATGCACAAAGCGCCAGCCGTAGCGAAACGGGTCGTTGGCTGGGGCCGATGGTGGGTCGGAAACCAGCGTGGTTTTGGGCAACGGTTGGCTCATAATGAAACCTCCCTGCTGGGGTGGGTAGCGGTTGGGAACCAGTTCTGGGGTGGTATTGTACCACAGCGGTCATCTGGAATGCTGGCCGATGATTGGTGATGGGGTGCGCACAGAGGGCACTGGTACGAGGGAAGCGTAAGCGTGGCATAATGCACTCCTGAGAAAACACGGTGTTCTGATATATAAACCGTGTCAGGAGTGCAAAAGTGACGCGGATATTTGCAAAAGATGGTGAAGAAAACCGGCTGAGTGGGTGAGCACGCCGACGGATACACAACGCAGAAGGTTTGTAATACAAACCCAAGTTGCTACCTTTATCACCACAGAGGCACAGAGGACACAGAGGATGGGCATAACCCGCGCTGCTACCGTAAAGTATGACGGAGTGCGCCTACAGGAATTGGCTGCTACCCACATCGTTCAACAGGTACGCTGCATGATGTTGTGCACAGCGTCGTGCTGTTCATCATAGCAGTAGCTTCACGTGACCTGCTCACAGGGGAGGAGGCAACTTGGGTTAATCTAAGGTTGATCCTGACGTTACTCCTGATCGTGGACGCGCTGATCCCTCTCTCCTGCGTCTATGAAGACTCAGCAGAGGCCTGCCGGTGGCGATCTAAGGCGGGGATGATCACTCGATGATGCGCATCGTGGCGCAAGGACAGGGATACTTGCACCGTGGCCAGACGATGTTGCTACGATGCAGCGAATTGGGCAGACACCACTTATGCTTGCTAGCGGGTACGATGGACGCGGCAGTACGTCTGCCGTGCGTCGCAACGCGCCACGGTGTCGTTAGGTATGGCGAGGTTATGACCCGCGATTGTTCAACCACGTGCGCCATTGCGCTTCGAGCGTTGGCAAATCGATCCCGTAGACCTTCTGATAGTCAGCACTACCGGGTGTGCCGGCACCACTGCGGTAGAGATCATCAAAAGCCGCCCGACCATATGTGATGATCAGATACTCGACAAAGCTGGCCCACTGGTAATAGAGGGTATTCATCTCGGCTGCTGGTCGACCGAGGTGGCCGGCAACCAGGGGGAGCGATGGCTGAGTACCGACAAATGTGCGAAAGTCAGGCTGTTGGCCCAGCCAATAGCGCCCTGCTCCCCAGGTTGCCCATCCTTCAAGCAAGATCGGATCGCTGCGGAGATGATCAGCACCGTAGTAGTCGTGGGCCAGTTGGTGCACGAACTCGTGGGCAAGGATGTTGACAGCACGGGTTGGAGGGAGGGCAGAGCAGGTAAACACCTGCACTTCCCGAATATCGGTATAGGCCACGCCGTGCAGGGCACAGTCCGGTGAGGCGTTGATATGCACCGCAATCGGTGCTATTGGGGTGATCGCTGTGCGTTCACTGACATACGCCAATGCGGCATAGAGATCGGCGGTGATGGTCTCAATGCTGACGCTGGTGGGCAGTGCCTGCGGCGCGACAGTAATGCGTAGCAGTTCGGTGTGTTGCGGCTGCGCAACACCGCTGAGCACTGGTACCGCAGCGACGACATTGGCTTCAGCAACGAGTGGGGCCAGGCGCGGCGGTGGTTGTTGCATGCGCACAATGATGATCGCCGCCGCCAGGCCGATCAGGCAGAGAGAGATTGTGATCCAGCGTGATCCCCAACTCATTGCATTATCCGTGGCGCAGGCCACGCTCCCTATTCGCTGATGACCTCGTACCGTGCCCGTTCGCTGGTGTGTGGGGTCACTGCAATCACGACCAGGACGCCGCGCTCGTCGGCGTTGAGGGTTGCGGTCACAACTCCATCTGCAGCTGGTTCCAGAACATCTACTGAAACCTGACCGTCAGTGGCTGTACGAACCAGGCGTAGCTCCCACAGTTGGGGTAGATCACCGTCGATACGGACAAACCCTGCCGCTTCCCAATCACCTGTGCCGGCTTCGACATCATCACGAAAGCCAATTTCGGGAATAGCGATGTTGTCGATCAGGATGCCCGGTGCATGGACGCCCTGGTCGTTAATTGACCAGAAGCGCAAGAGAATCTCCTGACCGGCAAAGGGGGTCAGATCCATCTGCTCGGTCACCCAACGTCCGCGCAGCCCGTCTTCAACATTTGCCTCGGGACGGCCTGAGACACCGGTGAGGCCGTGACCGTAATTAACCCCTTGCGGATCGTAATCGGTCGTCCAGCGTCCGGGCAGCGTCTCCCAGGTCTGCCCACCATCGGTTGAAACGGTCACAAAGGCGTAGTCGTAATCATCTTCGATCTCGAACCAGGTATCGAACGTCAGTGTCGCAGTATTCACGCCGCGCAAATCGACAGCACGGGTGAGCGTGGCAACACTATCATCGCTGCGATTACTCCACCAGGCGTAGCGACCGCGTGGCATCTGACCGGCGATGCGTACCGTCTGATCGCCGCGGAAGGTTACCGTGCGGGTATTGCGGGGAAGAGCGAGATAATCGACGCCAAACTGGACAATATCATCGCTGTAGCGATTGTCGATTGACGTGGGGCGTACCTTTGCCGGTAACAGATTACTCAATTCGGTGCCGGTCTCGTAGGTATAGCGTCCATCAGCAACCCGTGGATCGTTAATCAGGTTGGCAACCGCCCAATCAGCCATCAACTGGCGAAAGTGGGTGATGTCGGGTCGGGTAGGGGCTGCCAGTGCGACAAACGCCTCAAGGTTATTACCGGCGTTGGCGCGGATCAACGGTCGTAACTGCTCCTCGCCGGCATATTGAGCGTAGATGTAGCGCATGAAGAGGTGGGCTGCACCGTAATGCGCACCTGACTGACCGGGGGCAAAACCCCAGCCGGTCAACTGAAGGTCGGTATTACGCAGGTACACCGGGATAAAGCCCTCGCTCTGAAAGCCGTTGAGGTCTTCGGCCAACTGCGACATCCCTTCATTGAGCCACAATGCACTGCCCGGCTGCTCATTCTGATGGATCATGTGCTGGAACTCGTGCGCCAGTACATCAAGGTAGGTATCGCTGTCAAACGGCATCAGCTCAATGTTCATAAAGAACATCTCCCGCTCGTTGCTATAGCGATTGATCTGGCGCGGTAGCGAGTCGCTCGATGAGTAGTAGCCGAGAATCTGGCGGCTGCGTTCAACGGCATTCAGGATGGTAATCCGATTATCGCCATCAACACCGGGTTGAACTTCGCTGCCGAAGATTTCGCGGGTTCGCGGATAGATCTCGGTTTCAAAGGTACGGGCAGCGCGTTCGAGGGCGGCCTGGTTGTACGGTACCCCCTCTTCGACATACATCAAGACAATCGGTCCGGCATAGCGTAACTCAGCAGTAATCTCATACTGGGTGTCGTCGCTGAAATCGGTTACGAAGAACGAACGCCGTTCCCCGACCTGTACCGTAAGTGGCTCTGTATGGGCTACATAGGGACACTCGGCGGGGGCGGGCCGGCAGGCACCGAGCTGGCGAGCCAGATCTACCTGATCACGGGGCAGGCGATTGACTGCATCGAGCAGGGCTATCTCGTCCTCATCAGAGGTGGGTATCACACTGACGGTAGTTGGTGGTCGGGGTGGCGCATCGGTCGATCCAACAACCGGTGTGACGACCGTGGTTGGTTGCTGGGGTGGTACGGCAGTCGATCCGGTGACCGGCGTGATAACGACGGTCGGGGTGGAGTGCGGAGGCTCGGTTGGCGACAGACAGCTGCTGAGCAGTACGAGCGCTACAACAACTATTAGCGAGGTTCGTTTCATAGTGATACGCAATCAGTATTTCGGTTTAAAACTGGTAACAGAGAGAGCTTTACTTTATAACTACCTTCAGCATAGCAGAACTGTCAGTAAAGTTGTTTTGTTGTGAGTAGATTGTTTAGCCAGGATGGTTAGAGTTGGTGCTGCTATCGCAGCCAGGCTGGTTATTCACTCACACTGACAGGTATCCTTCCGAGAGATGGAAAATGTCTGGGCAGAGACATGCATTTGCAACCTGATCGGTCGATTGTGTGCTATCGCAATGGATTGTCGAGCAAGTACCTCGCTGATAATGCGCTGACACAAACGGCACTGTCTTGTTATGCGAACCCAAGTTACTACCCATGCTATGAGCAGGCCACTGAGGCTGACTGCCAGGATGCATTACACGACGTGGTGCGGAACACCGTGCAATGTCACCGCATGAACGATTTGAGTTACAGCCAGTTCCCACGGATGCGCTACGTCACGCCTCAAGGCAGCAACTCGGGTGACTCCCATTATCTGTGTCCTCTGTGTTTCTGTAACAACCTGAGTTATGTAAGGACGACAGAACTGCAAACAACGAGAGCTTGTCTGTTGCAGACAAGAGTATTCTACCTCAAAAAGGGCATCACTCGCCATTGAGTGATGCCCGGAGTAGGGAAGGAAATCTAGGTCAACGCGCTGCGCAGATGTGGCTTACGCCGCCATTGTTGTATTGCCACTGCGATTAGCCATCGCACGCAGGCGCGAAATGCGCTTGTGGGTTTCGGGATGGGTACGGAAGAGGCTGGCCAGACCACCCAACACCGGATTGACAATGTACATGTGGGCCGTTGCCGGACGAGCGTCATCCATTGGCATACGGCCGGCAGCCCACTCCAGCTTCTCAAGGGCACTGGCTAATGGCAGGGGATTGCCAAGAATCTGTGCGCCGCCAGCATCTGCCATGTACTCACGCGAACGCGAGATTGCCATCTGAATGATAAGGGCCATAATTGGTGCCAGCATGGCTGTCAAGATACCACCGACTAGTCCGGCAACACCACCACCATCCTCCTCATCATTACCGCCAAAACCGGCGAAGATCATGCTCCACATCACCATATCAGCCAGCATACCGATAGCACCGGCAATAGTGGCTGCAATGGATGAGATCAGGGTATCGCGATGCTTGATGTGTGCCAGCTCGTGTGCAATGACGCCGGCCAACTCCTCGCGTGTGAGTAGACGTGCAATTCCGGTGGTGATAGCCACTGCACCATGCGCCGGATCACGACCGGTAGCGAAAGCGTTGGGAGCATCGGTTTCGATAATGTACACGCGCGGTTTGGGAATACCTGCCCGCCGTGATAGCTCTTCCACCATCGTGTGAAGTTCAGGTGCCTGATCGGGTGTGACCTCCTGCGCACCACTCATCTTGAGAGCCAGTTTGTCGGAGAACCACCAGGCACCCATATTCATCACGACGGCGAGAACGAGCGCGATGATCATCCCAATTTGCCCACCAATTGCACCACCAATCACAATAAAGAGACCAGTGAGTAGTCCAAGCAAACCAACGGTCTTCAGGCTATTTACCAGCATCGTCACGGCAGTTCCTCCACTCTATACTTCGATCCTGCACAGGATGTCGTTTTCGCATCGTCAGTATATGGCATCACGATGTTCTACCAAAGGGGGGGCCTCTCCTATTGCATTGGGGAGAAGTTCCCACAGGCAAGGGTTTTTCACCACAGAGACACGGAGGGCACAAAGGGAAGGGTTTTTCACCACAGAGACACGAAGGGCGCAGAGGCAAGGGTTTTTCACCACAGAGGTGGGAGATCACGGAGGGAAGGATGCTATCCAGTAGTGGGGATGCTATTGTACGGCGGGCTTCGACCTATATACCAGTATCTGGCCGAGGAGACGCTATCTTGCCCTCTACTCTGGAAGGTTGGGGTAAGGAGCCGGCATATCCGTTTCCCGCTGCCCAAACCCCTCTTCACCATTGATGGCCGGGAGTTGGAAGGCGAGGGTGGCAGCGGGTAGATGCAGTCATCGCCACTATAACGGCTTCAGTCCCGCTTCAATCTGTGCCCGACGCGGTTCGAGGAAGGGGGGCAAGGCCAGCCGTTCGCCCAATGCATCAGCAGGCTCATCAACAGCAAAGCCCGGCTCGTCGGTGGCTAATTCAAAGAGGATACCGTTAGGTTCGTGAAAATAGAGGCTGCGAAAATAGTAGCGATCCACAATACCGCTGTTTGGAATGCGCAATTCGCGGAGTCGCTGCGCCCAGGCCTGGTGTTCGGCAAATGTTGGCACCCGGAATGCGACATGGTGTACGCCGCCAGCACCGGGTTGCGCCGGGGGGAGGTGAGGTTGGGCAACGACGTGTACCTCGGCTACCGGGCCACCTGTCCCCATAGCATAGACGTACACGGTGTCGTCGGGGTATTCAGGGTGAGGATAACGACGCTGTACTTTCATGCCCATAACCATACGGAGCACGGCATCGGTCAGACCGGGACGTGCAACGCTTAACATAACCGGTCCCAGCCCACGGATCTGGTGTTCGACCGGCACCGGACTCTGCGGCCAGGGAACAAACTCGCCGACACCGCCATCATCAACGAGCATCAGGCGCTGACCTTCCGGGTCTTCAAAGTCGAGGGTGAGCCGGCCATCCCGCAGCACAACCTCACCAACGTGAACACCCTCGGTGCGCAGGCGTTCGGCCCACCACTGGAGCGTCTCAGCACCATTGACGCGCAAGCCGGTACGAACGATGCTATGGGTACCACGTCGTTCACGGGGTAATGGCCAGTCAAAAAAGGTGAGATCACTACCGGGTGAACCGGCACCATCGGCATAAAAGAGATGGTAGGCACTGGTATCGTCTTGATTGACGGTGCGCTTGACCAGGCGCATCCCAAGCACGCGGGTATAAAAATCGTAGTTCTGTTGAATGTGCGCAGAGATTGCGGTGACGTGATGAATGCCTGTAAGTTGAAGCATAGTTCGAGACAACTTTCCAACTAAGGCGTGCTATCGCAGATCTGGCGGTGGTACCAGGCCACGCTGAACTGCGACGATCGCCGCCTGTGTACGATTACTCACGCCGAGTTTCTGAAAAATCTCGCTCAAGCGATTACCAACTGTCTTTTCGGCCAGACTCAGCTTGAGTGCAATTGCCCGATTGTCGTCACCTTGTGCAAGCAGGGCCAGAATATCGCGTTCTCTAGGGGTAAGCACTTCGTTGAGCGCTGGTGAGGTGTCGTTGCGACGTAGCAGATCGAGTACCCGGGCAGCAGCACTGCCGGCCAGGGCAGCTTCACCACGGTAGACGACGTGAATTGCTTCGATTAACTCGGTGGCATCGGCATCTTTCAACAGGTAGGCATTGGCACCAGCACGCAGTGCTTCGAGGACGGTTTGCTCATCGCGGTGCATGGTGAGCACAACACAGCGCGTTTGCGGGCTGACCTGGGCGATCTGGCGTGCTGCCTCGATACCGGTCATGACCGGCATCGAGACATCGAGCAGCGCGATGTCAGGTTTGGTAGTGCCGGCCACTTCAACGGCGGCTGCCCCGTCACGTACCTCAGCCACCACTTGAAAGCCGCCTTTGCGTTCTAAAATCTCGCGCAATCCTTGCCGAAACATGGTGTGATCATCAGCAATCAGGATGGTGATTGGATTGCTCATACATCCTCCATTATGAAGAACAACAGTGATGCGTGATCTGCCTCGCTCTCTTTCCTAATCTCAGGTAGGGCAAAAGATGATTGACCATTGGGCTGATACGTTGGCTACATCACCGGCCGTTGTGTCGGTGTCACTACATGCATCTTATCACGATTTGACAGCAACGGACAGGACTGTTATCGATAATCCGTGTGATGACCGTAGCGGCGATGTTCTGGAGGTAGTGTGGGGTTCAAGCCTGAGTCGGTAGGGGCGCACGTCCGTGCGCCCCTACCGGTACCG
>NZ_DAOTZQ010000018.1:0-7123 GCF_034434295.1 Chloroflexus sp.
ACCTCACTCCTCTCTCCTCCTTCCTACCTCCCCTTCTTTCCATTTCCTATCTCCTATCTCCTCCACCCTCCTGCCCGCCAAATTGATTGCATCCACAACAATATGCTACAATACCGCTCAGTTTCTATACAGGTGCTGTATTGATGGCGGATGTAGAATGAATATGACAACAACTAACGGCTCTCCGGTTCAGGTGCGAGGATTTGGACTGCAACGGGCAAGTGGCATTCTCCTTCACCCCTCATCCCTACCCGGCCCGTGGGGAATTGGTGATCTTGGATCGATGGCATATCGATTCGTTGATTTTCTGGTTGCGGCGGGGCAATCACTCTGGCAGGTGCTCCCGCTTGGCCCTACCGGCTACGGTGACTCGCCCTACCAGTGCTTTTCGGCTTTTGCCGGCAATCCATTGTTAATCAGCCTGGATGACATCATTGAACAGGGACTACTCACGATTGAGGAAGCACGATCGACACTGGCCAGTTTACCCGTCGAGCGGGTTGATTACGGAGCCCTCATTCCAGCCAAACAATCCCTGCTACGTCGTAGCTTCGAGCGATTCCAGAGCGGTCATGGTGCGCACTTGCGCCCGGACTACCAGCGGTTCTGTGAAGCCAACGCGGAGTGGCTGGCCGATTATGCCCAATTTATGGCCATCAAGGAAGCGCAAGGAGGTGTAAGCTGGCATGACTGGCGTCCCGATCTGCGTGATCGTGAACCAGCCGCCCTTGCCCAGGCCCAGCATGAACTGGCGACAACGATGGCTTACCATCAGTACCTGCAATTTCTCTTCTTCCGCCAGTGGCAATCACTCAAAGCCTATGCCAATCAACAGGGTGTGCTGATCATCGGCGATGCTCCCATTTTTGTTGCCGATGACAGTGCCGATGTGTGGGCCAATCGTGATCTCTTTTTTGTTGATGAACATGGTCGACCAACCGTGGTTGCCGGTGTACCACCAGACTACTTCAGCGCCACCGGTCAACGCTGGGGCAATCCTCTCTATCGCTGGGAACGCATGGCCGCCACCGGTTACCGCTGGTGGGTTGCCCGCATGCGCCAGGCGTTCACACTCTACGACATCTTGCGTCTCGACCATTTTCGCGGGTTTGAAGCCTATTGGGAAGTACCGGCGAGTGCACCAACTGCGGTAGATGGGCGCTGGGTAACAGGGCCGGGCGCCGATCTTTTCAATGTCTTGCAGGCCGAGCTGGGAACACTTCCTATCATTGCCGAAGACCTCGGTTTGATTACCCCTGAAGTTGAAGCCCTCCGTCAGACGTTTGAACTACCTGGGATGAAGGTACTCCAGTTCGCTTTCGGGGATAATCCGACCAATCCCTACCTGCCCCACAACTACACGCCGAATTATGTCGTCTACACCGGCACGCACGACAATGACACGACGATTGGCTGGTTTGCCACCCTCGATCCGGCTACCCGTGCGGCAGTGCTGACCTACCTTGGTCGTAATGAAGAGACGATTGATATTGCCTGGGATTTAATGCGTCTGGGCATGATGTCTGTCGCCAACTATGCAATTACGCCATTGCAAGACGTTTTACGTCTGGGATCAGAGGCGCGCATGAACACACCCGGTCGGTTGGGTGGTAACTGGGCATGGCGCTTTTCGGCTGAAGCACTCAGCGCAGAACTGGCCGACAGATTGCGTCAACTCACATTTATCTACCGCCGACTTCAGCCGGCAAACACCTGACCATCTTCAATCCGATAGCGACGGACAGCAGCCAGGAAATCAGCGCTGAAATCGCTGAGGTCGGTAGCGGTAAGCAGCGTCTGCTGATCGGGATGATGGATCAAAGCAAGGAGATGGGTGCGGCGCTGAGCATCAAGCTCACTCAATACATCATCGAGCAGCAGCACTGGTGCTTCACCGCTGCGCCGTCGCATCAAACCAGCCTCACCAATCTTCAACGCCAGCGCAATCGAACGTTGCTGACCACGGGAACCGTAGCGACCGAGATTGATCCCGGCCACCGTAAAGAGCAGATCGTCGCGATGAGGACCGCAGAGGGTCTGACCACGGGCCAGTTCATCACTGCGCTGAGCCGCAAACGCCAACAGCAAGCGCTCGGCCAATCCGCCGGAATCTCTTGCAGTTCCCAGGTCACAACTGGCCGCATACTCGATCTGCAACCGATCTTCACCACCGCTCATCTCCTGATAGAGTGGGCCGGCCAGATCATTGAGTTCAACAATTGCACGTAACCGTTCGGACAGCAGATACCCGCCAGCCGCCGCCAGCTCCTGATCCCAATAGGCCAGCTCGGCATCAACGTGGCGTGGTACTCGTCGCTGTTCGCGCCAGGCGCGTAACAAACTATTTCGTTGCAGAAGTATCTTCTGATAATGCGCTAGTGTGCGCACGTAATGCGGATCGAGCTGCGAGAGCGTGATATCGAGGTAACGTCGCCGTTCTGCTGGTGGTCCATCAACCAGCGTCAGATCGGTAGGCGTGAAGAGCACCACCCGCAACTGACCTATCAGATCGATTGCTCGCGCCGGACGCTTATCAATCCGCACCAGCTTTTGCGCACCGTTCAGTGGCTGCCCATCATCGTTTGCCCGCCGCTGCACCAACACCTCCAGGCGCACCGGCCCAATCCGCCGCTCGACATCGGCAGCGATACGAGCAAACGGCGGGGCACCTGCCTCTCCCACCGCATCCCAGCGTACCAGTTCACGATCACTACTCAGGCGCGGCGAGCGCGTTGTCGCGAGATAGAAGATTGCTTCAAGCAGACTCGTTTTACCAGCGGCATTTGGCCCGTAAAAGAGAGTGGTTGCCGGTGCTAACGCGAGATCAAGGCGTCGATAGTTGCGAAAATCGCGCAGAAACAGATGGTGAACATACATATATCGGCCATTGCCGCAGGCTACGAGCGCTCACCCAGGCGCAGATTACGCAGCGCCTGAAGATTGGCACAGCCGCTACAAAACATAGCAACCCGCAGTTCGCGGATAAATGCTCCTAACCCTTCAATCACTGCCTCAGCCCCCCGCTCATTGATAGCATCGAAGAGTGCCGGACGAGCAGTGCCGGCCAGATCGGCACCCAGCGCAATCGCCTTCGCAACGTCCACCCCACTCCGCACACCACCTGAAGCAATGAGTGTCACATCGGGTAACGCGGCGCGCACCTCGCGTATACACTCGGTTGTCGGCAGCCCCCAATCGGCAAAAGCGCTCGCCACCCGGCGCCCAGTGTCGTTTGGTTGACGAAAGCGTTCAACTTCACTCCAACTGGTCCCCCCAGCACCGGCTACATCGATAATGCGCACGCCTACCTCATAGAGTCGAATCGCATCAGCAGCACCGATGCCATTACCGACCTCTTTCACGATGACCGGTACCTCTAGCCGCCGACAAACCTCTTCGATCCTGGCCAACAATCCTTTAAAATTGACATCTCCCTCGGGCTGGACAGCCTCCTGAAGCGGATTGAGATGCAAAATCAGCGCATCAGCCTCAATCATCTCCACTGCCCGGCGGCAATGATCGACGGTGAAGCCATAATTGAGCTGCACAGCACCAACATTCGCCAGCAAGGGAATATGCGGCGCGACTCGTCGCACCTGATAGGTAGACGCAAGCCGGGGATCCATCACTGCGGCCCGCTGCGAGCCAACTCCCATCGGCAAACCGAGATGCTCAGCAGCTTCAGCCAATGACAGATTAATCTTTTCAGCACTGGCCGTACCACCAGTCATCGAACTGATCAGCAACGGTGCGGCAATGGGTTTACCCAGAAACGTGGTACGGGTATCAACCTCATTAAGATCAAGCTCAGGCAGGGCACGGTGCGGGAGACGATACGCAGCAAACCCGGTAACGATGCCCTTAGCAGCCACATCCTCATTCAACACTATTCGAATATGATCTATTTTTCGCGACTCAGTTTTATCGTCACCGGGCATAGCAAACTCCTGTTGCAGGGAGAGGAAAGGAAACCATTGTTTTTTTTCCTTTAGAGCGATCATACCAACAAAAAGGAGGAGCGTCAAACAAGCGAGCCGTGGAGTAACTGGTTCCCACCAACAAGGAAGGACCCGGCACGGTTCACGAGAGTTTCACAGTTCCTTACCCAAAAGATAACCCACGATCACACCACAACGTCGGAAGAATACCCCCACCATAATCGGAGATGTTACCAAAGTTCGTATTCTCTACACCCAATCTTATCTGGTTTAAACACAATAGAGATGGTATAGTAGATGTGGATTTTATAACAAAAGACAGCCAGGAAAACATGTTATGAATCTCAACGATAACTCAACAGACAGAATGCTTGCTGAGTGTATAGCACAACGTGATCGATTACGACGCATTATCGAAACGACCAATCTTCTGGTGGTAGAAATAGATTCCGACGGCCGAATCACATACATCAATCCGGCCTGTCAGCGGTACTTCGGCGTGCCTCCTGAAGAATGTCTTCAGCAAATTGCCTGGACATTCATTCACCCTGAAGAGCAAAATCAGGCACGACAACACTTTCGTGCATTGATCGCACAACAACAACTCTCTGACACATTTGAAAGCCGACTTCTCCTCCGCGATGGTTCTACCCAGCATTTGCGCTGGACAATTTCACTGCACTACAACGACAACGGTGAGTTCTCATCACTTACTGCCATTGCTCACGATATTGACCAGCTTTATCACATGCGCACAAAGCAGCAACAGCAGGAAGAAGAACTACAAACCTTTAAACTCCTGGTCGAACTTGCCCCTGATGGTATTGCCATCGCCGATACACAATTACGCATAACATATACCAACCAGGCTCTTTGCACCATGCTTGGCTACGAGTCACTGATTGGGAAAACTGTCGTTGACATTACCTATCCCGGTGATCACCAGCAACTGGTAGAGATCGCCGAAACATTGCAGCAGGGTCAGACCGTTCACACAACTATTCGCTATGTGCGTGGCGACGGATCACTCATAACGGCACAGGCTTCCGCACTTGGCTTGTACAATCGTGAAGGTCAACTGACCGGCTTTGCATCAATTAACCGCGATGTGACGGCTCAGATTGAAGCTGAAGAAGAGCTGCGACAAAGCGAACAACGGAACCGGACACTACTGGCTGCCATTCCCGATCTCATGTTCTTACTCAGCATCGATGGCATCTTCCTCGACTACAAGCCTGATCCTACCGGTCGCCTGCTGGTACCCCCTGAACTGTTCCTCAAGCGCCACGTGACTGAGGTACTGCCACCTGAACTCGCTACACAAATCTTGCAACGAATCGAAGTTCTCCGGCGTGATAGCGAGATGCAGACGTTCGAGTATCAGATTGAAATTGACAACCAGGTCGAGGAGTACGAAGCGCGCATGGTCTTGCTGCAAGATAACGTCATGGTGCTTTCCCGCAACATTACTGCCCAACGTCAGGCCGAACGTGAACGAGCAGTCATGCAAGAGCAGATTATTCAAGCGCAACAGGCCACATTGCGCGAACTAAGTACACCACTCATGCCAATTGCTGATGGTGTAGTTGTGATGCCGCTGATCGGAGCTATCGACACAGCACGGGCTCAGCAAATTATGGAAAGTTTGTTGTACGGTGTAGCCGAATACAAGGCGCGGGTCGCCATTATTGATATTACCGGCGTGAAAGTCGTTGATACGCAGGTTGCCGGAGCGCTGATTCGTGCAGCACAAGCCGCCCGGATGCTGGGTGCTGAAGTCGTCTTAACCGGAATTAGTCCTGAAATTGCTCAGACGTTGGTGCATATCGGCGCTGACTTAGGTGCGATGAAGACAAAGGCTACCCTGCAAGAAGGTATTCGCTACGCATTAGCAGGTAAGCAATAAGCGGCAGATTGCTACTCTACCGCTCGTGAAAGCCACTGCGGTTCTGATCGCCAGCGAGGAAGGAGTGCCAGGCGTAATCGGCAGATTGGCAGGGAACGACAGTCGAACTTATTTCATAAAAGCTGTGCTGTCGTGCTGACAGAATATCGCACAGGCGCATAAACGCTTGCTAATCAACAAAGACAGCCTATCCTGCTCCCAGACTACCGACCATCGCCAGTGACACCTCGCACCGGATCGGTTGCCTTAGCCGCTCGTCATGCGCGTGTCGCGGCGTTTGGAGTGCGGCAGCCGTGCTCACGATTCGGCACGTGGTACACCGTTGACCCGGCTGGTCACGAGGATACCATGTGTGCTCGTCACGATCATCGAGTTGCCCAGGAATGGTGGTTTACAACCCGGTCTCACCCCATTGCCGCCCCACTGAAGCTGACCGAACGACACGACCTGACTCCCCCCGTGGACTACTGCAGCTCCGCAAACGTTAACACATTGTCTCCCCAGATACCTGACCGTCCGACTGGGCTGACCGAACGACATGGTGTTCTTGATCACAACATCACCAGAGTGTGTCTGTCGTCAGCACGGCAATGAAACTGGCTGACTTTAGTATCCTGAACAACCTCTCAAACCAGCACGCCGACACGCCCCTCCCACTCAGACGATCTTCTTCACCATCTTTTGCAAATATCCGCGTCACTTTTGCGCTCCTAACACGGTTTATATATCAGAACGCCGTGTTGAGCCAGGAGTGCCTTATGCCCCACCCCTCCCTCCCGCCTGCTCTCCATCGCACCCCCGGTGTGCAACTCGCCAGCCACCGACCAGCATTCCAGATAGCCGCTGTGGTACAATACTACCCCAGAACTGGTTCCCAACCGCTACCCACCCCACCAGGGAGGTTTCATTATGAGCCAACCGTCGCCCAAAACCACGCTGGTTCCCGACCCACCATCGGTTTCAGCCGACGATCCGTTTCGCTACGGCTGGCGCTTTGTGCATCGTCCCACCCCCGACGACCCGCATCATCTCGAGCAGGTGCCGCTCACCCTCGAGGATGTTCTCCATCCCGAGGTGGGAGACTTCATCGTGCATAGCATCCGTCACGAAACCGACCAGCGCTATCTCACCGATGTGCTCCAGGCGCGGCTCGAACGCACCGGCGAAGCCATCGTGATGAGCGATATCCGCATCGCCTGGGACGTGCCCGGACTACGGCCACACAGCCCGGACGTGATGGTGATTCCCGGCATCACCAAACGGGAGAACTGGAGCACGT
>NZ_DAOTZQ010000019.1:0-29424 GCF_034434295.1 Chloroflexus sp.
GGCGGCGGTGGAGCAGGCCGGGTATGGGGTGATTTTGCCATCTGCTACCGATGAGGCCGCTGAAGATGTGGAGGCACGGGCACGTGAAGCAGAGATGACGGTGCGACGGCGGCGATTGCTGGTCGGCGTGGTCTTTGGGCTGCCGCTCTTTGTGTTGTCGATGGCGCGTGATTTTGGTCTGATTGCTCCCTGGCTGGTCGGTGAGGGGGCGGCAATGATGGCAGCGATGCGTGATGCGGCTATGAGCGAGATGATGGCTATGGTCGCTGCCCGCGATGACCTGCTCAACTGGCTCTTTCTGGCGCTGGCGACACCGGTGCAGTTTTACTCCGGTCGCGATTTCTACCGGCATGCGTGGCGGGCATTGCGTTCCCGTACCGCTACTATGGATACGCTCATTGCCCTCGGTTCATCGGCTGCCTATTTCTACAGTCTGGCAATGTTGCTCAGCGGTGCACCCGGCCATGTCTATTTTGAGACAGCGGCGCTGATCATTACGCTGATCCTGGTTGGGAAGTACCTTGAGGCGCGGGCGAAGGGACAGACGAGTGCTGCAATCAAGGCGTTGATCGGGCTTCAGCCGAAGACTGCACGAGTAGTGCGGGGTGGGCAAGAGGTTGATGTGCCGCTTACCGAGGTGCGGGTAGGTGAGATGATCATTGTGCGACCGGGGGAGAAGGTTCCGGTCGATGGGGTGATTGTCTCCGGTGAGTCGACGATTGATGAGAGTATGCTCACTGGTGAGAGTTTGCCGGTAGAGAAGCGCAGTGGCGATCCGGTCTTCGGGGCGACGATTAATCGCAGCGGTAGTTTTCAGATGCGGGCGACACGGATCGGTAAGGATTCGGCGCTGGCACAGATCATCCGTCTCGTGCAAGAGGCGCAAGGTTCGAAAGCACCGGTACAGGCACTGGTTGATCGGGTTTCTGCCGTCTTTGTGCCGATAGTGATCGTGATTGCGTTGATTACCTTTCTCGGCTGGTTGTGGGCCGGGGTGGGGTTGACCCAGGCACTCATTTTTGCGGTGGCGGTGCTGGTGATTGCCTGTCCGTGTGCGTTGGGATTGGCTACACCGACTGCGATTATGGTTGGTACCGGCACCGGGGCGTCACACGGCATTTTGATCCGCAACGCTGAGGCTCTGGAACGTGCGGCGAGTCTGCGAGCGGTGGTGTTCGATAAGACCGGTACTATTACGCATGGTCGCCCCGCAGTGACCGATGTTGTGATGGTGGCCAGGCCGGTGCTGGCGCGGGGAGACCAGCCCGACGGTACAGGAGATCAGGTGTTGCTTCAGGTCGCGGCGGCGGCTGAGAGTCGCAGCGAACATCCATTAGGGGTGGCAATTGTAAAGGCGGCGCAGGAGCGTGGTCTGGCTATCGAGCGACCGACGCGCTTTCAGGCTGTCAGTGGTGCCGGGGTGGAAGCTGAGGTCAGTGGGCAGGCCGTGCTGGTTGGAACGCTGCGCTGGTTGCGTGAGCGAGGGGTTGAGATACACGCTTTAGAGGCAGTCGTTGATCAGTTGCAGAATGAGGGAAAGACCGCAATTGCGGTGGCCGTCGATGGTGAGGCGTGGGGCGTGATCGCGCTGGCCGATACAGTCAAACCAACCGCTGCGGAGGCGGTCGCAAAGCTGCATCAGGCGGGGATTGAGGTTGCGTTGCTGACCGGTGATAATCAGCGCACGGCAGCAGCAATAGCAGCCGCAGTTGGTATTCCGGCAACAGCCGTGTATGCTGAAGTGAAGCCAGACGAAAAGGCAGCGATTGTGGCTCGCTTGCAGCAAAGTGGGACGCATGGCAAACCACGCCGGGTAGCGATGGTGGGTGATGGGATCAATGATGCGCCGGCGCTGGCCCAGGCTGACGTAGGGATTGCGATGGGGAGCGGTACCGATGTGGCGATGGAGACGGCGGATATTACGCTGATGCGCAGTGATCCGCGGGGTGTGGTGCAGGCGATTGCCCTCAGTCGAGCCACAGTACGCACGATTCGCTGGAATCTCTTCTGGGCGTTTGCCTACAATGTGTTGTTAATCCCGGTAGCGGCTGGGGTCTTCTACCCGTTGACTGGCTGGCAGTTAAGCCCGGTGCTGGCTGCGGCTGCGATGGCCTTCTCGTCGGTCTTCGTGGTGACCAATTCACTCCGTCTGCGGCGTGTGCGGATGGTGTGATGACAGGAGCAAGTCTTGACGGATGGTCAAACAGCCGGGCTGGTCTACAGGTGTGACGTTTCCGTGAATTGTGGGGAAACCGTCACAACACGCACCTGATCGAGAGCAGGGCTGCTGCGGCAGCATGGCTGCCGCACTCCATACCACTTAGCTCATTCATTTATTCCTGACCGACACTGTGATCGTAACGAGCATATCCAGCATCCCCGTAACCTGGATGGTTAACGGCAGGCCACGCGCCGGATCGAGAGCAGGGCTGCTGCGGCAGCCACGCTGCCGCACTCCAAACTTCGAGACAAGCACATGACGAGCAGGCAAGGCAATCCATCCAGCGCGTGATGGCACGATGAGAGCTTCGCTCTGCCAACAGGCCATAAGTAGGGTAGGCCGTCGTTTGTGATTGGCAAACGTTTATGTACCTGGACGACCGTCTGACAGCACGATAGCACAGCTTTTATGACATAAGTTCGAAAGTTCGCTAGTATGCGTTGCCTGGGCAGATTGTATAGCTTTCAGGTAAACGTGGTATGATGAAGGAACAGGGTACTCGTTCCTTCATCGATAAGAGGAGCCGTGATGCTCACCGATACAGCTCGTCAGATTATGCATGAGTGGATCGCCTCGGATAGCCTGCGGAAGCATTGCGAGGCGGTTGCAGCCTGTATGACTCATTTTGCGACAAAGCAAGGGGCTGACGTCGATTTATGGACAGCGGTTGGGCTGCTTCATGATCTCGATTTCGAGCGCTATCCCCACATGCCGGAGGCCGGGCCGGCTACAACCGCGATTGCCGAGGCGCTGTGGCGGGGCGAAGAGGTACCTGCCGAACTACCGGGGCACCCGTTCTACGGGGTTGCCTATCTACGCAGTGCCGGCTGGTCGCCTGAAGTCTTGCGTGCTATCCTCAGCCATGCCGATTATAGCGGTATCGCGCCTGAGTCGCCGCTTGAGCGCACGCTGTATGCGGTTGACGAGTTGAGTGGTTTTGTGACCGCAGTAGCGTTAGTGCGCCCTGACAAGAGCATCTATAGCGTCGAAGTTTCGTCAGTACGCAAAAAGATGAAAGATAAAGCCTTTGCTGCCAAAGTCAGCCGCGAAGGTATTGTGCATGGTGCTGAAGTCATTGGTATGGAGCTAGATGCGCTGATCGGCGAGGTGATTGCTGCACTGCGCACAGCCGCACCACGGCTGGGTCTGGCGGGGAACAATGCATGACACTGGCGTCACATGTCTGGCCGGAGACGGCAAACGTTATTGATGGCCGTTTGTGGATTGGCGGCTGCGATACGGTTGCGCTGGCCGAACAGTTCGGAACTCCTCTGTATCTGCTTGATGAACTGACGCTGCGCGGTGCGATGCGTGCCTATCGGCAGGCATTCGCCACCGCCTACCCCGGCTCGTCAATCGTCCATTATGCCGGGAAGGCACTGTTGAATACGGCGCTGGCCCAGATCGTGGCGCAAGAAGAACTGGGATTGGATGTCGTTTCAGCAACCGAGTTGTTGGTGGCACAGCGAGCGGGTCTGCCAATGGCTCGGGTTCACCTGCACGGGAACGCGAAGAGTGATCAGGAACTGAAGCGGGCGATTGCGTGGCGGATTGGGGCCATCGTCGTTGATAACCTTGACGAATTGCAGCGACTCTGCGCGCTTACATTCCATCTCGCTACGCCGCAGGGCGTCTTGTTGCGGGTGGCGCCGGCTATCGAAGCGGATACACACGCGCATATCGCTACCGGGAGCGCCACGGCAAAATTCGGCTTACCCCTTGAGGTGCTTGATGAGGCTGTCGCTCAAACGCTGGCCGCACCCGGCCTGCGCTGGCTGGGATTGCATGCACATATCGGGTCGCAACTCTTTGCTCTTGAGCAAGTAACAGCGACTGTTGAGGTGTTGGTTGCGCTGGCTGCGCGGTTACGGGATCGCTTTGGTGTGGTGCCGGTTGAACTCAGTCCTGGCGGTGGTCTGGGCGTGCCGTACACCGCCGATCAGCCGGCAACCGATATTGGTCGTTATGCGCAGGTGGTGAGCGAAACGTTGTGTACAGCCTGTCAACGATACCGGTTACCGTTACCGCGCTTGACTGTCGAACCGGGCCGTTCCATTGTTGCCCGGGCCGGTGTGGCTTTGTATCGCGTGGTAGGTCGTAAGGGCGATCAATGGCTCCATATTGACGGTGGTATGGCCGATAATATTCGTCCGGCTCTTTATGGTGCGCACTACAGTGCGGTTCTGGCCAATAAGCCGGCTTCACCGTTGGCGATGACGGTCAATGTCGGTGGACGCTACTGTGAGTCGGGTGACGTGTTGTTACGCGATGTTGCGCTGCCGACTGCGCAGCCGGGTGATCTACTGGCAGTGGCAACAGCGGGTGCCTACACGTTGAGCATGGCCAGTACCTACAACCTGGTACCGCGTCCGGCACTTGTCCTGGTTGCCGATGGGCAGGCCCGCCTGATCCAGCGCCGGGAAACAGAAGACGATGTGTTGGCCCGTGATCTGTTGCTGGATTGGTGAAAGGACACGTCTGTGTCATCAGATGGTAGCAGGTGCGATCTGAACTGCTCGTGGTAGAAGCGAGGTTTGTATGACGCATACCCCTCTCTACGGTGGGATTGAGGCTGGTGGAACCAAGTGGGTTTGTGCGATTGGAAGCGGGCCAGATGATATTCGGGCTGAGGTGCGTTTTCCAACCACAACACCTGCCGAGACGCTGACCAATGCTATCGCCTTTTTTCAGGCCCACGAACCAGATCGTCTGGCGGCCATCGGCGTGGGGTCGTTTGGGCCGGTCGATCTCAATCCGGCCTCACCGTCGTATGGCTCCATCACAACGACGCCGAAGCCAGGATGGGCGCACACCGATGTTGTGCGAACACTGCACCAGGCACTTGGGCGACCGATAGGCTTCGATACTGATGTCAATGTGGCGCTCCTCGGTGAACGGCAATGGGGGGCAGCGCGTGACTGTGATGTGGCAGTGTATATCACAGTCGGTACCGGCATTGGTGGCGGGGCGGTGGTTGGCGGGAAGCTGGTGCACGGCTTGATCCACCCTGAGATGGGGCATATGCGCCTGGTTCGTGATCCGGCGCGTGATCCCTTCACCGGCATCTGTCCGTACCATGGCGATTGTCTGGAGGGGTTGGCTTGTGGGCCGGCGCTGAAGGTGCGCTGGCAGACCCCGGCAGAGGAGCTGCCGGCTGACCATCCGGCCTGGGAACTCGAAGCCGATTATCTCGGTCAGGCGCTGGCAAATCTGCTCTGCATCCTTTCGCCGGAACGGATCATCATCGGCGGTGGTGTGATGAGTCAAGCGCAGATGTTTCCTTTGGTGCGGGCTGCAACGCAGCGCTGGCTGAATGGTTACTTACAGCATCCTCACATTCTTGATCACCCTGACAGGTTGATCGTGCCACCTGCACTGGGACAACGGGCCGGTGTGTTGGGGGCAATTGCGTTGGCTATGCATGCGGCAGGCGGGGTATAGGCGGCCCGGTACAGAAAGGAAGCGTTATGCTGGTAGCCCGCGATCTGGCTCCTGATTTGATCATCTACAACGCTGTCGTGTATACGCTCCACCGGGAATTGCCCCAGTGCAGTGCTGTGGCCTGTAAAGATGGCCGGATTGTGGCAATTGGTGACGATGCCGCAGTGCTGGCGCTGGCAGGTCAGGTAACCCGGCGGATTGACCTGAACGGGCGGACGGTTATTCCTGGTATTCACGATGCCCACAATCATATGCTGGAGATGGGCCTGAAGTTGCAGCGGATCGGCCTCGATGATTGTACGTCCATCGCCGCTATGGTTGAGCGGGTGCGGGCGGCGGCAGCGGTTACCCCACCCGGTCGCTGGATCATTGGTGAGGGTTGGAACGAGTCGCTTTTTCAAGAGGGTCGATTGCCCAATCGTCACGATCTCGACTCGGCGACTACAGAACATCCGGTGCTCCTCAAACGGTTCTTCAACATGGATGTAGTTAATTCGCGGGCACTGGGGCTAGCCGGTGTGACAGCCAGTACGCCTGATCCGGCAGGTGGCAAGATTGAACGTGAGCCGGACGGTAGACCCAGCGGGATTTTGCGGGCGGCGGCGAAGGAACTCTGCCGGCGCCTGATCCCTCGTCCGTCTCAGGAAGCGTGCGTTGAAGCGCTAGATATGGCTGGTCGGGCATATCTGGCGTATGGGATTACCAGCATTCTCGATCCGGGCCTGCAACCGTGGGAGATTCAGACCTATCTGGCGGCGCGACGTGCCGGTCGTTTGCCCGTGCGCGTAAATCTGCTCATCTCGTGGCATGGCTTTCGCGAGAGTGAAACGCGCAGTGAACTTGATGCCCGTGCCAGAGCATTTGGCGGCTTGAGCGGTTTAGGTGATGAATGGCTACGCATCGGTGGCCTGAAGATGGCAATTGATGGCGGAACGACCTCGCATACGGCCTGGATGTTTCAGCCGTTTGTAGGCGAGGATCGGGTCTACGACTATAACCGTCTCGATCCCGAAGACCTGCGCGAATTTTTCACGCTTGGTCATACGCTGGGCTGGGACATCGGCATTCACGCGATTGGCGACCGGGCACATCAAGAGGCGGCCCGTGCGTTTGCTGATGTGCTGGCGGCGTATCCGGCAGAACATCGCCATAATCTCATTCACGGCTATTTTGCTACCGAAGAGAGTCTGCAACATATGGCCCGCTATGGGTTGGCCGTGGTGATCCAGCCAACCTTCATCTACTATGAAGGCGATGATCTATTCCGCGATGTTGGCCCTGATCTGGCTGCCCGCTATAAGCCGATGCGAACCTACCTTGATCGCGGGATTCGGGTGATTGCGACCAGCGATGTGCCGAGCACCGTTCACTTCAATCCGTTTATTGGATTGTACAGTTTAGTGACCCGCAAGACCTGGAAGGGAGCTCTCATCGCGCCGGATCAGGCGGTTAGTCGCGAAGAGGCGCTCTTTGCCTACACGGTAGCCGGTTCCTGGTTGACGCACGAAGAGCATCTGAAAGGCCCGCTGGCACCCGGTTTTCTGGCCGATATGGTGGTGCTGGATCGCGATTACTTCACCTGTCCGGTTGAAGAGATAAAAGAGATTCAGGTTGAGATGACGATCCTCGGTGGCCGTGTGGTGTACACCCGTGAGGGGTTGATTGGTGAGAGGTGACGAGACACGCCCCTATCCTGGCCCGTCCCGCACACGGGTATGCATCATCCGAGTTATGGTAATGCGTTGCCTGCGGGGGGGTTGGGAGAGGGGTAATGCAGAGGGCGCCTTGATCGTCTCGTGGGAGACCGGCGCTGCCCGGTGGCCGGGAGCAGTGAGTACGGCTGGCACGGCAGCATGGCTGCCGCACTCCATACGGGCGGGGAAGTGGATGGGACAGCACACGAGCGGTTGGGGTGACGGCGTGCGCTGTCAGACCGGTGAAAGGGAGACATACAGATCACGGCCTCCATCATCCCGTGTGGTGAGGGGGATCACGCCCCCACCCTGGCCCGTCCCGGCTGGGGTGGGGGCCCTCGCTCCAGAGGGATACCGGCGCTTGCGCACGGCGGAGCCTGAGTGATGGTAAAAACAGCGTGTGTCTTGCATCAGGTGCGAATAGGGTAGGAGCGCAACGCCGTGCGCTCCTGGTGTTCGATACGTCACCGGTATTTACCGTCCGGTCGTCATTCTACCGGTTCAAACCGGGCCTGGAAGAAGCGGAGGTACCGTGGTTCGTAGACCATGCGCAGGCCACGGGCCTGATGGCGTTGATCGTACACTGCCTTCACCGACTCGGCCACAACATCCATGTGAGCCTGGGTATAGACTCGCCGCGGGATGGTCAGCCGGGTTAATTCCAGTTTGGGATAGTAGTGCTGCCCGGTCTTGGGATCGCGCCCGGCGCTGGCAATACCGCGTTCCATCGCCCGCACCCCTGAGTCGAGGTACAACTCGGCGGCCAGGGTCTGGGCAGGAAAGAGGTCTTGCGGCAGGTGCGGATAGAACCGACGTGCATCCAAAAAGATTGCGTGACCGCCAATTGGCACCACGATGGGGATGGCCCAGTCGAGGAGCAGTTCACCGAGGTAGCGCACCTGGCCGATGCGGGCACGGATGTAATCCTCTTGCAGTGACTCCTCAATCCCAACCGCCAGCGCCTCCATATCGCGCCCGGCCATGCCGCCGTAGGTATGCAGTCCTTCGTACACAACCACCAGATTGCGGGCTTCATCGGCGAGCTGATCATCGTTGAGCGCTAACCAGCCACCGATGTTGACCAGCGCGTCCTTCTTTGCGCTCATCCATGCGCCATCGGTGTAACTGCAAAACTCGCGCACAATCGCAGCAATACTTTGTTCGGCGTAGCCGGGTTCACGTTCTTTGATGAAAAAGGCATTTTCAACCAGGCGCGTGACATCGAGAAAGATGCGCAACCCGTACCGATCACATAATGCGCGTAAGGCGCGGACGTTTGCCATACTGATCGGCTGCCCACCTGCCATGTTGACGGTGCCGGCCAGGCTGATATAGGCAATCTGTTGCGGGCCAACCTCATCAATAAGCGCCTGTAGTTTGTCGAGATCGACGTTGCCTTTGAACGGATACTGGCTCTGGGGGTCGTGCGCTTCGTCAATAATCACATCAACAAAGATGCCACCGGCCAGCTCCTGGTGCAGGCGGGTGGTTGTGAAATACATGTTGCCGGGAACATACTGCCCACGACGGATAGCGACCTGACTGATCAGATGCTCAGCGCCCCGCCCCTGATGGGTGGGAATAATGTGTCGGTAGCCATACACCTGCTGGACAGTTGCTTCCAGGCGATAAAAACTGCGACTCCCGGCGTATGCCTCGTCTCCCATCATCAGGGCTGCCCATTGCCGGTCACTCATGGCATTGGTACCACTATCGGTAAGCAGATCGATATAGACATCTTCAGAACGCAGCAGAAAGGTGTTGTAACCGGCAGCTTTCAGCGCCGCCTCACGTTCAGCCCGGCTAGTCACGCGCAGCGGCTCAACCATCTTGATCTTCCACGGCTCGGCCCACGACCGCCGACCGAACTGTTGTCCCATTGTGCGGGGGTAGTCTTGATCCTGCATAGATGCCTCGCTGCAATTGCTCCCAACGCCATTGTTGTGGGTTTAGCGGTACGACACCTCCGATAACCGGGCACGGTTGTTGTGTATCTGGATGGTGGATGGAGAGATCGGGTAGGTACCATCTCTCCATCCGCCAGCGTGTGCCCGTGCCCGTTACCTGCCCACTGCCAATCAGACGAGGGTTGAACGCCGGTTATATTCATAACCGTGCGGTATCGTCATGGGGGGTCGATGCGATCACACGATACCGGTCGGCACTACATGCCAGTAGGCGCGATTGAGCAGAGCCTTTTCATAGTGATAATACGCGCTCGGCTTGGGTGGTTGCGGCGGATGGTTGTAATCGAAGACCAGTTGCGTCGCCTGCCCATAGCCGGTTTCCAGAAAACACATCACTTGGCCCTGGTACCGTTCGTCGCTCGGCTTACCTTTAATCTCGCCGATAATCCGGTGGGCGATCACTTTTGCCTCGAAGTGGGCAGCGGCGCCGCTCTTGCTGACCGGTAGATCGGTGGCGTCACCCAGGCTATAGATGTAGGGAAACTGTTTGTGCTGAAGCGTTTCACGGTCGGTTGGCAACCAGCCCTGTTCGTCGCCCAGGCCCGACTCACTGATGATGCGTGCGCCCCGGTGTGGTGGCACCAGCACCAGCAGATCGTAAGCCAACGTTGTTCCTTCGAGTGATGAGATGGTGTGTGTAACCGGATCGATCTGTTCGGGGTTGAAGAAGAGTTCGTAGTTGATACCTCGTTCTTCCATCATTGGGGTGACAAACTGGGCAACACTCTCGATGGTAAAAACCCGGCCAATCGGCGATAGATAGGTAATGTCGGTCTTCTCACGCAGGCCACGTTTCCGCAGTTCATCCTCAAGCATAAACGTGAACTCCAGTGGCGCGGGAGGACACTTGTAAGGAATATCGGCCACGCCGATCACAATCTTCCCACCGTTAAACTCACGCAGTGCGGCGTGGAGACGCAGCGCAGCTTCAGCGCTGTAAAAATGGTGTGCCCCTTCCGTGTAGCCAGGGACAGCAGATGGTTCAAGGCGTGCACCGGTAGCGATAATCAGGTAATCAAACGGTATTTGGGTACCGTCTGCCATCTCGACATACTGATCGTTCGGTTCGATACGCACAGCATCACCGACAATCAGGTCTACTGAGCGCCGTAGCAATGAGCGTTCACTGCGTTCCCAACGCTCTGGAGGTGGGCCACCGAACGGGACGTAGAGCCAGCCGGGCTGGTACACGTGCTTACCGGTACGATCAATCAACGTAATCTGAGCCTGCTTGCGCGTCAACTGCCCGGCCAGCAGATTTGCGACCAGCGTACCGCCGACGCCACCACCTAACACAACAATTTGTTTCGTCGTCATTGTAGTTACCTTCTAAGAGCTTAGCCGCACAAACCATACCGGGTTGCGCGAAGGCATTGCCTTCGCGCCGGTTAGAGAGACTTTGGCGGACAGGCTCCAGGTACAGGTTAAAACCAATATACACCTTGCGCCGCATTATTTTGATGGGCGCGTACTCGTATCGAACCTGGATTAACGTGCATCAACGCACTTTCCGCACCACAAAACGGGTGAAGCCCTGTTCGGGGAAAGCACCAATAAACTCGTGACCAGCCTTCTGCACCCAGATTGGAATATCCTTAACTGAACCGGGATCGCTCGAAAGGACGGCGACCACTGAGCCGACGGGGACGCTCTTGATGCCTCGGATCAGTTCCATCATTGGGCCAGGGCAATGGCTGCCACGGGTATCAATCTCTTTGTCGATAGTTACGTTTGGGGTCGTCATAGTTGCCTCCTGCGGTCAACGCTGACCGATTACATTTCTTGTGATAAGGATAGCATTTTGCCTGGGGCTTAAACAGAAAGAAGTGACAACATATTCTGTACAGGTTGCAACTATTGCGGGGTGGGTGAGGAGGGGAGGACATAGGAGATAGGAGATAGGAAAGTAGGAAGTAGGAGATAGATTAGGAAGTAGGGGCAGGAAAGGCGAGAGGAAGTAGGGGCAAGAAAGGCGAGAGCAGGAGGTTGAGATAGGAAGCAGAAGCTATGCTGCTATGCTTCTGCACGCCAAACTTTGCGACATGGTATTGGTGGGCGCGGGATAGGTGGCTTGGGGGCAATGAGGAGTTGATTGTAGTGCTGGCGGTAATCAGACTGACGTTATAATATCCATACCATTGACCGGCAATAGCATCTGGCTCCACTATGACAGACTCCACACTCACTGCGCATTATCTCGACCCAACAGCACCGGATTGGAGCGCAACCATTGATCGATTGTGGCAACAGTCGGGTGCGCCGCAAAACCCGACTCTCGTCCCGCCCCATTTTGTCAAGAGCACCTTTCCCCGTATGGGCGGAATCGTGGTTGAGTTTCGGGCAGGCGATTGTACGGTTGGGGTTGGAATGTTGTTTCCCCGCACAATCATCAACGGTCAGCGTCATTACACCCTACGCCTCCACGAACTACATGAACGGTTGCCCGATGATGTGCTGCAAGCCCTGATTGCTGCGACGCCGGTCACCGTCTATCGGCCAGCCGATGGGGTGACGTTTGCCCCTAAACGACCACGTCCAGCCGGTCTCTGGATTGGCACACCGCAGGCTGATGATACAGCGGCGATTACAGCGCTCTACCGTAACGTGTGGGGAAGCCAGCCCTATCCAACCGACCTGTATAGCGCTAAGTTTGCTCCCGGCACGGCGCTGGTGGCGACGGTAGATGGTCAGGTGGCTGGGTTTCTACTCGGTTTCTGGCGTTTCGGTTGCCATCCTATTGCCGACGACGAGCTGGCAATCGAGTCGCAGGTGATGGCGGTTGATCCCGCGTATCGCAACCACGGGTTGGCGACTCGCTTGAAACAGGAACAGGCCCGGCTGGCGCTGAGCCAGGGGGTGCGCTGTATTCACTGGACGGTTGACCCCTTGCAGTTGCCGAATGCACTGCTCAATTTCAATCATCTGCACGCGGTAGCCGGTGAATTTGTGCGTGGCTACTATCCGGTACACAATGAGTTGAATCTGGTAACAGCCTCTCGGTTTGGGATCACCTGGCTGCCGGCCAGCGCGCACGGTAGCAAGGGTTTACATAATCAACGGGATCGTCTCCTGATCACCGATCTACCGGATATTGCCATGCTCAACGACGGACCCCGTCTGTTGCGGGCACCCCATGCGCCGGCGCAGATTGCGATTGCCATTCCTCAGCAGTGGACGGAGCTTCAGCATCGGGATCGGAACCTGGCGATTGCGTGGCGCGACACAACTGATGAACTCTTTGCGCAGTGGATTGGCTGGGATGCGGGAAAATACGTGATCTACGCTGTCGCTCGCGATCCCGCCGGAACCGGTTATCTGGTCGGGAAACCGGCGGGATTGTGGGTGTGGGAATCCGCGAGCCTCCCCCACATCCGCGAAGATCCGTGATCCTCACCCATGGGACGCGGATAGACGCGGATGCTTTTCAGGGTGTGATCTCCTCTGTCGCCCGCGACCCAGTGGTCATCACCCATGGGACACGGATAGACGCGGATATATGGTAGTCATATCAAACCTTGAGCGATACTTTGTTTCACGGTCTATCACCTGATGTGAGATCATCCGCGAGCATCCGCCCCATCCGCGAGTATCCGTGATCCTCGCCTATGGGACACGGATAGACGCGGATATTTTTCAGGCAAGGGAGCTGAGACAGCAGAAGGATGCATACTGGAGAAAGCCTGCATATTGTATCGTACCAGGTTTGGTATCAGGAATAACAAGTAGAATTGTGCGACGGTGAAGACATCTCTACCGCAGATGGAGCGAGTTTGATGTATACTACCAGTGATGATTGTGCATTTTGGCGCAAACAAGGTGCCGCTCCGTTTTAGCCGCACCGTCATACTGTGGACGCTGGCTTTTCTGATCGGGCCGTGGCCGGCGCTCTCGTGCATCATCCACTGCCTGCACCTGTCGTCGGTGGATAGGGCAGGTGTAGAGTATTTCTTGTGCGATGCGCCTCATCACCACACCGACCATACCGATACGCCGGCACCGCCGGTGCGGTACGACGTATTGCCGCTGGCATTCATTGCTGTTGCCATTGGCTCAATCGTGATCCAGCGGATCAGCGCTGTTGATAACGATACTCTCCGTTCAATTCTGCACGCTCCAGAGCCGCCGCCACCTCGCCTGACCTGCGCTGGCCTGTCAGTTGGATAGACGATACGGAAGCCTGGGCAGGGTTTAGTTGTCGTGTCTTGTTTTGTCTTTACGTTGCGAGGTGATACAATGCGACGTCTCTTTTTCCTGTCGATGACAGCAGCATTGCTGTTGGTATTGGTCGGTTGTGGGGCTAATCAAAGTGGTACGACTGGTGGCGGAATTACAGTGCGCGATCCGTGGGTGCGGGCCGCGATGATGAACATGGCCGGCGATCAGTCTGGCGCGATGGGTAATATGGGTAATATGGGTGATCAGGCTACTCCGATGGCAGAGATGGGTGGTGATCATAGCCATGGGAGCGAATATGGGAATACCGCAGTTAGCGCTGCGTATATGGTGATCGTCAATAATGGCGCTGCGGACGCGATTGTGAAAGCCGAGAGCGATGTTGCCCAGACGGTTGAACTGCATAACGTGGCGATGGAAAATAATGTTATGCAGATGCGACCGGTCGAGGCTATCGAGGTGCCGGCCAATGGCCAGGTTGAACTCAAGCCGGGTGGTTTCCACGTCATGTTGATCGGTCTGAACCGTGATCTCAAGGAGGGTGATGAAGTGACGATCAAACTCACCACGCGCAGCGGGCAGACTATCGAGGTCAAGGCACCGGTACGCATGCCGTAGGCGGTCCAGGGGGGGGCTAACAGCACACACGAATGCGTTGGAGAAATCAATCTGGCGATACCCTGAACGCCCTCACCCCGGCCCCTCTCCCGCTATGCGGGAGAGGGGGGATTAGAGACTTGAATGAAGGTTTCCTGATAGACGTTAGGCGACATATTCTGTTCGCTCCTGGAAGTGATAAACAGGCAGAGTGTGGGGATGGGCCGATACCCATCTCCATACTATCAAAACCTATAGTACAGGTAACGGTCATGAAACATCGCCTCACCTTGATCCTTGCCATATTGAGCGCACTACTGCTCAGCGGTTGTGGCGCGTACGAATTTCGCGGTACTGTGCTCGAACCGCCGAATCCAGCACCAGAGCTACCACTGGTTGATCAGTTTGGGCATGAGTTCCGTCTCAGCAACTATCGTGACAAGATTGTCCTGGTCTTTTTTGGGTTTACGCACTGTCCTGACATCTGCCCGACCGCACTCGGTGACTTGAAGCGGGTGATGGAGAAGCTCGGTAATGATGCGGCGAAGGTACAGGTTGTCTTTGTCTCGGTCGATCCTGAGCGCGATACGCCTGATTTGATGCAACGTTATCTGGCAGCATTCAACCCAACGTTTTTGGGATTGAACGGGGATCGGACGGTGCTGGAGCAGGTCTACAAAGACTATGGGGTAACGGTCATCAAACGCGAGCTACCCAATTCGGGTTTGGGCTATACCATTGACCATTCTGGCTATATTTATGCTATCGATCAGGCCGGTAACTGGCGATTGCTCTGGGCATATGGCACACCGGTGGATGACATTGTGAGCGATGTGCAGGCGCTGTTGCGCAATCCACCGCGTGGTTAGACTGGCAGTGTGAGCAATGACAACACCATATACGACTGAAGCAATGCGTGCGGGAACGCACCATCGGCAGGTGCTCAGCAAACAGATGGCCCTACCTTTCCAACAGCGGCTGACAATCGCCAGCCACTTTACACCCCGTCTCGTCGTGCTCTTCGTTGCGATAGCCATTATCGCGATTAGTGGGAGTCTGCTCTGGCAGGCAACGACTAATCGCCAGCGACAACTGGTGTTTGAAATTCCACCCGGCACAGCGGCTCGCCTGGCCGCAGGCGAAGAAGTGAATATTTTTCCCTCGACAATTATCGTTGACCTGCGTCAACACGATACGCTCGTGATCCAGAATAACGATAGCGCTGAAGTCACGATTGGCCCGTTCCGTATCGTTCCCGGTCAGCGATTTGTGCAACGGTACTGGAGTCCCGGTGTTTACGAGTTGATCTGTTCTGTCCATCAGGGTGAACAGTTGCGGATCGAAGTACGGTGAGCATTGGCTTGTTGGATGAGCATTACGGTACAATACATGAGCTACCGTAGTTCTCAGACAACAGGATGATTGTATGTTGCGTTCTCACTGGCATGCTACCCTTCATCAGTCACCGCTGCCGGGCGTCGATCTGTCATCAACCGCCGACGTGGTCGTCGTAGGTGCCGGCGTGGTTGGTGCGGCGACAGCTCTCTGGCTCACGCGAACCGGTCTGCGCCCTCTTGTTATCGACCGGCACGGGCCGGCAGCCGGTGCCAGTGGCCACAATGGTGGTATCCTCGCCGCCGGTCTGGCCGAGAATTACCTTGCTGCGACTGCCCGTTACGGGGCATCCACCGCACGCGAACTATACGCGCTCAGTCTGGACGGACAACGCTTGATGGTTGATCTGATCCAGCAAGAACAGATTGAGTGCGATCTTGGTTTGCACGGCAATCTCAATCTGGCGATTGGTGAAGCGCAACTGACTATTGCCGGTGCAACAGTCGCGGCGTTACAGGGTGATGGCTTTCCGGCGCAATTGCTCGACCGCACAACAGCCCAGGAACTGGTGGCGATTCCGTTAGGGGCAGCCGTCAGTGGCGCCCGCTTCAATCCGGCTGCCGGGACGCTCCATTCTGGGCGACTGGTGTACGGGTTGCTGGCTGCTGCGCAACGTCATGGTGCCCTTTGTAGCTGGGGTGTCACGCTTCGTCAGGTGATCACCGACAACGGCAGGCTACGCCTGATCACAGATCGCGGTACCATCGACGCTGCTGCGGCAGTGATTGCCGTTAATGCCTGGAGTGGTAACGTGCTACCAGAACTTGCCCGGCGGATTACGATGGTACGCGGGCAAGTGCTCTGTACGGTGCCGGTTGAGCCGTTCATTGCCTGTGGCTTTGGAGCTAGCTTCACTCCCACCGGTGAATATGGTCAACAAACTGTGACCGGGCAGGTGTTATTCGGTGGCTGTCGGGCTATTGCACCCAATCAAGACGTTGGGGTACAGCCCGGCGAGGTCAGTCCTGAAGTTCAGGGGGCGCTTGAGACCAGCCTCGGTCGCCTCTTCCCGACTCTGGCCGGTATCAACATCGAACGACGCTGGTCAGGAGCGATGGCCTTCACAGCCGACTACCTGCCAATCGTGGTCAATCCCATACCCGGTCTCTTCGCTATCGGTGGGTTCTCTGGTCATGGCATGCCATTTGCGGCTATTGTTGCTCGTCATCTGGCCGAAGCCGTACAGACCGGTACCATCCCCTCTGCGCTTGCTCCGTTGGGAATCGACCGTCCGACGTTGGCTGGAGAGTGATGATTCAGCACTCCCTGCAACCCGTCCCCACCCCGGCCCGCCCCCGCTGGGGGCGGGAGCACATCCCCCCAGCCTGCCCGTGTCTCCAGCGGGGATCACCTGTGTCACCTCCCCCCAGCGGGGGAGGTTGGGAGGGGGGCCGGGGAATGATGTGATCGTGCGGAAACCTCTCGTGCCAAATGCCACCCGCTGGCGCGAACCGGTTCAGGGTTGCAGCATGCCGTCGGCATCAGGCATGGCGGATCGTTGCAAGGTGAAGCGCGAGCCAGAGGTGTGCGCTCCCAGCGCCCAAAGGGTAGATCAGCACTATCTCCGTGTCATGGCTTCTTTCCCCCAGATTTGATATAATAATCACAACCAACGCTCTTCACGACCATAACATCACTGCACATATGCTATGCTCTGCTTTCCACCTCTGCTCTCCTATTTCCTTACAAAATCTTCATCTTCCTATCAGGTTAAAATCCACATTTGTGAATTGATTATCTGCTACACTATACGGAGAAGATCATGACATAGCATGGAATGACACATGCTTATGACCCCTCAATCGTTGCCCGGCAGGTTTTACACTCCTGGACACTGGCCGCTCTTGACGAGCGTAATGATGCTGTCAGCGAGTCACTACGGCAATCGGCATGGCGTGTTGTCGGGCAGCAACCACAGGCGACCTGGCCGTCGTTGCAACCGGCACTGTCCAGTGTGTTTACTCGCCTGCGAGCCGGCGTAACAGACTGCTGGCAACCGCCGGCTATGCTTCTTTGCCGCGAAGAGGTGCTCTTTCCGCAAGCGACTAAGCAATCGCCATCGGTAGAACTGAAAGAGGCATTACGGCTTGGACTGGCAGCGGCACAGGACGAAACCGACCCGACCCGACGTCTGGAACGTCTGCTCATTACGCTGCAACGGTACGCCTGGGCCTGGCCTTCGCCGCTACCTGGCGTCTCGCTCTACGACCTGGCCCGGCTGCATGCCGCCGTGCAGGCAGCGCAGGCAGCGACAACTGATGGCCTGATCTGTCTGTTAGGGGGCGATCTGTCAGGTCTGCAAGAGTTCCTCTACAGCATCCCGGCTGCGGGAGCGGCACGCCAGTTGCGTGGTCGTTCGTTCTATTTGCAGTTGCTGACCGAAGCCTGCGCTTATTGGGTGTTGCGCAATAGTGGGATGCCGCTCTGTAATTTGCTGTACGCCGGTGGTGGCCGATTCTATGCCGTGCTGCCGGGTAGTGTTGCCACGCAGGTGTTGAAGTGGCGGCAGCATCTCGGTCGCATACTCCTGCAATCGCATGACGGCTCGCTATACCTGGCACTGGGATCAACGAAACCGTTTGCCCCGGAACAGTATACCGATGAAACCTGGCGCGAGCTGAGTGAAGCCATTGATCACGACAAGCGGCGTCGGTTCGCCGCCCTCGACGATAACGAATTTGCCCGGATGTTTCAGCCCCGCCCGCCGCGCCCACCGCGTAGCGATGGGCGCGAGGCGCCCGATGCTCTCGGTGAGTCGCTGGCAGAGCTGGGTCGGCAATTGACCAGGGCCGCAGTGCTGGCAGTCAATCTTACCGCATCCCAGAGTGATGGTGCCACGTGGCGGCGGGCAATCACGGCGCTGGGTGTGGATTATCGGCTCAGCGAGGAACTCTCTCCTTCGTCGGTGCGGTCGTTGTCTCAACGCCTGCTGGCCCTCAACGATGATACGGTGCCGCAATTGCCCGCAGCCGCCAGTGCTATCGGTCAACGCTACACCGTTACCGAAGCCTATCGCTTGCGCGAGGACGATCTTTCGATCTACCACAGGATTGATCGCGAGCAGGCACAAGAGGTACAGGTCGGTGATGTCGCACCGTTCAATCTCCTCGCGCACCTGAGTGAAGGAGTTCCGCGCATTGCGGTATTGCGTATGGACGTTGACAATCTCGGTGATCTGTTTGGTAAAGGCTTACAGCGTCCTGATGGTATTGGTGGTCTGGCGGTGACGGCGGCGCTCAGTAGTGCCTTGAGTCGGTTTTTTGAGGGCTGGGTCGGTGAGTTGTGTCGGCAGCAGAATCAGCATGGCAAGGGTGGGATTTACGCCGTGTATAGCGGTGGCGATGATCTGTTCCTGGTCGGATCGTGGCATCTCATCCCGGAGCTGGCGCAGCGGATACGCAATGATTTTATTCGCTATGCCACCGGTGCCGGGCCGACAGCGCAGCCGCCGGTGAGTCTCTCTGCCGGGATTACTCTGCATCAGGCCGGTTATCCGCTCTATCAGGCGGCGGACGACGCCGGCAATGCGTTGGATGCGGCGAAAGCCTACCGTCATCCCGACGGGCGGAGCAAAGACGCGATTACGTTCCTGGGTCAGACCCTGAGTTGGGACACCTTTGCGCAGGCGGCTCGCTTCAAAGATGAGTTGCTTGATCTTATTGCGAATGGTGCACCGCGTGGCTTGCTGATGACGGTGCAACGGCTGGCTTTGCTCGCCCGCCCCCGCTACAACCGTGCCGGTGCTGCACAGTTAACGGTTGGCTCGTGGGTGTGGCAAGGGGCGTACCAGTTGACGCGCCTGGCCGAACGTTCTCCCGAATCCATTCGGTCACGAGTGGTTGACTTGCGTGAGCAATTGATCAGCCCGGAAGCAATCATGCAACGGACGGTGATTCCGGCTGGCCTGGCCGCACGCTGGGCGCAGTTGTTGGTACGGGGGAGTGAGCGCGAAAGATAATCGTAGGAGCTGGGAGCCAAAACAGGGAGGTAAGCAATGACAATGGGTCGTTCGTCAAATCCTCAAGCTGCGCGAGTGCAGCGGATTTCGCCGGAAAACCTGCAACGCATCATGACCGAATCGTCGGAAGAAGCTGTGAAGTTACTGGTGGAGGAAGCGGATCGATTGGGGGAAGAGCTGGTTCGGAATGGCCTGACCACCTCACAAATCCGCAACATCTTTGGCGAAGTGCGCTCGATTGAGCAGGATGTGTCCCCGACCGATCAACAGCTTTCGCTGGACGTTCAGCGCCGTCTGTTGATGCTGAAGCCCAAAATGGCCTATCAGGTCGGGCGGTTTAGCAACAACCAGGCATTGCGAGAGCTGGTGGAAACACTCTCGGATGCGATTGATTGGATCGGAAACGACAAGAACCGCTTCCAGACCTTTGTCAATCTGTTCGAGGCTATTCTGGCCTATCACCGTCGTTATGGTGGCAAGACGAATTAATCAGGGAGGTATCAGGCATGAGCACGCGCATGGTCACACTGCACGGTCGGATTGTGTTACGCGCCAATATTGAATTGCTGACCGGTCTGCATATCGGTGGTGCTGCCGGTGGTCTGGAGATCGGCGGTCTGGATAAACCGGTCATCCGTAATCCGATCACCAATCGGCCCTACATTCCCGGTTCATCGCTCAAGGGCAAGTTGCGCTCGTTGATGGAGAAGGTCTACGGCGCACCGCAGACATTCAGGATCAACGAGGGTGTCTTCATTCATGTACCAACGAATTCTGAAGAGTACCAGCGCTACTACCAGATTGCCGGTGTGTTCGGTACCTTACCCAATCATAAACAGCTTACCATCGATGTCCCGACCCGCCTGATCGTGCGTGACGTACCGCTGACTGATGATTCTGAGAAGGAGCTACGTCGGCTGCGCACCGATCTGCCCTACACCGAGATTAAATGGGAAGCGGCGATTGACCGGGTGACGTCAGCCGCTGCGCCGCGGCAGATCGAGCGAGTGCCGGCAGGGGCCGTCTTTGGCCCGGCGGAGGTGGTCTATAGCCTCTACGTCGGCAACGGCGAACAACTGTCGGACGTGATCAGGCTGTTTGGCTCAGTCTACGAGGCATTCACCTACCTCGAAGACGATTACCTCGGTGGGATGGGGTCGCGTGGGAATGGCCGGGTACGGCTGCGTGACATCACCGTCCTCGCCCGCCGGCTCGAATCTGGTCAGTATGGTAAATTAACGGAAATCTGCAAAGCAAACGAGTTGCACGAGCTTGACCGCAATGGATTGCTGGAAGAGTTGCAGAGATTCTTTAACCCGGCATAGGTCGTGGGGAGGTCTGCATGCCGACATTATCCGTTTACCATCTGATCCCACCCGCCGGCGCAGCGAACCTCAGCTTCCACTTTGGCCGGCAGGGGATCGGTCTGGAAGAAACCGCTGAGACCCTCGCCTCCGACTCGTTCTTTGCCGCACTGGTGGTGCAGGCGGCCCTGAATGATCCGCGCCGGACTGCTGATGGCGCACCGGTGTGGGTCGAGCCGTTTCTCGCCGATCAACCGCCACTGCGCCACAGTTCGCTCTTGCCGCGGATTGGCGATCTGCCGCTGCTCCCGCGTCCTTTGTTGCCCATTCGTTTGCCCCCGACGGCAGAACTGGCCGGTAAACAACTCAAGAAGCTGCGCTACCTTTCGCCGGCGCTCTTCGTCGCCGTGTGCAAAGGAGAAGAATTGCCCACCGACCCGATCAGCCTCCAGCAGGGCAAAATCTGGTTGAGCGAGGCGGAGGCGCGGCGTTTACCGGCCCCCTGGAAGCAGACTGCTACCGAGAGCAGCGACGCCTGGCGGGCGCGGCTGACCGCCACCCCGCTCTGGCAGGTCGAAGCAACCCCACACGTCACGCTCGACCGTCTGAGTGCGGCGTCCGCCTATTACGAAGTGGGACGGATCAGTTTTGCGGTTGGGGCCGGTTTGTCTCTCCTGGTTGCATTTGCCGACGCCCAGGCCCGGCCGTCTTTTGAGCATCTGCTGACGCTCCTTGGTGAGAGTGGACTGGGTGGGAAGCGCACGAATGGCTATGGCGCATTTGCCTGGCAGCACGGCACGGCGCTGACGCTCGATCTCCCTCCCCCGCATGGGCGGGCAGTTTTGCTGTCGCGCTACATTCCGACCCCTGCCGAGCTACCACTGGTACGTGACGAACGTTCAACGTACCAGCTTACCAGGGTCAGCGGCTGGTTTCTGGCCGCCGATGGCTCTACCTACCGTCGGCAGGCGGTCATGATGCTCACCGAGGGTGCGGTGTTGGTGTGCGGCGAACGGCTACCGGGCGGGCAGATTCTCGACGTGCGTCCAGATGCCAGCGTTTCGCATCCGATCTATCGCAGCGGTCTGGCCCTGGCCGTCGGTCTGCCGGCAGACAGCAAGTGAGGAGTGCTATGCCGTCGATCAATCAGGTCTATCAGGTGCGCATTGACGTAATCAGCCCGCTCTGCGTGCTGGACGGAGGCTGCCTGCACGAAGAGGTTGATTTCTACCTCGATGCGCAGACAACCTATGTTATCAACAGTGATGCTGTGTTGGAACTGGCCTTTCAACGCTGGTACGAGCGCCAACCGTCCCGTGAACAATTGCTGGCGAAGCTGGCCGAGCGTGAAGAGCGGTTGCGGCGACGCCGACAGCGAAACATCGAGGACATCAAGCGTTTCGATGAAGCACCGCCGAAAGACCCGCGCAAGCGGGCTGAGCAGGAGCAACGTTTGAGCGCCGAAGCGAATAATATCAGGGAAGAACTGAAACGACTGCGCCAGGAACGGGCTGAACTCGAATTGGGAACGGCACAGTCAGTAGCTATACCGCCCGAACTGCTCCAGAACAGCGGCGTCAGCGATTTGTTCAAAACCGGTCTGCTAACGATAGACGATATTCGTACCGTTCCAGGTCTGCTCCGCTACTCGTATGCCGGGCGCCCAGAGGTGAAGAGTGGGCAGAGCGAGATTCTGACCTGTGTCAAAGACCCGGCGGATCGGCTGTATTTGCCCGGCTCGTCACTGAAAGGGGCGTTGCGCACAGTGCTGGCCTGGGCCCTGGCTCCGCAGCGGGCAGCGCAGGCGTTGAATGAGGTTAATAGTGCCAAAGATAGACGTCAGGCAGCGCGTTCGCTTGAACAACGTATCTTCTACGGTCGCAGGCAGCGCGATGATAAGCGGGTAAGCCATGATCTGCTGCGTGATGTGATGCGTACCTTCCACATCGGCGACTCGCAGCCGGTGACGCAAAGCCCACAACTGCTACAAATCCGTGTCTTCCCACGCGGTTCGCCGATCACCGTCGAGGCAATCCCGGATGGAACGACGTTGCTGGCAACGCTGCACATCGAGCAATACCCCTTCACAGACGCTGCTGCCCGTGCGGTAATCGATTTCGGCGACTGGCTGCAATATCTCCAGCCTGCGCAACTGGCTGCGCTCGGTCGGCGGCGGGCCAGAGTATTGATCGAAGGCGAACAAGCCTTCTTTCGCAACCGACCCGCTGCTACGCAGATCAGCCGTTTCTACGCCGATCTGGCCGAACGTCTGGCAGCACTGGAGCACACCAATGCCTTTCTGCTTCCAATCGGCTGGGGGGCTGGCTGGCGCAGCAAAACGCTCGATACCATCCTGCGTGAAGGTACACGTGAAGAGGTGTTTGTCAGCGCAGTTCGTGGCTACAATATGAAACTGAACCGGCAGCGTTCTGAACGCTTCCGAGCCGGCGATCTCTTCCCGGCGTCGCGGCGCGTCATCATGCGCAACGGTCAACCCTGGTTGCCGCCCGGTTGGGTCTGTCTGACAATAGAGGAGCGTGGCAAATGACTATTCTGGTGATGTGCAATCTCGGTAACAGTGATTTGATCGCTGATGGAACCCGTCCTCGCCATCCACGTTCCGAAGGCGAGCAGCTCTGGCGTAGTTTTGCCGAACATCAATTCGAGTTGCCGATTATCGAGCCATGTTTGCGTTTCATTGCCGGGCGTCATCCAGGTGATCAGTTGCGACTGGTCTGTTTTTACACCGACCAGCCGGAAAATCCGGAGACAACCAAACCAGATCGCTTCGGCGTCAGCCTCCGCGACAAGGACACGATCTGGCTGGCATATATCGCGCAGCGTCTGATCAGGGAACAGTTCGCCGGTCAGGTCAGCAATGTAGAGATCGTGCGGATCGAGAACAGTCGTGGCCCTGATCTCAATCCCAGTGTCTACGACGAGGTCTTCGAGGCGTATGCCTATCTGCTACAACGCTTCGTCAATCCGCAGGTTGATCGGTGTTACATTCTCACTGCGGGTGGTATTCCGGCCTGCAATTTTGCGCTTCAGCTTCAGGCGATGATTGCCTTCGCTGATCGCTGCCATTTCATCTACCCGCCTGAAGGTGGCAGGGTCACCGAATTGCGGATTGGGGAAGAGATGAGCAAAGCCTTTCAGCGGGTCAACGCGCTGAACGCTCTTGACCAGCGCAACTTTCCGGCTGCGCTACTCAGTGCGCGGTCAGCCCAGGTCAGCGAATGGATCAGCGCGTTACTCGAATACGCCGTCTACCGCGAAGCCTTCGACTTTCAGCAAGCCATGCAGGCGGGTGCACGGGCGCAACGCCACGCCAGTGGTAGCATTCGCGAGTTCTGTCGTGAGTTGCAAGACGATCTGCAACAGTTGATCCGGAATGACGCTGCCGCACTGTTGCGTGAGGTGGCGTACAATGCCGACATCGCGTATCGCAATGGCCGTTACGCCGATCTGCTCGGTCGCCTCTTTCGCTTCCAGGAAGGCGTGTTGCGCTTGATTGTCGAGAAATACCTCGGTTTGCCGACCGACTTCAGCAAAGAACAGCGCGAAGCCAGTCTGGTGCAGTATCTGGCGCAGATTGACGGCAACCTGACCCTGCGCGACTTTCTCGAACAGCGCACCCTCGATGGCAAACCGCTCCGCTACCGCGATGGCCCGAACCGCCCGGTGATGCAGGCGTTGCTGGAGTTTGTGCTGAATGGTGGAACGCGGGCTGATGGTACTCCCTTTGCTACGAAGAAAGACCGTGAACGGCTGGGTGGTGTTCGCGAACGCCTGAACCGATTGGACGCGCTGGCCGAATTACGTAACCAGAGTGTGATTGCCCATGGCTTTGCCGGCGTCGCACGGGAAGCGATTGATAGCGCCTACAAGGGTGGTGCTGATCAGATTGTGCCCGATCTCTACAACATGATTGAACTGCTCGATAATCCCGTTCACAAATCACCGTTTGATCGCATTGCCGAGACGGTTCAACGCGAGCTGCGGAGAGGCTCATGAAGGCACTGTTGATCTGTAATGTTGGTGGGCGGGATGTCATGCATCCCGCTCTTCCCAAGACCGGCCATTCCGAACGGCAGTGGGCGCAGACAGCGCTGGCGCACTATCCTGAATTGTGTGGCGCGTTCAGTTTGCCGATCATTAGCAAAGCGCTGCTCTACCTGGCGACTCGTCACGTCATCCTTGACCACGTGATCCTGATCGCCTCAGACCAGCTACCACCCGCCGGTAACACCCAATTCTGGTCGAGTGATACCATCTATTCGGCGCAGATTATTGCCCGTTTACTGTGTGATGGTCTCACCCCCTACCCGCGGCTCGACGGACAGCAGATCACGATCTGGACAATCCAGACCGAAGATGGTCAGGGGTGCGATCCCTCCGATTACGACCTGACCTTGCGCTTTCTCGAACGGCGGCTGGCTGATTTGAGACGGGTGTACCCACACCATACCGCCTTTTTTGAAGTTACCGGCGGTACCCCGGCGATGACGACCGGTCTGCTCATTGCCGGCACCGAAATCTTTGGTAGTCAGACGGAAATCCTCTCCGTCCATCCCAACCAGGAGCTGCCGATTGCCCTGAACACCGGCAAACGCCTGCTGGCTACGCCGTTACGGGCTTCGCTGCGTTCCCATGCCGCGTCGTATGCCTATGCCGCCGCAGCCCGTACCTTCCTGGAACACGAGTCGATCATCATCGATCGGCTTGAGCCAACGGCAGCGCAAATTATTGCGCCCCTGCTCGCATACGCTCATTACCGCTTCAATTTCGACTTTGCCAATGCACGCAGTGCATTGCGGCGGGTGCGTAATGCCGGGCCGTGGCGGGCTGAACTGGATTCCTTACTGGAGCAGGTCGATACACCTGTGCGCCAGTTCCTGCTGGCTGAAGTGGTACATGGAGCGGCGGCTCGTTACCAGATCGGCCTGTATGCCGACTTTCTCACCCAGGTGGTACGGTTTGAAGAGAACCTGCTGCGCTACCTCTGTTTACGGTACGGGGTACGGTTTCGCAACCGGCAGCGACAGCCTGATCCAGATGGTACCTATCTGGCGCGTGAGTGGCTGAATCAGCAGCCATTCACCCTCAGCCGGGATCGCGATCCGAACCGCGATCTCATTGCCGACCGCTCGCTGATGCGGGAACTGCTCGGCCATCTGCTTGATCGGACGCAACCGGATCAATGCAACTTGCTGGTAGCAATTGATCGGCTTGGTGAACTGGTCAAGCGGCGTAATGAGCTAACCCATCATCTGGAAGGGGTGCAGAAGGTGGGGCTGGCCCGTGCCTTCGCCGGCCCAGAAGCGCCATCGACGGCTGCCGACCAGATCGTTCCGCACCTCGAACAGCTTTACGAACAGGTGTGTCATCAGCCATTGCCACCATCACCCTACCAGTCCATCAACCAGCTCCTGGATCGCTTACTCCAGGCGACCCAGACCTGAGTGAAGCTTTTGGGATGAGCATATGCAGTGTGGTAGCCATATGTCTGTCCATAAATCGGGTGTTACAAGGGATATTATATGCTGTCCAACACGCAGTATGGCGTCGCTTCTGAGCGTGACTGCGCGAAGCTGGCATTCCTGCTACGTACACCGTCGTAGCACTTCCCAGAGGAGATACTGTTCCCATGCAGGGTTGCCCGTGGCTAATCAACCATGTGCTGGATGGGTTGCCTTGACCGCTCGTCGTGTGCGTGGTGCGGCGTTTGGAGTGCGGCAGCTATGCTGCCGATCCGGTGCGTGGTGCGCCGGTGACCAGGATGGTCACCGGGATGCTGGATGGGATCGTTACGGTCATAGCTGGTACTGTACCTGAACGATGCACCGCTGGACGCTGGTAGGGGCGTCGCATGCATCGCCCCTACAACGCCGACGACTTGCCACGAGCAACTCGCCAGTGGCACTCCCGGTAACGCTTCTGGACGAGGATGATACCTGAACGATGCATATTGTTGCGCAAGATTTGGTAAGACAACCATAAACACTCCGCCCCATATGGGCTTGCCCAGCGGTAGATACTCTCTACCCATTGCAGGCCGGGCTTATACTTATAGTGGATACAATGGATACTATCATGTAATGCATCTGTGGTACCTTAACAATCAAATCGCATATCTATGATCCAGGGAATATCGTATGCCACAGGCCATTGTCTTCACCTTACGTCCGCTCGCTGTTGCTCAGGTTGCCGGTAATCTGAGCCGGGCCGCTCACGCCGCCATTCTCCGCCTCATCCAGCAAGCTGATCCGGCGTTGGCTGCCCGCATTCACGACGACAATGGTCGCAAACCGTTAACCGTCTCGAACATCTGGGGTCTGGGAGGTGAGCTACAGGTAACAGTCGATCCTACTCGTGACTATCACCTGCGGGTCACCCTGCTTAGTACCGAACTCGAGCAGATTGCCACCGATTGGACACCGGCGGCCCTGGCTCCGCTCGATCTTGACGGGCTGGCATGGCAGATCACCGCACGCGCCGACAGCAGTGCTGTCCATACGTGGGCAGGTAGTGCCACATACCAGGAACTGGCTCAGCCCCTGCTCAGCCGGCCCGACCAGCTTCCGAGCGTCTGGACATTCCAGCTTGCCTCGCCAACCACCTTTCGTCAGCGTGGATTGAATGTCCCTCTTCCGCTCCCCGACCTGGTCTTTGGCAGTTTGCTGGAACAGTGGAATGCCTCATCGGAGCTGGCGCTTCCCGATGAAGTACGCCGGTTTGCTGCGGAATGTCTGGCCATCAATCGTTACGACCTCCGCAGCGTAGCCAGTCCAACCAGTGGTGGCGTCATTCAGATCGGTGCGGTTGGACGTTGCAGCTTCCGTGCCATCAATCCGGATCGGTATTGGCGTGCCTGTATTGATGTCCTGGCCCGCTTTGCCTTTTTCAGCGGAATCGGTGCCGGCACCACTCGTGGCTTCGGACAGGCCCGCCTCCTCAGCAAACCGGATCGGCCCAGACCACGCGAGGCGATAGACAATGGCGACACTCTATCTGATTGAACAGGGAGCCGAAATTGGCTGTGACGGTGAACGGATCGTCGTGCGGCGAGCGGGTGAGATCATCGGCAGCGTGCCGCTGGTCAAAGTCGACGACATCGTCATCTTTGGCAACATCGGCATTAGCACACCTGCCATCAAACGACTCCTTGATCGGGGCATCGAAGTCACCTTCATGACCGTCGACGGCAGCTACCAGGGCCGCCTGGTCGGTCAAATCACTGCCCATGTAGCCTTACGCCAGGCTCAGTACGCCTGTGCTGCCGACAGTGAACGCACCCTGCGCTTAGCGCAGAGCTTTGTCGAAGGGAAACTGCGCAACCAGCGGGTGCTGCTCCAGCGCTTCAGCCGCAACCGGGCGACTCCACCGGCGGAAGCGCTGGCTGCTGCTGACGATCTCGACGCCTACATCAAACGGGTGCGTCGCACCACTCGGCTCAGCGCACTCCTTGGCCTCGAAGGAAGCGCCACCGCCCGCTACTTTGCCGGCCTGCGCAGTCTGATCGGGCCAGAATGGGACTTCCGCAGTCGCCAGCGTCGCCCACCGCCCGATCCGGTCAACCTGTTACTCTCCTTCGGTTACACCCTGCTGGCCCACAAAACCCTGGGTGCGGTACAGGCTGCCGGCTTCGACCCCTACCTTGGCTTTTTGCACAGCCTCGACTACGGACGGCCATCACTGGCCCTCGATCTCATGGAAGAGTTCCGCCCGCTTCTCATCGACTCACTGGTTGTGCGTGTCTGCAACGATGGCCGGCTCCGTCTGGAGCACTTTCAACCGGGTGACGAAGTGCGTCCGGTCATCATCACCGACGAGGGCAGGCGTGCCTTCCTGACCGCCTTTGAAGAGCGGATGCGAACCGAAGCGACTCATCCAGAAGGTGCCGACAGCGGGCCGGGCAAAGTCACCTACCAGCGTTGCATCGCCCTGCAGGCCCGGCGTCTGGCGCGCGTCATTCGCGGCCAACAGGAGCGCTACGAACCATTCACCGCCCGATAACGAACAAAGAGGTGGGCCAATGTTCTACCTGATCTCATACGACATCAGCGTTGACCAGCGCCGGCTCAAAATCGCCAAACTGCTAGCGGGCTACGGCCAGCGTGTGCTGGAAAGCGTCTTTGAGTGTGATCTCGAACCACCGGCATACCGGCAACTACGCCAGAAACTCAACCGCCTGATCAAAGACGAAGAAGGAGACCGGCTCCGCATCTACCGGCTTTGTGCCTCGTGTCGTGAGCAGATTGAGATCATCGGCGATGGCCCACCGCCTGAAACCAGCCAGGACATCTACATCATCTAAGCGCCGTTCGGGTAAACATCCACCCCTGAATGGCGCGGGATTGGATTGCAATGGGCAAAAACAGCATTCTTTCATCTTCAGATAGCGCAAAAGACTTTACACAATACGACCAGATCACCCCTGCCGCGCAAATCGCAGCGGCGAGCGCATTGCAAAGCGGCGACAGATGTGGTATCATCAAAAAACCAAAATCCCCGCGAGGGGATTGAAACCGTCGAGGCGACCAGCTATGAGACGCTAACCGTTGAGTTCGCCATCAAAAAACCAAAATCCCCGCGAGGGGATTGAAACTCACTAGTTTCCAAGCGCGCGTCGATAAATCGTAAGTGCCACATCAAAAAACCAAAATCCCCG
>NZ_DAOTZQ010000020.1:0-5012 GCF_034434295.1 Chloroflexus sp.
GATGGTCTGAGTCAACGGTACGGCATGGTGTTCTGCGAAGGGAACTGGAGCTGGCACGGATGAATAATCTGCTGATCATCAGCCATGATGTCGTTGGTCAACGGATGGCTGGACCTGGCATTCGGATGTGGGAGCTGGCACGGACGCTGGCCAGACAGATTCCGGTAACCTTAATTGCACCTCGCCCTATTGATTTACCGTCAACACCAGGGATCACGTATGGGCATTACACCTGGGGTGACAAAACCACTCTTGCACCGTATCTGAATGAAGCAACCACGGTATTGGCAAACGGCTTCGTTGCCTCTGTTCATCCCGAACTACTTACGTTTCGAGGTCGATTGATAGTTGATCTTTATGATCCGATAGTCTTTGAAAACCTCGAACTGTTTCGCCAGCGACCGCTTGCAGAACGGGAAGAACAAACGCAGCGTGACATAACGTTATTGCGCGAGTTACTTTTGCGTGGCGACCATTTTCTCTGCGCTACTGAACAGCAGCGCGACTTGTACATCGGAGGCTTGCTGGCGCTTGGACGTGTAACACCCGCATTAATTGATGTTGATCCTCTCCTGCGCAACCTGATCGCCGTGGTGCCATTCGGGGTGAGCGATGATCCGCCGCAGGCCAGTGGTCAACCGGCACTACGCGGTGTACTTGATGACTTGAATGCCGATCACCAGATCATTCTCTGGAGCAGCGGCCTCTGGGACTGGCTCGATCCGCTGACCGTGGTACGGGCAATGCCGGACGTGCTAACCGCCGTACCACAAGCGCGCCTGGTCTTCCTGGCCGGGCGACATCCGGGCCAGGTTCCTGAAATGGCAACCCTCCAGCAAACCCGCCAACTGGCGGCTGAGCTGGGATTACTCGGCAACGGCATTCACTTCTACAACGAATGGATACCCTACGCACGACGTGCCGACTTTCTGCTGGAAGCGGCGATTATGGTATCATTGCACCGTGAACATTTAGAGACACGCTATGCTGCTGTACGGTCACGTGTGCTGGATCATTTATGGGTAGGACGACCTGGTGTTGTCAGCGCCGGTGATGCCGCTGCTGAACTCATCGGGGAACATCAGGCCGGAGAGGTTGTTCCGATTGGTGACAGTCAGGCAGTAGCCGCCGCACTTATTCGTTTACTAACCGATCGGCAGCACTGGGTGCATCAGAGTGCGCAGGCTACCGCTCTCGGTCGGCGTTTGCGCTGGTCGCAGGTGGTAGAGCCGTTGAGGCGTATGGTATCATCTCCTGTAAGGAAGACTGATCGCAGCACAACCGAGAAACGGCAATCAACCATGGATAAGGATAATCTGCAAACCATTCTGCGAGAGCGCAATGCACTGATCCACGAACTGGAAAAATATTGGCAGGTCGCTCCAGTTTCTTCCCAACCAGGCTCAATTCCTGGGCGCATAAAGCAATGGTTGCAACGGCGAATAACCGGTTCACTACACGCTGACTTGTGTCGAATTGTGGATCAGCAACGGGCGTTTAATGCAACATTGATCAATCTGGTATATCGTTTATCCAGTGCTTTCGATGAACAGGCGCGACGAACGGAAGAGCAACTCCATACGCTTCGCTATGAGACAACTCTCCATCAGCAGCATGTAGCAAATCACCTAGCTTCGCTCACCCAACAACTCGCCGAGATGAAGCCGTTGCTGGAAGTAGTCAGACAGGAACAGATTACACTTAATACTGAATTGCATTCGCTGCGTGCTGAATTACAAAAAGCTCGCGACACATTACCTCCACTCCATCAACACATTATTGATCTCGAAACACGTATCCTTGATTTCGATGAAGTGCTCTCACAAGTGGCACAGCGATTAAGCGATCTATCTCTCGCTCTATCAAAATGAAAGCAAGCGTTGTTATTCCATTGTGGCAGGGTGGTGTATACATTCGTGACTGTCTGCAATCATTGCAACAACAGTCAGAACAACCGGCCATTATTGTCGTGAATAATGGTAGTAGTGATGATGGGCCGGACATTGTCCGTCGCGAGTTTCCTGATGTAACACTCCTGGATTTCGACCGACCACTCGGTTTTGCCGGTGCAGTCAATGCAGGTATACAGGCAGCTTTAACCGCAGCCGAACCTCCCGATGTGGTGATTGCGCTAAACCAGGACACAGTAGTTGATCCCGGTTGGCTGTCTGCAATGATGCCGGTATTTGCCAACCCGACGGTCGGTCTTGCAGGCAGTCTGGCCCGTTTTCCTGATGGGCAGATTCAACATGCTGGCGGTACCCTGATCGAGCCACTCTGGTATGGACGAAATCGCCACTCGCTCGACGATCCTGCGCCGATACACTACCTGGCTGCGCTGGCCCTGGGTATGCGTGTGAGAATGCTCGATCAGGTTGGGTTATTTGATGAAGGATTCGCTCCGGCTTATTACGAAGATGTTGACCTCTGTCTGCGTGCGCTGGCGCAGGGCTGGCGTATCGAACTGGTACCTGCAGCAACGCTCATTCATCATGAGGGTGCATTGCAACAGACATCGCCCAGACATACCTATATGATCGAGCGACAGCGCTGGCGTCTGCTCTTGAAGCATCGTTCCCTCGCTGAACTACACGAGTTCGTCTTTCCAGCCGAACAAGCCTTATTGCAAGAGCGTGCTGATGCAGGGATCAGTGACAATCTGCGTGCCGCCTATCTGCAAGCGATTCTTGCCTTACCTGAGATTGGTCGGCAGCGTGGTTGGACAAACGAGGAGATCGATTCGCTTCGTAGCAGGCTTATTGAATTGCGCTCTGAAGCTATTGCTCGCGAACGTACCAGCCGAATTATCGGCTTACAACAGGCATTGCATTCGCATGTGTTGCCGTATGCATCGGCACATGCTGCTAGCGATGAACGTGTAATAGGAGAGTCTGCTAGATCATCACCTGCTACGTTGCAGGACGAGCAAGACCTGGGTAGTGCTGAAGTCTCTTCTCGTGGTGAACATCCGGCGACAGTAGTGACAGACAACGAGCATGATGATCAAGGCAACAATGGTACAACAGTATTTGCCGTCAACGATCTCCAGCAGCAATCCACTAATACCGATACGAGGCGGCCTCTCTTCCAGCCCGGTGCGCGTCCACCGGTCGCAATCGTAATACTCACATGGAATGGGTTGGCGCTCACTCAACGGTGCCTTACCAGCCTGCGTGCCAATACTCGTGATGTAGCGTATCGCTTTATCGTTGTTGACAACGGTAGTACTGATGGTACCGTGGAGTGGCTTCGTGATCAACCCGATGTTACGCTGATTGCTAATGGCGAAAATCGGGGTTTCGCGGCTGGCGTGAATCAAGGCATTGCCGCAGCCCCTCCAGATCACGATGTGCTCCTCCTCAACAACGACACCGAAATCATTGAGGAGTCCTGGCTGGCCCATCTGCGTGATGTGGCTAACAATCACCCCGACTATGGGATTGTCGGTTGTTTGCTCCTCTTCCCAAATGGCCTCTTACAACACGCCGGCACCTACATGCCCCAACATAACTTCTGGGGCTACCAGATCGGTGGTGGTGAACCGTTTATCGGCCAGTATCCCGGCATCCGCGAGGTTGAAGGGGTCACCGGTGCGTGCATGTACATTCGGCGTGATGTGATTGCCACCATTGGCGGTCTGGATGAAACCTATTTCTCGTATTACGAAGACACCGACTATTGTCTGCGTGCAATGCAGGCTGGATTCAAGATTGTTTGCACTGGTGGAGCCAGGGTTGTCCACCACGAAAATTCGAGTACAAAACTTAACAACGCCGACTGGTGGCGTATGTTCAGTCATGGACAACGGGTTTTCCTGTCGAAATGGCGTGATTACTACCGGCGGCGGTATCGCTATGGTTTGGTCTGGCATTCGCTCATCGCCCATGCCACCGGGTACGCGACCTCGTCGCGTGAATTTGTCCGCGAGCTGGATCGGCGTGGTGTCGATATCCGGCTGGCTTGCATCTTCGGCACCGATTACACGGAACCGCCGACCCGCGATCCGCGGCTTGATCAACTGCGGCAGCGTCCCAAAGATACCTCATTGCCCCAGGTTGTCTACAGTCAGGGAGATGCTTTTATCAAAAACAGTGGTCGCTACCGGATCGGGTTTACCATGCTGGAGTCTGATGCACTGCCTGCCGATTGGGTGCATCAGGCAAATCAGATGGACGAGGTGTGGGTACCGAGCCACTTTACCCGTGATGTCTTTGCCCAATCTGGTGTACGACGACCAATCCATATTATTCCGCTGGGCTTTAATCCCAACTATTTTCATCCAGGTATCCAGGGACACAAACCAACTGACTCGTTTGTGTTTCTCTCTATCTTTGAATGGATTGAGCGGAAAGCACCTGAAGTCTTGCTGCGCGCATACGTGAGTGAATTCAGGCGTAGCGATGATGTAGTACTGGTGCTAAAGATTTTTAACCACGATCCACGGTTCGATGTTCACCAGCGTATCCACGAGATCGTCAACCGTCCCGACGTACCCAGAGTCGTGGTTATCCTGAATCAGGAAATTGCCGAGCACCAGATGGGAAGTTTCTACCGGAGTGCCGACTGCTTTGTCCTGCCCACCCGTGGTGAGGGATGGGGTATGCCGATACTTGAGGCCATGGCCTGCGGCTTACCGGTCATTGCAACCGACTGGGGTGCTCAGCGTGATTTCTTCAACGACCGGTTAGGTTACCCGCTGCGTGTGCGTCAGTTAATACCGGCAGTCGCTCGTTCACCGTATTATGCCGGTTCACGCTGGGCCGATCCTGATATTGATCATCTACGTTATCTTATGCGGTACGTCTACGAGCATCCAGCAGAAGCACGTGAAAAAGGAGCACAGGCTGCTGTGGAAGTACAGCAATGCTGGACGTGGGAAAAAGCTGTTGATCGAATTATCGAGCGCTTAGAAGCTATTACACATTCGTGAAGTGAGGCAATATGAGCATCTACTGGATTCGCTTTCAGGGTGATAGTGCAGCAGAAGCGATGAAGGCTGTTGCCGATGCATT
>NZ_DAOTZQ010000021.1:0-17083 GCF_034434295.1 Chloroflexus sp.
TGACGAGCAGATTGAAACCATTGTCTGGCAGCCGGGGCGCTATTTTGTCGCGGTTGCTCCTGCCAACGCTGGCGAAACCAGCTCACAACCGTACCGACTCACCATTACGCTCGAGCGGAGCACATTGCAATCGTTAGGGCCGGCACCGCATGTGCAGTTTCTGACCGATATTGTTGATCCTGAGGTTACCACCCTCTATATCATCAATTCCGCTCGGATGCAGGGGTTGTACCCTGATGAACTTACGGCAATTAATGTGATTACGACAACCCTCTCTTCACCCACTGGTTATTCCGGGCTTACGCAACTGGTCTGGGGTGTGTCTGAAAATGCCCTGATCCTGGAAAAAGGTGCCGTCATCGATCTGGCAAACCTGGAAGTTATTACTGGTACGCTGCCGTTTAATCAATTGCTCAACGACTGGTCGCAACCGGCTAATCAATCCAATCCGCTTTATGCGAATTATCTGGCCCAGATCATTGACCATGTGATCGAAGCGGCTACCGCACCTGCTGGAGATGGTCGTTCAAGAGATGTGCGGGTTCGCTACCGGATGCGAGCCAATAACGACTCCAGTCCGGGTAATGAAAATGAACAGATAACACCATACCCGAATGTGCGTAATATCGTGTTGGTCGGCGGGGATGAGATCATCCCCTTCTTCCGTTTGCCCGATCTGACAACGATTGCCAACGAAGCCGATTACCTCGACTATTTGAAGACGATTGATCCGAATACGAACGGTGCGAGTCTTATTTCTCCCAACAATCCACTCGGTGCGGCATTGCGCAACCGCATGCTGCTCAGTGATAACCCTTACGGCGCCGACCGACCCTACCGCTTTTACGGATTTCCGCTCTTCGTGCCGCGGCTGGCTGTAGGCCGGATTGTTGAAAGACCCTCCGAGATTGCCGATTTTCTGCGTCGCAACGTGCCCGGATGGGGGGAGGAGAATATATATTTGCGCGAGGATTTCTATTACCCACGCAGCCTGTCCATCACCGGCTACGATTTCTTGATTGACGGGGCTAACGCAATCTCGCGCACCTTGCAGCAGGCAACCAGTGTCAGCGTCACCAAGCGGGTTATAAACAATAACGCCTGGAATCGTGCGCAGTTTGAAGCCGAATGGCTCGAACAACCGCTCGACACGCCGGGCTTCTTTTCTTCTCCTCTGGAGTTCTATTCTGATACTCAGACCCTCGTCAGTTCGCTCAATGCTCACTTTGATCACTGGCAACTGATCCCGGCTGTGAGTGGTATCGGGAATCCTAACTTCCCTGCCGATCGCATTCTGTCGGTGGGCTATTCTTCAGGATTTACATCCGCTATCCCGTCTAGCTCGTGTGACTTCTATCCTTCTATTTGTCCTGGCTTTTTCTACAACACGCTCTACTACTCAGTGGGCTGTCATAGCGGGTACAATGTGCCGTATTTTGCCATCGATCAATCACTTGGGCCGCGTATCGATTTCTACGCTGCCGATTTTGCCCAGGCTTTCAATCGCCACGCTGGTAACTGGATCGGGAATACCGGCTATGGCTATGGGACACTTGATGGCGTGGATTACAGTGAACGTTTGGCTGCGTTGCTGACGCAAGAGCTGGTGCGAAATGAGGTGCGCCCCGATCCGATGGCAGCAAACGGTGAAACCTACGTGGGACGCAGTATTGGCGAGGCGCTGGTCAATGCGAAGCTCCGCTATCTGCGCACCTCACTTGGCCTCAATGCCTACGACTACAAGGTACTGGCAATCACCACCCTTTACGGTTTACCGTGGAAGCGCATCTTCGTGGATAACCCATTGTCGGCACCGGTCGAAGACCTGAATGCTGAGCTGCCCGCCGGTGACCGTACCGCACCCATGCCGGTGGCCGGTAGTCAACTCACCCGCACGATAACCTTTACTATCAACTATGACACTAACTATCTCGAACCGACCCGCAGCGGTCAGCGTATCCGGCTGAATGCCAGCAACTTTACGATTAGCGATACGTTCTTACTTGCCAGCACCTTCAACGTTACGCCGACGGTCACAATCCTTGATAACAATCTGATCGGCATGCCGGGATTACCCGCCTTTGCCTACGACATCACCGCGTTGTCGGGTAGTGACGACGATGATAGTCGCGAACCGTTGATGGTGCGTGATGTTATCTTTGTAGGTGGTCAGTACAATACGGTGAATAATTTCAATCCGACGATTACACAGATCGTGACTGAAACCTTTGAGCCGTTGATCACCACGACGATTGAACCCGATTTCAGCGCCGGGATTGGCTTCTGGGTGCCTGATCGCTTCTTCGGCTATAGTCGTACCGAGGGTTCTAACGGCCCTCGTGACACCCTGATCAGTACCGCTGCCCAGTTCCGGGCGACCGATGGTGTTACCGGTACGTTGCGCACCTATACGCAGCTTGTCTTCCAGGTACTCTACACTGATCCACAAGCCGATAATGCTGAAGAAGCGCTTAACGACCAGGTGCCACCTGTCATTGAGCGGGTACGCATCGCCGGTCAGGATGTAAACCTGCAAAGTGTCTCAACCCTGATCGAGGTCTTCGTCAGCGATCCAGACAATCCCACCAATCCGCAGGTCACGGTAACAGGCGTTTATCTTGCCGATGATGATGTGACCTGGACGCCACTCACTTTCTCGCAGGATAGCCAGAATCCACGCCGCTGGACGGCCAGCGTACCACGACCCTGGCCTGATGTACGGCTCATCATCACAGCGATTGATCAGGCCGGCAATTCGGTGATGTACACGGCAAAAGGGCAGTTTACTCCACCGACGTATCAGATCTTCCTGCCGGTGGTTAATCGTAATCAATCGGCTTCTTCTGTCGGTGGCAGTGTGATAGATGGTCAGTTGTATCTACCTCTCGTCTCCCAGGAGGCAGCGAAATTAGTGCACGAGTAGGGGCAATGTTGATTGGAGGTGCGAGTCTGGTGTCGTGTTACGCTAAGCTCCATTGGGCTTGAAAAGATTGTACGATGGCTATGGTGAGGAGAACTCAGGTCGTTGCAGGTTGCAGTGTAGAGAAGTCCTGCTGCCCCCAGTTCTCCTTACGTTCTCTCGCTGTAATATCAAATCTTGAGCATTGCCGGGTATCACTCGGTCATCGAATATGAGGTAATATCACATCTGGTTTAAAGTCATGGTACGCTCATTACCCTCGCGCTGCACCTGCGAGCGTGCTATCGTCGTAGACGACCGATATATCCTGGAAATGCGAGCACCTGCAAAGCATACTGCACCTGCGCCCCGCAGATCATCGTAAACCAGAAGAAATAACTCTTAACGCTTAGCGTGTGTGGAAGGGACGGGTTCTGAACCCGCCCCTTCCGAATCATTCCAGCAGCCTCCTACAGACGTTGCGTGTTCCCACTAACATTACCATCGCGATGGATGATGTCGTTGCGCATGCGGTGCTAGGGTTCCTGGTTGCGGATGTGGATACTATGGATAGACTCCTCATCGCTCTTACGAAACAGGTTCTGCACTGGCGGTATGTGAACGATCTCGATCCCCATACCTACAACAAATGCTCTCGTGCCCAGAGCGCGGCCTGGGTGCGGTCGCGTACAGCTAGCTTGGCGAAAATCACGCTTAGATGATTCTTAACGGTTCCCACACTCAGCGCAAGCTGTTCGCCAATCTCTTGATTGGTATAGCCTTGGGCCAGTAGCCGCAGAATATCGCGCTCGCGTGGGGTGAGGAGAGCGGTAACATCGGGTGGTGTTGAGGAAGCGGCGGCCGGTGTAGGAGCCAGACTGGCCAGACGTGGCAATAATTGCGCAGTGATCTGCGGATGAATCAGCGCACCGCCGCTGGCAACGGTGCGAATGCTATCGGCCAATACTCGATGATCGACATCTTTGAGCAGGTAACCACGAGCGCCGGCAGCGATTGATTGCAGGACCCGTTCATCATCGTGGAAGGTAGTTAACATAATTACTGTCGGACGTGGGCCGCGTTCGGCAAGTTTTCGCGTCGCTTCTACTCCATCCATGACCGGCATCATCACATCCATGAGCACAACATCAGGATCGAGTGCTGCAACCAGCTCAAGCGCCTCGCGCCCATTCCCGGCCTGACCAACAACTTCAATATCGGCTTTGCGCGACAGCAAGGTCGCGATACCGGTGCGAATGAGAGCCTGATCATCGACTATCAGAACGCGGATCGTCATCGTTATTCCTCGTGGTCAATTGGAAGCACTAGCCGTAACCGCCAGCCTCCTGTTGGTAATGCACCGGCTTCGATCCCGCCTCCCAGTAACTCTGCCCGTTCTCGTAATCCAACCAGCCCAAAACTTCCGCTCCCCAGATCGATGTGTGATCGTGGTTGGTCCGAACGATCATTATTGGTGACGGTTACAACCACGTAACCACCTTCAGTACTGACGTAAACGATAATTGTATCGGCACTGGCATGCTTGCAAGCGTTGGTCAAGCCCTCTTGCACAGCCCGATAGACACAGTGTGCTACCGGAGCAGGTAATTGATTAATGTCGCCGTGAAGGTTCAATTCAACTGTAATCCCTGTACTCTGGGCACATTGACGTACCAACTGGTGCAGATTCTGCGTCAGATCTTCAGGCTGGATGGATAAATCAGCGTCAACTACTGCCAGCAGGCTTTGCCAGGCACTGTGCAGCAATTCCCGGCTATGAGCCAGATGGTCACGGGCGGCTGCCGGGTCTTCAGCAGCCAGATCGGCGGCCAGTTGGAGTTCGAGGTTAATTAAGACCAGTTTTGAACCCAGATCGTCATGCATTTCACGGGCAAAGCGTGATCGTTCTGCTGCAATCGTAATCGTCTGAATCTCGTTTGCCTGCTGCTGCATCTCGGCAGAGAGTAGTTGCATTTGCCATTCAACCTGCTGACGCCGCCGCAACTGATAACGGGCCAGGATGAGCGGTGCCCCTACCAGCGCCAGTGCAACGCCGAGGCCGAGGATGGTGGCGGCATCAAGGGTTAGTGACTGCCAGAAACCGATCCCCAGCAAAAGCAGTGGAAAGATGCTGCCGAAGAAGATCAATTGCAGGGTTGAAAGGCGGCTAGCCATTTGCCATGCTACCAACAGCAATCCCCAGAGAAGCGGTATCAGATTGGTCACTGCCGCCATCAATGTAATGGTCAGCGTTTGCACTACCAGGCCAATCTGGATAAAGATGGTCTGTCGAACGTGTTGGGTACAGGCACTGGCCACAATCAGCAGGCCACCGAGTACTACCAGCCAGAGCAAGGCTGGCAGCGAGAGTGGATTGGGCTGGATGAGGGCCAGGCCTACCGAAAGACTGACGAAGAGCGATGGTAGGAGCCAGGCCAGCACAGAGTATGGGCGGGGCGCGATCAGGGTTTCCTCTAACGTATTGTCCAGTGCCAGTCGTGCTGGTTGCCGGGTATCATCACTCTGGAAACGGAGAGCAGTGACTGCGCTACGCAGGCGATCAATTGCAGTTGCGGCAGCGGCACGTGGCAGATCAAGCACTGCATGTAAGCGATGTAAGTTGGTTTGGGCAACCGCCAGCGCACCCGCGATACTTTGTTCGGCCTGCGCCAATGCCTGCTGAACTTCGTCGGCCAGCAGGTGCAACAATCGCTGCCGCTCTTCGTGAGCCACGCGCTGCTGAACGTCGCGGAGAAATGTCGAGAAAGCTGCTGAGCGCTGCTGCATCTGCTGTAGCATCTGCTGAACCTGTTCGCTGCGCCGGAGATGCCGGGCATAGATAAAGGCGGCAATGATAGCGCAGGTAGCGGGGAAAGCTATCGCGAGGTTACTTTCTAGCCATCCAATCAGGTCGTGCGAGAGGCGGTAACGTACCATTGCCCAGATCATCCAAATGCCGACGGCCATTATTGCCCACAACCATGGCCGGAAGAGCATAATGCCCTGTAGAACCAGGATGAGATAGATATAGTCAATCAAAGGTGTTGGGTATAGTAATTGCGCACCGGCCGCAGCGGCCAGCTCGAGACCAATCAGTATCACCTGTCCCCATACGGTCAGGAGGCGCAGGGGTGTAATCCATGCCAGCCCGACCATACCCACTAAACAGGCCAGCATACCGATCAGTCGGGGCCAGGCCGTCCGCAGTACCGGGTCACTCAGAGCGCTCAAAGCAACAACCAGCACTACCAGCGAGAGCAGCACAAGAAACGCTAATGCTGCTCGCTGATAACGGGAGACGACGGCTTGCACGAATGACGATATGCGGTGTTTCATACCATGAAGTGTATCACATCGTGCAAACCATTCGTGCAATCCAGGTTGTACGGGTCACCCATAGCCGCTCTTCGGTTGAGGATTGCAGCGTTGGTTGGCCTGCAAAAACCTGTCGGGCGAGGCAGGCGAAAATCGTTCCTTCGTCTACCTCGCCCGACGTGATACAGGTTATGTAATTTATATCAACTTCTAGCCGCGCAGTTTCAGCAGCCCCTCAACCGGTGCGAAGTTCCACGGTTCGCCCATGCCGATGATGATGTGAGTGGCACCGGCTTCAAGGTATGGTTCAATCGGCTCACCAGCTCGCGGTGACACACTGCGCTCGATGGTTGCCGAGTCACGTCCGATCTGTTCGCACCACTGATCGAGAATGGCATTCTTCCGCTTAAAATTTTCAATCGGACCGAAGCCGTGCCAGATGTCAGCGTGTTCAGCAGTAATGCGCAGGGTGACCTTTTCACCGCCACCGCCGATCAAGATTGGAATGCGGCGCAATGGTGGTGGTTGATCGGCAGCCCATCGCTCTTTAATAATCGGCAACGCCTGACGAAGTGCGCGCAAACGGTCGGCAGCCGTCCCAAATTCGTAGCCAAACGTCGTATAATCTCGTTCAAACCAACCTGCACCCAGCCCAAGAATGAGTCGTCCGCCGCTGATATGATCAACGGTCTTTGCCATGTTCGAGAGTAAGGCTGGATTACGATAGCTGTTGCAGGTGACCAGACATCCAACCTCGACCCGTTGGGTGATAACAGCCATTGCCGTCAGAAGTGTCCAGCCCTCGAAATGTGGACCATCTGGCGGCCCGTAGAGAGGAAAAAAGTGATCCCAGTTCCAGATCGTGTCACAACCAATTGATTCGGCATATTGAACAGCTTGCCGGTACGATTCCCACGTGGTGTGTTGTGGAGGAAGTTGAACGCCAACACGAAAACGAGACATCTTTTTCCCTTTCTGGTGAAGCGGCGATAAACAAAATGACACTTAAAAAGCCTGCACAAATTGCGTTTATGCTGTAAACTGTGTGTTGCAGTGCTGCATAGTGTGGCGCACCTGGTTGCGTTAATACGACATAATATTGTACAGGTGCATTGATGAGAGTTCGTATTTGGGGCACACGAGGATCATACCCGGTTGCAAACGCCAGTATGTTGCGCTATGGTGGTAACACAACGTGTGTCGAAGTAGAAGCCGAAGGCCACCATATTATTCTTGATGCTGGTACCGGTCTGCGCATGTTGGGGGAAGCTCTTCGGCAATTGTATGCTCCACCGAACCGGTTCGATCTCTTAATTACTCACACTCATTGGGATCATATCATAGGTTTTCCGTTCTTTGCCCCCCTGTTTGACCCGAATTCAAAAATTGATATCTATGGTCTGGCCCGTACTCAGTCGAGTCTGCGTACAACCCTGGCTGGTGCATTGAGTGATCCTCTGCTTCCACTCACCCTCGATGATCTGCGTGCTCAGATTAACTTCTTCGAGATCGGTGCCGGTCATTGTTTTGAGTTAGGGCCGGTTCGGATACGAACGGCTCTCGCGAATCATCCCTATCGAGCATTGGCCTATCGGCTCGAGACCGATCAGGGTGTGCTGACGTTTATTCCCGACACAGGGCCGTTTCATACGGTGCTCTTCGGCGAGCAACGTATCGAGTGGACTGGCCAGCCCACTGCTCGCAGTCAGAGCGAGTTGCGTGAACTGGCGGTAATGAAAGAAGCGATTCTTGAGCTGGCGTATCGTGCCGATTGGTTAATTTACGATGCGCAGTTTACCGATGCCCAATATGCCCGTTTTCCCCATTGGGGTCATAGCAGTGCTTCTCAGGCACGTGAAATTGCTGAAGCAGCCCAGGTGCGTCAGTTGATCCTGTTTCACCATGACCCTCACCGTACTGATGCTGAGTTGGATCAGATCGTTGCCGAGCAGCAGGTAGCCGCAATACCGGGATTAATCGTCTCTGCTGCATTTGAGGGTATGGAGTTAGTGAGGAAGCCATGAAGGTTCGTTTCTGGGGAGTACGCGGGTATGTACCGACACCGAATGCAGCGATGTTGCGCTATGGCGGTAATACCTGTTGTACCTCAGTTACCGGTGAACGCGGTGAACTCATTGTTCTTGATACTGGAACTGGCTTCTGCATGCTGGGTGATGAGTTGATGCAGGGTGAATTCGGTCGTGGCCGTGGCACACTGACTCTGTTGATCAGCCATACCTACTGGGATCATATTCTCGGCCTGCCCTTTCCCGGCGTTGTGCATATTCCCGGTAATCGTCTCGATATCTACGGCCCTGATAGCACTCGTGGATCTCTGCAAATGGTCTACGATGGCATGCTGTCACCGGTTTACTCACCCGTGTTTGGACTGGCTCATATCGGTGCCACGCATCGGTTTACGCCTATTTCAACCGAGCCATTCATTGTTGGTCAACTCACCATTCGGGCAATGCCCCTATCATATCGTCCCCATTCACCAATCTGGGCTTACCGCCTGGAAGAAGGGAGGCGGGCTTTGGTCTACATCACCGATGTCCGGTATAGTAAGCGTGGTATTCGTGAAGCCGCGATTGCCTTTGCCAAACAGGCCAATGTCCTTATTCACAGTACTCCCTATCTACGTGATGAGCAGGTAGAGGATTACGGTCATAGCCGGATTGAAGATGCTATCGAGATGGCTCAGGCTGCTGACGTTGAGCGCCTGTTGCTGTTTCATCACGCCCCGACACGCACCGATGATGAACTTGATGCGATTGTTGATCACTTTCGGCAGATGTTAGCCGCGCAAGGTAGCTCGCTACAATTGATCGCTGCCGCAGAAGGGATGGAGCTGGTGGTGTGAGTAAATATATCGCATGGTAAACAGTTTCTCACTGTTCGTGTCTTGCGTGACGGCTAGTGGCGTAGTAGAATACGAGAAAGGTTGCGACGTTGGTGCTACATCGTAGTAGCGTTTCTGCAGGAAGCGAGGCCCTATGACCCTTCAGGTCGGCCTGACAATTTCGCAAATCATTGCCTTTTGAGAAATAGCTCGGTCCTCGCCGTGCTCCATGGCGGGGGCCGGGTTGTTTTTTTATCGCCCCGCCCCCTGCTAAAGGTGGGCAACAGCGGATGGAGGAGATCGATGGAACTGACCATCAAGAGCCGCAACGGCAAAATCTCGGATCGTCAGCGGGCACACATCGAAGAGAAGCTCTCTAAACTTGAGCGCTATCTTCACGGCATTACCAGTATCACTGTCGAAGTCCAACACGAACAACAACGCAATGCCGGTGAGGTCTATCGTGTGCAGACGACACTGGTTGCCGAGCACGGCGTAATTCTGCGTGCCGAAGAGCGCTCACCCGATCTCTATGCCGCGATTGATGAAGTACAGGAGGTGCTTCAACGCCAGATTGCGCGCTACAAAGACAAGTATTGGCGGCGAAGCCGTGACCAACGGCGTGCTCCCAATGGGTTGACCCCGGCGGAAGAGGTTGCTATCGCCGAAGCAGAGGCGGCAGCTCTTGCCACCCCAACTGAGGTTGAATCAGAGGCCAGGGTGATTCGCACCAAAACCTTCCGTCTCCGTCCGATGTTCGTTGACGATGCGATTGAGCAGATGGAATTGCTCGGTCACAATTTCTTCGTCTTCCAGGATGCCGAAACGATGCAGGTCAGCGTGCTATATCGACGGCGTGATGGGAATTATGGTGTGATTATTCCTGAAGTTGGCTAATACCAACCGTTAGCCCGGTGCAGCGTGCTCTTCAGTATCGGGTAATCACATGCGTGTGGAAGCAATTCTTCCGCACGCATTGTTTATGTGAAAGGAACATCGACTGACAATATGTGTGTTCGGCCTTTGTATGGCCTCTGCCCTTGTGGTGAGATAGCGTTATCTATCGTCGTTGCATTTATACCGTTAGCACCAGGACGATCAGCAGTACGCACAGTGCCAGCCCGGTGAGCACGAGATGCGCATATCCTAACGCCATTCCGATCAAGGCTATCCCCTTGCCGGTGACGATGCCGTTCCCGCGCTGAATTGCTCTGTGCCCCAGGTGGCCGCAAATGACAGCCGGAATGGCCAGGAATAATGGGACAAAAAAGAGAATCCAGGTCATTACTCCACAGATGAGACTGGCAATCGCCAGTCGGCTGTTTTGGGCCGGCAGTAGCGGGGTTGTCGTGTCGATGACCGGTGTTACGCTGCTCTCGATTGAGGACAACCTGTGACCACAAGCTGGACAAAATCGTTCTGTACCAGTCACAGGATACCCACAGGCAGGACATCGTCGCACGGTAAACTCTCCTTGCTGTTATGCGGTCGCCAGTGTTCGCACCTGAAGCCCAATATCCGGTGCTGTCACTAATGCCTCTCCGACCAGGATCGCATCGGCACCGTAGCCACGCACTTCGGCAACGTGGTCAGGGGTAAAAATACCGCTCTCACTGACCAACAATGGCCGTTGCGTTCCTGTTGGCAGATGATCTGCTACGTTCCGGGTTGTCGTGCGGTCGGTCACGAAACGGTGCAGATCACGGTTGTTCACCCCAACGATTGCTGGCTGGAGGCGTAGTGCTCGTTCTAACTCGGCGACAGTGTGTACCTCTACCAGGGCATGCATTCCCAGTTCATAGGTCAGGGTGAAAAGGTCAGCCAGTGTCTGATCATCGAGTGCAGCCACAATTAACAGAATGGCGTCAGCACCGTAGGCACGCGCTTCGTAGACCTGATACGGATCGATGATGAAATCTTTCCGAAGCAAGGGCGTGCCCGTTGTCTGAATGTCGGGCAGGGTACGAATACCGGCCAGGTAGGTTAGACTTCCCTGAAAGAACCGCTGATCGGTCAATACCGACAATGCCGCCGCACCGTTGGCCACGTAGGTACGGGCCAGGGCCAGATGGTCGAAGTTGGCCAGCAACACACCACGACTGGGTGAGGCCTTCTTGACTTCGGCGATGAGGGCAGTTGCCGGTGCCCGGCGCAGTGCAGCGGCGAAATCACGAATCGGTGGTGCATGCCGAATCCGTTCTTGCAGGGCAGCAAGGGGGATTTTGGCTTGTTGACGACGTACTTCCACTCGTTTGTGGGCTAATATCCGTTCCAGAATGGTTGGTTCACTCATGGGTTGTCCCTGGTAGCATGTACCGTCAATTGCTTCAGCTCGTATACGAGGCGTGACTGGCAATACCTCTTAGTGCTGATGAGTATGAACGTAGTCGGTAACCGCCATCTATTGTATCATCAATCACAAGCGATTGCTGACAGGTATGCCCGGTTGCAGAACCTCTGTCAGTTGCAGAACTTATCTTCAGGAACGGAACCCCACGCCGGGTAATTTTCCTGCCTCTTGCACACCACGTTTGTTATGAAGATTGAAAGCCATACTTGCAAACCCTGCTTTGCTTCGTACCTGCAAGGTTGCGCAAGATTGTCGATCAGTAACTATCGTGTGCCGGTACCAGGTATGCGATGGAAAGGTAACGGGTGTGGCCTTGCACAATAGGGGTCATATCAAACCTGGTTTTGTAAAAATCGTGACCCACAATCTACTGTCACGTTGCATCGTTGAGCGATCCATCGTGGTGGACAAACGCCAGTTGCCATACTGGGAGCGTGCGCCTCCGGCGCGCTTCACCACTTGCAACAGCCCGCTGTGCCCCCTGCTAACGGCATATCGCACCGCTGAATCAGCGAGCGACAGCCCGCGCCATCCGGTACCGGTGGCGGGTGAAGGTGGGGGGCGCATACCACTACTGGACGCAGTAGCTCTGTCTCTCGCTCATTCTTGTGCGACTCATCGTGGTGGGCAAGCGCCAGCAGCCATCCTGGGAGCGCGAGCCTCCGGCTCGCTTCTCTACCTACGACGCCCCCTAACACCCGCACCGCACAGATTGCAGCTCCCCCTACTTTCTCACTTCCTGTCTTCTATATCCTACCTTCTACTTAGAGCGTGAACGGCACAAACGGCGCCTGACAGGGGATATTTGCGGCAACATGCATTGTGCGTCGGTGAAGGTCAATGATAACACCGCACACACTCTCATTGCGATCAACCGCGGCAACGTGCGGATCGGGGTGTCGGCAAATACAGCGGGGGGCACCGTCGTGATCGCGCAGAATTGTCTGCAATACATCCAGATCAATCTGGCCCGCCGCAGCATGCAAGAGTTCCCACGCTCGTCCATACCGTTCTCTCGTTGTTGAGGTTGGCTCCAACGGGCATTCACCCGCAGCAGTTTCTCCGTCGAGGCAGTGATTGGCGTGTGCTAACAGTCCTTCTTGAGCGGGTATTTCGGCAATACCGGTAGGGGTCAATTCTAGCGCGACCAGTTCGCCATCGGCACTGGCCAGCGTAATACATGATGAACCGGCTGCCGGGATGTGTCTGGTCAGACGTTGCGCTGTTGCGGTATCGGTTGACTGTAGTATCTGGCGTAACAGAACGTGAACCGGCATTCCTTGCTGTTGACCGTCAGTGCGGGAACGAAGCAAGTTGAGACCAACAGCAATGCCAGCTTCGTTGAGACCAATCTTCGCTACCATCCCTGCTTCGGTGAGCGTCAGCAGTGAGGGTGTGTCAGGGCCGCTCACACGCAACAAGACACAGGCGGTGCGCTGATCACCCTGCCAGTCCCAGGTTTGGGCCAGCCAGACGCCACCGTTTGCGGTAGCCGGTGAGGTAGCCGCAGCAGTAGTGCATTCACCATCGTCGCTGCTGGTTGCGGGTGTTGGTGGTAGTTGCTCTTGATGTTGGGGAACTCCTGCCGCTCGATTGCGGGCCAGCGCAGCCGCTGCTTCAGGATGATGAAAACCAACCCCGACACCGGTCAGCAATTCGGTACGTACATTCAACGCAATGATCTCGGCCAGAGTACGCCCAGCCCCCATCGCAATCCCTCGCATCTCGGTTAGTAAATCAGGCGCTATATCGTGCAACAGTGGTTCATAAGCCAGAGCTGCCTGCTGAACTTCTGCCCAATCCATTCCGCGCCGATACGCAAACAGGCGGGCATAACTGGCAATACTATGGCGAATGAGTGCTGCTGTCGCTGCTCCGTACTGCTGACCACGTTCAAATGGCTCACCGGTAATGGTAACAAGTGGAAACATCGGTTTGTGCTCCTGTTTCAGTATGGAGATATATGCTGTTCTCTATCGTACCACTCTGAATTCGCGGATGTAGTGGATACCCGCAGATCGCCCTACCACTGGTGCCGTGCTGTGATGAACAGTATCACTCAAGATCTGAGATAACGAAGCGTGGTTGTCGCTCGTGCCCTTACATAATTCTGGAGAGGGTTGCATACTGTTGGGTAGGTCGTTAGCCCGCCTGATGATTAGCAGGTTGAAACCCACACCCTACGACATTACGCTCCCTGATCCAGCCACCGCCATCACGGTACAATCCGCACGATCACATAGTCTTGCCATTGATACGGATGACCACTCTGGTCGGTGGCCGTGGCCTGTACCGCAATCGGGCTTACCCCCACCGGATTTGCTCCGGCAACCAGCGGTATATTGAAGATGTTGCCCGTACCTGCTGTCAACAAACCGACATCAATGGTCATCGTCTGGCCGCTGATGGTACACGTTCCGGGGGATCCTGCGCACGCACCGCTACCAAAGCTGATCCCATTCGGTAAGGTGATCGTGATCTGGAAGTTGCGGGCGGCGCCGGCAGTAATGCCACTTGCCTGATTGGTATAGTCAACAGTCAGGTTGAACGTATTTCCGGTTGATACCGAAGACACCGATGATGCCTGTAACGCCACATCAGGTGTGGGTGGGATGTTCAGGTAAAGGGGTAGGCCAGTCTGCCCTTCCTGAATGAAGTGGTTCTCACTGGTAGCGCTATTCGTGCAAGTGACAATCCGCCACCAGCCCGGCTGCGGTGAAAGAATAACGTCGCCGCCACGAGTTGTTGTTGTGCCGTTATTCCACTGTCCATTAGCCGAAGCGGTACCTGCAATTCCACCACTCTGTCCGGTGGGATCGTAGACCGATCCGGGTGGATAGTAGCGTACCCAGGCACTACCAACATCGTTCAGGTCGAAGTTGTGGAAAGCGACACTGCTCTGCCCTGGTGCCACATACTGGAAGAAGGTGGTACAGAACGGCGTTCCCGGTGGATGGCGTAAGGTCTGGCGTACAATGCCCTGGACAATCTCGTCGCCGCTGCCCGGTATGCCATCTAAGTCGACGGTAGGCGCACCGCTGCCACTCCAGCCACTGCGCACTGCCCATCCATTCGTATCATCGTCTGGAACACTCGCGACAAGCAAATAGACTCCACACGGGGTCGTACCAGGAATGCCCGGTAGAGCCACCCAGGTCGTGGCATCGCCAGTATTGGGGAGATAGGTAGCACTGGTGACCAGAGTGCCAACAGTTGGTGGATAGCCATCACCGGCCTGCCAGCCAACCGGCATGTGATACAGCGCAAAGGTGGTACTTTCCGCTGTGCCTCGAATAGCATCGGTGAAGTTGGTGGCTGGGTTGATCGCCGGGCTGAGTAATTCAACCGCCAACTGGCCGCTCACGCCACATGGTACGTCAATGCGGACGATTGATGCGCCTTCATTCACGCCGTAGAAGTTCCAGTTGAAGGTTGTGTAGTTAGGGCCGGCGGTTTGCAGTGCCGTTGGGTCTTGGGTTAGCAATACCGGTGTCGCATCGACGATGGTGACAGTTGCGGTAGACGGATCGCCCAACGTCGCACCGGTTGGATTGCTCAGGCTCACCAGAATCGTCTCGAATGGCTGATCGCTGCTTGCGTTGTTCAGTATCTGGATCGTGAAGGTTCGACTCGTTTCTCCTACCGCAAAGTTCAGCGTGCCACTCACCGGCACATAGTCGTGCGTTGGCGCTGATCCATCACCTGGCAGAGCCGTTCCACCGTTTATGGTTGCGTAGTCAACGCTTACCGGTACAGTGGCTGCCCGGCTCAGGGTGACAGTTAGTGTCACCAGACCGGCACTCTCATTGACGACAACATCACTGGTGACGAAACGTACTGCCGGCGGATCATCATCACGAATGGTGCCCACACCTATCCCATCACTAATGACGACCGTCTCATCGGTCACGATGGTGGCTGGCTGTCCGGGCATGGTGGCCCGTGGGTTGCTCAGATTGACGGTGAAAAACTCATCGTCTTCAGCCAGCGTATCGCCAATCACGCCCACCGGTAACGTGACCTGGAGTGAACCGGCAGGAATGGTGAGGGTGCCGGCGGAAGCACCGTAATCCAGGATAGCGAGCGCAGTGCCATCGGTGGTTGTGTAATCGAACAAGATATCGCGATCCGACACCCGGTTGATGCGCACGATAAAGATACTGTTTGTTATACCGCTATCACCTTCAAACCGTGTGACATCGTCGATGCTAATCCGCACCGGCTCGTTGTCGCGGTTGAGGACGTTTACACTGTTCGGAGTCGGCGGCAGGCCGTTGTAGAAGGGATCGCTGCTTACCGCCGGCTCAAGCTGGACGGTAAACGGTTGATGTCCATCTTCCAGCGGATCGTCTACGCCGGTGACCGTCAGTATTGCATCGATATTCCAGTTTGTATTGTCAAAAATGACACTCGCCGGCGTGACGCTGCCCTCGGTTGGATCGCTGACTGAGATATTGACCTGCACTGTCGCTGTCGGCTGGCTGGTGAGACGGAGTCTTAACTCGATGCCGTCGCCATTTTCCGAGACAATCAACGGCACCGGTGGTATTGTGACGACAAATCCTGCGGTGTCGTTGTCGCTGATGGTGAGATCAAGCGTAGGTCCGCTCAGTCCATTGTAGAACGGATCGCTGCTGCTTGCCGAATGGGTGATCACAAGGGTTTGGGTGGCTTCAGCAATGGCATCTTCCGGCACAGCGATAGTGACAGGTTGCGGCGTGTTCCAGGTTGCCGACGAAAAGGTCAGGTTCAGGATCTCCTGTCCGTTCAAGGTTACCTGACCCTGGCCGTCGATGGTGACGGTAACGTTGGCTGTGGGCTGGGTTGCCAGCGCAACACTGTAATTCACACTACCCCCTTCGGTAACGGTGAGGGTAGTGGCGCTGATCACAATGTCCGGAATATCATCATCATTTACAGTCACCGGTAGGATGATACCGCTCAACCCACTGTATGCCGGGTCGACGCTGGTTGTGGCGTGGGTGATGGTGCGGTTGCGTGGTGGTTGGGCAATCTGATCGACATTCGGTTCCAGCACGCTGACGGTCTGAGGGTTGTTCCAGTTGGAATCGTCGAAGATCAGGGTTGCTGTTGGCCCACCATTCACCTGCAACCATCCTGCGCCGTCAATAACGACAGTAACTGGCGCAAGCGGTTCGCTGGTCAGGCTCACCTCATACGTCCCCACAATACCTTCAGTAATTGTCAGGCTGGAAGGGTTAATGTTCAGACCGGCAGTATCGTTCTCGATAATCGTCACCGTGAGCGGTGCCGCTGGCAGGCTGGCGTAGACTGGATCACCGCCGCCCAGAATGTGGAGCAGGGTCACATCGTAGGTTGCTCCGGTCGGCGTCTCGTCGATCTGGTCGTCAATTGCCTGGATGGTGACAGTCTGTGGTGTATTCCAGTTGCCCGGCGTGAAGGTGAGGGTCAGCGTTGCCTGTCCATCCAGTGTCACCTGACCCTGGCCGTCGATAGTAACGGTGACATTCGCAATCGGTTCACTGGTCAGCACCACTGTGTAGGTCGCCGCCGGCCCACCTTCCGCTACCGTGAGAGAAGTGGGATTAATAATCAAACCGGCCACATCATTCTCGGTCACCGTCACCCGCACCAGACGGTCGGGCAGGATGTTGTAAATGGGATCGCTGGCACTGGCCACGTCGTGGCGCAGGTC
>NZ_DAOTZQ010000022.1:0-46472 GCF_034434295.1 Chloroflexus sp.
ACCTCCTTTCTAGGGAGTTATCCCACTATCAGTATCGCTCTTGCTACGATGCTGCTGATGGATCACGCTTGCCTGTCCAGGTGCTACCCCCTGTCACGATGTGACAGGGGGTTTTTTTTATTGGTATTTCACGCTGCTATGTGAGGAGTTAGTGCGGCGATCTTCCTTTACCGGTGGCATGGTTTCTTGTTAATGTCAAATCTCTATTGATTCGGTTCATCACTGCTGAAGCCCGGTGATGTGTCGTTGCCTCGCGCCAGGGAGCGGAATTCCTACTTTCGCTTGTCTATACATCTATGCCACTGTTACAGAACGAGCGCGGAAGGCTGGAAGCCTGCTCAACGACTGTACTACCCGCTTATTAGAGCATCACGGACGATCTAACCAGACGAACGCGCTCTACTCACACGTCGTCCTTATGACCCGTGAGGAAATTGCTGCAACACGCTCCTGATCGCAGGCACAGCTTGGTGCGGGGGCACACTGCCGCACGCCAAATGATGCGCCACAGGTGCCCCCGTCGGCAACGCTACTCTTACCGAAAGGTGAGATCTCGGCGTGTGGAGCGGTGATACCGGTTACAGGCTTCCAAACTCGGGTGTAGTGGCAGGGTGATCGTCGGATCACGAGTTACGAACACTATGACACCTCTGGTAGTAACGAATGCCTGACACGCTACCCAACTATCACCCTGACGCTGCACTAGCCGCTGGTGCACTAAGAATACGGTTCACAACCGCTCCCATACCAGTTTGCGAACTAACTCAAGGAGATCACCCCGTCGATAATGCCCCTTCTGCAAAACGACGGCGCCAATACTGGCAAGAAATTCCAGCTCCTCACGCCGCAGTATCCGCTCTGATATCACAATCACCGGTGTTTCCAGATCAGCGCACACTTCGCGCAAGAGTACTAGGCCATCAACGTCCGGTAACGTCACATCCATGATCACCAGTTGTGGCTTATTGGTACGCCAGATGGTTGCTCCAATCTGCCCGTTGTTTGCTTCCAATACAACCCAACCATCACTCTCCAATGCCCGGCGGATCATCAGACGTGTCGGAAGTTCATCATCAATCACCAGAATGGTGCGCGACGTTGTAGTTCTTGAGCGGCGAGATAACACGACCTGCACCGTCTGAATAACCTGTTCCACCTCTCCCGGCCATACTGCATAATCAGTGCTACCGGTACGCTCAACGTTATCGGTCAACCAGATGATCGGTACATCTTGCCAGCCGGCAGCCTGTAAGGTCGCTACCACCAGATCACGATTTTCCGGGACATCAATCAGAATGGCAGCAGGTGGACGGTAGAGACGATGTAGCACATGTGAAAGACTGGCTTCGCTTTGCACCTGCCAGCCAAATTGTTCTAATGCTGCCTGTAGCACACGTGCCTGCGTTGCCGTAATCAACACCAGATCGGGTTGAGGGAGATACGTCGGCGGTGATACTTCTTCGGTATTGTGTAGCCTGCTAAGAGGGATACGAATAGTGAACCTGACACCACCTGTAGTACGAGGGACGGCCTGGAATGTTCCTCCCATCAACTCACACAACTGACGGCTCAGCGCCAGACCACATCCTTCATCAAACTGGCGTGTTGTGTCTGGAGGAACGGCGAATGGAGTGAGTAGTGCATTCAGATGCTCTGAACTCAGCGCGGGTCCAGTATCGGTAATTATGACTTCGAGTGTGTCTGTTTCATCGCCACTTAATCGCTGTACACGTAGTGTGATTACACCGCGTTTCGTGGTTGTGGCAGCAAAACGTAGCGGATAGATTAAGATCTGACGTAACCGATTCAGATCAGCCACGATCATCCCCACTTGCGCAGGGCGCTCAATGTCAAAACGATGTTGGTGTTGGTGGATGAGAGGTGATATTTCTTCAAGAGTATTGTCGAGCAGGGCATCAAAGATAAAAGGTTCTGGTTGTAAGCTGAGAGAACCGATCTCGATTTTTGCACTGTCGAGAAGGAGGTTAAACCGGTTCACCAGGTGACGTCCGGCACGCCGAATCTTCTCAACATCTTCAGCCATTGTCTGGGTAGCCAGCGTCTCGCGCAACAATTCACTGAGCGCAATGATGGTATTCAGCGGTTGACGAATATCGTGATCGAGACGAACCAGAAATGTACTGCGTTCCCGACTGGCTGCCTCGGCACGTTCTCTGGCACGCTGTAATTCAGTCATTATGAATGCCCGATTAAGCGCATAGGTTGTTAACTGTGCAGCCAGACGTAAGTTCTCAATATCAGCGTGATTGAAGGCGTGAGGCTGTGGACGATATACGACCAGTATAGCCTGGGGATGACCTTGCACAGCAATAGTTGCCACAATTGCCGATCCCTGAGCCTGGATCAGGTTTGTGATCTGATGCTGCCGAAGATCAGAGAGGTAGAACGGATTAGCCGTATGCTGCTCAAGTGTAGGCGGCGCTGTCAGTGTCAGTAGTGGATCATGCTGATAGCCATAGGTAATGTAGGGTAGCCATTGCCTTAAATCCGGATCACGGACGTAGATGCCAATCCGATCTTGATCTTCACGAAGGGTAACAAACATCTCAACGACAGATCGATAAATTTCCTCCTCGCTGTGCGCACTATTCAAACGTAAACTTAGATCAATCAGTGCCCGTTCACGCCATCGTTGCTGCTGCGAACGGACGAGAGCCATCTCTTTTTCGCGTAAGGCTTCTTGCAGTTGTACAGTACGCTGTTGGATTCGCTCTTCAAGTGTAGCAATCGTTGCATTCAAGCTGGCAGTTAGTCTCGCTAATGACCGGGCAAGGTCGCCAATTTCATCCGTACCCACGAGTGGGATTGGTGTCTCGCGCCATCCCTCGGCAATTCGGCGCGCTGCATTTGTCAATGTGATGAGTGGCTGGGTAAAGTAGCGGTTAATGAACCAGCCACCGCCGATGAAAATTGCGGCACTACTCCCGATCATCCACATCACGAGCCAGAAGCCAATCCAGATCGTTGTCGAAAAAGAAGCATTTACCTGTTGTTGTTCAAATTTTAGTATGCGCGAAAGTTCGTCGATAATCAGCAGTAAATCATCAGTCTGGTACTGTAAGGTGTTGGCGTGTTGCTGTAAATCGTGATCAAGTGTGGCTAACCGTAAAAAATGTTCCAGATAGTCAGCAACATCTCGTTCTACCACGACTCGTTCCGTATCCGGCAAAGTGGATGCAATGGCGTACAGTTGGTTAATCTGGAGGCGAACATTATCGATATACTCTTGCCGTCTGGTCGAGAGATAAGCCTGTTCGTCTAAGGAAAGACGTAAACCAAGTTCTTGAACGTCGGCAGGATTATGCTCAAGGTGTTGCCAGAGTTTATACCGTGCGTCACGTAGCTCTTGTTCAAGACCGTCAGTACGCTGACGTTGTTCAATCTGATCTTTGATCTGGTTCACCGTCGTCTGGTATTGCTCAAGCAGACGAGCCATTGCTTGTCGATGGAGCACCAGTGCCGGAACGTCTGCATCAAACGTCGCCAGTTCATGCAACCCTGTTACAACATTAGTGATGGCTGCTGAATGCTTCCTCTCAACAGTTGGATCGAGGCGCTGATTGTGATGCGCTAGCTCGATCAGGTCATAATCGTATTGGCGGGCTATCAGAAAGTCTGCCTTAAGATCGAGCGTTGTCTCCAGTATCTGTTCAAGTTGCCGTGAGCGCCGAATGGCCTGATCTTGAAGGAACAAGAACAAACCTAACCCAATGAATGAGATCAATAACGAAAACGAAACAGCGCTGGCAATTCCGACAACGAGACGACGTCGGCATGAAGGGGTTGATGACGTCATTGGCGTACCTCTATCCACGCCTCATGGTACAGCTCACGTATAGCAGGGTCTACATCAATAAGCCGAAAGAGTAATCCTCTCTGCTCCAGAGTTTGTTGATGTTGCATCTGCGCCTGGAGTTCAGCATCTAACAGCGGCCATGCAGCCTGATTGGGTGTGCCGTAGCGGGTGGTGTTGGCCAGAGCCGCACCGTTTTCAGCCTCCAGGATAAAATCGATAAACTGTTCGGCAGCCGCTTGCTGAGCAGAGCCGGTTGGTATGCACATGCTATCGACCGTAAACAGACTACCCTCTTGGGGAATTGCAAAACGCAGGTCATCATCGGTACGTGCCACTTGCAACAAATCACCGCTCCATTCCGCAGTGATGTCAACCCTGTCCTGTTGTAACATATCCTGCCCGTCATTCGCGGCAAGATGCTGAATATACGGTCGCACTGTTCGCAACCAATCCCGGGCAGTACCAATAGCGACTGGGTCACTGGTATTTGGGCTATACCCCAGCATAATCAAGACCAGCCCCAAACTTACCCGTGCATCATCGATCAAGGCCATTCGCTTGATTTGAGCCAGCTCAAACGCCGCTGCCAGGCTCTCGACCTCGCGACCGATGGCGGAATGACGATAGCCAAGACCGACGATGCGCCACAAGTATGGCACACAAAAGCGATAACCCGGATCAACACTCGATCTGGCAAAGGCCGGATCGATGTTGTTCAGATGTGTGATCCGTTCGCGATTAAGTACAGCCAGTCGTTGCTCACGACGCAAGCGCTCAGCCAGTTCATCGCTGACGATGATCAGATCGTAGCTTTGCTTGCTCGTTGTTAGCAGATTGTACGCCTCTTCACTACTCCTGTACGTATGATACGCAATATCTACCCCGTTTTCGGCAGTAAATTGCATCAGGAGCGCATGATCAATCGAGGTTTCCTGGTTCAGGATATACAACACCGGCAACGGAGGAGGCGGTGATGGCGGTGATAGTGGTATGGTACATCCGATCAGGATGTAGCATAGCAGGATTGCATAAGTGAGACGTGGTAGCATAAAATATGATGATAGTGCAACGATTTACCATTCTCAACGGTTTTAATAATAGCACTCCACTATTACCGACAAAGGGAGATACGTATGAAACATTGTTGCCATTACCTCTGAGCTGAAAACAGCGTATAATAATCGCCGCTTGCCATGACGCTATTGGCCAGGAGTTACAGTTATGTCAGCTCGCCGTCAGCGCTGGGAGATTCGTCCGCCAGCACCCACTTCGTTCGTTGAGCAACTTGGTCTGCACCCGTTGCTTGCCCACCTTCTTTATCAGCGTGGCTTGCATGAGCCATCCATCGCCAGGGCTTTTCTTGCTGCTGATTACAGCGCCGGTCTGCACGATCCGTTTGCTATGCGCGGTATGGCAGCCGCTGCCGGTCGCATTGCCGAAGCGATTGAGCGGGGCGAATTGATCGCTGTTTACGGCGATTTCGATGTCGATGGTATCACTGCGGTTGCCCTGCTGACGCAGGCGATCAAGGCGATGGGGGGACGGATTCGGCCATACATTCCGCATCGTGCCCGTGAAGGGTATGGTCTGAACAATCTGGCGATTAATCAGTTGGTCGCCGATGGTGTCACGTTGCTGATAACGGTCGACTGCGGCATTTCCAATTATGCAGAGGTAGCCGAAGCGAATCGGCTCGGCCTCGATGTCATTGTCACCGATCACCACCATCCACCGGTGTGGCTGCCGCCAGCCCTGGCGATAGTGAATCCACGCCAGCCCGATTGTGCCTATCCATTCAAAGGTCTGGTTGGAGTTGGGATTGCCTTCAAAGTTGTGCAGGCTCTGGCACGCTACGGTAAGCGGCCAGCCGGTTTACGTGGACGTGATCTGCTCGATCTGGTCGCGCTGGGCACCGTTGCTGATATGGGGCCACTCCACGACGAGAATCGGGTGTTAGTCCGGGCCGGCTTGATTGCGCTCAACGAAAGTTCCCGTCCTGGTGTCCTGGCGTTGGTGGCGGCTGCCGGCCTATCGCCGGGTATGATTGACAGCAGCACAATTGCGTTTGCTCTGGCACCGCGCCTCAACGCAGCCGGTCGGCTAGCCGATGCGCGTCGTGCGTATGAGCTGCTCCTGGCTGATGAGCGCATGAAAGCCGATCTGCTGGCTGCCGAATTGAACACCACCAATCGTGAGCGGCAGGCATTGACCCGGCAATTATATGCCATGGCTGAAACCATGGTGATGCAGAGTGGCCGCACCGAACATCCACTGATTGTCGTCTCGCATCCCGGTTTTAACGCCGGTGTTATCGGATTGGTCGCCGCTCGCATGGTTGAGACCTATCATCGTCCGGTGATTGTGATCGAGCAAGGCGAGGAGACGTCACGCGGATCAGCGCGCTCGATCCCCGGTTTTAGTATCATCGATCTGTTCGATCAATGTGCCGATCTCTTTGTCCGTTATGGTGGGCACGCTGCGGCTGCCGGTTTCACTATTCCCACGGATCAGATTACGGCGCTCGAACAGCGGTTACTGGCCCTGGGGAGCCAATACCTGTCAGCCGAACAGCTCGTACCACGATTGTTGATCGATGCTACCGTACCAGTAAGTGATTTGTCGTGGGAGCTATACGCTACCCTGTGCCAGCTCGAACCGTTTGGGCAAGGTAATCCACAGCCTGTGTTCATGACCCCCAATGTTACGGTCGTCGATCCGCAACCGACAACTGATGGCAATCATCTGCGGATGCGTGTGCGCGTCGGTCAGACCTCGTTCGAGGCCATCGGTTTTCATTTTGGTCGCTTCGCTGAGGCACTTCGCCGTCATCCAAACATCGATCTGGCGTACCAGTTGGCAGTTGATGAATGGAACGGACAGCGTCGCTTGCGCCTGCTGGTGCGCGATTTCCGGCGTGCAACGAAGAGCGAGTGAGTGGGGAAGACATCAGCAATCCTGGCATCGTGCAGATTGTTATGCCCGTGTCGGCGTGCTGTGAGGTTTACCATCGGTGAATCGTCGGTAGGTCGTCATCGGCGCACGAACTGGTTCACAGGTTATTGCGCTCAGGGGCAACGCCAGGATGATGTGAGGCTCACGTCTGAACGATGCATATTGTTGAGCAAGATTCGGGATACACCGCCCGCAGCAGTGGGAACCACCGGTGACGAATGGTTGCCACTGTCGCGAGCTAGTTCAGGTGGTGGGCGAGCCGGAGGCTTGCACTTCCAGGGGCGACCAGCGCTTGTAGCTGCTACGCGACGAGATATAGCACGTCGCAGCTCGCGCTCTCAGGGGCGACCAGCGCTTGTGCACCACGATGGAGCGCTCAAGGGCGTAGATAGCGTGCCATGACTTGATTAAACCAGACATAAGCCAACCCAACCATCGGATTAACGTCCCTGGCACTAAGTCGACCACTATACTGCCCCAAATGCAGGTCACTGCCTGCCGGCAGATACGTCTCCGTTGCGGTGTCGTGCCGTCAGGCTGGGCTATACTCGTCGCCCAAACTGGCGTTCGAGTTGGGCTGGTGTCATTAAAATCATTGTCGGGCGACCGTGGGGGCAGGTACGCGGACTGACGCACTGTTCAAGTTGTCGCAACAATTGACGCATCTCTTCGTAGGAAAGCGGTTGTCCGGCTCGTACCGAAGTATGACAGGCCAGCGTAATCAACATCGCCTCCCGCCATTCCAGCGGATCACTGCCGCCACGTCCGGCTAGCTTTTCGGCTATCTCGTGGATAGCTTGCGTCAGTTCATCGGTCGGTAAGGTGGCCGGGATAGCGCGAACCAGCACACCGGTGCCCCACGGTTCGAGGACAAAGCCCCATTCTGCCAGCCGCTCTGCATGACCCAGCAAGATCGCACTTGCTTCCGGGCTAACCTCAACCGCCTGTGGAATCAACAACTGCTGGGACTCAACCGCGTGTTGGGCGTACTGACTCATCAACTTCTCGTAGGTAATGCGTTCGTGGGCTGCGTGCTGGTCGATCAGATACATCCCTTCGGGGGCTTCGGCCACGATGTAGGTCAGGCCGACCTGCCCAACCACCCGTAACGGGGGCAGTGCAGAGGGTAGCGCTGCCGGAACTGCTGGGGCTGTCGGCTCGCTTGGGGCTTGCCGGGCAGGTTCGGGCTCAACCGTTGGCGATGGCGGTGGCAGCGGCGTTTCGGGCACAATGGGAAGGGGTGTGTTCAGAGCAGTTGCCGGCGAACCGACATCCCAGCGCGAGCGTTCGCGATCCCACGCCGAAGCCCCAACACTCCAGCCAGAGGAGGATGTGGCTGCTGCCTGACCCAGCCGACGTAACTCAAAGCGGCGCTGGGCCGTCGCTGGATCAGGGGCATCCCAGGTTGGAATATCGGCGCCGCGCAGCAAAGCGTCACGAATGGCGCGTCCTAGAACACTGTGAACGTGAGCAGCGTAGCGAAACTTCACTTCACTCTTGGTGGGATGGACATTGACATCGATAGCGGCTGGATGGACGCGCACATCGAGGATGGCAATCGGAAACCGCCCCTTCATCAGCATCGTATGGTACGCATTCTCAACCACCGCAGCCAATGCCCCCCGCGGTTGTAGCGCCCGGCGGTTGGCAAAAAGCGAAAGGTAATTCCGTGAACTGCGTGTCAATTCAGGTGGTGAAACCAGACCACTGACCGCGACCCACGTTTCATCTACGCCGGCTTCTGCCTGTACCGGCAATAGTGCTCGCCCGATTTCGAGGCCGTACAGCTCGACGACCACCGCCCGTAGATCGCCATCACCACTGGTCTGGAAGGCCATCCGGCCATCGATCAACAAACTAAAGCTCACTTCCGGGTAGGCCAGTGCGTATTGTTGAACAATTGCGCTGATGGCACCGGTTTCCGTCGCTTCGGAACGGAGATACTCCCGACGAACTGGCGTATTGTAGAAGAGGTTGCGCACCGTGATCGTCGTACCAACCGAGCAACCGCACGGCAAGCGGGATTGAATTTCACCGCCGGCAATACGCAATTCAACACCAAGTTCAGCATCGGCAACCCGCGAGATACAGATGACCTGAGCAACGCTGGCGATGCTGGGCAGGGCTTCGCCGCGGAACCCCAGTGTTCTAATTGCCCACAAATCATCAGCAGATTGCAATTTGCTGGTCGCGTGGCGGGCAAAGGCCAGTTCAATTTCGTCAGCCGGAATACCACAGCCGTCATCTTGCACGCGAATCTCGCGCAACCCGCCCCCCCGTACCTCGATCACGATCCGTCGCGCACCGGCGTCGATGGCATTTTCGAGCAGTTCTTTAACGACTGAAGCCGGTCGTTCAACTACTTCGCCGGCAGCGATTTGCGCGGCAATGGTTTCATCGAGGAGATGAATGGGCATATCACACCGTTGAGCTGTATTCCCGAAGTTCTACTGGTGTCTGATGAAGAGTCGTTGCTGAGTACCTGGTCAATGATACAAACAAATGTTCAATGCTATTGTACCATCTCTGTTCCTAAAGGGCAATCATCTGAATAAAACAAATTCATGCGTATAGCACTCTGCGAGCTGTTTCCCTGCCATACGCTGTATGTGCATATTGCGTTGAATAGCAGGTGAAGGCTGCGATCTATCCGCTTCCCATTCATCAGGGTGTCTCGGTGGGCCGTAGCAGGGGTGTTGGTGTTGTCGGTGGCAGGGTGGCGGTAGCGGCCAGCGTTGGCGAACTGAGCAGAGGTGGGATCGAAGGTTCATTGGTGACCAGCAGCGACGTTGCCAGCCCGACCAGCAACACGAGGATCAGGATGCTCGTGATCAGACCGGTTCGCGAAAGCGGACGGGCCATCGGTGGCGAAACCGGTACCGATGGTGATGTCACTGCCTCTGCCGACGTGTCGTGCCCGATTGGTTCAAGGCCATCAACCTGAGCAACAACGACGGTAATGTTATCCGGCCCGCCACGTGCATTCGCCTCATCGACCAGACGCCGACTCGCGATATCGAGCGGATGCATACTCGCAATGGCCGCAATCTCTTCGTCGCTCAGCAATCCATGCATTCCATCGGTAGACAGAACAACCGTATCACCCGGCAACAGTGGCTCACGGAAAATATCAACCTCGACCTGGGACTGATGACCGATGGCGCGGGTGATAATGTTGCGGATGTTTGATGTGCGTGCTTGCTCAGGTGTTAACAAACCGGCAGCAACCTGATCGCCAATCAACGAGTGATCGTTGGTCAATTGGCGGATAAGACCTTCGCGCACCAGATAGGCCCGGCTATCACCTACGTTGGCAACGTAGAGCATGTTGTGCCAGAAAAAGGCGGCTACCGCCGTGGTGCCCATCGTGCCACGGCCCTCGTGATATACGCGCTGATTGGCGCTGATGAGCGCCTGGCGCAGACCTTCGGCGGGGTCGTTGTCAGCGCGAAATGAGGTAATGATCGTTTCCACAGCCAGCCTGCTGGCAACCTCGCCGGCCAGGTGTCCTCCCATACCGTCGCAGACTACGAGCAGTGAGCCCTGATCGATCTTGGCACTGCCGTATGCATCTTGATTTACTTCCCGTCGCTGCCCGACATCAGTTCGAGCACTATACCGCACACGCATTGGCGACTCCGTTGCCTCCATGCTGATTGCTAGCAGTATACCATATGCTTTCTGTTATGTATGACGGGCCATCTGTGGTATTATTATGGCGAAGAATGTTTGACAAAGCAAGGATTGTCTTATGCCCGTAATTGATTTCACGCGCTATTACCGTCCACACGAAGTTGAAGTCGCATTGAAAGCCTGGGCCGAAGAGTATCCTCACCTTTGTTCTCTGCGTAGCATTGGTACCAGCTACGAGGGACGTTCGATCTGGTTGTTGACGTTGACCAATCAGGCTACCGGAGCCGATGACGAAAAACCGGCTTTCTGGCTTGATGCCAACATCCATGCGACCGAAGTGACCGGTTGTATGGGGGCGCTGCACGTCATTCAGACTGTGCTGACCGGCTACGGTCACGATCCTAACCTGACCGCTTTGCTCGATGAACGTGCGCTCTACATTGTACCGTGCCTCAACCCCGATGGCATGGAACAGGCTCTCACCTCACCGGTCTACGTGCGTTCAGGTACCCGGCGTTACCCATTCACCGACGACCGGGACGGTCTTTATCCGGCTGATATTGATGGCGACGGTCTGATTTTGCAGATGCGCGTGGTCGATCCCGATGGGGGCTGGAAGGTGAGTGAGCGTGATCCGCGGCTCATGCGGCGGCGGGCTCCCGATGAGCGCGGTGGCACGTACTACCGGGTCTATACCGAGGGATTGATTCGCAACTTTGATGGCTACGAGGTCAAGATTGCACCACCGGCCCAGGGGCTGGATTTTAATCGCAATTTTCCCTACATCTGGGCACCGGAAGGGGTACAGCGTGGTGCCGGCCCGTATCCAACCTCTGAGCCAGAGATTCGGGCGGCGGTTGAGTTTCTTACCTCCCATCTGAACGTCAGTGGTGCCATCTCATACCACACCTATTCCGGTGCTATTCTCCGTCCCTACTCCGACAAACCCGACGATCAGATGCCGATTGATGATCTCTGGACATACAAAGAGCTGGGGAATCGCGGCCAGGAGATTACCGGCTACAAACACGTCTCGGTCTACCACGGCTTTCGCTATCACCCGCGCGAAGTGATGCGCGGCGCCTTCGACGATTGGGCCTATGAGCAGCTTGGCATCTTTGCCTTTACCGTCGAGTTGTGGGATATGATCGGTGAGGCCGGCATTAAGGATCGTGATTTCATCGAGTGGTTCCGCGATCATCCCGAAGAGGATGATCGCAAGCTCTTGCGCTGGAATGATGAGCAGCTTGGTGGTGCCGGTTTTGTCAACTGGCGACCGTTCAATCATCCGCAGCTTGGCCCAGTCGAGATCGGCGGATGGATCGAGCGCCGCACGTTTGGCAATCCACCCGAACAATTTCTGCTACGGACGCTGGAACCCAATACACGCTTTGTTCTGGCCTTCGCTCAGACCGGCCCACGGCTCGAATTGCGTCATGTGCAGGCCGAAGCGCTAGGGGGTGATCTCTATCGCTTGCAGGCAGTTGTGGTCAACAGTGGCTATCTGCCGACGTATGGCAGCCGCAAGGCTTTAGAAGTAAAAGCAGTGCAGCCAATTGAGGTTGAGGTGTTGCTCCCCGCAGGCGGTGACATCGTGAGTGGTGAACGTCGCCAGGAGATCGGCCAACTGGAAGGGCGGGCGAACAAGCGCGCCTTGTGGGGAGGGAGTTTTCCAACCGATCATCTGCGCCGCCTGACCTGGACGGTACGCGCACCGGCGGGCAGTAGCGTCACGGTGGTTGCCCGTTCCCAGCGCGCCGGCACGGCCCGGGCAACGGTGCAGCTAGACGGTTAGCGTTGTGTTGTGGTATAGGCGGCACTGCACATGCACGACTTCTGGGAGGGTGGAACATCTGCTTCCGCCCTCCTGATACGTTACCCGGTGCAGATATGAGCCATCACGGCCCCGTAGTGTTGATGGCTGATGGTCAGGCTTGCAGACTGAACGGCAGGTGAAGGGTCTGATCGTGGTTCGTGGTTTATTGAACGGCGTTCCCAGTCGCGCCCCGGGATCGCGAGCCACCGGCTCGCTTATCGCCAGACATAGCACGCTCTGTTTACTCACCCTGACAGGCGTTCTCCCAACTCCAGCGGGGCACACCAGGCGAGGGCTTATCAAGATATAATACAACTCTGGCGTGGAATGCACTACCCGATGCGATCCCTGCCTCACACTCACCCACCCATCAAGACACCGCCGATCACAAGCGCCAGGCCAATCACCCCACTGGCAATAGCAGCGTAGCGCATATTTCTGGCCCAGGTCGCAGCGGAGTTTGCCAGTTCGTGTTCACTTTTGCGGCTGATAATAAAGGGCTGTTTACTGTTGGTCGGATGGCGGGCAATCACGACCTGCCCATTCTGATCGATGGCGGTACCAGACACGAAGACACGGGTCCCTACTTCCAGACCACGCTCAAACTGGCGTTGACCGAGCGTGCGGGTTGCGTCTGTCCACGGTTGAGTTGTTTCAACGAAGCGGTTTGCGGTTTCAATCAGATCAATCTGAGCACCATCGGCTACAACCAGCACTTGACCGCTATCATCACGAATGGTAAACGGCACGCGCCGCTCGTTCTGTTCGAGCTGCTCACTCCGGCGCTCAATACGGGTTGTACTCCGTCCACTCTCCTGGGTTGTGATCCGTTCCTCATATTCCCGATGAGTCGTGTACAGATACGCAACCAGCGCCTGTCCTGAAACCGGACCGGTGAGTGGTGTAGCACATTCGATCACTCCCATCACTTCGCAGGGTTGGGCAAAATCATTTGCCCCCAGCGCTGTCGTGATCCGACGGTGAATTGCCGACAGGGTGGCCGTATCGTAGGTGTCAACCGCATTCAGGGCTTGCAACTTGCCGGCATTGGCCCGTGCAATAAAAGAGAAGATGACGGCCAGCACAAGCAACAAGACACCGCCGACAATCATGGGTATACCTCAACGATAGCTAAAACGAGGTTGCCAAGGGGCTGAGATGGGTAGCGAACAACGTTGTTTACTGTAACACGGGCAAAGGCACTATCGATATGCAGTTAGGATTGCCGGCGATAGATGATCGAAGCGCTATTCGTTTTTCTTCCCACCAAACAGACCGCCCAGCATCGTTTTGGCTGCATCGATCTGATCGGCGAGGGCGCTGATGTCACCTTTCAACACCTGATCCACTTGGGCTGCAATCGGTTCCGGCAAATTCTCCTTGAGAAAACCAACCACCACATCAACCGCTTGTTGAGCCTGTTCGGCGCTAACCCCCGTCTTCTCGCGGATCAACTCAACCAGTGTCTTTCCTGAACTCATCGTTGACTCTCCTTAACTTTACCTGTATGCTCGGTGGAACAATCACCAGTATACCATCTGTCGCACACTCTTGCCGTCTGCTATAATGAGGTTTAGCATACGTTCATCTTGTTGCAACCCACCAGCAACACTGCTGACGAAAAGGAGGCAGGAGTGAATACTTCGCATTCTACCACAACCTTACGGCGCCGTCACACCAGTAGCGGTAGTGAACCGACGGCCAAAGAGCGCGAATATCTTGAGGTCATCTATTATCTGGCATCCCGTAACGAACCGGTTATTGCAGCCCGTCTGGCGCGTTGGATGAAGGTACAGCCACCTACCGTAACCCATATTGTTTCTCGTTTGCTTGAAAAGGGTTTGATCGAACGCAACGCCCATGGCGAGATTACGCTCACCGCAACGGGCTTTCAGTTGGCCGAAGCTATGGTGCGTCGTCACCGAATCCTGGAGCGTTTCCTCGTTGATGTTATGGGATTGCCCTGGCATCTGATTCACGAGGAAGCCGTTCGTTTGGAACATGCCCTCTCGCCGGTGATGGAAGAGCGGATTATGGCGCTGGTCGGCCATGCAACGACCTGTCCGCATGGTAACCCTATTCCAGGACAGAATGAAGTGTATACCGGGAATACCCGCATGGATACAGTCCAACCCGGGCAACAGTTCAGGATACGGCGGATTGCAGAAGAGGCCGAAGAAGAAACGCCGATTGTCTCCTTCCTTGAGGCAAATGGGCTGGTACCGGGAGCTATCTTTAGCGTTGCCGATAATACGGCGGCAATCGGGGTCACCCTTCAGCGACCGGGTTTATCGATTACTGTTCCGGCGCACATTGCTGAGATGATTTGGGGTGATGTTGAGACCACTGTGGAATAGGGAGGGTTTACCATCCACATAATTGTGAAAACCCGTGCTTCACCAATTGCCGCTTTCTCTACAAAACTATGCGCAATCAGGCAGCAAAAGATCGGCGATAATGTAACGCTCTTTTGTCAGCAGTGCCCTCTCGGCTTGGGGACGGTTCCAGGTCGAACCGTAAACCATTTTTACTCAGCGTATATCCTGTCACTTTCGTTGCTGTTTTCAGGCTTTTGAACGTGCGCTCGTACAGTAGATAGCCGGCTTCGTAGCAAGAGGAGAATACGCGCAGGCCAGAGAGCAACGAGGAACGAACGGTGACCGCCAACAGTTGGCAAGTAACGGGTACAGGAGAGAAGAAGCATGGCACGGATTACGGTCACCATTCATGGCGAACAGCATACCTTCCCGATTACCGAGCGCGGCCTGACAATTGGACGCCAGCTTGACAACGAGATTGTGCTCAACCACGCGATTGTCTCACGCAAACACGCACGGATTGAATTACGTGGCCGGCGTGCGTGGATCATCGATCTCAATAGCCGCAACGGGGTGACTGTTAACCGATTACGGGTCAAAGAAGAACAGCTCAACGATGGCGATGTAATTGGTGTCGGCCCGTTCGAGCTGGTCTACGAAGACCGGGCTGCACAAAGTGTTGTCCTGGATGACAATCGTTATTTTCCGGTCGCCTCAGAATCCCAGGTTGTTGCAGCCCACGAGTTGCAGTTGCTACCGTCTGATCTGCAAGCGTTCTACCAGATCAGTATGCGGGTCAACCAGGCTCTCGACTATCGCGAACTGCTCGATCTGGTGATGGAAGAGATTATCCGTCTGGTCCCTGCCCAACGCGGTTTTCTGCTCTTGCGCAAAGGTGATGAACTGGTTCCGCGCGTTATCTATCCCTCCGGTCTTGGTGATGTAGCCATCGCCGGGAGTATCGTTCGTAAAGCCATCGAGCGTGGCGAAGCTGTCTTGACTCACGATGCCCGTATCGAGTTTGCCGGCTCAAAGAGTATCATTGCCGCAAATATTCGCTCGGCTATCTGCGCACCGCTGATGACGCAAGGCGGTGCTATTGGGGTTATTCTGCTTGACTCACCGGGCCGAGAACAATTTTCGGTACGCGACCGGGATATTGTGGTAGCAATTGCCAATCTGGCTGCGGTTGCGATTGAACGGGCACGCCTCACGGAAGAGCTACGTATTCAGGGTCAGGTTCGGCAAAATCTTGAGCGATTCCTGTCCCCAAATGTTGCTCAGGCGCTGGCGCGTTATGTGGCTCAGCACGGTAAACTCTGGGAGGCGCAGGAACAAATCGTCACCGTATTGTTTGCCGATGTGAAGGGTTTCACCTCGCTCTCCGAACGGCTTTCCCCGCGTGAGGTGCAGGACTTGCTCAATGAATATCTGCACGAAATGACCGATGTCATTTTCCGGTACAATGGCACCGTTGATAAATACATTGGTGATGGAATTATGGCCGTGTTCGGAGCACCACGCTTACCGGAAGACCCTCTCGATGAACAACACGCCGTGCGGGCAGTGGCAGCCGCCGTTGAGATGCAACAAGCTCAACAACGGCTGGTAAGTCGGCTCGATCCCGATAAAGTTTTTACCATTCGGATCGGCGTCAACACCGGCCCCGCCTTCACCGGCTTTTTCGGTACGCGCCACCGCCTGGAATATACCGCCATCGGTGATACGGTAAATACCGCATCGCGGTTAGAGTCGGCAGCTGAACCGGGGACGGTCTTTATCGGCGAAGATACGGCCCGTCTGGTGAGTAGCGAGTTTGAACTGCAAGAGATGGGAGAATTGCAGTTGAAGGGTAAACAACAGCGTGTCCGCGCGTTTAAGGTGCTTGGGCCACGACCCAAGCCGGGTGGATTGCAAACAATAGCGTACACCAGTTCATAAGGCATCTCGCCTCGTAATTAAGAAAGACAACCTATGCCTGTCGTAGTTGGCATTCGCTTCAAAGATAGTGGCAAAATCTACTATTTCGATCCACGAGACCTTGAGCTGCACGTTGGTGATCAGGTCATCGTTGAAACGGTACGTGGCTTTGAACTGGCGAAAGTTGCCTTTGAGCGGCGCGAAGTTGGCGATGATGAGATTGTCGGTGAGCTAAAGCCGGTTGTGCGGCGTGCCGAGGCGAGCGATTTAATGCGTATGGCTGAATTGCAGCAGTATCACGCCGAAGCGCTGGCTCGCTGTGCCGAAAAGGTGCAAGAGCATGGCTTACCGATGAAGCTGGTGAAAGCCGAATACTCATTCGACGGCTCGCGTTTGACGTTCTACTTCACTGCTGACCAGCGCGTCGATTTTCGTCAGCTTGTGCGCGATCTGGCCCGTACCTTCAAGACGCGCATTGAGTTGCGGCAGATCGGGCCGCGCGATGAGGCAAAAATGCTCGGCGGCATCGGGCCATGCGGTCGTATCCTGTGCTGCACTTCGTTTCTACCTGATTACGCCCGCGTGACCATTAAGATGGCTAAAGATCAAGACCTGCCACTCAACCCCAGTAAGATCAGTGGCGTTTGTGGCCGTCTGCTGTGTTGTCTGTCGTATGAGCACGAGCAGTATCTTGAGATGCGTGCGCAATTGCCTAAACGGGGGAGTTGGGTTATGACCCCCGACGGACCGGGTGAGGTGATCGGTCAGAACGTTTTGAAGCAACAGGTCCTGGTACAACTGGCCAGCAGTGGAATGATCGAGACCTACGATTTGAGCCAGATTACGCTGGCAACCGAGCAGGTTGCAGCGCTGGCGCGCGCACGGGCTGCCGAGGGAATTACACCAGCCTCACCTACTAAACCTGATCGCGGTGAGCGCCGTATGCTGCGCGACGAGATTGATGCCTTTGACTGGAGTGACGATCTCAGTCTGCTGGAAGATGAAGACGTGCTGCCATCTCCACCTCCTGCACCGGTGTTACCGGTGTTACCGCCACGTGTAGAATCAAAGCGGGATACAGAACAGAAGCCAATACCCAAATCACGACCAACCCGCCGCAACGATCAGCCGATGAAAGCCAAAGTAGAAGTGGCTGCCAAACCAGCCAAAACGTCTGCATCACAGCAACCGACAACTGCTTCCAAAGCAACACCGGCCATAGAGTCACCGGAAAAAGCGACGCCACCCGCTGGCAACAGTGCCGGTAAGCGTCGCCGACGACGGCGGAATTAGTCAGGGCCGGTCAATATCGATCTGGCTTTCTGGATGTATTCCTGTTTCCTGATCGCCTGCCGGGGCGAGGGGTGGTTGTTTTATTGTGCAACGAGCGAAGGTGAGGGATGGAAGTTTTTACGGTAGATCATCACATTTGGGCTATTGACCACGAATTGCTCGGCCTGCCTGGAGTTGGTGTGACGTATGTGGTGCGGGGGGAAGAGATTGCACTGATCGAGACAGGAACGGCGCTTACTGTACCGCAAACATTAGCCGGCCTGGATGCACTCGGTATCGAGCGGGAAGCAGTCCGCCACATTCTCTGCACACACATTCACATGGATCACGCGGGTGGTGCGGGACATCTGGCCCAGGCATTACCGAGCGCTGTTGTCTACATCCACAGCAGTATGGCTGAACACCTGGCGAATCCCACTAAACTCATGGCCAGCGTCCGCCGCGCTGTTGGCGAAGAGGCCTGGCCACTGCACGGCGAGATGTTACCCATCGCTACCGAAAGGATTCGACCTGCCGAGCATCTGCACCTTGATCTGGGTCGAGATATTGTCCTGACGGCTATTGCGACGCCGGGCCATTCGCCTGATCACCTCTCGTACCTTGACCACAAGAGTGGTGGTCTGTTCATCGGTGATGCCGCCGGTCTGGCAATGGATCGGTGGGGATTGGCCTTCCCGGTTACCCCGGTTCCTACCTACAACCTCGAAGCTCATCGTGCGACGATTGCCATGCTGCGCACCCTTAATCTCCCTCGCATCTTCCTCACGCACTACGGACCGCACGATGACGTTGCCTATCAGCTTGACCGGGCAGCTCATCGGCTGGATGAACTGGTTGATCTGGTTGAACGGGCGCTCGCCGATGGTGATCCCGACGTTGTAGCACTGGCAGCTCGTTGGATACCTTACCCACCAGACGGCCCGGCTGGCGTAGTGGCGCGCAGTTGGACACAGATGAGCGTAGCCGGTCTCATTCGTTACGAATTAAAGCGTCGTCAGGCCACCAGCTAGACCTGTTGCGTCCCTGGAGACCAGCGAATTAAAACCCCACTTCACGTCGTGGCAGGCTGGCAGGGCTGGCCTGCCGGCGAGAAGGGGGTGCATCCAGCCCCAACGGGGCTCCCACGCTATCAGGCAAGGCTTCAGCCCGCCCGACCCGGCGGGTTAACACGAATCTCCCCTGGCCTCCATGCACGTCCTTAAACAACCCATACTCTGCTTGCGTTTGTGCCTGAAATATAGTACACTTGTTCGGTAACAAGTCCTTTCTCCTGAAGAAACCGACGTAGTGCAGAAAGCGTGCAACGAGATTGACGTATTCTAACCAAACGACCAGACACGGGCTGTGTCGGGCGCACAAGGGGAAGCACTAGCCGGAGAATCTCTGCGTCGTAGTAGCAGTGTCCATCTCGTGACACCATTCTGACTAAATCATATGCCTGCTGGAACAATCACCGCAATTCGGCAACAAACGAACGACGCACAGCGCGTTAATATCTTCATCGACGGTGAGTTTGCGATTGGGATTAGCCTCAATACTCTCACCCGTATGCGCCTGGCGGTTGGCGTGTACCTCGACGATCACGGCTGGCAACAGCTCGTTGCTTGCGAAGAGGCTGATCAGGCTATGCAAAAGGCACTGCGCCAGCTTACACGACGGCCGCGTTCCGTCAATGAAATCTATCGCTATTTGCAACGTAAAGGCTTTCGCGAAGAGATCTGTCAACAGGTTGTCGCCCGGTTACAGGAACTGGATCTGCTTAATGATGCCGACTTTGCCGAGCGTTGGGTCGCAAACCAGCGTACATTGCGCCATCGAGGCGAACGGGCTTTGCGCGCAGAACTACGCCAGAAAGGGATCGCGCCAGCGTTGATCGAGGATGCATTATCCAGTGAGAAGGATGAACTTGGAGAAGCATTGCGGGCAGAGCAGGCAGCTCGTGCTGTGTTAGCACGCTACCTCAAGCACAGTGACTGGTTGACGTTCCAACGCCGGCTGGGGGGATATTTGCTGCGCCGAGGCTTCACGAGCGATCTGGTGCGTCCATTGCTCTTTCGCCTCTGGCGAGAAGCCCATCCTACTGACGACATCGATGATGAAGAAAGCTATTGAACAGCGTGCGGGATTACTTCGGCTGCGGTTTCAATGACGTTATTTGAGCAAAGGTCACTGTTTGTGCTCAATTTGGCGGCAGCGGCGCAGCTGGAACTCGGTTTCAATGACGTTATTTGAGCAAAGGTCACTGTTTGGGTAGAATACTGTGCGTGAAAAGGATACCAGGACGGTAAGGAATTATCTTTATGGCAGAAGTACAGTTTCTCGGTCATTCCTGTTTTCGATTACGCGGTCGCGATGGCACTATCGTCTGTGACCCCTACCATCGCTCAATCGGCCTCGATATTGGTCGACCCACTGCAACCATTGTGACCGTCAGCCATCATCATCCTGATCACGATAATGCTGCCGCTATCCGCCCGTTGCGAGAGCGTGTGTTTGTGGTTGATGGTCCTGGCGAATACGAAATCGGTGGTGTCCTGATTACCGGTGTGCGTACCTTCCACGATCAGGTAAAAGGTGCCGAACGTGGTTTTAATACGGTCTATATCATCCATTTGGACGATCTGGTCTTTTGTCATTTGGGCGATCTTGGTCATGAATTGACAACCAGCCAGCTCGAAGAGATCGGTTCCAATGTTGATGTCCTGTTTGTGCCGGTGGGGGGTGGTGAGACGATTGGACCAGCACTCGCCAGTAATGTAATCAGCCAGATAGAACCGCGGTTTGTGATACCGATGCACTATGCGATGGGGCAAACAAACTTCGATCCTCCCCTGGCGCCAATCGAGAAGTTTATCAGTGAAATGGGGTTGAAAGAGTATACGGCCGAAGACAAGTTTGTGATCAATGCCAATGCACTGCCGGCTGACGAAGAGCAAACGCGGATTGTTATTCTACGACCGGTGAATGGATAACGAACAGGTTTTGTTTATGGTATACTGAGCGATTGAGGTGAAAAACGCTGTCTTGATCAGGGACATATCTGACCGTTCGTATCATCAATAAGCAACGATTGTGAAGCATGCAATCGTCCTGGCTACAAGTGAAACGAGTACCGGTGTGGGTCGGTTCAACCCGAAGGTTGACCGACCCACAAATCTTTAAGATGGGGAGTACCGCTCTATGACAAAGTACATTTTTGTGACAGGTGGTGTGGTTTCATCGGTAGGGAAGGGCATTGGCGTCGCCTCCATCGGTCGCCTGCTGAAGAGTCGTGGCCTTTCAGTTTCGGTTATGAAGCTCGATCCATACCTGAATGTCGATCCTGGCACGATGTCACCGTATCAGCATGGTGAGGTCTTTGTCACGGCTGATGGGGCTGAAACCGATCTCGATTTAGGTCACTATGAACGATTCATCGATGTCAATCTCAGTCGGCTGAGCAACGTCACCACCGGTCAGATCTACTCGGCGGTTATCGCGAAAGAGCGGCGGGGTGATTACCTTGGCGGAACGATTCAGGTCATTCCGCATATCACTAACGAGATCAAGTCGCGGATCGGATCGCTGGCCAGGAGCAGTCAGGCCGATGTAGTGATTGTTGAAATTGGTGGTACAGTTGGTGACATTGAAAGCCTGCCGTTTCTGGAAGCCATCCGCCAGATGCGCAAAGATGTCGGGCGCGACAATATCCTTTACATTCATGTGACCTTGCTGCCACATATTAGCACGGGCGAACTCAAGACAAAACCGACCCAGCACTCGGTGATGGCGCTGCGCAACGTCGGGATTAGTGCCGACATCATTCTCTGCCGGGCCGACCGTCCGATTGACGATGAGATTCGCGAGAAGATTGCCTTCTTTGCCGATGTGGACATGCGGGCCGTTATTCCGGTGCCAACGGTCGATTCGATCTACGAAGTACCACTGGTGCTGGAAGATATGGGATTAGGCGATTATCTGGTCGAACGGTTAGGGTTACCGGCTACCCCACCCGATCTCGAAGAGTGGCGCACACTGGTTGCCCGCATCCGTCAGGAAAGGCGGCGGGTGCCCATCGCGCTGGTGGGCAAATATGTCGAGCTGCACGATGCCTACATCAGCGTTGTTGAGGCACTGCACCACGCCGGTCTCGAACAGTCGATTGATATTGACATTCGTTGGATTGCTGCCGAGGAAGTGGAACGGGAAGGGCCGGCGCGTTTGCTATCGGGAGTGTATGGGATACTGGTACCGGGCGGTTTCGGCGAACGAGGGATCGAAGGCAAGATTGCGGCTGCTGACTATGCCCGAACTCACGGCATCCCCTATCTGGGTCTTTGTCTGGGAATGCAATGCGCCACCATCGCCTTTGCCCGCCACGTCCTTGGCACCCACGATGTTAACAGCACCGAATTCAACCCGCAGACCGCCCATCCGGTGATTGATCTGATGCCCGACCAGCGTGACATTACCGAAAAGGGTGGCACCATGCGGCTGGGTTTGTACCCATGTGATTTGGTACCGGGGACGCGAGCGCATGCTGCTTATGGCTGCGACCGGGTGGAAGAACGGCATCGCCATCGGTTTGAGTTTAACAATCGCTATCGCAGCGTGCTCGAAGCTGCCGGTCTGGTGATCAGTGGCATCTCACCTGATAAGCGACTGGTCGAGATCATCGAACTTCGCGACCATCCCTGGTACGTTGCCAGTCAATTCCATCCCGAATTTCAGTCCCGGCCCGGCAAACCGCACCCGCTCTTCCGCGGCTTTGTAGCGGCAGCCGCGCAGACACTCCTCGCCGGTGAAGCGCGCCAGTTGCCGCTGGTGGAAAGTACGTCGTAGTTCAGAAGTACAGACAACGAATACGTAGCGCCAGTCTGGAGGTGCGGAAGTATCACTTCCGCACCCGGCGTGGTTCGTTATAGCGGTCTCCTGTGAACGTAGCGCATAGTGATCTTACGGCGAGAGTGGCAACAAAGAGCCGATGATGCGCACGTATCCCTGATGAAGAGGGGTAACCACAGATAGTCACGGATGGTACATTTGTCCGAATCTGTTCGAACTACGGACATTCGTAGTCAATGCAACACAGGCGCTGGTAGCGATCATGCTTGAATAACGTTCTGCACCGTCGGTGGTGCTGCGGTGGCAACAGTAAACCAGACTCACATCAGGATAGCCAGCACATTCTGAAAAAGCGGATTGGCATAATTGAAAGAGTATCGAATTGCGAACCTCAAGAACCATTGAGGTGTCAAAAATTTTGTCGCATCTTTCGACATCTCAACAACTCATGAGATCAAGCAAAGATCAATCTCATGCACATATTTTGCACAGGCAAAATGTTTGACATCTCGCCGATCCCTGTGATACTATTCCGGCAGTTATATGGTAGATATCCCGTGAGTATAGGCGTTCTCTTCTACCAAAAGAACTTGCTGCGGGCAGTGGAGATTTGGCATGAAGTTGCATGAATATCAGGCTCGCGACCTGTTAGCCCGTTTTGGTATTCCGGTGACAGGTGGCGGGGTAGCAGTTACACCGGCGGAAGCACGTACCATCGCCGCTGAGATCGGTGGCCCGGTCGTGGTGAAAGCCCAGGTACATGTTGGTGGCCGTGGTAAAGCCGGTGGCGTAAAGCTGGCGCAAACCCCAACGGAAGCCGAGCAGGTTGCCAGACAGATTCTTGGCATGAACATCAAGGGGTTGACGGTTGAGAAGGTATTGGTTGCCGAAGCGGTAAGCTACAAGCGCGAGCTGTATCTCTCAGCAATCCTTGATCGCGGCAGCAAGCGCGTGATGATGATTGCCTCGGCTGAAGGCGGGGTTGAAATTGAAGAAGTAGCAAAGACGAACCCCGACGCTATCATCAAGATTCCGGCCCATCCAACAATGGGTCTGCTCGATTTTCAGGCCAGGGAACTGGCGTTTCGCATTGGCTTAAATGATGGCAAGCAAGCGCGTCAGTTCGCGCAAATTGCCAGTGCTCTGTATCGAGCTTTTGTTGAGTGTGATGCCTCACTGGTCGAGATCAATCCGTTAGTTGTCAAGGCCGATGGCAGCCTGCTCGCTCTCGACTCGAAAATTCTCCTCGATGAGAGTGCGCTATTCCGTCATCCCGATCTAGCTGCCCTGCATGATCCCTCTGCTGAGCCAGAAGCTGAGCGGCGTGCCCGCGAAGCGGGTATCACCTATATTAAGCTCGATGGCAATATTGGCTGTATGGTCAATGGTGCCGGTCTGGCGATGGCCACCATGGATGTGATCAAGCTGTCAGGTGGCGAGCCGGCCAATTTCCTTGATATTGGTGGCGGTGCCGGCAAAGAGAAGGTCAAAGCCGCTTTACAGATCATTCTCTCTGATCCAAACGTTAAGGCGGTGTTGTTTAATATCTTTGGCGGGATCACGCGGGTCGATGAGGTGGCACGCGGGATTATTGCTGCGCTTGAAGAGGTGCCAACCGATGTGCCGATGGTGGCCCGGCTGGTGGGGACAAATGAAGAAGCCGGACGGGCACTGCTGGCCGAGTCGAAGTTGATCCCTGCGGCAACGCTGGCTGAGGGTGCGCAGAAGGCAGTAGCAGCCGCTCGCGGTGAGTTATAAGTATCGGTCAAGATTGCGGCGAGCAGCGGCAAGTAAGTCCAGCTCACGCCGGTCGGTTGTCTCCTGTGTGAGGCGTTCGAGCCGGATACGCCATTCGTCAAGGATAGCCGCTGCTCGTCCGGTCGCAATTGGCCCAACTGCCGCAATCCACTCACAATCACGGGCCAACAGCGCAAGTTGTAGTTCGACTTCAGTATAGCGACAGGTTACAAACGGTAAGCGCTCAGCACGTGCCGGTGGGTAATCGGTACCGGTAACAAGCTGCAACGGCTCGCGCTTAAATAAACCGGCTAATAGCGTAATGGTACGCTCTCCAGGCACTGATAGCCCCAACTCGATATGCGATACAGCTACTCGCGAGATGGCAAGCCGTTCGGCAAGCTCTTGCTGCGTCCAGCCCAATTCATTGCGGAGGCGGGCAATCCGTTGTCCTATTGGTTCGTTCATACGGGTACATGGTAACTCACTTAGCAGACACACAACGCATTTCATTGTATAGTAGCATCGTTTGTCTCAGTGCGAGAACGTTTGCTCGTGCTGGTTTTGTGCTGCTAACGTGAGAGGATAAAAAGTATGGCTCCAAAGCGTGCGTTGATCACCGGTATTACTGGTCAAGATGGCAGTTACCTTGCTGAGTTCCTCCTTGCTAGGGGGTATGAGGTGATCGGTATGGTGCGTCGCTCGAGCACCGTCAATTTCGAGCGTATCAGGCATATTCAGGACAAAATCACGCTGGTAAGTGGTGACCTGCTCGATGAAGTGTCGCTGATCCATATCCTGCGCGAGCATCGCCCACACGAGGTGTACAATCTTGCCGCGCAGTCGTTTGTGCAGACATCGTGGCCCCAACCTGTGTTCACCGGCGAAACGACAGCTCTGGGTGTGACCCGCTTACTGGATGCGGTACGGATTGTTGACCCCGAAATCCGCTTTTATCAGGCGTCGAGCAGTGAGATGTTCGGCAAAGTGGTGGAGGTGCCCCAGAAGGAGACGACTCCCTTTTATCCGCGAAGCCCCTACGGGGTAGCTAAAGTCTATGGCCACTGGATCACGGTCAACTATCGTGAGAGCTACGGTATGCACGCTACGTCGGGTATTCTGTTCAATCACGAGAGTCCCCGTCGTGGTCTTGAATTTGTGACGCGCAAGATTTCGTATGGCGTGGCACGGATTAAACTCGGTCTCGATGAAGAGCTACGCCTGGGTAATCTCGAAGCGCGGCGGGATTGGGGGTTTGCCGGCGATTATGTGGAGGCAATGTGGCTGATGTTGCAGCAGGATCAGCCCGACGATTACGTGATCGCTACCGGTGAGACCCATTCAGTTCGTGAGTTTTGTGAACTGGCATTTCGTTGTGTTGGTCTTGACTATCGCGATTATGTGGTGATCGATCAGCGTTTCATGCGTCCGGCTGAAGTCGATTTGCTGATCGGTGATGCCAGTAAGGCGCGCCAAAAACTGGGCTGGCAACCACGCACTACGTTCCCTGAACTGGTGCGGATGATGGTTGAGGCTGATCTACAGTTAGTTAAGGAGCAGATGCGATGAATCAAGCTGAGACTCGGTTGATCGAGGAAGGATGGGCAGCATTGGTTGAGCGTCTGGGTTTGGCAAATGCAAGTCGGTTTATTATGTTGCTGGATCGACGCACTGGCGGTGCGCGTCAGCATCTCCAGTCATTGTGGGGTGTACGACCTCATTCGTCGCACCGTTCGCAACCTCCGGTTGTCAATCATTCTGACTCGTAACTCACCTCGCATCCGGTCTCAATTCACCGCTCTGCCTGGATATAGGTAGAGCGGTTTTTTGTTTCATCACAGGAATATCTCAGGTTGCAGCAGCGTGATTCACGCTATTGTTGCCTGCATTCGCACCAACTCTTGCTCAACGGTAGGCACTGGCACTATCCCCGTGCTGAAATACTACTGGCGAGTCGCTGTTCATCCCTGCGCCGTAGCCTATCCCACTGCGGGTCGCCTGCCATGGTATCGCGGTTGGCCAGGATGTACCACGGCCCGGCATACCCTCGCCCCACCACGCCAGCAGCGCACAGTCCAGACGATCATCACCTGAGCCGCTGCTATGCCTCGGCTGTGCCAGCGCTTCCTGCCCCCCTGTAACGGCGTTGCATCGGTCGCTATACCGTTATGGGGATGATGTGTGTGATTGTTGTGATCATCTGACTTGTCAAATAAAATAGCTGCTACATCGAATTGGCAAACAGTGCTGAGGCGCGTCTGTGGTAAGATGAACAGTGACATCATCGCAGCAAAGGACTCACAGCTATGTTCGACTTTGATCCTACGTCTGCACTCCGCATATTGGCCGCCGAAGTGATGCTGGTACATTCCAGTGAAGAACTGGTAAACGGTGATCAGCGGGCGGTGCGTTGTCGAGGGCAGTTACTGCTGGAGGCACAGGCAGCCCACGATGCTATTGTTGCCCGTGCTCAGGCGCTTGGGTATACGCCACTCTTTCAACACGATCCTATCGGGGCCGCGATTTTGTTTATTCCGAAACCGCCAAAGGCACCGCCGTCGCGACTCTGGCTGGCGGTCTTGCTCTTTGTGCTGACGATTGCTTCGACGATGCTGGTCGGCGGACAGGAATATATCGAAAGTACCGGCCAGATCGTCTTCAACTGGGGCTACGCTCTAAGCTTTAGTGCGTCGTTGCTGGCAATCCTGCTTGCCCATGAACTCGGCCATTTCATTGTGGCCCGACGTGAGGGTGTGGCCGTCAGTTATCCGTTCTTTATCCCGATGCCGTTCTTTTTACTCGGCACCATGGGTGCTTTCATCGCGATTAAAGACCTCGTCCCGAATCGACGGGCACTGCTGGCAATCGGTATTGCCGGCCCACTCGCCGGATTGGTCGTCGCGATTCCGGTTCTGGCAATCGGACTAAGTATTTCGGAAGTAAAGCAGGTGGTGCCGCTCCCCGGCAGTTTTACCGAAGGCAATTCATTGCTGTATGCCGCAATGAAGATTCTTATCTTCGGGCGCTTCCTGCCCTCAGGCGGTGAAGATGTCTATCTTCATCCGGTAGCTCTGGCCGGTTGGGCTGGTTTGCTGGTGACCGGCCTGAACCTGCTGCCGGCCGGTCAACTTGACGGTGGTCACGTCTTTTTCGCTCTGTTTGGTGCGCGAGCGGCACGGATTATGAGTATGGTTGTTGCGGTCGTTTTGCTGGGGCTGGGGTTTCTCTGGTCGGGCTGGTTCATCTGGGCAGTTATGGTCGCGCTGATCGGTCAGCAGCGTAGCCCGTTGTGCAATGAGATTTCACCGCTTGAAGGCCCATGGCGCTGGCTGGCGTATCTTGGCCTCTTAACATTTATCCTGGTCTTTACACCGGTTCCGATTACGGTCATGACGCCGTAAGTGTGGGTGATACGGAGGTTACATGAAGCTCTTAACCTATCGGTATGGTGGAGTTGAACGGGTTGGTGCCCTGCGGGGCGATGAGGTGATCGATCTGTCGGCGGTAGCAGCGTCAATGCTCGATCTGATCGATGGTGGACCAGAGTTGCTGGCTGCGGCACAGCAGGTCGTCGCTACGGCGGAAGGAGGGGTGGCACTGGCTGCGGTTGAGTTGCGGGCGCCAATTCCGCGCCCGCGCAAAAACATCATCTGTCTGGGGATGAATTATGCTGCTCATGCGATTGAGTCGTTGCGGGCGAAGGGGTTGCCGGAAAAGCTGCCCGAATACCCCGTCTTCTTCAGTAAGATGCCCACGGCCGTCAATCATCCCAATGCACCGGTACCGTTGATGGCTGATGTCTCGGCGCAGCGCGACTGGGAGGTTGAGCTGGCGGTGATCATCGGGCGGCGTGGACGGAATATTCCGGCAAGTGCTGCGCTCGATTACGTCTTTGGCTATACCATTATGAATGATGTGAGCGCACGCGATCTTCAGACGCGCCATCAACAGTTTTTTTACAGCAAGAGCCTCGACGGCAGTGCTCCGCTAGGGCCGTGGATCGTTACCGCTGATGAGATTCCCGACCCACACGCGCTCGGTATTCGGCTGCGCCTCAATGGCGAGCTGGTGCAGAATTCAGTGACGCACGATATGATCTTTGACATTCCCACCTGTATTGCTACCTTCAGCCGTGGCGTGACGCTCGAACCGGGTGATATTATTGCGACCGGTACACCTTCGGGGGTCGGCATGGGCATGACGCCACAACGCTGGTTGAAGGTGGGTGATGTGATGGAGGCCGAGATTGATGGGATTGGGGTGCTGAAGAATGTTGTAAGCGAGTAGATCAGGTTGCTCCTATTCCATATTCACGATAGACGAATGCACAGAGCATTTTTCTGTGCATTCGTGCTTGAAAACCCACGTACCTGGCGTAGTGCAGCCATCAGGCAATTGTCGTCAGATAGTGAGCAACGTGATATAATGCGCGCCGATGTTAGTAATTACATACAACACTAAGGAGTAATCATGGATCGACGGGTGGTGGTGACCGGAATGGGGGCAATCAGCCCACTTGGTCTCAGCGTAGCCGAACTCTGGCAGGGGATCGTCGCAGCGCGGAGCGGCGTCGGTCCGATCACATTGTTCGATCCAACCGGTTTTGATACCCGGTTTGCCGCTGAGGTGAAAGGCTTCGATCCCACGAATTATATGGATCGCAAAGAGGCACGACGCACCGACCGCTTCGTGCAGTTTGCGGTGGCTGCTACCAGAGAAGCGTTACGCGATGCCGAACTTGAGATCACACCCGCCAATCGCGATGAGATCGGGGTCTTTATTGCCAGTGGGATCGGTGGCATTGGCACCCTCGCGGAGCAGTTGGACGTTTTGCGCAGTCGCGGGCCGGGGCGGATCAGTCCCTTCCTCATTCCGGCGATGATCACCAACCTGGCTGCCGGTCAGGTTTCCATTGTCACCGGTGCTCGTGGGCCGAGCTATTGTGTAACATCGGCCTGTGCCAGTTCAGCCCATGCCATCGGCGAGGCGGCAGAGACCATTCGCCGTGGATGGGCAAAGGCGATTATTGTTGGTGGCAGTGAAGCCAGCATTACCCCCATTGGCGTAGCCGGCTTCAATGCAATGCGCGCCCTCTCGACGCGCAACGAAGATTTTGCCTACGCCTCACGACCTTTTGACGCCGAACGTGATGGGTTTGTGATGGGTGAAGGTGCAGCGGTACTCATCCTCGAAGACCTTGAATTTGCTCGCGCCCGTGGTGCGCGCATTTTAGCCGAGGTGGTAGGGTATGGAGCAACATCTGATGCCTACCATATCTCGAATCTGGCCGAGGATGGCGAAGGCGTCGCACGGGCGATTCGGCTGGCCCTGCAGCGGGGTGGCCTGGTACCAGAGGATGTGGATTATATCAATGCGCACGCCACCTCAACCCCAGCCGGTGACCCGGTTGAAGCAACTGCTATCAAGCAGGTTTTCGGTGGGCGTGAGAAATCACCACCGGTGAGTGCCAGCAAGTCGCAGTTCGGGCATCTGCTCGGTGCAGCCGGTGCTATCGAAGCAGTCGTGACTATCCTGGCGATGCAGAACAATCTCCTGCCGGCAACCATCAACCTTCAGCAACCAGACCCGGCCTGTGATCTCGATTTTGTGCCTGGTCAGCCACGTCCGGCTCGGATTGAGGTGGCCTTGAGCAACTCGTTTGGCTTTGGCGGACACAATGTGTGTCTTGCCTTTCGTAAGTACCACGGATAGGCGCTATGAGTGATCAACTGGCCGAACTTGAGCGGGCAATCGGGATTACCTTTCGTGATCGAACGCTGTTGCAGACAGCATTTATGCACCGTTCGCTGTTTAACGAACAGCCGCATCTGCTGCATCACCTGACCGATAATGAGCGGTTAGAGTTTCTCGGCGACTCGGTGCTCCATTTTGTAACCACAACCTGGTTGTTCGAGACTTTCCCCAACCAGGATGAGGCCACCCTGACCAACTGGCGGGCCGCATTGGTGAGCACGAAGGGATTGGCCGAATGTGCTGCTCAGTTCAATTTAGGCCAGTATGCCTATCTATCACGAGGCGAAGACAACCCTAGCGGTCGTAGCCGCCAGAAGCTGCTAGCCGATCTGTTTGAAGCGCTGGTAGGGGCCATCTACCTTGATCAGGGGCTTGAGACGGCACGGGCGTTCATTGTGCCATTCTGGCAAGCCCGGATTGAGCAGATTATTCACATCGATCTCGATCCAACAACGCGCTTACAGGAATTGATGCAGGCGCGCTTCAAACAACTCCCCGACTATTCAATGGAAGAGGAGCGAGGTCCTGAACACCAGCGCGAGTATGTGATGGCGGTCACTGTAGCGGGTCGCAAATTTACCGGCTCTGGTTCGAGCAAGAAAGAGGCCAAGCGTGCGGCTGCGCGCAGGGCGTTGGCGGCCTGGGATAAGCACGGCTTCACTGCAACAGCCATAGACGCTCAGGATGAGCGCAACTGAAGCATACCACGATGAATGGCGAACGGTATCTGATCACCGGTGGCACAGGGTACCTGGGGCAGGCGTTGATCCGTCACGCCCGTCGTCTGGGTGGGCAGGTTGCTGCTACCTTTCACTCGCAGAATCCGCCATCGGTAGCAGATGTTACCTGGCATCCGCTCGATCTCCGCGACTCGGCGGCGGTTATGGCATTGATCCGCGAGGTGCAGCCGACCGTTATTGTCCATACCGCATTCCGTCAATACGATCCCGACTTGATGGCGGTAACCGGGGAGGGTGCCGGCCATGTGGCCATGGCTGCTGCCCAGATTGGCGCCCGCCTGATCCACATGTCGAGCGATGTCATTTTTGATGGTGAAAAGGGCGGTCCATACACAGAAGATGATCCGCCCAATCCAATCACCGATTATGGTCGCGCGAAAGCGCGGGCTGAAGCGTTGGTGCAGGCAGCGTATCCGGCAGCAGCCATTGTGCGCACGTCACTCATTTATGGTTTTGAGCCGATGGATCGCCATACGGCTTTTGCCCTGGCCGTGGCACGTGGAGAGCGACCGGAACGATTATTTCGTGATGAGTTCCGTTGTCCGATCTTTGTTGACGATCTGGCCGTAGCCCTGCTCGATCTGGCGCGGCGGGATTACCGTGGTGTGATCAACCTTGCCGGCGCCGAGATACTCAGCCGCTATGAGTGGGGCTGCCTGCTGGCGCAGGCTTACGGCCTCGATCCAGCTCGCATACGTGGTGCGTGGAGTGTTGAAAGTCCTACACCACGGCCACGCAACTGTGCGCTCGACATCAGCCGGGCGCGTCAGTTCGGTTATCGTCTGCGAGGAGCACGCGAGGTGTTACAGTCGCTCGGTCGGCGCTAACCCTGAAACTCTGTAATCACCGTCACTCCAGAACCACGGAAACTATCGAGATCGACCAGGGCCGCTGGTGCTTCACTCAGGCTAATCGTGCGGCCGATCAGGCGTTGCGGCTGTACTTTGCCAGACTGGATGAGATCGAGCATCGCATCATAGCGGTAAGCCTGCATTCCATGGCTTCCCATAATCGTCAACTCACGAGCGACGACAATATCCATCGGTAACGGAGGCATCCGTTGGTCAGCCAACAGCAGCCCAACCTGCACGTGGCGCCCGCGCTTCCGCAGACTGGCAATGGCGTTGGCGCAGGTCGTGGGACTGCCCAACGCATCTATCGCGAGGTGTACGCCACCGCGACTGAGATCGCGAACCACGCTTACCACGTCCGGTTCGGTGGTAGCGTCAATCACTGCCGTTGCGCCTACCGTCTGGGCCAATGCCAGCCGTTCCGGGTTAATATCGATCCCGATCACCTGTCCTCCAAGGGCAGAGGCTAACATTATCGCCGAGAGACCAACACCGCCACACCCATAGACCGCGACCCACTCCCCTGCATGTACCTGGCCTAAATCAACCACGGCTCGAAAGGCGGTTGCAAAGCGACACCCCAGACTGGCAGCAGTCGTGAAGCTCATATCGGCAGGCAAGTGAACCAGATTCAGATCAGCGCGATCAATGGCAACGTATTCAGCAAACGATCCCCAATGAGTGAATCCCGGTTGAAACTGGTTGTCACATACCTGTTGCTGACCGGCCTGACACTGCGGGCAAAAACCACAGGCACACACGAAGGGAACAGTAACCCGATCACCGATTCGCCAGCGCCGAACCTGTGATCCAACGGCAACGATCTCGCCGGCCAGTTCGTGCCCTGGCACATGCGGCAGCTTAATATCGGGATCATGCCCCATCCAGCCATGCCAGTCGCTGCGACACAGGCCGGTAGCGTGTACTGCGAGCACGACACCATCTGGCGTTGGGGCTGGATCGGGCAGATTGGCGATCCATGGCATCTGACCAAACGCTTCATAATAGACGGCGCGCATGGGAGTCTCCTTACGTAGCAGGTGAATGTTTGTTCGCTCTCACCCATGCTAGCACATCTTGCTATGTATACCGACAGTCGCCACTACGTACCCAAAAGCGTTCACCGTAGAGCGTACCCGGCGGTGCAACCTGCCGGGCATACGTGCGCACGGCATCGGCCATCACATCAACCGCCTCACTATTCGAGACTGGATGGCCTAACTGGCTGCGGCTCAGTTTGGCCAGTTGACTGGCATACGCCGTAATAGCAGCCAGACGTGTCGTCATTCGTTCGTCAATAGTCCGAACCAGTGGACGTAATGGCCAATCGAGGGTTTCCAGTCGTTGTTCAAGCGCACCGGGGCGTACTACGTAGGGAAAATCCTCGTACCACATCACCGGACCCTCTATCGTCGCCGCAGCCAGACAGGTCAATTGGTGATCGACGTGATTCCCCACACCCAGTGGTGCATAGACGGTAGCGTGGGGAAAGCGGTGGCGAAGCTGGTGACACAGATCGTGAAGGGTGGTGAACAGCGGATCACCAGCAATCGGCTCGCCGAAGAGGGCTGCACGACTATTGTACACCTCTGGCATGCGGTAGATGGCATCAAGTGCACCGCCCCACAACCCATCGGCTCCCAATATCGACAGCGCTGTCTCCTCTTCGCGGTAGCGGGTTTGCATCACCATCGTCGGTGACAACCCCCAATCAGCATGAAATTGTTGGGCCAGCGCACTAAACTGCATATCAGTGGGGGGCGTTGCGGTACAGATCGTCACCACCAACACCGGTTCGCCGGCAGCCACTGCGGCGGCCAGCGAACCGCCACAGGAGAGGGCAGCATCATCGAGATGAGGTGAAAGCACAATATGGTGATACGAACGTTGAAGATCAGCGAGATGCGAGACAATCATGGCTGAAATGACCTTTCATGCCTGAAATGCTGACAGCATAGCTGATAAGCTGCTGCGCATGATAGACGCTTTCGTTCTTTCAGCGGTTTCATCATGAGCCGACGATGAATAAGTTGCAATCAGGCAGGTGTCTGTTCAGGCTTATCATATCTGTGGGTGCATGGTATTTTTGGTAACCCGCGGGGATGCATCGGATCGACGCCTCGTGTCAGGGCTAGATGGTGACAGAACAGTTGTACCAATACTGCCGGTGTAATATGTAAGACCAAAATCACGTCCAGCCTTATTGAGATTTTGCTGAATGACCGGTTCTTCGTTAGCAGGTGTTGCATCAGTTGCCATTCGTTCGTTGTACCCTGCTCTCGCACATCTCTGCTCTAAGAATGTCTGAAGGCTGGATTCTGATGTGTTCCCGTAACTGGAGTTGCTGTCTACCTGATTGGATTTGTTATGTTACTGACAAAATTTCTAAATTAAGGATGACAGGTTTGTCAACCGAAGTGATACTGTACTCAAAACCAACAGGTGGCCTCTATGGGCCACCTGTCCTCATTGTTTCGCCTTAGCTCACATCGATACCATTCGCTCACGGGTACGCCGGCGAGTGGCGAGTACTGCCGGGCGGGCCGACTGACGGAATGGCAACGGCAGTGCTGTCGGCTGCGGACGATAACCGAGCAAGCGCATAATGGTCGCCTGATCCTGCTGTGGCACCAGCCGTGAACTGAGACGCCCATCACGCTCTTCAACGATGAAGCGAGCTGCTTCGGGCGTCAGACAGTGGTGAGCACCACCACGGCCAGAAATCATCTGCTGGTATGCACCAATGCCGAAAATGGCCAGGACCAAACCACCATCAGTCTCCGGCAACCACAATGGCGGCTGTTCCGGTCGTGGATAGATGTCATCGCTGTCGCATGTGCGCCGACCGGCAAGCCGTACCGGACGAACTGGTCGATGCCAGTCACTAAGCGGCAGGATGACAAATTCCTGCCCACTGACGAAAAGGGTGTCCGGCAACATGACCATCAGTGAGCCATTGATCAAATACCAGTCCGGTTGATCGGGTTGTCCCGCTTTCACGGCACCCACCTCAACCAGATAGGCGCTGTGGGTGGCGACGGTGTAACGGCCAAATTCACCGATTAACTCCGGCGCTGGTACATCGTATTCGGCACATAGATCACGAACCGTTGCCATCAGCCGGGCAAGAAAACGCTGGTAATCGAAGTTGAACGTCAACTGATACCCGGCAGTTGGTACACCACCGCCAAAATTGAAGTAGCGCAAGGTTGGTACCCGGCGGCGTAGACGACAATAGTTTTCAATCGAAGCCCGCAGGGTGGTCAGGAAGTGCCCTTCGTCTTCGATCTGGCTGCCGATCATAGCGTGGTACAGCACAAGCCGGTGTTCGGTCGTTGCAATCAGATCGGCAGCCTGTTCGATCTCGACCATCGTCAGGCCAAAACGATCATTGCCGGGGTGTCGGCCATCCCGATTTCCGGCAGCACGCTCACGCACACCAAATTGTAAGGGTGCTGGCGTTGTGATCAGATCGTGCAGTTCACTAAGATCATCGAGGACGGGTATCACCGTCTCGCAACCGTCGAGACGCAATTGCCGAATCGCGTTGCGGTAGGCCGGCTCTTTTGAGCCATTGCAACAGATCAGTCGATCAGGTGGCAGGATACCCTGACGCCAGAGACCATGGGCAATGATCAGGTCGGCAGTCGCCGAGGTTTCATAATGGGCACCAGCCGCCAACGCCGTTTGCACCGCCTCGGCAGCAAAGTTAGCCTTGGTCGCATAGGCGTAATGGAAGGGGGCTGCGTATTCGGTAGCGGCACGAGCCTGCGCGGCCCAGCCGATCATGCGTTGAATTTGTGCAGTAATTTGCGGTGTGTATACGACTTCGAGCGGTGCACCGTGTTGGCGTACCAGTCGGTTCAAGTTGAGACGATCACCAAAGTAGAGGTCGCCGTCGTAACGGCTCACGAAATCGGTCAGGCGGCCCTCACCGGCAAAGCCGGTCTGCTGTGCAATCAAGTCGGCAAAGGTTAGCGTCTTCAACTGTACCACATTCCTCCATTCATACCGCGGGAGCAACCCGCACCACGAAACCAGGGCAAAATAAGACCTACCCCACCAGAAGCGGGCAAGATCACGAGCGAACACCGGCAATGGTCGTGACAGGCACTAGATTGCCGTGAGCATAGCGATTCAGCGTCAGGGGATGAAAAAAGGCCCTGCACCTGATGCAGCGGCCGGAGAAGCGAGAACGCGCAGCGTCACTCGCGCACGTCTAGCAGGCGGAACCTACCGACGCACGGCGTACAGGTGTGCAGTTTGGGGAGCGCTGAATCGCGCGTAAATTGTATGCGCCGTCCATACTGCCTCACACTAGCCCGCCCGACGTCGTCTTCTCCACGGGGCATCAGCGTGCCGTGACGACGATTTCCGCTCGGCGTTCGGTGTTGCGTGTTACGTGTGTCGGGTGCCTTCCCGAAACGCGAAACCCGTAACCCGAACGTAACGGGGGGCGCGAATGACATGGTCGATTGGCTCGACCGAGTGCGCATTATACATCTATCAGGGGTAATCGTCAATAGGGTAACGGGCTTAAATCTTGAGCAGATACGCTGCAAGCCTCGGCTCCCTCCGTGTCGTTGTGGCGCATCTCTCACACCGGGAAGCCCATCGATGCATGCACCATGGCTTCCGGCTGTGGTAGACGTAAATAAGAGCCGGCGGTTCACGTCTCTGTGCCCTCTGTGTCTCTGAGGTGCATCTCCCATCACTGGCTCAGCAGGGGTTCGTCTTGCCAGACACGCCTCGCCTCTCTTTCCAACGTCTCACCAAACTCTTGCTATAATGCTGCTATGCGCTACCTGTTACTTACCCTCGCTATCGTGCTAACTGCATGTGCGGCTCCGCTGCCGCCTCCGCCGACAAATACACCGCAGTCGGTGATCACGCCGACTGTTGTCAATCAGGTGCCGACCGCTGCCTCAGCCACCCCGGTACCAACCGCGACACCGTTAGCAACACCAACGCCAGCACCGACGGTCACACCGCAACCCGCCGTGCATCCCCTCTTCGATCCACAACGGCTCAGCTACGACCACAATTTCAGCGGACCGGAGATTCAGGCATTTCTGGAGGCGCGCCAGAGTCCGCTGGCAACGCTGCGTACCACTATTGGCGGTCGCAGCCATTCGTTTACCGATGTTCTGGTGTCGCTGAGCAATCTCTACAGTGTCAGTCCGCGATTACTGTTGAGTCTCATGGATGTGCAGAGTGGTATCCTCAGCACACCTAACCCAAGTAGTGATCAGATGGCCTGGGCCGCTGGGTTTCAGGGCGAGAATGGTAACCGGCGTGGTCTGTTTGCACAGTTACGCTGGCTGACCCGCGAACTACGGGCTGCCTTGCGCGACTATGCATTGCTGGGGCCGATGGCTTTGCCTCCGCTCACGTTTGCCGATGGGAGCACTCTGGCGCTCCCGCCTGGTACGGATCTGAGTCGCTATGTGCTTAGTCGAGCGTTGGCACCGACAACGACTTCCAACCGTCTCGAAGCACTGCTCGTAGTCGTTGCACCGACCTACCAGCGTCTGTTTGACCTCGATCCACGGCTGGAGCCAACCGATTGGCCGCCACCCGCTGAACCGTTTCTCACCCGTCCGACTGAACGAAATTTCCCGGTTACCTCCTTTTTCGATCACGATACCCCTTTTCTCCGCACGAATGGCTCTCTGCATACCTTTTGGGGGCGTGCTGAAACTGACCGGGCGTTCGCCTACGATGGTCATACCGGTTGGGATTATGCGATGGGACCTCCAGATCGGGTATTGGCTGCGGCACCCGGTCAGGTCGTGTTTGCCGGCTATTCTGATGATGGCTGTGCAACGCCCGCCGGGGCAGTGATTATCGAACACGGTAATGGCTATCGCACGCTCTACTGGCATCTGGCACGGGTGAGTGTAACAGTTGGGACGATGGTGGAGCGGGGGGCAGTGATCGGGGTTGCCGGCGATACCGGCTGTGCCCGTGGTGCGCATCTCCACTTGCAGGTGCAGTATCTTGGACGTGATGTCGATCCGTATGGCTGGTGTGGTACCGACCCCGATCCATGGGCGCTGAATCCGGTTGGTCAGATCAGTGTCTGGCTGTGGGCCGATATGCCATCACCTTGTGCGCCACCGCCGCCGGGTGTGGTCGTGGTTGATGATCGCGATCCCGGCTTTTTGCTGAGTGGTGACTGGCAGGTGATTGATATGGGCTACGCCGGTGGTGCCCGCTTTGCTCCATCAACGTTAACCCCCAGCATCGCTCGTCCCTGGCGCTTCAGCGATTTCACGGCCCCCCTGGTGGCTGTCTGGCAACCAGTGCTTCCGACCGGCGGGCAATACCGGGTGCTGGCATACGTACCGTTTGCCCTTAACGGCTATGACGACTCGCGTGAAGCCCGCTTTCTCATTCGTCATCAAGACGGTGAGACAGTGGTGACCGTTGATCTGGAAGCCGAACGCAACTGGTGGGCAGATTTGGGGGTCTATACCTTTGACCCGGCGTCCTCACCGCTGGTTGCGACCGGTACCATTGCCGGTGATCGCCGACGTGGTATCTGGGCTGACGCGGTGGCGTTCGTGCCGGTGACTGATGCTACGACACGCTGAAGATCATGTCACGCTGGTTAAGCGCATAGCGGGCCAGTCCTAGAAATGCCAGTAAGAGTGAACTCTGCGCGACCAGGTTAGCCCAGACCGAGACCTCACTGAAACTACCGCTGATGCTAATCTGGTAGCCGTAAAAGATTGGAACCAGTGGCCCGCTCAACACGGTTTGTACGGCGCGTAAGATGGTAACCAACAAGGGATTGATCTCCTCGAGTTGATTGATGATTGGGCCGCCGATCACGTTGCTCGATAGTGCCAATGCAATCAGGGCCAGCACGAACAAACGCCAGCCAGTACCCAACACCAGAGGCGAAAGTAAGAACGTCAGGGCGGAGAACAACCCGATATTGAGAACAAGTGGTAAGCTGGCCAGGAGCCAACCGATGAGATTGAGGTCCACCACTCTATTTGTTACTGCTACCAGCAGGCAGAGTATTCCATACATTATCAGCACAACAAGACAGGCAGCGTAGAATAGCCCAATCAGATACGCACCACGGCTGACGTTGTGCGACAGGACGATATAGCCTTGGGGGCGATCACCTAAGCCGATCATAAAACCGGTACTCAGAATGGCCAGGACTGGCCCCATGATACCCGCCACAGTAAACAGATATCCGGCATTCATTGGGGTGCCGGTGGGGCGTAGGAATGCAACATAACCGGCAATCACGATGCTCAATTCAAGAAAGAACCGGCCAGATCGCAAATACTCAAGTAGAGTGAAGCCGGCCAGGAGTATAGCTTGTTTACCGGTTCGGATCATTGGTTGCCATCCTTTTGTCTGGAGTCGCCCTCTCTCCGTTGCAGTAATCGTTTCAAGAGCGGATCAATATCGTCAGTTGGTAGTGGATTGATGGCCTCGTTCAGGACAGCACGTAGCGGTGACTGGTCAGTAACCAGCAGGTTATTCGCCGGTTCACCACGCACTGTACGCATATAGATCTGTGCCAGACGACTCAACTGTGGCTCTAGCGCCCGGATTGTTACATTCGCTTCGATCAAGACCTGAAGAACTTTTGCCTGTAATTCAGGCGAGTGCGGACTGATCACAACCGCCTGTTCGTCACAGCGGATCTCGCGTCCGATCATCTCTAATCGCTGGCGTAATGGTAGGTCGAGTGGTCCGGTTTGGACGACCATACTGCCGGTCATGTGTCGTACATCGGCAACATTCACCTCGAGCGCAACCTTACCATTGGTCAAAATACCGACCCGGTCGCAGAGATATTCAACTTCAGCGAGGCGGTAGGTACAGAGCAAGACGGTGTGCCCGCGCTGGCGAACATCGTTCAGCAAGACGAGTAATTCTTTCTGACCGTCGAGATCCAGGCCGCTGGTTGGTTCATCGATCAGCAAAAGATCGGGATCGGTAAGCAGGGCCTGGGCAATGCCCAACCGTTGAATCATGCCTTTCGAGAGGGTGCGCAGGTAGCGGTTGGCAACAGTGGTTAAGCCGGTTAGCTCTAGTAACTCATCGATCCGCTTGTGTAAGATGGTTTCCGGCATGCCATCGAAACGACCGAGGAAGGTAAGGTATTCGCGCGGCGTGTAGTAGTTGTGATAACGCTGCCGTTCGGGGATGTAGCCAACCTGCCGACGCTGTGCTTCGAGATCAGCGCTTCCCAGTACGCGAATCCGTCCGCTGTCGGGGTGTAAAAAACCAAGTAACAGATGGATAAGCGTTGATTTGCCAGCGCCATTCGGCCCTAGCAAGCCGTATACTTCACCTGCTGCAACCCGCAGATGAACACCGCGCAAGACCGAGACATGACCGTAGCTTTTGGTAAGTCCTTCGACAACGATGACATCGGTCATGAAGTTGATCTCCAATTAGGTAGCTACATTTGTCCCACAGATATGGCTACCAGGGCCAGTCCGGCCAGGCTACCTGCCCCAATGAGGGTGACCCGCAGAGCGGCTGGCACGCTAAAGCGTGGAAAGCGTCCGTTGAGCCACCGTAGTCCCAGGGTGGTGATGATACTCCCAATACCGATCACCAAGAGACCCAGCCACACCGGTAGCACTGCTATCGGTAAACTGGCCAGCCAGATGGCGGCAATGAGTGCCGCAGCCAGGGTGTCACGAGTGAACGTCAGCGTTGTTGCTGACCGGGTGGAAAGACCTTCCGTGATCCCCTGCGGGCCAAGTGATGGTTCAGGGCCGAATGGTCCCCAGTTGATGGCTGCTGGCAGGCTCAGGAGAGCACTTAGTAGTATGCAGCCGTGTCCGCTCAGTGACCAGCCATTGAGATTGTCGGCGGCTGCCAGACCGGTGGCAATACTTCCCCACAGTATCGCCCGTGCCAGCATGCCGATTTGCGCTTCCCGTAGTGCAGCACGGACTGTACGAGGTGCACCTGCCATCAGGGCCGGCAACAATGGTAACCATGCAGCCAGTTCAAACAATGCCCAGCTGCTGATCCAACCGAACGGTAATGACCACGGGTGCCCTGGCCAGGTCAAACCGGCCAGTCCTCCACCGATCAACGCCAGCGATGTCACCCCCAGACCGCCGGTCAGATCAGGACTGACGATCATTTTTCCGGGAAATGGCAGTGGCCGACCGGATAGAATCCGATAACCGATACTTAACCCTATTGCAAATAATATACCCGGATACAGCAAAAGTGCAACCAATCCGGCTACAACTACGTCAGTTGTCAATTTCGCCTCCCATGACCACCGGTTATACCGCACTCAGTGCTGCCAGGCTGCGCACGGCGGCTTCAATCGTGGCCAGTAATGTTTGCGGGGTCATCCCAATCATCAGCATAGCTGCTATCAATCCAATAATCAGCCATCTGGCAGTCCACGGCTCTGGTGAGAGCCGAACCGGAGGAGGACGGTCGACCTCAGTTTCACCCAGCAGACGCGGCTCGACTTCGGCAACCTTACTACGAGACCCGATCAGGTACTGGACGGTCAGTTGGATCAGGGTCAGTGTCGCCAGGCTCATTGCCGCTACCAGAATGAATACCTCGCCCAGACCGGCGTCAGCCGCAGCCTGAAGCGCCAGCAGGTACGCGCTTCCGCCTGGTGATGGCAACCATCCCGTTAATGCCAGTCCGCCTGCCAGTAAGCCTGCACCGGCAACCGGGCGCTGCCAGATCAGGTCGTTGTACGGCTCGCTGGTGCCACCGCCAATCGCATGCTCAAGCATGGTCAGACTGATAAGTACCGTTGTGATGGCCAGCGCGATATTGATTGCACCGAAGACGGCTCCGCTTAGCCCAATGAGTGACAGAGATGCAAAACTGTAGAAAATAACACCGCAATGGCCGGCAATCAGATAGGCCAGCCGTTGGCGCAGTGAAGCAGCGGTAAGCGCCAGCGCACTGCTCAGTAAGGCGCTGAACGCGGCTCCAATGCGTAGCACAGTCAGGTCCTGCCCGCCTTCAAAGAGCAAGGTGGGGTAGCTTTGCAGTGTGAGTAGGAAAACGAGCAAACTGGCCGGCACCGGTAAAGCAATGATCAACACTGACGCCAGTGAACCGGCATAGGTGATGAGATCGACCAGCCAGGCGTGGAAGGGTACGAGCGCCATACGGAGGGCAAAACCGGCTGCGAGCAACGCCAGGATAAAGCGAGCCGGTGAAATTCGACCTGGTAGTTCGCCCGGTCGGAACAGATCGGTGAGCACGTAGGCGGTGTAGAGCAGGATGCCGGCAACTACCATTAACACCAGATACTTCAACGCGGCTGCCAATATTTGCCTGCTTACCAGTACACCTGCCCCAACCGGCAGATCGACAATTGCCAGCACCGCAGTGAGCGCGATTGCAACCAGCATCAAAGCCGTCACAAACGAGTCTTGCATGAGCAGGATGGCGACGGTTTGGGCGATGATGAGCAGGCCGATTGCGCTGAAGTTCTCACCGTGTGGAAATACCCATGCCGCAATCAGCACCACAATCCCTATGCCCAGAAAGAGAAATAGAAAAATCTGGTGCAATGGGCTGAGTAGCATGGTAACGCCGAAAATCCGCACCGGATCATCGACTCGTACCTGTACCGCGAGCAATAGTTCAACTATCAGCGTGCCAATGCCCAAACCGACGGCAATTCGTGGCATGCGGCGTAGCAGAAAGGTGCTAAACGCCATACTAATCGGAAAGAAGATGAGCAGCAGGTATAGCATAGTTATCCGCGGTATAGCTCACTGATCGTAAGCGTCTTCAACCGCCCGTAGACTAATCCGGCCAGGTAGGCAATGGCCAGCGCCAGCAGTATCTGCACAATACTGAGGAGCAAGAGTGGCATGATCTTTAGTCCGCTTGCGGTTGGGGCACTGATAACCGAACTGTACAACAGATCGATGCCACTCGTGCAGAGAAGCATCCCCAGGCCGATCTTCAACACATCGTTTGCGGTTGCCATTGCCAGCACGCCACTGAGAACCAGCCAGTACCAGGCAAAATCGAGATTGGGACTGGGGGCAATCGGGTAGATGATGGGCAACATCAGGCTGGCAGTCAATCCGGCAACCCCCGATAAGAACGGCAGGAGATATTCATTCAGGCGGGTCGATTCGGTTGAACGCTGCCGTGTCGCGGCACGTAACGCACGTCGCAACTCGGCCTGCCCGAATTCATCGAGGTTTTCCAGGCCGTAGTCGCGCGAAAAGGTCAGTGCTGTAACGGCCAGGATAAGCGCAGCACAAACCCCGGTCACCATCTTGCTCAATGCCAGCGAGCTAACGTTCAAGGGGGTGAAATCGGTCGCGATGAACGGCTGTTCGTTGAGCAGGCCGGCCAGACCAAAATAGTTGAGCAACAGCAACCCAATAGTCAGGCGCCAGTCGCGTAACAGTAGGATGCCGCCGGCTGAGATACCGATCACGATAATCCAGGGGTCTATCGTCATACAATGTTGTCCTTGACCAATCCAATCTTGACGTCTATCTGAACAAGCTGCAACAGGTTTTATTTTGAGTACGTGAAGGTTGCTCTTCGCCTATCCGGGCCGTGTCTTGCTACCGGGTTGCTATTGCGCCATCAGAAACAGGATTGCCAGTAGACCAATCATCACCCCAAATAGATAATACCGTTGCTCAAAGATGATCATAACGGTATGGAGCGAGCTGCTTACTCGGTCGATCCCACGACCGAGCAGGCTCAATAGCTGACGGGCATCGGCCAGCTCGCTCAGGCCCTGCAAGAATTCGCCCATACCTTGCCAGGTTGGACTGACTGCCGGGTCTTCGAGCACACGCTCTGTCTGGTAGGGATTGGCCTTGTGTAACAGGAACCAGCTTACGATGCCGGTCGCGATGGCCGTGCCGATGAAAGGCCAGGCAAGTGGTTCGGCAGGTATTACCGGCGGGGCGAACGGTGACCAGCTCAGCCAGAGTGGCCAGGCCAGCCAGGGCACAAACCCGGCCAGGATCAAAGGAATCAGGATCGGCAGGCTTAGCATCCCCTCTGGCCAATGTGTATAAACCGGTGTTTTCCCTTGCCAGCAACGAATGAGTAGTGGCAATCCGGCGGCAAAACCGATCACTGCCGCAGTCATTAAAGGGCCAATAACCCACACGTGATGATTGGTGGCGGCCTCTATCAGCCAGCGCCATCCCCAAAAACTCCAGGTCAGCGGTAGACCGGTTGCAGTTGCCGTTGTTATCAGCCAGATCAGGCCAATGAACGGTAGTTGTGATGTCGGTTGTTTGCCATCGAGCAGGTCGGAACCTTGCAGTCGTTCAATCGCAGCATTTACTAATCCGCCGGTCACGGCGTGCATCTGGATCGACAACAACAGGGCTGGTGCGGCCAGGCCGGCTAACGGTTCATTAAGGGCCGCCGCGCATACGACAACCCCTGCCTGCAACATTCCGTGGCGAGTGACCAGCTCGCGACCGGACTGCGCATTGAGCGCGTTGAATGCTGCCCCCATCGCTCCAAATGCGCCAACAGCAGCCATGATGAAACCGGTCGATGCCGGTAATGGCGGTAGTTGTGGTAAGAGACGAACAACAAAGCCAAGCCCAACAGTGGGCAGGGTCAGTCCGCTTATGAGTGCAGCCACCAGTGCCGGTGCCGTGGTAAAGGCGCTGCGTGCACCGCCAAAGGGAGGTGCGCCGGCCAAAGCCAATGCACCGAATAGCGCCAGTCCGACCAGCGTAGTTGGTGGTAGCGTGTCTGGTGGTACCATGGCGCTCGCCGCAACCAGACCTGTCACAGCGACAACGGCCAGCCCGCCGGCAATCAAATGGGGCGGTAGCTGATTGGGTGTCGGATCAACGCCGGCGGCAATCAGCCCTCCATGAGCGGCAATCACCGCCAGTGTCCAGCTCAAAGGGGTTAGAAAGCTGAGTGGTGGGATGGTTAAGCTGATCAGGGCGGCAGTCAGGGCCAGCAAGAGCCAGCCGAACAGTGCACCAAATCCCTCTACCTCCGGCGGTACAACGACGGCCAGGGCCAGTAAGCCAAGGGTGCCTCCAACCAGTAATACGACCGCGATTGCTCGTTCACTCAGATCGGGCGCTGCCGGCAGCATGAGCGATAATGCACCGATGCTCGATAACGGTTCTGCCGGGGTTGTTTCGAGCGGATTGGCGATGACACCAATAGCTGCCAGGCCGGTTGCCAGAGCGGCCAGCAAGGCCAGACGGCGGGTAATACCAATCTGGGCCAGCCCAAAACAGAACACGGTACCTGTGATCAGGCTGATAAAGCTAGCGATAAGACCCATGCATCCTCGGTATAACAACCCGGTACACCACCGGGTGACACGCTACATAGATACCGCTCTACAACGCGGCATCAGGTTTTGGATACTAATTACGTCCGATCAGGTAAGTTGCCGCCTGCCAGCAAGCCGTACAGGGATCGGTCGAAACGGCGATCAGCATCACATCATCAACCGCTGCCTGCTGCAACAGCGATCGCGCCAGTAATCGATCAAGCTGCGGCGCAATACCAATCTCTACCCCGGTCAGACGTTGACCATCGCTACGCACAGTATAGCGCAATGAGCCACGCGGTGCTTCAACGGTTACCGTTGCTTCGCCGGCTACCAACGGAACCTCTTCATACACGTTGCCAATCGGGAGATTCTGCAACCAGCGGACAACCAGCCGCAACGATTCTATTGCTTCGAGCAACAGAACCACCGCCCTGGAATGCACATCGCCACCCTCCTCAGTTACCAGTGCTGGGGCGAGGATGCTGTAAGCAGCATAAGGTTCCTGAATGCGAATATCGGTAGCAACTCCACTCGCTCGTGCCAATGGGCCGGCCAGGCCGAACTGCCGGGCAGCGGTTGACTGCAACACGCCAATGTCTACCGTGCGCGCCAGCAGAGAGCGGCGTGGGATGCTCTGCTCGGCAATCGCTATCATCCTCGGCAATAAATCGTTGATGGCCTGAGCCGTTTCGGCTAGTGCCGATTCACTGGGATCAGCCAGCAGGCCGCCTGGTCGAATCAGCGCGGCCTCGTCATTGCCAGAGAGTTTCAGCGCGATCAAGCCCAAACGGGTCGTTAACCGACTGAGCCGGGCCGCATCGGTCAGGCCGAGCGCAGTTGCCAGTGCCGCCAGCGTATTGATGTGAGAGGTTGCACGTTCCAGTTCGGCCAGCATAACGCGCACCGCCTGCGCACGGAGCGGTGCGGTGACGCCGGCGAGTTGCTCGATAGCCAGGCTGAATGCCAGGGTGTGGGCCACATGGCAATGTGGGCAAACCTGACGCGCAGCCTGTAATGCGCTTGTTATCCCCCCTTGTATCAGGCGTTGGGCATACGCACCATCACCGACCGAAGGGCGATATTCAACATCAACAATGCGCTCACCCTGAATCGTCAGTGTCAGGCGTTCGCTGTGCCAGGCTCCTGCAACCGGATGGAGTGTCAGTTGGTACTTCAAGCAACCTCCTTTTCTGTCGCGGCGCATTATACCACGCACGTCTTATGTGATATGCCAGCAGGTAAGCCGGACACACATCGGTATACCTGGATCACGGCGTTTGGGGTAGGGAAGTCCGGTTTCCATGCAATGGGTGGTAGGGAGGCACGTCCGCCCTTACATTCTGGATATCCACCCGTCGCATCGACCTGCTCGCAGGAGGATGGCGGCCCGTCGGTATGGAAGAGAGCAGTGCTGACGGCAATCTACGGTGCACCATACACCGGATTGGGTGCCGTGCCCGCTCGTCATGCGTGCGTCGCAAGGTTTGGCGTGCGGCAGCCATGCTGCCACAGCCGCCGTGCTCACGATCTGGCGCGGG
>NZ_DAOTZQ010000023.1:0-9923 GCF_034434295.1 Chloroflexus sp.
GTATACGGAAACACCGCTACATCGTTACGACTCGACGGTACACCACCACTCCATTTGGTTGGATCACTCCAACGACCATTTCCTCCAATCCAGGTACTGGTTGCTGCAAAAACCGGACTGAACACGAGCGACCAGATCAAGAGTAGAATGACTGCTAATGTCGATAGCAGTGCTCGCGGTATCGAGCGGTTCATGGCTCCTCTCCAGAACTGCAATGTGCTACTCTGACTAAACCGAATTTTAACCGAACTCTGTACCGAATCATTACCGAAACCTCTGCTACGACCGGTGAAGATGAAAACATGAAAAAAGTGTTATTCAGGTGACAGGAGATGATGATAGATGAGTGGTATGTTCAAGAAAGGAGGTGATACTGATCAGAATTGCGACAATCCGTCGTAAGGCTGATGTTGAATGAAGACTGAAGGTTTACAAACATTTCATCTTGAAGTTGAATATTTTGTTAGAAAGGGTAGTACAATCGCATTATTCTTACTTATTATAGTATTACTTTTTGTAGTAGAAAAGTGTTATGACCAACAAAACAACATTACAAGGTATCAGTGCAGCTATCGCTGCATACGCCCTCTGGGGATTGCTTCCGATCTACTGGAAAGCGCTCAACGGGGCATCGGCTACCGAAATTCTTGCTCATCGTATGATCTGGTCGCTCCTCTTCCTGCTTGGCGTGCTGGCGATCCGCCGGCAGTGGGAGTGGATGACGGTGATACGACAACAGCGCCGTCTTCGGCTGACGTATCTGGCAAGTGCGATTCTGCTGGCGGCAAATTGGGGTATTTATGTCTGGGCAGTCCAGATCAATCGGGTGGTCGAAGCCAGTTTGGGCTATTTTATCAACCCGCTAGTGAGTATTGCGCTGGGTGTGCTGGTTTTGCGGGAACGGTTACGGCCAGCGCAATGGCTGGCCATCGGTATTGCTGCTGCTGGGGTTGCCTGGCTGACCTACAGTGCCGGTGCGCTGCCCTGGATTGCATTGGCGCTGGCGTTATCGTTTGGTCTCTACGGACTGCTACGGAAGCAGACGCCACTTGGTTCGTTTGAGGCGTTGACAGTTGAGACGTTATGGATGTTTCCGCCCGCTCTCCTCTGGTTGAGCTGGCTGGCCGGTGCCAACGGCGGGATTCATCACGATACCGGTCTGTGGATGCTTTTGATCAGCACCGGTGTTGTGACTGCGGCACCGCTGCTCTTTTTCGGGGCAGCAACCCGACGCATCCCGCTGACGACAATCGGCATTTTGCAATACCTGGCGCCGACCCTTCAGCTCGTGCTGGGTGTGCTGGTCTACGACGAACCATTCTCAACTGCCCAACTGATCGGCTTTGGTGCAATTTGGACGGCACTGGCCATTTATACGCTGGATAGCTTTATCGCTGTTCGGCACTACCGGGCGAGATTATCACAAGAGGCGATACAGCGGTAGTATTGCTGTAAGCGCTCACCATCATCGAGATCGAAGGCCAGGGTCGGCGTGCTGATCAGGCTGGCACGCAAGCCAAGCCGGACAGCCGTGCGCAGATGATAGGCAGCACTATCCGGCCCAAAGCCAAACGGAAGTTGCGACGGCAGGTGCAACCCTAACGCATTCGTCCCGCGACCATGCTGGTCAGGGGCAACCACCACGTCGCTGTCGGTGAGCGCTTCGCTCAGCAAGATCAGATCACGCACGGTCACAAAGGGTAAATCGCCGGCGAGAACCATCATCATCTGCACACCGGTAGCCTGAATCCGCCGCCGCGCCTCGGTCAGAGCTGCATTCAACTCTTCCTGGTGATCGGGGAGCCACTCAATCCCTTCGTTATCGGTTGCCAGAGTTGGCTCAGGGCTGACCAGCCAGATGCGGGCCGGGATTGACAGGTAGCTAATAGCCTGATGCGCCGTCGTGATCACATGGCGCACCATTGTCACCACAAGCTGTTGGCGATCCGCCGGATCGAGCAGATCGATCAGGCGCGATTTCGCCAGGTGCAGACGCTTGACGGGAATGACAATACCGATCACCCTAACGATCTCGCTGTGGACGGCGCAATGAGGCTGGCCAGTTCCAGCGTCGCCCGGGCCAGGGCCATCTTTTCTGACATACCGCGCATGATTGTATCGGTAACCAGCGTTGCAATACCGCGAGACTGAATAGCCGGTGCCAGCTCCGCATCAACCGTATCGATCACAATCCCATCGATCAGGTCGGCATACGTCTCGGCCACACCGAGCGCAGTCGGGGTGAGACCAACCGCTTTCATGAGCGGGACAGCCGGACCCTTGATCGCTGCTCCACCAACAATCGGACTAACTGCCACCACCGGCGCATTCGTTGTCGTCAGAGCGGTACGCACCTCAGGAATGGCCAGAATTGGCCCTACACTTACCACCGGATTGCTCGGCGCGATGATGATGACCTCAGCACTCATCAGCAAAGGCAACAAGGCAGGAGCTGGCCGAACCTGGCCGGCAGCGTGCAGGCGAACACCGTGTACGACCGGTTGACAACGCTCGCGCACAAAATACTCTTCAAAATGCAGTTCGCCCTGATCGGTGAGGACGTGGGTAGGCGCCGGATCATCACTCATCGGGATGACATTGACAGCCACCCCCAGTGCCCGCCGAATCTCATCGGCAACTTGCGAGAGGGTCGCACCGGCCTGCAACCGCGCCGTCCGGTAGATATGCAACGCCAGGTCGCGATCACCGAGCTTAAACCAGGTAGGTGCACCGAGCCGGGCCAGCCACTGCATACAGGCATCGGTATCACCGGCAATCCCCCAGCCCTGGTTGCGGTCAATCACATCTGCCAGCGTACAGGTGACAATATCGAGATCGGGGGAGATATATAAGCCGTGGAGCACCATATCGTCGCCGGTATTGACGACAGCCGCGATCCGTTCTGGGGCAACAACTGCTGCCAGCCCTTCGATAAAGCGAGCGGCACCAACGCCGCCGGAAAGTACAACTATCATAGGTACGCTGCGGAGTCTACAAAAGGAAACCGGCGTGTCTGGATCACGCCGGTATCATCGGGTTCGTCAGAACAACAGATTCGCCAGTCGCCGCCGGGCCAGGCCTACCAGCGGATGTTCATCACCGAGCAGAGCAAAGAGAGCGAGCAGTGCCTTGCGGGCACCATCATCCCGGAACGCTCGATCACGAGCGACCAGGGTTAACAGATGCTCTATCGCGGTGGCATAATCACCACTCCGCACTGCAATCGCTGCCTGGCGGTACAGCCCTTCGCTCCCATCTGCCGGCTCAGCGGGCGCATTGACCAGATCGGCGATAGCCAGACCGGCAATCGCCCGACCACCGAATGGGCCACCTGCCGGAACCTGCTTGAGCGTCGTCATGCCTTCGGGATCGCCGCGCAAAGCGAGCAACCGCCCTAAATGGAAGAGCGCCGCCTCGTTATTTGGGTCTTGCCCCAGGATCAGGCGATAGCGGGCAATCGCTTCAAGCGGATTGGTTGCTTCGAGCGCTTGTGCCATCGCCAGCAGATCGGCATTACGGTCAGGCACGATCCGCTTCAGCCAGGTACGTACCTGACTCTCCGGCAACGCACCGGTGAACTCATCAACGATTTTGCCCTGATAGACTGCTTTGACGGCAGGAATACCCTGAACCCGGAACATCTGGGCCAATCGTGGGTTTTCATCCACATTAATCTTGGCCAACACCCACGCCCCACCTGCCTCGCGTGCGAGCCGCTCAAGCGTCGGCCCAAGTACACGGCAGGGACCACACCACGGCGCCCAGAAATCGATGACGACCGGCGTCTGCTGTGAGCGTTGGAGCACCTCACGCTCAAAGGTTGCCTCGGTCACATCAATAACGACAGCCTGGGCTGGAGCTGGATTGGCTTTGTTCGATACTCCGGTGATCATGCCTGTTTTCTCCTTGCACCGATATAGTTTTCACTGTACCATAGTGTACCAGAAAGCTGTTGAAGATGTGTCTGTAAAGTGTAAGAAGAGTGTCAATCTTCACCTGCGCTGCAACTCCTGACGCAACAGGAAGATATAACCCACCCCAACAATACCGGCAAAGGTAAACCACTGCAACGCATAGCTCAAGTGCGGCCCCTCATCGAGGCGGTAGGGATCGGGCGGGCGGGGCAACGCACTGCTCCCATCCGGCAATTGCTCGATGAAGAGCGGTAAAAGCGGCGCACCGACCTGCTGCTGGATCGCCGGTACATCCACCCGTAACCAGGCATTGATGCGCGTCTCACCCGGTAACGGTAGATCGCGCCCGGCCAACGGGCTATCAGGCCGCAACTGCGGTGCCTGCGCAATACCCTCGATGGTCACCGGGCGCGTAACAGCGTAGGCGGTAGCCGCGCCCTGGGCCGAGGGTATCCACCCCCGATCTACCAGCACAGCCTGATCACTCCCGGCGATCTGCAACGGAGTCAGCAAATGCACACCATCAACGCCGCTATCGGAACGGCGTCCACGTAGGACAACACTCTCTTCATTGCGGAACGTGCCACTCACCAACACCCGCCGTCCGATAATTGTTGCCGGATCAATTTCAGGTGTCAGAGGGATGGGTGGTTGCGCTAGCGCGGCGAGCCGGACAGCATTAGCTGCGCGCCGTTGCGCCAGCCGATCAAGCTGCCAGAAACCAAGCGTAATCAGAGTGACAAAGATGATCAGCGCGAACAGATGCTTTACGATCCACCAGCCGCGCAAAAGACGATGAACGCGCGGAGAGATTGTTGATGTCATCATGTGAGTACTCAAACGTCGTGCATGCATACCTCGTCTGAGTGAGCAAGATTTCCTCTCTTATGTATGATGCGTAAATTCAGATGCAGGTAACATCTTACCCACTCTCACAAGGAATGATACCACGTTCAGATGGTGTGCCGTCTACCAGTTCCACTGCATGGTGTCCGCAGATCGATCCCTCTCCTTATGCGGTACAATATCCTCGATAGTCATTACTGACTATCAGGACAGAGAAGAAACGCAAGGAGGAAGAGTCGCATGGCACGCAAGCCTAGTCGGCTCGAATTTGCCGTGATCGGTCTCGGTCGCTTTGGACGCAGTGTAGCGCTTAATCTGATCGAACGAGGCCACACTGTGCTGGGTATTGATCGTGACCCCAACATCGTGCAGCAACTGGCCGACCGTATGACACAGGTGGTTGCCCTGGACTCCAGCAACGAAGACGCGCTGCGGGCGGTTGATATTATGTCATTCGACACCGTTGTAGTCGCGATTGGCTCGCAATTTGAAGCCAACTTGATGACCACAGTCGCGCTCAAGAGTCTGGGTGTCAAACGAGTTGTTTGTAAAGCGCTGAACGAGCGTCAACAGTACATCTTAACCAGGGTCGGTGCCGATATGGTGGTACTCCCCGAACATGAAGCTGGTGCCCGGCTGGCCTGGCAACTGTCGGAACCCCATGTCCTGGATCATCTTAATCTCGGTTCCGGTTTTAGCGTCGCCGAAGTGCGGGTTCCGGCTCCACTGGTCGGCCAGACTCTGATGCAGAGTGGTTTACGTCGGCGATATGGCATCAATGTGCTGGCCGTTAAACACAACGGCAAGATGATTGTTACCCCACCACCCGACTATGTCTTCAGCCGCGATGATCGGATTCTGATTATTGGCGCCGATTCAAGTATCAGCACCTTCTGCGATTTGTCATCATGACAACACTTGTTGCCGGCCGCAATCTGGCTCGATTGCGGCGTAAGCCGATCCCACCACCTATCCGGCTGGTCGGTGGGTTAGCCTTGTTAATCGTTATTGGTACGCTGCTGTTGCTGCTGCCGATCAGCAGTACCCGACCTCTCACGTTTATGGAAGCCCTGTTTACGGCTGCTTCAGCGTTGAGCGTGACCGGTTTATCGGTCATTACACCGGTACAAGACCTCTCGCTGGTGGGGCAAATCTTGCTAATGTTGCTTATCCAGATCGGCGGTGTCGGGTTCATGGTGGTGGCCGTGATCATCTTTCGCCTGCTCGGTCGGCGGATCAGCTTTACCGACCGGATTGCTCTGAGCGACTCGCTGGGTCTGCTCTCACCGGCAGCAATCGTCACCCTAACGCGGCGTGTGCTGATCACCGTGGTAACGATCGAGGCCATTGGTGCCATGCTGCTCTACATCCATTGGCGCACCGATCCCCGACTCAGTGAAGGCCAGGCATTTTTCTATGCCATGTTCCACGCTGTTTCTGCGTTTTGTAACGCTGGATTTGACCTCTTTACCGGGACTACCGGTTTTGACGGTATTCCGCGTGATAGTATTACTCTGTTTATTATGGGAATACTGATCTTGACCGGTGGTCTTGGGATTCCAGTAATTGCAGACCTGATTTCGTATGCCAGAGAACACAAGCTCTCGCTACACACGCGCATCACCCTGATTGTAGTGAGTTTCCTGGTCGGCATTGGCGCATTCGGTCTCTGGCTCAGCGAGGGCTTCGACGCCGACGGCACCCTTTACGGCCAACCGCTTGACCGCCAGCTCATTGAGACCACGTTTCAATCGATCTCAGCCCGTACCGCCGGCTTTTCCGGGATGGATAGTTTTGAAGCGTTGACACCGGCCAGTCAGTTACTGCTCATTACACTGATGTTTATTGGTTGCGCACCGGCATCCATGGGAGGCGGCATCACAACCGGCACCTTTGCCGTACTGTCAATCTCGCTGTGGAGCTACGCCCGTGGCTTGCCAACCGCGCAATTTGCCGGACGTAGCCTGGCTACCGGCATGGTACGCCGGGCCGCCGCCGTGCTCTCCATCTCTCTCTTTGTTGTTCTCCTGGCATCCTGGCTCATTGTCGCCACCCACGATGCAACTCTTGACCAGGTTGTGTTTGAGGTTGTGTCGGCATTTGCTACCTGCGGCCTGACACTTGGTTTCACCAGCAAGCTAAACACGTTTGGTCAGCTTATCATTATCGCCGTGATGTTTTGGGGACGCCTGGGGGCACTTACCATCATTACTGCCATAGCCCGCCAGAACACGACCCCGCAACCGATCACCTATCCTGAAGAGCAAATCCTGATCGGATAACCTATGCGTCACCTGTACCTGCACATTCCCTTCTGTCATCGGCGCTGCTCCTATTGTGATTTCAACACCTACGCCAACATGGAGCACCGGATCGAAGCGTATGTTAATGCACTGTGCCAGGAGCTGGCAATGTTGCGCGACCAGCTACCACCATTGCCGGCATCGCTCGAAGCAGCAGCCTTACGCCCCAGCATCTTCTTCGGTGGGGGCACACCCAGCATGCTCTCGCCGGCGCAGATCGAACGTATTCTGCAAGCCACAGCGGAGATTGTGCCGCTGACAGGAGCGGAAATCTCGCTCGAAGCCAATCCTGGCACTGTTCTGGATCGCGATTACCTGCGCGATCTGCGTAGTCTGGGGATCAATCGCCTCAGTATGGGGGTACAGAGCCTGCACGACCCAACGCTACGGATGCTGGGCCGCATCCACACGGCAGCCGAGGCTTATGCCAGTTTCAATGACGCCCGTGCGGTTGGCTTTGAATCGATCAACCTGGATTTTATCTTCGGCTTACCGGGGCAGGATATTGAGCAATGGCGGGCAACCCTCACCGAGATTATCAGATGGGAAGTAGACCATATTGCCCTCTACTCGCTCATTCTGGAAGAGAACACCCCGCTTTACGCGCAGGTCACCATCGGACGCTTGCAGATTCCCGATGACGACCTGACCGGTGCAATGTACGAGCTGGCGATTGAGACGCTTGGTGCTGCTGGCTATCGCCACTACGAAATCTCAAACTGGGTGCGCCCCTCGGCGTCCGACCGCCCTGATGCACCACCGGCCCTGGCCTGTCAGCACAATTTGGCCTACTGGCTCAACAGCGACTATCTTGCCGCCGGTGCCGGTGCCCATGGCCACGTCTTTCCGCAACGTTACGCGAATCTACGCACTATCGACAGCTACATCACGGCTGTGCAATCTGGTCGGCGACCCATCGCCGAAACAACGTCGCTCACAACCGCTGATCTGGCAGCAGAGACCATGTTCATGGGGCTGCGTCTCGACATCGGGGTCGGATTTGCGCACTTCGCTGCCCGGGTTGGGCAATCACTGCTGGATTACTACGGCCCAACGCTCGACCAGCTCAGTCAGCAGGGACTGATCGAATGCAGCGCGCAGCGGGTCTATCTCACCCCACGTGGACGGATGCTCGGCAACCAGGTCTTTGCGCATTTTGTGTGAAAAAGACAGCATGTACACCGTAATCGCTCATGTCATACACCCTGGATTGCGAGAGTGTGTTAAGCGGAGACCACACTCTCTGCTATAATGAGGGTATGAACAACAACATAACACTTGAAGAAATTGCGCACCTGCCCACGTCATATCAGGTTGCGCACATCCGAATCGAACCAAATATCATCCTCGCCCCGATGGCCGGGGTCACCGACAGCATCTTTCGCCGCATGATCCTGCGGCTGGGTGGCTGTGGCCTGGTGAGTACTGAGATGACCAATGCGGCCAGTGTTAGCCCTAAAGCCCTGCGCCGACATCGGTTGCTCGACTATTTGCCTGAAGAGCGGCCTTTGACGATGCAGATCTCCGGCAACGACCCCGATCTGGTCGCAAATGCGGCACGGGTCGTCGAACAATTGGGGGCCGACATTATCGACATCAACTGTGGCTGCCCGTCACCCAAAGTGACCGGTGGCGGTCACGGCTCAGCGCTGCTACGCGATCTGCCGAAGATGGAACGGCTCTTGCGCACCGTGCGCGAGGCGGTTCAGATTCCGGTTACCCTCAAGCTACGTGCCGGCTGGGACGAGCAGAGCCTCAACTTTATTGAGGCCGGAAAACGGGCCGAAGCGGCTGGCGTATCTGCACTGGCCCTGCATCCACGAACGCGCGAGCAGGGGTACAAAGGTCAGGCCAACTGGTCACGAGTTGCCGCACTCAAACAGGCTGTTTCAATCCCGGTGATCGGCAGCGGAGACGTGACCAGCGCTCTCGATGCACTTATCCGTCTGCGTGACAGCGGTGCCGACGGCGTCATGATCGGGCGGGGAGCAATGGCCAACCCCTGGATCTTTCGCCAGATCACCGATCTGCGACGGGGTGTGACGCCATACGTACCGACACCGGCTGACAAACGAAACCTCTTGCTCGAATACATGGCAATTTGCGCCGAGGAACTGCCAGAGCGGCTGGCGCTTAACAAGATCAAACAGTTGATCGGACAGTTTCAGGTTGGCCTGCCCGGCAGCAACCACCTGCGGGTAGCCGTTCACACATCAACCAGCCTGGCCGAAGCACGTGGCGCCATCGAACGATTTTTTGCCCCATTCCTCGAATCGGATCAAGTCGTGCAGGAAATGGTAGCGGCGGATTAGCCGTTTGCCGGATAAGCGGTAGCCGGCAACACGGCACCCCGTTCACCGGCTACCTGAATGGCGGTTGAGCAGAGCCTGCTGACCAACACCACCAATCATCCTCTGGCGTAGAACCATTTGCTTATCAGCAGCCCGATCCGATTCTCGTCATCTTCAGGCAGCCAGATAACCCGACCACCTTCACCACCAGCGATATGACGCTTAGTGGTAGCGCACCCGGTACACCAGAACTTATTTCAAAAAACACCTGCTTAGCAGCTACTCATTGACAAACTCTATGAACGTGATGAATACACATAGTATCCTCGTGGCCGGTAGGGTCAACGGCATGACACGTGCCGGATCGTGAGCATGGCTGCTGCGGCAGCATAGCTGCCGCACTCCACACACACGACGGGCGGGAATGGAAACCAATCCGTGCGTGATGGCACCGGCGATGGTCGGCTGCCTGGGAGCAGGATAGGCTCTTTATTGATTAGCAAGCGTTCATGCGCCTGTGCGACATTCTGGGAGAACGAAAGCGCAGCTTGTATGACATAAGTCCTAAC
>NZ_DAOTZQ010000024.1:0-38290 GCF_034434295.1 Chloroflexus sp.
TTGATGAGCGCTGGGATGCGGGGGCGTATCAGCCAGCCAGCATCGGCGACTTCGTCTGGGAAGACACCAATGGCGATGGCGTGCAGGATGCGGGTGAAAGCGGGATTGGTGATGTGACGGTCACGCTCTACCAGGCCGATGGCTCGCTGGTCGATTCGACTAAGACGGTGGCAGACGGGTCGTACAGCTTCACCAACCTGCCACCCGGTGAGTATCGCTTGCGCTTCACGGACATTCCGTCTGGGTTGACATTCAGCCCGGCAGATAGCAGCGGTGATGACACCACTGATAGCGATGTGACCGCAACCAATGGTGAGACAGATGTCTTCACCCTGCTCAGTGGTCAGTCCGATACAAGCCGTGACGCTGGTGTTTACCCGCTGCTCAGCCTGGGCAATCTGGTTTGGGAAGATACCAACAACAATGGGGTTGTTGATGGTGGCGAGAGCGGTGTTGATGGTGTACGAGTCAGCCTCTACCGCGACAGTAATAGCAACGGGACGTGGGATGCCTCTGATCAAGAGGTGGCATCCACCATCACCGATAGCAATGGGGTGTATAGCTTCACCAATCTGCTCCAGGGTGACTACATTGTCGTGTTACCAGGCTGGCAATTTGAGGCTGACTCGCCGTGGTCCAACTATCGCAGCAGCACTGGCGCACGTTCGCTGAGCAGTGGGCCGTATGAGCCGGGCGCAGCGGCGAACGGTGATCTCGATAATGACGACAATGGAACGTGGCAGAGTGATGTTGGCTCCAGCTTCAACATCGTGAGTAGCCCGATCACGCTCCGGCCTGATAGCGAGCCAGACACTGCGGTTGATGGTGATGACCGCAACAGCAACATGACTGTCGATTTCGGTATCTTCCGTCCGGCAACGGTTGGCGATCTAGTCTGGAATGATTTGAACGGGAATGGCATCCATGAGAGCACCGAACCGGGCGTTGCCAACGTTCTGGTCACGCTCTACGACGCCGGGAATGATGGTATTGCCGATACGTCCGATGATGTAATGGTCGCAACCCAGAGTACAGACGACAACGGCTTCTACCTGTTCGAGGATGTGCCGCCGGGTGATTACTACCTGGTCTTTAGTGATCTGCCAGGTGGTGCCCGCTTCACCTATCCGGATCGAGGTGGTGATGATACATCAGACTCGGATGCTGATCCAGGGAATAGTGCTACCACTGCCTTCACTCTGGAGAGTGGCAGTGAAACCCTGGATTGGGATGCCGGTCTCATACTGCCAGCCAGCATTGGGAATCTGGTGTGGGAAGATCGTAACGGTAACGGGGTGCAGGATGGTGGCGAATTGGGGAGCGAAGGCGTCACCGTGCGGCTAACCGGTACGGATAGCGATGGCAATAGCGTGGATGTGTCGGTCGTAACGGATATTGATGGTGGGTACCGGTTCGAGAACTTGCTGCCGGGGAACTATACGATCACGGTAGTTCCGCCCTTCGGTTACGTCTTCACTGTTGCCGATCAAGGCAGTAACGACACGCTCGACTCGGACGCCGACCCGGATACTGGCGAAATGAGCGCTACAGTGCTGGAGTCGGGCGAAGTCGATCTGAGCTGGGACGCCGGTCTCTACCGTTTGACCAGCATCGGCAACTTCGTGTGGGAAGACACCAACGGCGATGGCGTGCAGGATGCGGGTGAGCCTGGGGTGGAAAACGTCACTGTGCAGTTGAACGGCACAACCGGTGCCGGTACGGTGGTTAACCAGACCACCACCACTGACAGCGATGGCTTCTACCAATTTGACAACCTCGCGCCGGGCACGTACACGGTGACAGTGCAATTGCCGGGTGGGTATGCCTTTACTGCTGCCAACCAGGGTAGTGACGATGCCCGCGACTCGGACGCTGACCCGGATACTGGCGAAATGAGCGCTACGGTACTGGAGTCGGGCGAAGTTGACCTGAATTGGGACGCCGGTATCTTCCTGCCGGCTACGTTGGGCAATCGGGTCTGGCATGACATCAATGCGAATGGGATTGCCGATCCGGGAGAGACCGGCATAAGTGGTATTACGGTTAGCCTCTACCGGGCTGATGGTACGCTGGTGCAGACGGTCGTGACTGATGACAACGGTACGTATCGATTCACCAATCTACCGTCGGGTGACTACTACCTGACGTTCAGTCTGCCGAACGGATGGGTGTTTAGCCCGTCGGGCCAGGGTGGTGATAGCGGTCGCGATAGTGATGTCGATCCAGACACCCAGCGCACGCAGGTCTTCACGCTCGGTTATGGGCAGACCGATCTGAGCTGGTGGGCCGGCATTCACCAGCCGGCACCGCCAACGGCAATCACCCTGCTCAGCTTCACCGCTGAGCGTCAGACGAATGGCGTATTACTGCGCTGGGTCACGGGTAGCGAGCGTGATACGCTTGGCTTCCTGCTGCTACGGAGCAGCACCGGTAATCGCGCTGATGCGACACCTATCCTGAGCACACCTATCCCGGCCCAGGGCAGTGCCGGTAGTGGGGCGAGCTATCAGTGGTTTGACCGCACGGCGCAGCCCAACGTGAGCTATCACTACTGGCTGGTCGAAATAGAAGCCGACGGTGACCGCCACGAGTTTATGTTGAGCAATCCGGCAGTGCAGTTTACCTATCGGGTGCTGGTACCAATTATTCAGCGCTAGCCAGTAGACTTGCCGGGATTGTTCATTGGAACCAGATGCCTTGCCGCACAATAGCGTGGGGCGGGGCATTTGGTTTTTGGGTGTCAGGCGAGGGAATGTCTGCGGAGTACGTACAGTTCAAATCTGATACCATCCAATGCGTAGTACACGATCTGTGAACGGTCACATACACCGTCTGTAGGGGTGGGTTCAGAACCCGCCCCTACGGATCCGTTCATCCGTATTGTACCGGTGTTCCCCACGGATCGCGTGCAGGGGGGCTAATCACGAATCGCCGTATGTCCGGTGCCGGAGTGATGCCTGGGGCCAGGCACGATTTGCCAGTATGCTCGTTAGCGCAATACTGAGGCGCTTACCCAATATTTACGTCGAAACATAGCCTGTGGGTCGGGGTACGGTCGAGGAAGATCATCTGGCGACTTGACCGGTGGCCGGTGGCTGCAAGATGTGCATCTTCTATCATTGAAGGTAAGCGTTTTTCAGGCAATTTTTTGACTATCAAGCAAAAAGTCATGACAAAACAAGTCCAATATATTATAATAGGCAAAACAAATCGAAATTCATCCTTGTTGACTGTAAACTGGCAGGTGACGACAGGCTACTGCGTTTGTTGCAACTTATAGTCAGAACCAGCAAAGCGGTTATTCATTAATAAGGAACAGCCAGAGCACTCTGGCTTTCCTAATCATTCGGACAGGAGGCGCGCCATGTATATCCGGTGGGTGGTGCGCAAGCATAAGAACGCCGAAGTTGCCAATACCAACTTTTACGATGCCTACCTTGTTGAGAGCTACCGTGATGAACGTGGCCAACCCCGGCAACGTACTGTGGCCTATCTTGGCAACATTCGTCAGATCAACAATGAATTTCCAACCATTGAGCGTGAACTCTTTCTGTTGCGGGCTGATCGGATCCTCGAAACGTTGCCTGAATTAACTGAGAATGATCGTCAGGAAATTCGCGAAGCGCTGCGCCGCAAAATCCCGCCGCTCAATCGCGATGAGGTGATTCGGGCATTTACCGCCAATCTTACCTGGTATCGACAATGGTGGGAACAAAATGGATGTCCGTTGACTGACGATGAGCTGCTCAGTATTGTTCGGGCTACTCGCGGTGGGATGGAAGCTGTCTAAACGTCTGTCTGAATAATCGCAGACCGGTGAGCGAGGTTCGCCGGGCAGGCTCCAGAAGTTATCTCATTCATTACTGACCGACTCTATGATCGTAATGAGCGCACACCGCATTCCTGTGACCAGCAAAGTAAACGGCGTGACACGCGCCGGATCGTGAGACGGCTGCTGCGGCAGCCACGCTGCCGCACTCCAAACTCCGCGACACACGAATGACGAGCGGATAAGGCACCTAATTCAGCGCTTGATGGCACTGGAGATGATCGTCAGCTATCTTCACTCATACCGGCAGAGTGGGCGTAGGAGATACTATCGTTGGTGATTGGCAAGCGTTCATAAGCCTGTGTGATGGCCGGGTAGCACGACCACACAGCTTTTTATGAAGCAAGTTCTAGTATAGTTTATCCTTACAACAGTGTGTAGTGCACTATGGTATGCTCTTTCCCGATCTGATGCTACTCTGCTGTCTGATAGGGTGCCCCAATTGGTGCAGAACCATCTGTCATTTAGTTGCCAAAGTGAACAATTTTGTCACATCATTTGTAATAGCTCCATGGTAGGATATTATCATGGAGCAAAATACCATCTTGATCGTTGATGACGATGAGCTGATGCGTTCATTGCTCATCGAAATAATAACCCCCTTCAATCTCCGCCTGATTACTGCACAGCGCGGTGATCAGGCGCTGCAACTTGCACAGCAGCATCTACCCGATCTCATCCTGCTTGATGTTATGCTGCCGGATATGAATGGCTTCGAGGTGTGCCAGCGCTTACGTGACGATCCGGCAACAGCGCAGATACCGATCGTCATGATTACCGCGCTGAATGATCGTGAAGCGAAAATTCATGGCTTCGAGGCCGGTGCCGATGAGTTTATCACCAAGCCGTTCGATCCAGGAGAGTTACAGGCCCGGATCAACACGGTTTTGCGCCTCAATCGCTATCGGCGTCTGCTGCAGGAGCAGGCCAAAGTGAACGCCGAACGGGCGCGTTTCGAGTGGGTGATCGAGACATCCGATAATGCTTATGTCATTATTGATCACGATGATCAGATCCTTTACGCCAACCGCCGTGCACGCACGTATCTTGGTCTCACCGTCGATGAGCAACCGGTCAGGTCGTTCCGTGAGCTGGTTACGCAGCGGTACCGTCTGGTTCCCCCTGAAGCCTGGGAACAATGGCCGATAGCGGCACCTGAGCCACTCTACCTCGTGCATCCTGAAACATCACGTAGCCCGGAACAGTGGCTTCAGGTCGAGGCTGCGCGTATTCATCCCTCTGATGATCAAATTGTGGTCACATTGCGTGATGTCACGCAGCAGATTACGTTGCAACGCGATATGTGGACGTTCCACACGGCAATTTCACATAAACTACGCACCCCACTTGCCAGCTATTTAGGTGGGCTAAGCCTTTTGTACGACAATATTGAGCATATGGATCGCACCATGGCGCGTAATATCGCAGCGATTGCACTTGGTGCTGCTCAGCGCTTACAGCAGGTGATTGATGATATTTTTCTGTACGTTCGCAGTCCGGGTGATGTGCATCATGATACCTGTACCGTGTTTGATTTGCCGACTATCGTGAGTACGCTCAATCATGAGCTGGAGATACCAGCGATTAGTCTGAGTATCGATCCTGCGCTAGATGCACGTCGGCTGCGCATATCGCGGCGCAGCCTGGAGATGGTGCTGCGCGAGCTATGCGAAAATGCACGGAAGTTCCATCCCCAACAGCGGCCAATGGTGAACATTCGGGTTGATGCCGATCTGGCGCAAAATCAGGTGCACCTGGTGGTGTGTGACGATGGCGTGCATCTTCCCCCGACTCACTTGCAAAAAATCTGGCAGCCGTATTATCAGGCTGAGCGTAACTTTACCGGCCAGGTTGAGGGTATGGGTTTGGGGCTGGCACAGGTGGCGCGCATTATTCTGGCGGTGGGTGGGAACTACCAGATGCGGAATCGCTCGGATCGTCCTGGGATTTGTGTCGAATTGCGCATTCCTTTTGTTGAGGAAGATACTTCTGATCGGGTTATCGGTTAGCAGGTTCAGGTTAGATTGGCCTGGATGTAAACGCGAACACCGACAGCGGCTTCTTCGTCAACGGCTGTAACCGCTCATTATTGGTGGCTGAAACTCCGCGCTGGTGGCACGTTCACAGGTAAGCTACTACTGCACTTGCCGGCTCTATCTGCTCCCTGACGGCAGCCATATCGGTTGACGCCGGTCTACTCTTCTGCTACTCTGTGTAGCCGGTAATTGATTGAGTCGAGGAGATGCCTTGTGCGGATTGCCATTACCGGAGCAAATGGGCAGTTGGGACGGGCACTGATCGCGACACTGGCCGATCAGCATACGCTGGTGCCGCTAGGACATGATCAGTTAGAGTTGACCGATCCGGCAACTGTTGATCAGATTGCGGCGACTGCTGCTGATGTAGTGTTCCACGCCGCAGCCTATACCAATGTTGACGGATGCGCACGCGATCCGGTCTTAGCATATCGCGTGAATGGTCTGGGCACGCGCTATGTGGCGCTTGGTTGTCGGCGAATCGATGCGGCGCTGGTATACATCAGTACCAACGAGGTGTTTGCCGGTGATGCCCGTCGGCCCTACTTTGAAGACGATCCGCCCCGGGCGATTAATCCGTATGGGCAGAGTAAACTGGCCGGTGAACAGGTAGTTCGCTCTCTGGTCGCCCGGCATTTCATTGTGCGGGTAGCATGGCTGTTTGGCGGTGAACGTAATTTTGTTCGTACGGTCTTACGGCTGGCAGCCAATCCCCCCGCTCACGGTTTACGCATGGTAGCCGACGAGATCGGTAGTCCGACCTACACCTTTGATGTTGCGGTTGGGCTGGCCCGGTTGATCACAACCGACTACTACGGCACCTACCATTTTGTGAACGACGGTATCTGCTCGCGGTATGAATTTGCGGCGGAGATCCTTCGTCGTGTCGGGTTGAATGTTCCACTCCAGCCGATCCGTCTGTGTGATTTTCAGCGTGACAGTACACCACCTCCATACACGCCCCTGGCTAATCTCGCCGGTGCTAGCCTGGGTATTACCTTTCGTCCATGGCAGGATGCGCTCGCCGACTACCTGGAACGCCTGCCAAATGAAGTGTTGCCGACATGATTGACGTTATTGTGCCTAACTACAACGGCAGTGCACTGTTGCCGACCTGTCTTGACTCGTTACGTGCCCAGACCCGGCGTGATTTTACGGTGACGGTGGTTGATGATGCGAGTACCGATGACTCGGTCGCGCTGATAACTACCCGTTACCCAGAGGTGCGCGTGCTGCGTTTGCCGCAGAATCGTGGGTTTGCCGCAGCAGTCAATGCAGCATTCGCGGCAACGCAACAGCCGTTTTTCGTGTTACTCAACAATGATACGGAAGCCGATCCAAACTGGCTGGCGGCGTTGATCGGTGCGCTCGAACGCTGGCCACAATTTGCCTTTGCTGCCGCTAAATTGCGCCTGTTTGATCGCCGCAATATCATCCATTCAGCCGGGGATTTCTACCGTCCAAATGGTGAACCGGGTAATCGCGGAGTGTGGGAAGAGGATCGCGGCCAGTATGATGCATTCCACGAGGTATTCGGGCCATGTGCCGGTGCAGCCGCCTATCGACGTTGTGCGCTGGAGCAACTGGCAGAGGACGGTCGCGTGTTTGATGAAGCCCTGGTTATGTACTGTGAAGATGTTGATTTGAACTTACGGGCACGGCGTAAAGGTCTGCGCACGATCTTTGTCCCTACTGCGGTGGTGTATCATCGTCTGAGCGCCAGTGGCGGCGGTACGCTGGCCAGTTACTACTGTGGGCGTAATTTTCCACTGGTATGGATCAAGAATATGCCACCAGTGGTGCAGCGGCGGTACTGGCCGGCGCTCCTGGTGTCGCAATTGCGTTTTGCGCTTCACAGCCTGCGTCACTTCCGCGAACCGGCAGCGCGGGCACGCCTGCGCGGTCAACTGGCCGGTCTACGCGCATTGCCGCACTTTTGGTCGCGTCGTGCATTCATGCCAGAAGAGGAAGCAGCCCTTGTCGCTGCATTGGAACTTTCGCAACCACCAGTACAGAGATTCGTATGACGACGAACAATGAGCCTTTCCTATCCATCGTGATCCCTGCTTACAATGAAGAGCGGCGTTTACCGGCTACTCTGGCAGCTATCAAGGCGTTTCTGGTCAACGAACCGTACACAGCCGAAGTGATCGTGGTGGATGATGGCAGTGAGGATGGCACGGCAGAGGTAGCGGAAGCAGCCGGTGCCACGGTGTTGCGCTGTGCGCATCGCGGAAAGGGATTTGCAGTCCGCGCCGGTGCTCTGGCAGCGCGGGGTGACATCATCCTGCTCTGTGATGCTGATCTGGCAACTCCCATCGAAGAATGGCCACGCCTGCGAGCGGCAATCGAGCGTGGCTATCCTATTGCAATTGGTTCGCGTGAAGGGATAGGGGCATCGCGTGAGGGCGAACCCTGGTATCGTCACGTGATGGGCCGAGTCTTCAACTGGATTATTCGGCTTGTAGCACTGCGGGGGATTAAAGATACCCAATGTGGCTTTAAAGCATTGCGGCGAGCGGTTGCCCGCGATCTCTTTCAGCGTGTACGCATTTATGGCGATGACGCGCCGATAGTGCATGGGGCAGCAGTGACTGCCTACGATGTTGAATTGCTCTTTTTAGCTCAGCGTCGAGGCTACACCATTTGCGAAATTCCGGTGAAATGGCGCTACGGTACCGAGACGAAAGTGAATCCACTTCGTGACTCGTGGCGGAATCTGCGCGATGTGTTGCGGGTGCGGATCAACGATTGGTGTGGAAAGTATGATGTGACATCGACCCCGATTGAGGAGGTTGCTCCACGATGAAACCTGCGCAACGTGCATATTTGCGTCGGCTTGCCCATCCGTTGCCGGTCACGGTGATGATTGGCAAGAATGGCTTGACGGAGGGTATCCTGACCAAGATCGAGCAAGAGTTGAATGCTCATGAATTGATCAAGGTGCGGTTTCTTGATCACAAGGACATGAAACAATCGCTGACCGAGACAATTGTTAGCGAAACCGGGGCTGATCTGGTAGCGATCATCGGCCATACAGCGATCCTGTTCCGTCAGCATGCCGATCCGGCGCAGAGGAAGATACAGGTATGAATGTCAAAGCCTTGCAACGCGGGTTCTGGCTCTCTTTTTGGTCGGTGGTGATATATATGACCGTGCGCGGGGCATTGATACCGGCCCGACTCCGCCATCCACGGATCACCAGCCTCAGTGGTATCGAGCCAATGTATGCAATGTTAAGTTGGGGGTATGGGCCTGGTAGCCGACCGGTCAATGTGATTTTTGATGTGCAATGCGCCGGGGGTGCGCAGGGTAGCGTTACCGTTGATGGTGAGGCGCTGGAAGCCGAGGTGCCACTGATTGGCAAGGCCCAGCCCGGCGAATCCTACACCATCACGGCAACGCTGGTATACCGCCAGTTAGGACGAGCGTTTATCCGCCAGATGCAGGTGTCGGCTCAGATTGAGTAGCCTGTTGCTCTAACTCGGCGATGCGGGCGCGAACTTCAGCAGCCAGGCGCTGAAGTTCGCGATTGACAACATATTGCCACTCAGCCGCCTCGTGATCTTCAAGTGCCCCACCACCGTATTTCAATTCCATCGCCAGATGCCAGCCGCGCCGCTCGGCAAATTTCTCTAGCTCGGCGCAGCGGCTGGGTGGCCAGCGCCGGCGAATGAACTGGCGAAACGCACGTTCCATGCGTCCCGACCCGTCTGGATTGAGTGATGGGAGCGGGAAAAACGGCTCCTGATCGCGTGGATCGGGTGCAGCGGCTTTGCTGAAGTAGATAGTACGCTGGGTGATTGAGTAGCGCCATTCGCCATCGCCGTGGTAATTGCCGGGATTGTTGGCAATAGCACCGGTTAGCATGCGATCGGTGATCGTCATAGTTGCACCTGCTCTCCAAAAAACCGATCTTACGACAGTGTACCGTTTAATACAGCATAGCACAGAGCGGCCTGAGACACAAATAGAAGTTGCAAGCGACATCGGGTGAAGGTGTGGTTTTGACCAAAGGTCATCTTAATCCAAGTTGCTACCTCTGTCACCACAGAGGCTCGGAGGACACAGGGGATGGGCATAATCCGAGTGCTATTTTGAGGCGTGCGTGACGTAGCGCATCGATGGGAATTGGCTGCTACCCACATCATTTATACAGGTACCTCGCACGGTTTGGCGCACAGTGTCGCGCTGTGTATCCTGGCAGTCAATCTCACGTGGTCTGCTCATAGCATAGGTGGCATTTGGGTTATATCAAATCTGGTTCCATTGCGGTCATAGGACGCCTGATCGCGCCGGCACCGCATCTGATCGAGGATGCGCATAATTGGTCTTCTTCCTGCGCACGCTATGGTGTGGTATCACGTACCGGAGAGGATACTCTTCCCCGGTGGAGGCATTGCGGAAGCCCTGCTTTCGCACCAGCCGTGCTCACATCAGGTGTTGCCGCACATTATGCAGTAACGGGCCATATGGCTGTGGGAAATGAGCAGTGCGTTCTGTATGGGGTGTTTTCCTGAATAGCAGCGGAGATAGTTATGAGTTATCATTCAATCGGGTGTATACTTATAAAAGGAAAAGGTTTTGAAAATGATTGAGACGCATTATGTCCATTGATCCACGCGAGTATCGCTCTACAATAGGACTGTTTGCTACTGGGGTTACCGTCATTACTGCAAGCGACGGTGATCACATCCGCGGGATGACTGCGAACTCCCTCACGTCAGTATCGCTCGATCCGCTGTTGCTGTTGGTGTGTGTTGATCGGAAAGCACGGATGGCTCCGGTCATCAGTGCTGCCGCTCATTTCGCCGTCAATATTCTGCGGGCTGACCAGGAAGCGATTGCCCGTCATTTTGCTGGTCGGCCACAGCCGGATATTGAGGTGGCATTAGAGGAGCTGGCCGGCGCACCGGTATTGTCTGATAGCCTGGCAACGCTGGTGTGTTCCCGCGAGCGAATTTTGGATGGTGGCGATCATCTCATTGTGTTGGGTCGGGTTATTGCCCTCCGACGAGCAGCAGAAGGCGATCCCTTGCTCTATTTTGCCGGCACATACCGTCAGTTAGCCGAGATGTCAACCACGCTAGCATAAACAGTTGCCCCATGCTACGATACATACTGGTAGGGTTCGTTGTTTCTCACGCTACCAGGATAGATACGCATGGCTCAGTGGTCGCAAAGGGCGCTCATTAGCTTTGGGGTAGCATACGCAGTCTTGATTTGGGTTGGTGCCCAACCACTATTGGCTAATCAGGGTGTTCCTCTGCTGTGGGTGGCTGGTGGATTTGCGGCAGGCGGTGTCTTGCTGGCCGGCATGCGCCTCCTGCCGGTGCTTTTCTGGGGAGCGTTCATCGCCTACTCAATGGTTTTCTGGCAATTAGGGCTTTCGTTTGAGCGCCTGCTTGCTGCGGCCCTCGTTTTCGGTCTGATCGCGGTCATCCAGGCATGGCTGGTGAATTGGCTGGTGCGGCGCTTCGGTAGAACCTTACCCCCGTTCTCGATCCGCTATACGCTGGTGGTATGTGGCCTGTTGGCACTGGCTGTATTACCGGCACCGTTCTTGGCCGTGATGGTGCTGGTGGTTGTGCAGCAACAACTGGTGTACAGTCCACTAGTTGTTGCTCTGCAATGGTGGCTCAACCTGGTCGCCGGAGTCTGGCTCGTCGCACCCTGGATAGTTGTCGGTGAGTACTACCGGCAACGACGGCCAATGCGTGAACCATTGTTGTGGCCGGTGAGCAGCCTTTTACTGGCGTTCATGCTGTTCAGTCTGCAATTTATCTGGCGTGATGCCAATCGCCAGTTCACGACACAACTGCAAGCAGATGTCAACGAGGTGGTGAGTCTGATTAATGATCGGCTGACGATCTATGAGCAGGCGCTGCTGAGCCAGAGTGCGCTGTTTCTTGCTTCACAACAGGTTGAGCAGCATGAATTTAGCGTCTTCAGTCGTACCCAACTGGCGCGTTTGCCGGCATTACGAGCGGTCGGTTGGATACCGCGGATTCCGTTGGCGCAACGGACAGCGTTTGAACATGCAATGCAGGAGACCGGACTGCCAGATTTCAGGATTCGTGAACCAGGCCCAACCGTTGAGGCAGCCGAAACCCGTGCTGAATACTATCCACTCACCTTTCTGGAACCTTTTGCCAACCGGCGGGCTGTGTTAGGGATTGACCTGGCTGCCGATCCGGTGCGGCGGGTAGCTATCGAACAAGCGCGTGATAGTGGTCAGCGCGTGATCTCAGCACCGTTGCAATCCTTCCTGGCCAGTGATCCGGCCCCTGCGGTCTTGTTGTTCGCGCCGGTATACAGTGGTAGCCAGCCACCACAAACGGTTGAAGAGCGACGACAACGTATTCGCGGGATGGTTGCCTTTTTGCTGGTTCCGGCTGAGGTGATCGAACAGGCGTTGCAACCGGTGACAACCCCTGATCTCGAATTTGTCCTGGTTGATACGACGGAGGAGTCGCTCCAGCCATTGGCCGTTTTCACCGGCGGTAGGGCTGTTCCTTCACCCTACATTTCCGATCTGGACATCTTCATCCGTGATGCAGTGGCAATATCTGATATTCCTCGCTACGGCAGGGTCTGGTCAGTCGCTTTCCGTCCGGGAACAGACTACCCACAGTTCTGGTGGTCAGTGGATGCTATCAGTCGGACTGTACTGGCTATTGCCAGTGTCGCAATTTTCTTCCTGTTTGTAGCCATTCGGCAGCGCCACGAAGCGCGGCAGCGTCGTTTGACCCGTACCTATGCGTTGTTGAGTGCGATCAATCAGATGATTATTCGTGAACGTGATCCGCAACGAATCTTTCAGGAGGTGTGTCAGATCGGGATTAGTGAGGGTGGCTTTCGGTTGGTGTGGATTGGTCGTCATAATCCGGTAACAAACCGATTCGAGACTATCACTGTACATAGTGCGATTGAATTCGATCAGCCACTTGCCCAACTACTCACCGACGAGCAGTTGGCAGTAACACTTTCACCGGTATGTCAGGGTGATCGCGTCATTATCAATGACCTTGCTACCGATCCTCGTTGTGCAGCGTGGCGTTTGCAGGCTGTAGCGTATGGTCTACGGGCAATGGCCGGTTTTCCGCTGGTAGTGCCTGATGAGACGCCTGCGGTGCTATGTTTCTATGCCGATCACCCCGCAGCTTTTGACCATAGTGAAATACAATTGCTGGACGAGTTGGTGCGTGACATCGTCTTTGGTCTGCTGGTGAGCCAACAAGAGGCGCAATTGCGCACCAGTGAGCAGCGTAATCATCTAATAGTGAGTGCTTTGCCTGATCTGGTACTGCGGTTACGGCCTGATGGGCAGGTCATTGATGTGGTGGCCGCCGAGTCGATGGTATTGCCGGTGGCCCCAACAGCGATGATAAACAGCACACTCGAACAGCTCTTTCCAGCCGCGATTGCAATGCAGTATCGGCAGGCGCTAAGCGCTGCGTTCGCCTCTGGCGAACTCCAGACATTGGCGTATCAGTTGATTGTTCATGATAAAGAATATCTCTTCGAGGCACGCATCAAAGCTGCCTTGCCGGCAGAGGAAGCGATTGCGATTGTGCGTGATGTAACGGCATGGCGTCACGCTGAACTGGCCTTGCAGGTGGAGCGCGATCTCCTGGCGCAGCGGGTTGCTGAACGTACTGCTGAGTTGCATCGGGCCAATGCGGAGCTGCTCCGGGCTGCCCGCACCAAAGATGAATTTCTCGCCAACATGAGCCACGAGCTGCGCACACCACTCAATTCCATCCTGGCTTTGAGTGAGAGTCTGTTGGAAGAGTTGTATGGCCCGTTGAGCGAACAGCAACAGAAGGCAATCCGGGCTATTGAGGAGAGTGGACGGCATTTGCTGGCGCTGATTAACGATGTTCTTGATCTGGCGAAGATTGAAGCCAACCGGATTGAACTGGTGAAAGAGGTAGTCGCCGCCAGCGATGTCTGTGAAGCCAGCGTAGCTCTGGTCAAAGAGCAGGCGACAAAGAAACAGATTCACCTTTCTGTTCAGCTTGACGATCCCCATGCCCGGTTCGTTGCTGATCCACGTCGCCTGAAGCAGATTCTGGTCAATTTGCTGAGTAATGCTGTGAAATTTACGCCGGCTGGTGGTGCGGTGAGCTTGCGGGTGACAACAGATACTGCGCAGGGAACGATTGCGTTCACGGTGAGTGATACCGGCATTGGAATTGCGGAAGAGGATTTGCCACGGCTGTTTCAGCCGTTTGTCCAGCTTGATAGTGGCCTGAGTCGGCAGCATGAAGGCACCGGTTTAGGGTTAGTGCTGGTACGACGCCTTACTGAAATGCATGGTGGCAGGGTTGAGGTTAAGAGTACACCTGGTGCAGGTAGTATATTTACGGTCACACTGCCGTACCAGCCCGTAACGCACGTCACGCTATCTTCATCTACTGATACCGATGAACTTCCTCCGGTGCAATTAGCCCTGATTGTCGAAGACTCGGCAACGACTGCCGATCAACTGGCCCGTTATCTCGAAGAATTGCAGATTCAACCTGCTATATGCTCATATGGCAAAGGTGCGGTTGAGCAGGTGCAGGCGTTACGTCCCGATCTGATTCTGCTCGATGTGCAGATGCCAGATCGTTCAGGATGGGAGATACTGGCCGATCTGCGCCGCGATCCCGATCTGCGACAGATTCCGGTGATTATCGTGTCGGTGGTTGATGAACCAGAGCGTGGATTGGCTGCCGGAGCGGCAGCGTGCCTGGTGAAGCCGATCAACCGACTTATGCTTCGGCGTACGCTAAGTCAGATTACTGTCGCAAAAATGATACCCTCAACCGCTTCGCGGCGCACGCTCAGCCGACGAATATTACTGGCAGAAGATAATGAGGTAAATCGGGTCACACTTAGTGATTACCTGGCTGCCCAGGGGTACGAGGTAAAAGTGGCGTGTCAAGGGCAAGAAGCATTGCAGATTGCTGCTGAATGGCGTCCTGATCTGATCATTATGGATATTCACATGCCGGGACTCGATGGCCTGGAAGTGATACGACGGTTGCGCGCCGATGCGACATTTGCCGCTACACCTATCATTGCGGTGACAGCACTGGCGATGCCGGGTGATCGTGAACGCTGCCTGTCGGCTGGGGCAAATGACTATTTTGCGAAGCCGATCCGTCTGCGACGATTGGTCGAACGGATTGAGCAGTTGCTGGCGTCTTCGCAACATGCCATATAATTCCGTTCATGTTGGTACGCATGGTGTGCTACAATCTGACATCATACAGAGATCGGTGCTGTGCGCCAATCGCTGCCCCATGGCTCCACTGCTGTAGATCATGACCGATCTCACTACCGGAAACCCACACCACACGGCGCAAGGAGCGCACTATGCTGGCTCGAATCGCACTCAGTCTGTTGTTAGGTTTTATTTGTGGGACAACTGGACTGGTTTTCATGCCTGATCTGGCCCGTGTTATTGGGCCACTTGTCTGTACCGGCAACCTGGAACCTGACCGGAGTGAAGGTGTTCTGCATTTTCGTTGTCGAACAATCAATGGCGACGAACAACGTATTAAACTTGGTCAGATGCTTCCTTACGCGATTATCAGCACATCGCTACTCTTGATCCCACCGGTACATTCGGCGATCCGGCGTTTTGAGCGGCGACGAGCGGTTATTCAACAGGCGATAGAACGCGATCTGGCTACGGCATTGCCTGCACGGGCTGAGGTATTGCAGGTCGCCATTGTTGGCTCGTACAAGCGTGCGATTCTGGTGCGAGCAGTTGAGGTTGAACTTACGCTGTGGGTGTATCCACCGGCTAATCGACCCTACGAGGCTAGAGTCATCTGGCTGGTGGAAGAGGCTGGTTTATCTCATCTGCGTCGCGGAACGATGCTGAATACACGTATCAATCCACTCCGTCCGCAGCGGGTCTATCCAGTAGAAGAGTGGGCCAGTTACATCTGGAGTGAACCGGTTCCGACTGTATAGATGGTCAGGTGATAGGGTGTGCATATTACGGAGATGCGGATGGTCACAGACGTGACGAACATTCACGGATGGCTTACGGTGATCCGTGTTCATCGGTCTAATCGAACCTGTTTCAAAAAAGACTCTACGATTGAGACGAGCACAAACGGCATCTCCGTGACCAGTCAGTTCAACCGCGTGCCACGTGCCGGGCGTGAAGCACAGCTGGCGCGACAGCATGGCTGCCGCACTCCAAACGCTGCGACACACGCATGACAAGCGGGTAGGGCATCCGATCCAGCGTGTGATGGCACCAGCAATGCTCCTCATCCCCTCCTCCTATCATACCGGCAGCCTGGGAATAGAGATGCTGGCGTTGGCGATATAGAGCTGGAGGCATCCGGCAAAGACAGGGAGACCTATCGCCGGCAGCCTGGGAGCAGAGATGCTGGTGTTAGCGAGGGCAAGCGTTCATGCGCCTGGGCAACGGTCGGGTAGCATGACAGCACAGCTTTTTATGAAATAAGTTCTGGTACATCCTGCTCTGCAATGTGCATTGTTCAGGTGTGATCCTCGTGCCGAAGCGTTGCCGGGTTTGCCACCAGCGCGGCGCTGATGGATCATTATCATTATCAGCGTAGCAGTAGGGGCGACGCATGCGTCGCCCCTACCAGTCTCCAGCGGTATATCGTTCAGGTGCAGTATCAGGGTGTAGCTGGCCGGTGAGGCCTGACCGCTATGCTGCCAGATTTGACATAATCTGTGAATATCCGCTTCGCTTAATCCCAATCAATTCGAGCGGTAACGGCAGCAAAGCAACCTTATTCGTCCATCCGGCACTCTTCCCCGCGTTCGGCATGATGCGCTTGCTATTACTTACTCTCCTGACGAACCAGTTGCCTTTCAGGTTGCCAGTTATCGAGGATAATCCAGAGTACAAGCGCAATGAGTAGCCAGTGCAACTGATCGCGGATCAGCGCGATGATACTGACCAGCTCGCGGGCAAATGGCATCGTCTCGTAGAAGGTTTGCAGTAGCCGGGCCGGCAATGACTCAAGTTGCGCAATGAATTGTGCAAACCCCCATTGGAACCAGATGAGCTGATAGAGGTACGATGCACCGGGTATCGAGACCAGGATCAGCAGTGACATTAAAGCTATCGCCATATAAAGGCGCCAACGGGGAAGGGGCGCGGTGTCTGCCGTGACTATCGGAACTGTACCGGGCACCAGGTGCAGTAAGCGACTGGTCAGTTCAGGCGGAGCTTCCCAGCGCAATTCATGGCGAAGCGCCGCATCGAGCAGATCATCTGGAGGTGGTGTAGGCAATTGTGTGCTCATAAATTACCTCCTTCCCCATCCCGGCAACAGACGTAGGGGGGTGATTTGTACCACGTGATCATCCGTTGCCGAACGTTTGGGTTGATTAACGGCGCGGGTTGCCGGTGGTTCGTTGGTCTGCAAGAGTTGGGCCAGGCGTTCTTTGCCGCGCCGGATATGGCTTTTGACCGTGTTGAGTGGGAGTTCAAGAATCTCGGCGATGTCGGTATACTTCAAGTCTTCAAAATAGTACAACGTCAGCACAAGGCGGTAGTGTGGTTCAAGCTGTTCCAAGGCTCGTCGCACTTCAAGGCGTAACTGGTTCAGATCGAGCGACTGGGCTGGATCGACCCAGCGGTCGTTATCGGCGACAGTGTGAAGTGCGTCAAGCTCCTCATCGTCGGTTGGCGGAGGCACAATAGGCGCTTGACGGCCTCGTCGGCGCAGCTCGTCGCGACAGAGATTAATAACTAGCCGGTACAACCAGGTGGTGAAACGGCTTTCACCGCTATACTGAGGGAGTGCCCGAAACAGGCGAATAAACGCTTCCTGCGTCAAATCAGCCGCATCATCAGCGTTTTTGAGTACACTCATAGCGATGCTGTAGACATAATGTTGCTGACCGATAATCAACTCGGTCAGTGCCTGCTGATCGCCCTGTTGAGCGCGCACAATCGTCTCACGAGATGGTTCAGCCACTGTTTGTACTCCCGATGTCGTTATCCGACATCTCTTAGACGCTGCGTTCTCATCGCAGCAAACCGGCTGACAGTATAGACGATTCGGCGAATGCAAAAGTTGCATTTCGCGTACCAGGTATTGTAATAGCCCAGGTTGCTACTTTGAGGTGTGGCGTAGTGCGTTTATGAGAACTGGCTGCTACCCACATGGTTCATACAGGTACGCTGTACGGTGTTGTGCACAACGTCGAGCTGTTCATCATAGCAGTCAGCCCTGGTCTACTCACAGTGTGGGTGGTAACCTGGATCAATTAATTACTGACAGACTCCATGATCGTGACGATCCCATCCAGCATCCCCGTGATCAGAAAGGGTAACGGCGTAACACGCGCCGGATCGTGAGCGCAATTGCTGCGGCAGCCATGTTGCCACACGCCAAACGCTGCGACACGCGCATAACGAGCGGGTGAGGCAACCCATCCAGCACGTGATGGCGGGGCGGGAGCTGCGCACTGCTAACGGGCCAGGAGCGGGGTAGGCTGTCGTTGGCGATTGGTAAGCGTTCATGTGCCTGTATGACAGTTGGGTAGCACGACCACACAGTGTTTACGAAATACGTTCTACCCATCCCATCTGCGACGATCCGTGGGTGTCATCGGCATGATACGGATGGACATGTAGGAGCGAGTTCACGACCCGCCCCTGCAGACAGGGCATTCGCGCATTCACATTACCCTACGCTGCTCGCGTGCGTGATGTAATAAGAAAATGGGGCACTGCAAGCGTGCCCCGATGATCTGCAAACGAACAGGTCAGAACGTAACGACGACTACGGCACCGGATCATAACCGCCACGAGCAAAGGGGTGGCAACGGGCGATTCGCTTTACCGTCATCCAGCCACCGCGTAGCGCACCGTATTTCTTGATCGCCTCATAACCGTAGTGCGAGCAAGTTGGGGTATAAATACAGCTCGGCGGTGTCCAGGGCGAGATCGCAACCTGATAGAAACGGATCAATTTTAGCAATAGCCAGCGCAGCATTGCGCTACTCCAACGGGTCTTTGCCGATTGCAAAGGCGCACGACGAGCAATTACCCTGTCCAATACACGACAACTGCTCAACTGCAAACCGTCGGCCACCACTGACCCAGGCGGTAGCCTCTTCGAGGATACCACGAGCGATGTAAAATACCGGGCCGGGTTCAGGACGAGTAATACAGTTAGAGCAACGGGTAATGTGATACACGAACCGTCCGCGCTCTTCTTCCACGTGGCTCGACTGGTCGGAGAAACGATCAAACGTTTGGGCAGTGGCGTTCAGCACGATCTTGAGCTTCATGGTGATCGGCATCAGTTTCAATGCCAGGTCAGCCATGCCAAGCAACGGCCCGAACTCCTTCAGACCAAGCGAGAAGGCAACCCGCCCGGCGCGCAACTCCAGACCGCGCGCTCCACGCGGCCCATACATCGTGCCGAGTGCCACCGAGTATTTCGAGATTGCCTCGAAGGGGAACTCACGCTTCAGGTCATTCGGCGGGTAGGCGTCGATGTACTGTTGCAGATCGGCAAGCCGGAGCAAGGCCTTCACGCCGTTCTGACCCATGACTTCCTCCAGCGACAGGAAGCAGAGTCGGCCGATCTTGTTAGGATAGTACAGGCCGCGGAAGGCTTCTACTGACGTCATGGGTTCTCTGGCTCCTTCTCACAGCTACGAAGAGAACAACTCTTTACGATAACACACATACTATAACAGAAAATAGCGATTAGCGCACAGTTTCCCAAACCAGATGCGCCAGTTCGGGCAAGATGAGGCGGTCGATACCAAGCTGCACGGCGTTGGGCGAACCTGGCAGGCAAAAGATTAATGTTCCGCCAAACACACCGGCTGTCGCTCGTGACAGCATTGCCGCTGGCCCAATCTCGGCAAATGAGAGCATGCGAAAAAGCTCGCCGAAGCCGGGTAATCGTTTTTCAAGCAAGGCATCAATCGCTTCAAAGGTGCTGTCCCGGCGGGAGATACCGGTGCCACCATTCGTGATGATAACTTTACATCCTTCGGCAGCAAAACGACGCACCATTTCTACGATTTGTGCCGGCTCATCCCGCACCACGGCATATTGTACCACATTGTGGCCGGCTTGCGTCAACGCATTGCAGATATATCGCCCGCTGTCGTCGGTCGCTTCACTGCGACTGTCGCTGATTGTCAATACGGCACAGGGAATCGCCGTCGTCTGTGTTTCCGCCAGGCGGCGGTGTTCCTGGTGGCTCATACAATCATGTCCTTACCATTGTTACACCTGCTGTATCCTACCATATTTTGGGGCAATGTGTCCAATGGTATGTTGATGTGTGTCTCGATACCGGCGGTATATTGTTTTTAATTTGACATAATATTTCCTGGTGAAGCTCTCTCTTGGGCTGGTAGGGTATGCTCAGGAATGCGGCGCGACTTTTTGCGCCGTTACGTTGCAACCCTCTTGAAAAATATTCTGGATATATGATATATTCATTTTAGTTATCACTCTGTTTCAACCTCTCTTTGCGGCGTGGCGCATCTTCCTCTCATTGCTCTCCAATAATGCTGCGAGAGCTTTCTGGTGTTTCTTTCAAACAGGAGGTGCCAATGAATGAGACCACGACGGTCGGTGTTGGTCACGACGATGTGATGGCCGTGCTGCAACGGTGTTATGACCCATGCTGTAAGGAGCGGCAGGTGAGTGTGGTTGATATGGGGTTGGTCGAGCGGGTGAATGTCGATGGGCAGCGCGTGGCGATTGACATTATCCTCACTACCGGTTGGTGCCCCTTCGCCCTGCACCTCTTGCAGATGATGGAAGAGGAGGTTAAGGCGCTACCCGGAATCGAACAGGTTCAGGTGAATATCACGTGGGATACACCATGGTCGCCAGAACGGATGTCGGCACAGGCGCGTGAACGGTTGCGTTTGCCACTCGAACAACTGCTGCCGTTACGCGAGGCACGGTTGCGCAGGACGCAGAAGGAGGAGGCACCATGATTGATGACGCATTTGTGTTCGATGGGGTGTGTCACGTTTTCAATTTTGATAAGTCGAATGCGTTTGGGAAGCCGGGTGAGATGTTTATCGAGCATCTCTATGCGTTTCATCAAGTCCTGAATGCTCCTGGCGAGAAGACCCTGAGCCGCGAAGAGTATATGCGTGAGTGGCACGTTGATGAAATCGCACGCATGATCTTCGACGAAAGCCCAACCGATATGATTGTCGCCCAGCCTTTACCATTGACCGATTTGTTTAAGGATGGGTTGTCGAGCTGGGAGCGGTGTGCTGAGATGGCCCGGCGCTATCCCGATCGGGCTGTCTTTTGGGGATCGGTTAATCCGCTAGAGGGTAAAAAGGCGCTTGATCTGATGGAGATTCAGGTCAAGGAGTACGGTGCGCGCGGCTTTAAGCTCTACAATGTTCGCTACGATTACGGTCAGCCGTTCCCCTGGCGGATGGATGACCCACGGGTGGCATTCCCCATCTTTGAGAAGGCGCTTGAGCTGGGCGTGAATATTATCGGTGTCCACAAGGGGGTGCCACTCGGCCCACAACCGGTTGAGCACACGCAGGCCTGGGATATGGATGGCGCGGCGGCCAATTTCCCGGAGATTAACTTTATCATTTTCCACGTTGGTCTGCCGTTTATCGATGAGATCTGCTGGCAACTGGTGCGCTATCCGAACCTCTATGCCTCAATTGCCGCGACGGTGAATTTCGTGGTGCGCTCGCCACGGGTCTTCGCCGAGACGATGGCTAAGTTGCTGTTCTGGTGTGGTGAGGACAAGATTATTTACGGCGGTGAGACACCGATCTGGCATCCCCGTGGTGCGCTGAAGGCGTTCTGGGAGTTTGAGCTGCCGGAAGATATTGTGCAGGGCTATGGCTGTGGTCAGTTGACGAAGGAGGCGAAGAAGAAGATTCTGGGCCTGAATCTGGCCCGGTTGCACGGGTTTGATGTCGAGGAGAAGAAGCGGAGCCTGGGAATTGCTGCCTGAAAGGGGGTATATTCAGGTAACCACTCGTGCGTGCAATTGTGGCTGATAAGCGGCTTAACGGCATGAGACGTGCGGAATGTAGCTTCCGCACGTCGCTTTTATCACTGACAGCGGGGGTGATGGGTCGGTTTCACGCTTTTACTGCATCACGACTAACGCAGATCACGTCACTGATCACGCCTCCGCTCCCATCAGGAGTGAGAAGCGGGGGCGGGGGTAAGGTAAGATCAGGAGCAGCCCGCCCTCGGCAAGAGCAGGAGCGTACTCCAATGGCCTCCCCCTAGCGAGGGGAGGGAGGTTGGGAGGGGAGTGGGAGTAGGGCGAACAGGGGCCACGTTAAATACGCCCGTCACTATCTGGTAACGGGCACTATGCTACAGCTCGGCGATTAACCACTCCAGGGCCAGCAGGTAGCCGCGCCAGCCCAGACCTGTGATCTGCCCACGGGCAATTGGGGCTACCACTGAGGTATGGCGAAACGCTTCTCGCTGGTAGACGTTGGAGAGATGGACTTCAATGATCGGCGCAGATACCATCGCCAGGGCATCACGCAGGGAAAGGCCGTAGTGGGTGAGTGCGCCGGGGTTAATGATGATTCCATTTGCCGTCCAGCCGTGGGTTTGCACGGCATCGACCAGCACCCCCTCGTGGTTCGACTGAATGCAGATAACCTCTACTCCCGCAGCTTTCCCGCGCTGTTCAAGTGCCTCGTTGATCTCAGCCAGTGTGGTGGCACCGTAGATGTGTGGTTCGCGCCGGCCCAACATGTTGAGGTTGGGGCCATGTAAGACGAGAATGGTCCTGGTCATAGTCCTTACAATTCTCTCGCTGTTGCTGCTTAGCGACTGATGATCGGAATGAATACCGGCTCGCCGAAGATTGACTGGCGGGTGAGATAGATCATCGAGAGCCTAATGCTACTGCGTTGGTCTGGATCACGACGTGATGTAGCCGTCAGGGTGACGTCGTGTCGGAGAGCAAATGGCTGGATCGGCGGTAGCTCAACGGTCACCACAATCCCAACATCAATTGCACCACCGTTCAGGGTGACGCTGGTTGGCACAACACTAGCCCTGAACTTGCTATCGAGACCACTGACGGTCAGATCGAAGGTGTCGGTTGCGTTACCCAGATTTTCGAGCACGATACCGCTAAATATTACCCGGTTGGAACTATCTGGGATGCCTTGCAAGCGGTCACTGCTGAGCGCAACACCAGTAACCAGGCCGACACGCACACTGTCGAAGATGCTGTCGGTAATGCTCGAATCGCTGCGTGACGTTGCCGTTACCCGGATGCTGCTGAGCACCGTATCGGCAGCCAGCCCCGCCGGTAGGGTGAGGAGAACGGCAATCTCGCGACTCTCGCCTGGCCCCAGATCGACTTGATTCGGTGTGGCAATCGCACTGTGACCATCACCCTGGAGAGCGGTGATGGTGTAGGAATCGGCAGTGAAGCCGAGATTGCGTACCGTATGGGTAATCACGGTTGTCGTGTTGGGAAGAGCAATAACGGTTCGTGCCGGCGTAATCTCGACATCACGCAAGGCACCGACTTGAACGACGTTTTCGGCACTGGCAAGGAGGGTGCTGTCACCGGTTGCCCGCGCTTCAATCGTGATCGTGTTGCTGGTCCCGGTAGCGGCACTGGTTGGGATGGTGACTGTCACTGTCACGATGGTGCTGCTTCCCGGTGGTAGGACTGGGCTGGTAGCCGGACTGACACTCAAAGCCGACCAGCCTGCATCACCACTCCGAGCGCTGAGGTCGTAGGCAATTGTGGTTGAGCCACTGTTGCGCAGGGTGTGGGTGAAGATGGCTGTTGCCCCTGGTAAGCTGTTGATGGTCGTGCCCGGTGAGAGTTCGGCACCGTTCACAGCATTAACGGTGATGCTATCGAGTACTTCGGCGCTTACCGTCGGATCACCCTGCGACGTAGCACGGATCGTCGCCGTAACTGTCGTGCCGGCGCTGATGCCGGTTGGCACGGTGATCTGTACCGTGACAGTCAGGCTGGCATTACGGGCCAGGGTTGTGGTTGTGGTTGGTACCACTGTGGCTGTCCAACCGGTCGGTAATCCGCTCAGATTGAGCGTAAACGCATCAGGTGCGTTACCGGTGTTGGTCAGGGTGTGGCTGAAGGTGATCACGGCCCCTGGATCGGCACTAGCGTTCAGCGGTGTGGGATCGAAACTTAGATTACGGATCGTTGCAACGGTCACTGTTGCGTTCACACTGGCAGTGCTGTCCGGTGCGGGCGGTGTTTGACCACCGTTACGGGCAATTGCCTGGATGGTTACTGTCGCCGCACCGCCATCGGCTGTGGCCGGGACAGCTACCTCTACCACATACGTGCAGGTCGTGGTGTCGGTGGGCACCGGTGATGGACAGGTACTGTTGTTGCTGATCAGACTCCATCCAGTTGGCAGTGTTTGCGTAAAGTCAAACGGTGCTGCCGCATTACCACCATTGCGCACGGTGACCGTTATAGTTGCCGTGCCACCGGGCAAGACAGGATCGGGTGTTACCAGCGGTGTACCGACAAAGACCGGGGTGCCCCCACCGATGACCTGAACGGTTCCACTCGCGGTTTGGGAGGCGGGTGGGTTACTGCCACCGGTGACGCCGGCCTGGACGGTGAAATTGTACGTTCCGATTGGCTCGCTGGCGCTGGCGGTCACAGTGACTGTGATCGGGCGAGATTGACCGGCAGCCAGCGTAAAGGACGTTGCCGGTGTGGCACTGAACGAGAGGCTGGATGCGGGTGTCGTACCGGTTGGGGGAGTGATGATGAATGTATCGGTGATATTACCGGTATTGGTCAAAATGTAGCTAAAGTTCACCGTTGCTGCCGGGGTGAGCTGTTGGCTGGTAGGCGGCTGTGCGGTAAAGCTGAAGCTACGTGCAACCGGTACCCGTACCGTGTCGGTTGTCGCCGGATCACTCTGTTCGGTGAAGGTTTGGCTTCCCTGCTGGCTGATTGCCCGTACCCGGAACGAGAAGGGATAGTCGCCGGCGAGTAGTGTTGTACTCGCCGGGGTGTTGGCAACAATGGTCAGGGTGGTTGTTGCCCCAGGGCTGAGCGTTGAGCTGGACAGGGTGGCGGATTGGATGTTCCAGCCGGTCGGTGGGGTGCCGCTGAAGATGGGCAAGCCACTGCTGCCATCGGGGCGAATGACGCTGAAGGTGCCGACAAGCTGGCCGGTATTGGTGATGGTATGAACAAAGGTGACCGTGTTACCTGTGCGTTCGACGATCTGACCGGGAGAGACTTCGGGGCGGGCTGGAATGATCGTGACTGCCTGCGCTGTGGTGGTCAGCGTGATCGGGTTCGAGACGGTTTGATCACTGCGGGCCGTGACCGTGGTCGTATCCGTATCGCCGGCAGTTGCGGTAAAGGGGACTGCCACGTTGATGATGAGCTGCGTGTCGCCATTGGGCGGTAGTTCAACTAGCGTCGGTCCACTGGTCCAGCCACGGGTGCTATCGAGCGTCAGCGTGTAGGTGCGGGTGACGAAAGAGGTATGGCTGAGTGTCAGCGTGTACGTCGAGGTACTGCCAATACTGACCGCACGACTACTCCCACCGGTAATGGTGAGCGTTGCCGTTGGCGTGCTACAGGCATCGGTTGCATTAACATCCAGCGCATTCGAGAAGGGTGAGCTGTTGCCCGTGGTGGGATTGTGGACGGTAGCGGTGATATAGCCGAGACAGCCGGTGACATCGACGCTGAATGCCCCACCGCTGCTGGTCGTTGTGCTGGTAAGAAAGACTGGTCCCTCGCGGTTACGGTCGCTGACACTGGCGCTTGTGGTGAAGATTTCGACCACACAACCGGCACCGCAGCCGGTCGTACCGGTAACAGTAGGCGAGCCGGGGGTTACCGCATTAAATGACGGTGCGGCGAGATTGCCATTTGCACCACTGCCAAGCCCAATGCCATCCTGAGCATTATCCTGGGTCGTGTTTTGCGAGATCAGAACTCCGGTCACATTATCGGCGACGAAGATACCGTGACCGATGCTGGGCCGACCGTTACGTACCAGCCGATTGCCGAACAATTGGTTGTTACTGCTCCTGACTACAATACCGTGGGCAGCGTTGAATGCAGAGATGTTGTTCTGGCCGGTAAAGGCGACCAGATTGAACTCTATGCGGTTGTTTGTACCGCTATTGAGTTGAATACCGTCCCGACGGGTTGTCGTACCACTGCCTGGGGTATCGCTACTTGAAGCGCGTACTCCAATCCGATTACCGCTAATGAGATTATTGCTGGCGTTCTCGCGCACATTGATGCCGCGATCCACCCCGCCGATCAGATTATTGCGGACGGTGTTGTTGTTGGCGTTTGTGATCCGCAAGCCTTCGCTATCGGCGACAATAGTGCTCACCAGGATACCATTACCATCAGCCCGTACACCGAGATAATTCCCCTGTACCGTATTGCCATTTGCACTACAGCCACTGGCACAAGGCTGGATCAACACCGCAGCACCTGAACCGGTGACGGCAAAGTTACCGGCGGCAATGACGTTGCGGTCAGACAGATTCGGTCCACCAATGACCGAGGTACTCCCGTTCTCAATCCAGACACCGGCATCTCCCGTGCCGTAGCCAACGGTAGGTTGATTAATAGTCGTTGTCGTGGTTTGTGCACCGGTGGGATCAACCCCGATATAATTGCCACGCACAACGGTATTGCCAGAGCGAATCCGAATGCCATTGGTGCGGGCACCGGCAATCACATTTCCCGGCCCAATGATAGTTGAGACGGCGTTACGTCCGACAAAGATACCCTCACCACCATTCGTCTGGTTGATCGTACCGTTCCCGACTGGAAAAGGGTTGCCACTGGCGTTCAGGGCAACACCGATGTAGTTACCGGCGATAGTAGTGGGGCCGCTGGCGAATGCCGTGTCAGCAATAACGATCCCACCATTCGTGTTACCGCCGATGTAGTTGCGTCCGGCAATGGGGTTGAGTGGATCACCGATTTCGGTATTGATTGCGCCGTAAGTTCCACCGCCACTTACCAGGATGCCGATGCGGTTGGCGATCACGGTGCCGGTAGGATTGACACCGATCCAGTTGCCGGTGATGCGTGTATTGCGTGGAATGGATGGCGAGTCGCTGCTGGTAGAGTCGCTGAACAAGACAATACCGGCGGCATTTGCACCGGTATAGCCACCGATCAGATTACCGCTGATTAGCGTGTTATAGGCATAGTTCTCGATCGAGATGCCACCAAGATTTCCTGGATCGGTGGTAGTATCCAGATCGGCATCGCCGCTGACCGTGGTGCCGATGTAGTTACCGATAATCTGGTTTCCGTTAAGCGGGTTTGTGTTGAGATTATTGCTCACACCAATATCGGCGACTGTGTTACCGCTGATCACGTTGCGGTCGGTCGGATCGCCGGTGCCGATGCGGTTATTACTGGCGCCGCCGTCGATCAAGATACCGTACCCGGTGTTTGGTTCAGGCGAACCGTTCAGGTGCCCAATCCAGGTATTGACAATCAGGTTATTCTGGGCATTGTTACGCAGGTAGATACCGGAACCACCGCCGGTAAAACCAATTCCTCGACTGAAGCGAATGATGACCAGTCCACGGATGACATTATCGTTCGAGGCAATAACAATGCCGTGCGCCGGAATAACATTATTACTCCCATCCCGCAACTGCTCACCGCTCACGATGATCGTATGGTTATCACCCGCATCAATGGTGGTACCGCCTTCGCTGAGTGGCGGCAAGCCGCTATTCTGTACATAAATTGTGCCGCTCACACTAAAGGTGATTGTGTCAGGCACACCGTTGCTGTTCGCAGTCAGAATTGCTTCGCGTAACGTGCAGCCGTCGGGTGCAGTTGTGCAGGCGCCATCATTCGTATCGGCAAGGGAATTGACAACCAGTGACGCTGCGCTAGCCGGTTGCGCAAATGGCAACAGGCTGACCAGGATGAGAAAGAGCAAAGCAAGGCGAAAACGGCGGTGCATAGCGCCACTCCTAGTTCATGACCAGCGGTACCCAGATGGCCGGCACCAGAACACCTGATGAATCGCGAACGACCGCAACATCCTGCACTTCTGCACCACTCAGTGGCTCAGTTGTGTCGGGAATTGAAACCCAGATGCGCAGGGTTTCACGACTGCCCGGCAAGATCAGTTCGCTAATCTGCACTCTGACCCGCAGCACGATCTGATTGATCTTACCGCTATCGGCAATGTTATCGAGAGTCACCCGATTGCCGCTAATGGTGATACCGCTGGTTGCCGACTCGAACGCGATCAGGGTACTGCCACGGCTGGCGGCAAAATTGAGCTGGAAGGTGGCCCGGCCATTACTCGTATTACGCAAAGTGTGCAGGAAGACAACCTCACGCCCGGCGCGGACATCTTGCTCGTAGCTGCTGCGCAGTTCGGCTGCATAGCGCAGGCCAACCGTGGTAGTATCGGTCATCGTGATCGCCTGGGATCCGAATCCGCGCGGTGTGGCGGTAATAACGGTTGTCGCACGTACCGGATCACCGCTGAAGGTTGTCGTCTGAGCACTTGCAGGCACAGTAATGCGCACAGCAATCTCAGTACTGGCTCCCGGCGCTAGGGTTATCGATGGCGTGAGTACCGTCGTGTTGTAGGTGTCGAGACCAACCAGATCGGCAGTCGTCGCGCTAATATCAATCGGTACGGTGACGTTGCCGTTATTGGTGATTTGGTGGCGATAGATGTAGGAGTCCGAAGGAAGAACAGTGGCAGCACCGGTAAGTGGGCTGGCAGCCAAAACCGGCAATGCCTGTACTTCCGTTCTGAGCGTTTGTGTGATTGCGCTCATTGCCGGTGCATTGAGCGAGAGCGTCGTGGTGTCGGTGATTGGTACCTGGATCGAGGGATGGGTACCGGTGGGCAGGGTTAGGGTCACGGTGAGCAGACGACTGGCTCCAGGTTCCAATGAAAAGCGATCAGCCGGGTCGGTAGCCACAGTCCAGCCGCTCAGGGTGCCAGAGGTACTTAGCCGAATACGATTGATCTGGAGCGTACCGTGATTCTCAAGTTGTAGCCGATAACTGATGCTGCTGCCGGGTGCTGCGCTTTGCTGCACCGGATCGAGTGGGATCAGACGCACATCGACCGTCGGTGTAAAGATATGAAATGGTGAGGTATTGCCGAATTGATCGGTAGCGGCAAAGATCAGTTGACGATAGGTCGCTGGTGGTTCAAGTATCTGGGCATTGAAGACCCCACTCTCGTTGACCTGATTAATGTCGGCGCGGGTGTTGCCGTTGACCACCACCTGAAGCTGTTGCCATCCCTGACCGTCGGCGCTGGGCAGGTCAGGATTGGGGCTATAGACCTGGATCGTGCAGCCGGCGCAGGCCGACACGGGGACAAGGTCTTCTTCTCGTTCGGCGGTGCTGGTGAAGACACGACCGGTAATGATGCCATCCTGGGAAACCTGGATGTCAAAAGGTGGATCAATGCTGTGGTTGGGCCGATTGAGAGTCTGGTCTGGATCGGCACCTGTGCCACTGTACAGGGTTGTATTAGCGAGATGGATGCCACCTGCACCGTTGGTAGCCATCTGGTTTTGGGTGATACCAACGCGCTGGGCGGTATCGGTCACCAGCACCGCATAGCCGGTATTAGCGCGAATGCGGTTGCCGGTAATCCGCACATCGCGACTATTGCCACCAACCTGTACCCCATCACCACCGTTCTCTTCAATTACGTTCACGTTGTCGATGATCACGGCGCTTGAGTCGGTCAGGCGAACACCGTCATCTGTATTCAGCCGAAGCAGATTGCCGCTGAGGGTTGCAGTGGTTACGTTCGTTAAAGCAATACCAACTCCAGCCGGGCGGGCAAGCAGTGTGGTCCCGCCACCCGGATCGTTGATCCAGCCGATCTGGTTTTGGGTAAGGGTCGCCGATTGGACATTGGTCAACTCAATGCCGGCGGCGCTACCATTGCCGCCGATCACATTGCTGGCAACGCTGATCTGCGTAGCATCGGTGATGCGGATGGCCGGGCCGGCATGGGCGGCAGCGACACTGTAGGCGTCACCGGTCGTATCACGGCGCAGGCCAAGAATGTTGGCGCGCACGGTAATGCTCACGCTGCTACTACCACTGATGTCGATGCCGGGGCCGTTTGCTGCCGCAATGACATTGCCGGAGGTGTTACCGATAGTCACATTCGTGCTATTTGTCACCGAAATACCGGCGGTAACACTGCCGGCAACACTCCGCCCGTCGGCGTGAAGCCCGATGAGATTGCCGTCGAGCAAGACATTACTGGCATTCGCGATCTGGAGATCGTAGGCGGTGTTTGCGGCTACGGTAGAAGAGGTCATGGTGACATCGGAAGCACCGTTGATCGCCACGCCACCATTGTTGGCCGCCAGAATACCGCCGGGCAGCGCACCGACAAAGGTGTTGGTGATAGTGACGTTACTTATTCCCGGTCCTATCCAGATACCCGGCCCATCATTCCCGCCGATGCGCAGGGTCGTCGCACTACTCCCAATCGTCGTTGTACCGGTGCTCTCAGCGAGATAGATGCCGCCCTGTGTGTTTGGTCGCGGATTGATACCGCTCCGACTCAGGCCAACAATGACGTAACCATCGATAGTCGTGTTGGACGGCGCCGTACCACCGTTCGCATGAATTCTGATACCGGCCCCACTATTGCCGCCGATCACCAGCGGTTGGGTCTGGTTGGTACTACCGATACGGGTGGCCTGAGCACCATCTTCAATCCGTACGCCGTCGCCGTTGTTGCCGAGACCGGTTTCGGCTTCCAGATTCACCCCAATCAAATTACTGGCAATGGTTGTCGTCAGGGTTTGGGTGCCGCTAATCAACACTCCACTCAGGCCATTACCACCGATGATGTTACGTTCAGAGTTCTCTGTACCACCGATAAGATTGCGTTCGGCACGACCGTTGGGGTCAATCGTTGTATCGCTGAGAATCTGAATGCCGAAGCCACCGTTTGGGCGAACGCCAGTGGTAGTGGTAAAGAGGACGCCGATCCGGTTACCCTGGACACGATTATCTGAGGCATTGCTAATGACAATCCCGTTGACCGTATTACCGGCAATCGTGTTTGGTTGATTGGCCGCACCGATCTGATTATTACTGGCGGCACTACCGCTGATCACAACCCCATTGCGGTTACGCAAGGTGTCTGGTGGCACAGAACCGTCGAGTGTTAACCCGATGCTGCAATTACGCACCGTATTGTCGCTACTGCTGATGTAAATGCCACTGCCGCGGTACGTACCGGCATCGTTACTGGCTCCGTAAATAACCAGACCTTCAATGATGGCACCACCGCCACTCAGCACCAGGCCGGCATCGCTGTTGTTTGCATTTATGGCAATCTGCGGAACACCGTTGAGGAGATCGGCGCTGATGGTCACATTTGGTCTGGTGATTGGTGGTAAGCGCTGGCCGGTTGTGATTGTGATAATGTATGGCGCTGATGCGACCGAGCCTTCTGTAACAAGATCGAAGTTAATCGTAATACGATTGCTGCCGGCAGCGGCGTTGGCTTTCGCGATAGCCTGGCGGAGACTGCAATTAGCGTTTTGCAGTGCATCGGTGCAATGAGTGTTGAGATCGACCACCGGATTATCCGCCAGTGTATCAACGAAAAATTGATCGACCCCTGCCTGACTAAAACTACGCTGAGGCCAGATCAGCGTGCCGGTAACGAATAACAGGCCAACAACGAACCACCAGATTCTGCGCGCAGACATGCGATCTCCTTGCGCCGACGTTACGGCGCACAGCAGAAAGGTGCCGCAACACCCTTTGAACAGCTTTTCAACCAGTTGTTATTGATTGTAGCATGTCTGTATGCCGGTCAAAATAGGGGGTGAGACAGGAATTTAGTACTGTTTTTCTCACAGGCGAGGGAGAATGCCTATTGTACGCAGATACGCAATCGAGGTTGCGTACTGCTGATCTTCGTAGAGACTGATCTGCTCTTCACCGGCACCACGCTCCCACGGAGTACGCCAGTCGTCATCGCGCAGGCGCATCGTCTGCGCGAAGAGTCGTAAGACCGGCAAGACTTCTCGTACATCGCACGGTGGATATCCCTGCCACCAGTCATCGTCGAGAATGCGCACATGCCGGGCACTATGGCTGACCAGTTCAATCTGGCAGGCAACATCAGGGGCATATTGCTCGATCAAATGAAAGAGACGACGAATATCGAGATCGCCTTCACCTAGCGCACAGCGTACCAATCGCCAGCCCTGCGTCGTCGGATAGGTCTCGTAGTCAGCGAGATGGACATTACGGATCAGCGGTCCCAGGCGTTCAAGGGCCGCATACGGCGTTTCACCCACTACCAGACAATTCACGGCATCAAAACAGACTCCGATGTACGGACTATCTACCGCTGCGCAGATAGCGGCCAGATCGGCGCTGGTCGCATCCTGGTGGTTTTCGACGGCCAGCATAATGTTGTGTTCGGCAGCCAGATCGATAACTGCCCGCAATCGATCCGTCACATCGGCCAGATGAGCAGGCCAGTCGGTGGTAAAGGGTCGTCGGTATCCTTCCAGCACCGGACTGATCAGCACGCGCAAGACATGAGCGCCGAGCATGGCTGCTGCCGGAATATGGGCACGTAGCGTATCAACATCAACAATATCGCTATCGGCGACCGGGGTTAGACCGCATAGCGTGAGCCGTTCGCGCAAAGCACTGAGCCGACCTGGTGACAGATCAGAGAGCAGACTAAGGGGAAATTCGATGCTCTGCAGGCCGGCCCGGCTGGCCAGGGACATCACTCCCTCGATATCGAGCGGATGGCTGATCGCACGGGGTGTACCGCGCCCGATCAACCCACAACGATAGCTAAAACTCAAAGCGGAAAGACCGATCAACACGGCCAAACCTCATCTCACTTCAAGGTCTTTTATCATACCACATGTGTTGATGATCGTGAGTTACGCAGTTTGATTCTCGGCAGTCTGTCGGGCAGTACTTTGCGGAGCCTGCTGTTCGGCGATAGAAGCGATCACAATTCCGACAAGCAACAGGACAATTCCGACAAACTGTAAGAGGGCAACGGTCTCACCGAAGAGAAGAAACGCGAGTAGCGATGACCCGATTGGCTCACCGAGAATAGCGACGGCGACATACGTGGCCGATAAGCCGCTGAGCGCATAGTTAAAAGCGGTGTGCCCAAGGAGTTGTGGGCCGAGCGCCAGACCGAGCACGAAGAGATATGCCTGCGGGGGAAAGCCGAGAACCTGCTGCCCACTGAGCAATGCCCAGATCACCAACACGACGGCAGCACTGGTGTATACCAGCCAGATGTAAGCCATCGTCGAAAGGCGGCGACGGAGATCACGCCCGATCAACAGATAGCCACTAGCCGTCATAGCACCAATCAGCGCGAGTGTGTTGCCGAGCAAGGGATTGCTCTGCGTCGAACTACTGCTATCGCTGATGCCGATCACGATGGTGCCAATCAGGGTGAGGGCAATCCCAACCAGGATCGTCCAGGGCAACCGTTCGCGAAACAAAAAGAGTGAGGCCAGCCCAACCCAGAGAGGATTGGTTGAGACGAGAGCAGCACTGCTTGCTACCGACGTATATTCAAGCGAGCTAATCCAACTGGCGAAGTGGATCGCCAGAAAGACACCGGCTGCTGCGCCAAAGATGACATCGCGGCGCGATAAGTGGCGGATTTCCTGCCCAGAACGGTGCAACGCCAGTGGTGTCAGAATCAGGGCGGCCAATCCCAATCGTCCGGCAGCGATGCTTAGCGAAGACATGCCGGTGCCCTGAGCGTAACGAATCAGGATTGATGCCGTTGACGCGATCAGAACCCCAGCGAAGAGCACGGTGTACAGCCACAAGCGGTGTCGGTTCATACAGTTACTTTCGTCCAGCGCACCAGAGGAGCCGCTACCCACGTAGGCGGCGGCGATTGGTATAGTTGGGTGGCATCACTGGCCACCAGATCGAGGATCTCACCCTGGAGAGGGCCGCGTAAAAAGCGGAAGACCTGACCGGCATCACGGGCATCACTCTTGGCGCGTACGCAGTGTTGATTGTACCCCCAATAATCACCGTTCGCCAGGAGTTGCATACCCTCTTCAATCGTTTGGCGTGCCAGTTCCAGACCACCTTCATCGGGAGCGAATGACTGTTCAGGCGGGTCGCCGTAGCCAATACCGTGGTGGAATGGATCGGCAGTAGAGACAATCACTGCATCCTGAGCCAGTTCAATCAACTCTTCAATGCCGGGCAGTAATTCTGGATGCCCACCGGCCAGATAGGGATAACGTTCAATCACCTGTGGGCCACGAATCCCGCGCCGACGGGTTTCCAGCTCCCAGAAGAAACGAAAACTGTAGAGCGCGTGATCGAGTTGCCATTCATTTCCGCGTTGAAGACCTGGCCCCTGGATACCCCAATAACGCTCAGCAGCGGGAGCGCCACCAGCAGCCACGCGCCGGCGAGCCTGCTCCATCTCGTCATTCCAGGCGTGCAGCACGCTGATAACCAGCACTCGATCAGCGCCACTGTCGAGGCAGGCGTGAACGGCGGCAGCAATCTGATGGCCGCAATCGGCAACCCCGGCATGGGGAAAGACAATCACGCCACCGGCAGCAAGAGTGGGGGCGAGATTCCACTGGCGAGCGTGTTCCAGCAACTCGTAGCCACCGCGCTCGCCAAGGGCTTCGTGTTCAGCGCGGTAGAGATCGTGGATGGCCCGGTTCAATTCATCTCTACGCATACCTTATCCGAACTGTTCAACAAAGCGTTGGTCGCCGCTGTAGAACCAGCGAATATCGTCGATACCGTATTTGAGCATTGCTACTCGTTCGGGACCAAACCCACCCGCGAAACCACTGAACTCTGTCGGATCATACCCGCCGTTGCGCAGCACGTTTGGATGTACCATCCCGCACCCGCCAATTTCGAGCCAGCCGGCATATTTGCAAATCCGGCAGCCCTTGCCGCCGCAGAGGAAGCAGGTCACATCCATCTCGGCGCTGGGTTCGGTGAAGGGGAAGAAACTGGGACGCAGGCGAACCCGGGTGCCCGGACCAAACATGCGTTCGGCGAAAAAGCTGAGCGTGCCCTTCAAATCAGCCATCGTGACATTTCGCCCAACCGCGAGAAACTCGAACTGGTGGAACATCATCTCGCTGCGTACCGTCACCTGTTCGTTGCGGTAGACCTTGCCGGGGATGAGTACGCGCAGCGGATTGGGCGCATTGCGGCGCATAGCATGGATCTGACCGGGTGAGGTGTGGGTGCGCAAGAGTACGGAAGGTGCGCCAGCCGGCATTTCGACATAAAACGTATCCTGCATATCGCGGGCCGGATGGTCATCGGGGAAGTTTAGCAAACTGAAATTGAATGCGTCGTATTCGACTTCAGGGCTTTCCCAGACCTGAAACCCCATCTCGGCAAAGATATGCTGAACCTGGCGCAGAATCTGGTTGGTCAGATGGACGTAGCCGACGGCAGGACGACGACCGGGCATCGTAACGTCAATGCGCTCGGCGGCCAGTTCAGCAGCGACGGCCTGTGCTTCCAGGCGCTCTTTCGCAGCGCTGAACGCTGCTTCGAGTTGCTCGCGCAAGGCATTGACCCGCTGACCGACCAGTGGGCGTTCTGAAGCCGGCAATGCACCCAGCCCCCGACTAAGACGCGACAGACGACCCTGTTTGCCAATAAAGCGGCTCTTCCATTCGGTGAGTGTAGACAAGTCGGCAACAGTCTCAAGCGCGGTCAGGGCTTCTTGTTCGAGTGTTGTCAATTCATCGAGCAGTGTGGTCATGTGACACCATAGGTTTTCAGCGGCAAGTGGTATCTCTCTGCTATTATAATCCGAGTTCGGGTTAGTGTAACAATGGGGGCTACACCAGCAAGTGTCTGGTGCCACGTTTATTCTGTGAATCTAGTGAGCAACCGTCTGTTGCCGGAGCGCTTCAAACAGGATGATGCTGCCGGCCACTCCTGCGTTGAGCGACTCGATAGGACCGCTCATTGGGATGGTAATCGTCTGATGAGCCAGCGCACGTGCGGATTCGCTCAGACCATGGGCTTCGTTGCCAATAATGAGCGCTGAGGGTTGACGCCAATCAGCAGCATAGTAGGGCTGTTTACCGGCGCTGTCGGCGGCATAAACAGTGTATGACTGCAATTCAGCACGTATTGTCTCCCAGGGTGACACCCGCAATGGTACTAAAAAATGGGCTCCCATTGCGGCGCGGGCCACCTTGGGATTGAAGGGATCGACGGTACCGGGGGCACACATCACAAGCCCGACGCCAGCCGCGGCTGCGGAACGGAGCAGCGTCCCAACGTTGCCGGGGTCTTGAATGGCATCCAGGACCAGCCGGAGTCCAGGACGGGGCGGCAATTCTGGCCAGGTCACTGCGGCAACAACGCCTTGCGGTTGTTCGGTATCAGCGGCAGCGACAATGACGGCGGGAGTGGCCGGAAAGCAATGAGGCAAGTGACGGAGGCGATTGAGTAGCGCAGTGCCGGCGGTCGTCGTTGCCAGTTGTTCGGGGGCGTAGAGTACAAGGCGCACCTCAGCACCGGCAGTAAGGGCATCGGTAACGAGGCGCACGCCTTCAATAACGAAGCTACGCTCGCGTCGCCGGTGGCGAGCCGATTCGGCGAGCGAGCGCAGCCATTTAACGTGGTGATTTGCAGGGCTGGAAATCAACGCCACAGCAGATCAGGGGATAGTTACGCAGTAACCGCAGCCTGTGCCTGCTCGACAATGCGGGCAAACGCCTGCGGATCGCGAACTGCCAGATCGGCGAGCATCTTGCGGTCGATCTCAATATTTGCCTGCTTCAAGCTATTGATCAGGCGGCTATAGGTCGTACCGTGCAGTCGGGCAGCCGCGTTGATGCGCATAATCCACAGCCGGCGAAAATCGCGCTTGCGGCGGCGGCGGTCGCGGTACGCATCGGCGAGCGCGTGCATCACCGCCTCGTGGGCAACCTTATAGTGACGGCTACGAGCGCCGCGGTACCCTTTTGCCTGCTCTAACAACTTCTTGTGGCGCTTGCGCACCATAATGCCACGCTTTACACGAGCCATGATGATTCTCCTCTCGCGGATCGGTCAGGAGGTGGCGTACCGAACCCTGAACTTCATCCGCACTACACGTGTTCACCTTTAAATACCCGGTGCCATACAGTACACCGGTTATATGACATCAACTTCACATCGGACGGACTGCTCAACCCTACTCCAGGCCGTAGGGCAGAGCGGTTTGCAGCATACGGCGGTTGGTGGGGGAAACCGGCTGATCTTTACCCCAGGCCCGCTGCGAGCGGCTAGGGCGGTTGCGCTTATTCCCACGGACACCACGCTGTTGCAGAAACTTACCTGACGCAGTAACTTTAAAGCGCTTTTTCGCGCCCTTGTGCGTCTTCATTTTCAGCTTAGGCATCGACAATCTCCTCTAGTGCCACCGAACAGCGGCTGGCCGCCCGGCATCGCATCATTTATCGTCGTTTCCGGCGATTTCGCTCGTCGTCCTCGTCATCATCATCGTCATCTTCAAAATCGTCGTCTCCGTCGTCGTAATCTGCAACGAAGGTATCGTCGCCGTCCTCATCTTCCTCGACGACATCGCCATCATCAAGCAGCTCTTCCTCTTCATCGGTTGGTTCCGCCGTAGCAGGAATAGATGCCGCACTTGCTGCCGGCTTTGCTGACTCGGCAGTTGCTGTGCGCTGAGCTGCTGCCTTTTGGGCCTGTTGTGCTGCCTTCAACACCTTGGCTGTTGGGGCAAGCAGCATTGACAAAACCCGTCCTTCCATAAGCGGCTTCTGCTCGATGACAGCAATATCGCTCAATTGCTCGGCGATTTGATCGAGCATTTGACGCCCGATTTCGGGATGAGCCATTTCGCGACCACGGAAGCGCAGATTAAACTTAACCTTATCGCCCGCCAGTAAGAAACGTCGTGCTTGATTTGCCTTCACTGCGACATCATGATCATCAGTTTTGGGCATCAGTCGAATCTGCTTCAGTTCCGACTGTTTCTGATTACGGCGTGCTTCACGCTCTTTTTTGCTCTGCTCGTAGCGGAATTTGCCATAATCGAGCAGACGGCATACCGGTGGAACCGCATTAGGCGCAACTTCGACGAGATCAAACCCTCGTTCTTCAGCCATTGCCAGCGCCTCACGCAGGGGGACAATCCCAACCTGGGTGCCGTTCTCATCGATGAGACGCACTTCACGGGCGCGAATGCGATTGTTGATGCGAAACCGGTCTCTAATGGCACGACTCCTTCGTCTTGCAACAGGTGACAGTCGCGGCAGAGATGAAGACGACCTGTTGTCACCCTTACGGCTAACTGCGACAATAAGATGACACCGCTCTACAGCGATGTCTGGTCGAGTGGGCATTATACCAGCCAGTGGGATGATCGTCAAACATGG
>NZ_DAOTZQ010000025.1:0-76797 GCF_034434295.1 Chloroflexus sp.
GCTCTGGCCTGATCCGTCAGACTATTACTCTGCACAGCCAGCCTGTAACCGATATTCGCCCATTCCATTGCATGAGTGTAATCGCCAGTGCGGTAGGCAATCCCCGCACCGAGCAGGTAACAGCGGGCGGTTTCGGCCAACAACCCTTGATGAGCATGGGACATCCCTTCGGTTAACAGCGCAAACGCCTGCTGGTAGTTCGAGCGTCGCTCTTCGACCGAGGCCAGCATACGGTGCAGGCGCAACCAGCGCTCGCTTACCGGCTGGTCAGCAGGAGGCAGGCTTAACTGAAGTGCTTCCCGAAAATTCCGCTCAGCTTCATCATATTCACCCAATGTCAGATGAATATCGCCAATTGCTTCATGAATTTCGGCGACCCGGTCGATCAAGCGATTTGGCTCCCACACTGTCGCCAGGTACGGCGCAATTTTCAGGGCCGTTGTGTACAGCGCCAGTGCATCGCGATTGGCAAAGCGACGATGTGCTTGAGCGGCAGCCAGGAGATGGTAATGCAATGCCGGTTGCCACTCTTCGGCCTGCAAAAAATGCCACGCCAGCACTGCGTATTGTTCTTCAAGTTGATGCGCAGCAATCTCTTCGATCCGCCGGGCCACACGGGCGTGTAACATGCGCCGGCGAGCGTACAGAATGCCCTCGTAGGCAACATCACGCAACAGTGCATGCCGGAAGATGTAGGCCAGAATACGCTCCTGCTGATCGGCCTGGATCAATTCATGCTCGATCAAGCGCTCCAGGCTCTCGTCAAGTACCGGCGGGTTAGAGTAGACGCCCTCTACCACCGGGCGCTGAAAGCGTCGGCCAATGACTGAAGCAACCTGCACCAGCTCCTGACGTGGTTCATCCAGACGGTCGAGGCGGGCAATGAGCAACCCTTCAATACTGCGGGGTAGCTCGATCTTTTCAACCGGACGAGCCAATCGCCACGCAGCACCTGCGCTGTCGCGAATCAACAGCCGGTCACGAACTAATGCCCGTACCAATTCCTCGATGAAGAAGGGATTACCCTGAGTACGATCCAACAGCGGCAACATCTCTTCCGGCGGCGGTCCGCCGAGCAGTGCTTCTAACAGCGCCCGGCTGTCTTCTGGACGTAGCTCACCTAATTCGACGCGAATGGTGTGGGGAAGATCATCCCATGGGGCTGGTGATGCCATTTCAGGACGATAGGTTAGTAACAAGACCAGGCGACGACCTGAAACAACTTTACTCAACCGCTCCAGCACCTCAAGCGATGGCGAATCGGCCCAATGGCAATCTTCCAGGATCAGTAGAAGCGACTCACGAGTAGCCAGACGGAGAAAGATCTCAACCAATAGCTCTTGCAATCGATCATGGCGTTGTTGAGGAGACAACCCGGCAGTTAAGGGTGTATCAGCAATCGGCAGTCCCAGTGCATCGGCCAGCAGCGGTGCGAAGCGGCTGAGTTCCGGTACCAGGTGCTCAAGGCGATGTACGACATTGGCTGCTAATTGATCTGGCGCACTCCGTGCATCAAGACCCAGTGCACTGATCAATGGTGCGCGGATCGCCGCATAGGCGGTACGTTGTTCGTAACTTTGACAATCGCCAAAGAGAATGGTGAACGATGGAACATCCTCATGGTCATCCTGAATAGCCGTCGAGTCGATGACCAATCGCTGAATTGCCTCCTCGGCCAGTCGTGATTTACCGGCACCTGCTTCACCAACCAGTGCAATCGTGGCTCCACGTCCGCGCAACGCAATACGGGCTGTTGTCAACACCTGTTCCAGCTCGGCATCACGTCCGATCAGAGGTGCTACCGCCAGTTGCTCATCGTCATGGCGGTTAGAGACGGGGGCAATGCTGACAACCTGCGCCGGTGTAACCGGTTCACTGAGTCCTTTCAAGGTCAGTGGTACAGCAGCCTGCAAGACAACCTGATCCTGCACGGCAATCTGCGAGCTTGGCGAGAGGTAGATAGCCCCTTCCGGAGCGGCTGCCATCAGACGTGCGGCCAGATTCACCGCCGGCCCCATAACGGTATATTCATAACGTGCCGCACCACCAACCCGCCCGGCAAAGACGGTACCGGTATTAATGCCGATCTTCTGAGCCAGTGGCGGAGCAAGGGTTCCCGCTAACTTACCAATCTCCTGGTTTGCATCATGGATGGCTGTACGCAATTCAAGGGCACACCGTACAGCACGGATCGGATCGTCTTCGTGGGCGGTAGGCGCACCGAACAAGGCCATGAGTTTATCACCGTGGGTATACATATCCACTTTGTTGATGATACCCTCGTAGTGATGAACTACTGCCTGTACACGTCGATAGTAGGCATTGAAGATAGCCGCCGCTAATTCCGGATCGCTATCGAGCTTGATAAGATAGCGGGAAAAATCGTAAACGTTGGCGAAGAGCACGGTCACCGGGCGAAATTCACCCAATTCGCCGGCAGCAGGATCGAGAAAACGCCGTGGTAAGCGGTGGACAAGATAGGGCTGGAGGGCATTGAGCTGGCGGGCCAGACGATTCAACGTTGCCAGATCGTCCGGGCCACTAAGCGACCAGGTTAACGACGGCACCGACGGAATTACTGTTGGTTGCAGTTCACGGAGGTGATAAAACCCTGCCTGACGAGGTTCAACGTGATACCCTGTGATACGCAGTAGCGTTTGCTCACTAATAACAACCTCACCTGGTGCAGCAATCTCTTGTGCCAACGCAACCCGGTTAACTTCCGGCCCGGTGACTACCAGTTCAATATGGCTCTGATCGCCAACCTCAGCAGCAAAGACTCGCCCGGCATGCACACCAACCCGCAACCGTAAAGAAAAATCACCCACGCGTGTGGGTAGATGAGCAAATTCCTCCATCTGGCGCTGCATCGCCAGTGCCGCAGTACAGGCTGCAATGGCATGATCATTGCCCAGCATCGTGGTATCAAAGAAAACGGTCAGTGCATCACCACCAAACTTGAGCAATACCCCACCCCGCATCTGCGCTTCGTGCAGCAAGGCGGCAAACAATCGGTTAACGATAGCCGAAACCTCTTCTGCCCCCTGGCGACCTAACTCTGACAGGCGCTCTGACAGCGCGGTAAAACCGGAGAGGTCAGCGAACAGGAGCGATCCTTCCCAAAACGAGCCACCAGTACGACCGGGCTGCGGATCAGCTAGTTGTTGGTGAACAATACGCGCCGGAATATAGGCAGCGTGCGCTGTCAGCCTGGCACGTAAATCACTGCCCAGGTGCGCACGTACTCCGGCGGGTAAATCGCCGGTTGTGATCAAATCGGCAAGCTGATGTGGCTCAAGGTAGCCTTCCAGATCACGCCATTCAGGCAACTGCCCGGTCATTATCGTTTCCATATACTACTCCAACGACGCGGAAGGCATTTATCTGCATATACCTAAACGACTCGTCGCCGAAGTTTGTTTCGAGGTTATGCCCAGCAGATGGTAATAGTGCAGAGGATGACACATCTCTGCATAGCTACGACTCGCTCTGATAGACCTATTGTGCAGCTAAAGTCGGCAAAAGAGAAGGGGAAAAAAGGACTAGTTGGCTAACATTTTTGTTAGTGACCTCTTGACAATATCTCGTCAGCGGTGTATACTCATCGCAATTGTTAAAAGTGTAATAATAACACTAAATCGGAGAATATCTCATGGTCGCCCAGATCTACGAAACAACCGGTGAAACGGCTACTAGCCTCATCGCCGAAATTGCTGACCTCCGGCGCCAACGCAACGCGATCATCCTGGCGCATAATTACGAATACGGCGAAATTCAGGAGATTGCCGATTATGTCGGCGATTCGCTGGGTATGGCACAGGCCGCAGCTCAGACCGACGCTGATGTCATTGTGGTGTGCGGTGTCTACTTTATGGCCGAGACTGCCGCCATCCTTAATCCGCAGCGGACGGTACTTATTCCCGATGCAAACGCCGGCTGCTCGCTGGCCGACTCGATTACCGTAGAGCAGTTACGAGCGTGGAAAGCAGCGAATCCAGGTGCAGTTGTTGTAAGTTATGTAAACACCAGTGCTGCTGTCAAGGCAGAAAGTGATTATTGCTGCACGTCGGGCAATGCCGAGCGGGTTATTAACGCCATTCCCGCCGATAAAACCATCTTGTTTTTGCCTGATATGTTTCTCGGCAGTTATCTACGCCACAAAACAGGACGACCGCTCAAGATTTGGGCCGGCGAGTGTCACGTCCATGCCGCCATCCGGCCAACCATGATCGAACAGAAGCGAGCGGCAATGCCTGACGCCGAGTTTCTGATTCACCCTGAATGTGGCTGTGTGAGTAGCGCAATGGATTATGTGGCTCGCGGCGCCATTGATAGTCGGGGCACGCATATTCTCTCCACCGAGGGTATGATTGCGCATGTCAACCGCTCACCGGCCAGCCGTTTTGTGGTTGCCACCGAGATTGGTGTGCTCCACCGAATGCGCAAAGCCAATCCGCATAAGCAGTTTGTTCCCATCGATGAGTCGATAAGCTGTCGCTACATGAAGCTGATTACCCTGGCAAAGGTACGCGACAGTCTACGCGACCTGCGCGAACAGGTGACAGTACCGCCGGAGATTGCCGAACGGGCCCGAATCGCCATTGATCGGATGCTGGCGTTGTAGACCTGTGCAGTTTTAACATAGCCCAGGTTGCAACCTTTATCACCACAGAGGCACAGAGGACACAGAGGATGGGCATAATCCGAGAGCTACCACAGGGCGTGATGTAGTGCGTCGATGGGAATTGGCAACGACCCATATGGTTCATACGGTTATGCTCCACAGTATTGTGCACAGCGTCGTGCTGTTCATCATGGCAGTCAGCCTCATGTGGTCTGCTCACAGCAAAGGTGTCAACTTTAGTTAACATTTTTGAAGAATTCACCTCACACCCGGCAGAGGAGCATATGATAGAAGCCTTTCCTACTCAGCGCAGCATTTTGCAGCGCATGCCATCGGTACGCGACCGCTTTGTTGATGTTCTGGTGATTGGCGCCGGCGCAGCCGGTCTCACTGCGGCGCTGGCCGCGGCAGCCCGCGGTGCGTGCGTGCTCGTCCTGGCACGTGGTTCACTCCCCGAAAGTAACTCGGCCTGGGCTCAGGGGGGGATTGCTGCTGCGTTGGACCCAGCCGACTCGCCGGGCATTCATGTTGCCGACACTCTTACTGCCGGGGCCGGCTTGTGTGATCCGGCTGCCGTGGCAGTGCTTGCCCACGAAGCACCAGCGCTGATGCGTGAACTGGCGATGTTGGGGGTACCTTTTGAGCGGGATGCCGATCAATTTGCGTTAGGGCTGGAAGGAGGACATTCCCGGCGGCGCATTGTTCATGTCGGCGACGCAACCGGGCGGGCCGTAACCCAGGTGTTGATCGAGCGAGTGCGTGCCACGCCGCTCATCAGTGTACGCGAGCAGGCCCAGGCGGTCGAATTGTTAACTGCCGATGAGCGCGTGGTCGGGGCGCTGGTACGCCAGGCTGATGGGTCGTGGTGGCGAGTGTTGGCGGCGGCAACTGTGCTGGCTAGCGGCGGCACCGGTGCATTGTACGGGTTAACCAGTAATCAACCAACAGCACTCGGCGAAGGCATTGCACTGGCCTACCGCGCTGGAGCCGAGATTGCTGATATGGAGTTTGTACAATTCCATCCCACGGTCTATCGTACCCGCGCCGGTTATGGCTTTCTGATCACCGAAGCTGCCCGTGGTGAGGGTGGAATACTCTACACGCCAACCGGTCGACGCTTTATGCCGGCCTATGATCCGCGTGCTGAACTGGCACCCCGCGATGTGGTAACGCGCGGCATTGTTGCAGCGATGCAGGAGGAAGGCAGCGATCACGTCTTGCTCGATTTGACCCATCTGCCACCTGATCGGATCGAGCATCATTTTCCGACCATTTGTGCCCGTTTACGGGCCGACGGTATTGATCCGGTGCGTGATCCCATCCCGGTGGCCCCGGCAGCCCACTATCTCATGGGAGGGGTACGTACCGATTTGAGCGGCGCAACCAATCTACCAGGACTCTTCGCTGCCGGTGAAGTCGCCTGTACGGGTGTACATGGCGCAAATCGGCTGGCCAGCAACTCGTTACTCGAATGCCTGGTCTTTGGTCGCCGGGCTGGCGAAGCCGCCGCTGCCTATCGCGGGCAGGCCGTTCCCGTGCCTGATCCGCTTCCGATAGCACCAATCACCGCGCCACTTCCTGCTGATTGGCGCTCTGCACTGGCCGAGATCATGCGAGCTGCCGGTCCGTTGCGAGACGGGGCATCGCTCCGGAGCGCACTGGCGAGGCTGGTAAAGTGGCCAATGAGTGCCGGACCAGATGAAGCCGATCACATCACCGCCGTTAATGCCGGGCTGACAGCACGGCTCATCGTCACTGCGGCCCTGCTGCGTACCGAGAGCCGTGGTGGTCACTTCCGACAGGATTACCCGCAATCAGAGGAAGCATGGCGCAAACATACCATCCTTCGCCGTGACGCCGAACCCGCGTTTGTGCCGACGATTGCACCGCCAACGGCGGTCAGTCACGAGCGGCAGGGGACGCATGTCTTGATCTGAATATCAAATCGGGTCTATCAGAAGTCATCGCTCGTGATTTCACCACCACGTCGGCAGTGGTGAGCGCAGATACAGAGAACGGCAGTTACGCTGCACACGCCATGGTATCACGCGCTGGTGTGGATACGGTTTCCCGAACGGATTACCCGTGGCACACGGTTTGACGTGTAGAAGCCAGGCTGCCGCATGCACCACACGTACCGGCAGGTGCGGGTTACAGCACGTACTGGCACGGGTACGTGCTCCTTGACGGGGATACATGAGCGCGGGCCGGCAGTCCGCCCTATGGGAACAAAACGCCATGCAGGGGCTAGGCTGACTAAGGACGATTGAGAGACTCGGTGATGATGCACCGTACTGGTCAAGATTTGATCTGACGTGTTCAATTCCGCGGGTAAGATGGACGAAAGCCCGGCTTATATGAAATCTTCACTGATACTGTGCATTACTGCTCATACCACTCATCGCTGCTCATCAGTCCGGTGATGGCTATTGCTTCGCTCCGAGGGGTGGAACCCGCCCCCCCCGCTCACACCCGACCAGCTCATTACGGACGAGCAAGCCTGACAGGCGTGCGATGCCCACATGTTGTCTTCGTGATCCGCGGAGCAACTGCCGCAACCTGCGCCTGATCGTAAGCACGGCTGCTGCACGCCAAACGCCGCGAGACAGGTAATCCTGGCTGGCAACGTTATCCACACCGAGACGTGATCTAACGTTGGGCGGAGCGAGAACACTGATACGGCGCATCCGCAGTACAGGGAGAGGTGGTGCACCTGGGCTGAGATTCCGCATACTGCTAGATGTGCTCATATCATAATCCTAGATAATGTCTGCAAGGTGTCTTGTGACCTGTGGATCAACCGCTGCGACCCGCACCGGAGCGAAAGCACGGCTAGCGCGGCAGCGTGGCTGACATACGCCAGGTAACGCGCCACGGGGAACTCTATCTGGCAATGGTATCCACACCGAGACGTGATCCAATGTCGGGCGAAGCGGGAACGCTGGTTCGGCATATCGGTAGTGCGACACTTCAGCCCGAAGGTGTTCCCTGAACCAGGCCCACCTTTGCACAAGAGCTGGTATCACTCCCGGAAACACCCCACACACGCACGGTGTCGCACTCTGCCTTAAACAGAGGTCACACCCTTATCTAACATTTAACGGCTGCAAACCGCTGCTAAACAATAGATCGAGAATCAATCGGCCGCTACGTCCCCAATGCGACCAAACTGCTCCTCGTCATGATCTCGCGGAGACCAGGCTTTTTCATCTACGATCAATTCAATCGTTTTGAAACGGCGACCAGTCTCGAGATCATATCGATAGCGAACACAGACGAGACGATCCCCATACATTGCCTGTAGCTTCTTTGTACCACGCTGACCGGGTTTCAGTTTGAGACGAGTGCGCATTGCAGGCTCCATCGAACGTCTACGACAAGTATTGGTATCAGGATAGTGATTCGGTGTTATGCAGTTGTTACCAAAAGGTTAAGATAGAGCCTGAAGTTTCAGTTTTGCCCGGTGACACTAGAACTTAACCCAAGTTACCACTTACGCTGTCAGCAAGCCACGTGAGACTGACTGCTATGATGAACAGTATCCTCGTGACCAGCCGGATCAACGGCGTACCACACACCGAATCGTAAGCACGGCTGCGGCGGCAGCATGACTGCCGCACTCCACACCGCGCAACACACGCATAACGGGCGGGTAAGGCAACCAATCCAGAGCGTGATGGGAGATGGGCGTCAGCCCTCCTTGTTGCCATACCGGTAGATTGGAAGCAGGATATACTGTCGTTGGTGATTGGCAAGCGTCTATGAGCCTGTGTGATGGTCGGGTTGCACGGCAGCACAGCTTTTATGAAATAACTCAAGTTGCGACCTTTATCACCACAGAGACACGGAGGACACAGAGGAGGGTGTAAACTGGGTTAATTCCGTGAGGCGTGACAAAGTATGTCCATAGGCACTGGCTGCTCATCGCATCGTTCATGCGGTTACGCCACACGGTGTTGCGTGCAATGTCGTGATGTTCCTGGCAGTCAGCCTTCGTGGCCTGCTCGCAGTATAGGTAGCAACTTGGGAGAAATAAGTCCTACTGCGCCGCAAGTGCTACGACGATAGCCAGGATCAAAAAATCAACAACCCAAAACCTGCATCACCCTCACCAGTATGAGGTGGTACTTCGGTTCGCACGTAGATAACTGGCGGCGATACTGAGCGAGGGAGCGCTATCCCTACCATTGTTGCACCCACGAATACAATGAGACCAGGCAGAGCAAGGGTTATCAGCAAGGGTTATCATAGCGTCCCTCCTTAAAGTGTTATTCTTACACTATTTACCTTGATAAAAGAAAGAGGTGTTCGGCAACCTCTTATTGTCAATTATACACTACATGTAATGTCAAGTACAAATCAGGAGCGACTGTTACATCGCTCCTGATCGAGACGTGAGGTTACTGATCCAAATGGTTCAGGCGACGTTACTCTCTCACAACCAGACGTGCGCAGAGCAGACTAGCGCATGCTGCGGCGCACGGTCAATCCACCAACGACAGTCAATGCCAGTGCCATCACCAACAGAGCAACCAGCGGCAGGGTCTCACCACCAGTTGTCGGCAGCGCTGCCGGTGCAGCCGTCGTGACCGGTGCAGTCACCGCAAGCTGAGGAGTGATGTTGGTCACGAAGTTGGTGGCGAAGACACTGTAAATCTGACCGGCATCAACAGTCGTTCCCGCCAGGTTAATCACAACAGCATCACCACCTGCTGGCGTTACCTGCAAATCATAGGTACCTGCCGGCACTTCGAGGTAGTCGCTGGCATTGGGGAAGGCAAGATTGCTGATCAGCGTGGTGCCATTCGCCAGCTTAACATCTACCGCCGGCGCATCGGGGGAGAAGTGATACACGCGCACTTTTGCCTGACCAGCCGCAGGAGCGCTCAGGTTATCAACGATGACTTGAGGTTGAATGCTGGCCACAGGCCCAACCGCAGCAACCGTGTAAGCACGGCCGGCTTCAATGGTCAGATTCGCATCAATCACCGCTGAACCAGCACCGGCCCCGGTTGGTGCAACCTGTACCCGGTAGGTACCCGCCGGTAAGTCGAGATACGGGCTGGCAGCGAAGAAGCCTACGTTTGTGAGCACCGCATTGCCATTGACAAACACATCTACTGCGGGCGCATCGGGTGAAGCGTGAATGACGCGAACTTTGGCATTACCACCTTGGGCAAAGGCTGCCGGAACGATCAAAAGAGCGAACAGCAACGCCGTGGTCAGAGCGGTGAACAGTTTACGAGCCATGAAACACTCCTCCTTGTACAATTATGATTCCCTTTTGTTCCAGAATTGCCAACCTTTTGACAATTGATTGCACAATTTCTGGCTTCACCTCTCTTTACGCAGGAGGGTGATAAGTGGATGTATGCAAAACGTGAGTTCTTTCATTTCATCAAAGTGGCGTTATATCGTCTGGTATATCCCAGGGAGAGCGACACGATTCTCTCTGCCGAACGTAAGGTATACCGGCTGAACGTTCTGGCTTCGGCCACGCTCAGCAAGGATGGTAGTGCCAGGAATGACCTTAAATCCGGTGTAACAAGAGTCACGTACCGGCACGGTATGCGCTGCGATCTGCACCTGCCGGTGTGTGCGGTGGGTATGGCAGCGTGGCTGCCGCACGTCGAACAATGCGTCACCGGCAACCCAACCTGAACACCGTATCCACATCGGCAGGTCATACCACGGTGTGTACAGCAGAAACGCCGGTCGCTGCCGGCGTGATGGTGCGCTTACGAGTGATGACTTCTACATCAGGTGAGGGTGTCATTCAATGGAACGCATCGTGCATGACACGTAAGACAGGTTCTGGCATGGCAGGAAAACCTCCAGCAGGCATTTGCATCATGAGCCAAACTATGATATAATGCACGGGCAAACGGAATACGACCCCGTAGCTCAGTGGATTAGAGCGTTTCCCTGCGGAGGAAAAGGTCGTGCGTTCGAATCGCACCGGGGTCGCCAGTAAGCTCACCACATTTGGTGGGCTTATATCTTTTCAGCGATGTCGCCGATCACTTCTTCTAGCAGCGCCAGGCAATGCATCTGTCGTGCCTACGCATGCTCTTTTATGTCAAATTTTCATAAACATGGGGTCATCAATCGTCGTTGGGGCATCTACCCCTTCCCTCCGATCCGCACACCCCTCACACACCGTTAGATTCACGTCTGGTCAGTCTGGTTCGATACGACGCGACTGATCGTAGCGCCATCACCATCAAGGGCACCGCTGTAGCACGCATCTGATCGCGAGCGCGACTGTTGCGGCAGCCATGCTGTCGCACTCCAAACCAGGCGGATACGGGGAACCCTCTCGGTAACGGTATCCACTCCAGCGTGTGATCCCACGACATGTACAGCGATCACACTGGTTCCACACCTCTGTGATCAGGTGCGGTACCAGCATGATCGTGGTATAGCGTGTCATGACCGCTGTAGCACCAGATTTGATACTACAGAAGCGGCAGGAATACTCCTTCAAGTGCCAGCAACGCACGTTTGCGCTCTATCCCCCAGCGAAAGCCATGGAGTCTGCCATCGCTCCCCAGGGCACGATGACAGGGCACCACTATCGCCAGAGAGTTACTCGCACAGGCCCGTCCGACTGCCCGTGCAGCGCTGGTTGGTAATCCTAACTCCTGAGCTAACTGACCGTAGGTACGGGTACTCCCACGCGGGATTGTACAAAGCACCTGCCAGACCAGTTGTTGAAAGGGAGTACCAATTGGATCAAGGGGTAAGGCCGGGAGCGGTGCCTCGTTACGCAGATAGGCTGCAATTGCCGATGCCGCAGTCTCCGCCAGCACACCAGCAGCATTAGTACCCGCTACTGAAAAGCTGGCGTGGAGTGTAGCCAGCAGTGATGCGTCATCATCACCTAGATAGACTGCACGGAGACCGCTATCGGTCGCAGCTACCAACACTCGACCGAGAGGACTATCTGCATATGCAACCTCTTGTATCGGTCTGACACAAGTAGCACGTTTATCATCTCGTGCTTGAGAATCGTGATTTATCATGGGGTCAACATCCGATCAGCTATTGCCGGCATTACCCAACTGCAACCCTGTGCGATATATCGCTGGCACGTAGTCAACATCGTTAGCCAGAGAAGCCCATCATGTCTTCAGCTCACGGGGGCGAAAACACAACCCGCCCCCCGTGAGCTGCGGCACGTGTATTCATCTGGTGCAACACTCTAAGCTGCGAGCCAGCCTCTAACCACCAGCCTGTAGCTCTTCGGCCAGATCGATAGCCCGCAACGAAGCGGCTGCTTTATTACAGCTTTCGTTGAACTCATACTCCGGCGTACTGTCGGCCACCACACCGGCAGCGGCCTGGGCATAGGCAATACCGTCTTTGACAATCAGTGTACGCAGTGCAATACAGGTATCGAGGTCACCGTTAAAACCGAGATGACCAACGGCACCGGCATAAATCCCCCGCTGCTCACCTTCAAGTTCGGCAATGATCTCCATCGACCGAATCTTCGGGGCGCCGGTCACGGTGCCGGCAGGGAAGCAGGCCCGCAATGCATCGATAGGTTTCAGATCGGCTCGTAACAGACCGGTCACTTCTGACACAATATGTTGAACGTGGCTATACTTCTCGATGGTCATGAACACCGGCACCTGAACGGTACCGGACTGGCTGATGCGGCCCAGATCATTGCGCCCCAGATCAACCAGCATCAGATGTTCAGCCCGCTCCTTTTCATCGGCCAGGAGATCGGCAGCCAGTTGTTCATCTTCAGCCGCATCACGACCTCGCCAGCGGGTACCAGCGATGGGGCGCGTGGTCACCTTTCCATCGCGGACCTGCACCAGCATTTCAGGCGATGCACCAACCAGATCACCTTCACCGGTACGGATGTAAAACATGTACGGTGAAGGATTGATCGTGCGCAATGCCCGATAGATGGTGAAGCTATCGGCGCTGGTGGCTTTGCTGAAGCGCTGCGAAATCTGCACCTGGAAGATGTCCCCGGCCATGATATACTCTTTCGCCCGTAGCACCGCCGCCTTAAATTCGGCCTCAGTTCGATTCGAGACGATAGGATTGCTCATCACCCGCGCCGGTGTGTTGTGTGGTTCGTAATTGCGCAGGCTCAAGCCAATACCCGGCGGTAGCGGACGTTGTAAACGAGCGATCAGGGTCTCGATCCGCTGCACGGCACGCTGATACTCAGCGGCAAGGTCTTCGACATCAAGATGAACGTGCGAAATAACGATAATCTTGTGGCGCACGTGATCAAAGGCTAGCAGCGTATCAACAAACATCCACCAGCTATCGGGCATATCGTATGGGCGTACTGGAGGTACCGGCAGGCGCTCGAAATAGCGCGCCGACTCATAATTGAGATAGCCAACCGCACCACCGACAAAGATCGGTAGATTGGGCAAGCGAATCGGGCGGTAGGCGTTTAGATAACTTTCCAGCACTATCAACGGATCGGTGTAGGTGAGTGTCTGCTTGTAACCGCCATGGGTCGCCTGGGCCACACCATCGTGCATACGCAGCACCATATACGGATCGCTACCGATAAACGAGTAGCGACCGATATTCTGACCGCCAGTCACGCTTTCGAGAAGAAAGCCCAACCCGCCCTGGGCAATCTTGAGATAGGCTGATACTGGTGTCTCCAGATCAGCCATAATCTCGCGATAAATGGGGCAGAGATTACCCTGCTGGCGCAACTCCTGTAATTGATCGAGGGTTGGATAGTACATACATGTCCTTATCTACGGTCATTGGGTAATACGAAGCCTACCCGCTCAAGGATAAGCGTCATCTTCGGCTCAGCCACGGCACGAGCCTGTTCGGCACCAATCGCCAGGATACGATCAAGCTCCGCCGGATCGTTCATCAACTGGTAGTAGCGCTCGCGGATCGGGCGCAACGACTCAATCACTACCTCGGTGAGTTCTCGCTTCAGCGCACCATACCCCTTACCGGCAAAGTGTGCTTCGATCTCTGGCCGGCTACGCCCGGTCAGCAATTCATAGATTTGCAAAAGATTATTCACCCCGGCACGATCAGGGTCATCACTAAAGCGAATCTCGTTGTAGGAGTCGGTGACTGCCCGCTTGATCGCCCAGCGAATCTCATCGGGATCGTCAACAATGCGGATCGCATGACCACGGGTTGTTTCCGATTTGCTCATCTTGACTGTCGGATCGTTAAGCCCCATAATGCGGGCGCCGCTCTCGCGAATGACTGGTTTGGGAATCACAAAGGTTTCCCCGAAGAGATAATTGAAGCGCTGCGCGAGATCGCGGGTCAGCTCGATATGCTGCTTCTGATCCTCGCCAACCGGCACCTCGTCGGCATCGTAGAGCAGAATGTCTGCCGCCATCAAGACCGGATAGGTGAGCAAACCGGTCATCACGCTCTCTTGCTTCTGCGCTTTCGTCTTGTACTGAGTCATGCGTTCAAGCCAGCCGAGTGGTGTGATACAACTGAACACCCATGAACACTCGGCATGCGCCCGCACATGACTCTGCACAAAGAGCGTCGTCTGCTGCGGATCGATACCACAAGCCAGCAACAAGGCGGCTAACTCACGTGTCTGGCGACGCAAGTCGGCCGGGTCTTGCGGTACGGTGATCGCATGCAGATCGACGATACAGATGAAATTGGTCTTCTGGCCCTGCCCGGCAACCCATTGCTGGATCGCACCCAGATAGTTACCGATATGCAGGTTGCCCGACGGCTGAATGCCTGAGAAGACACGAGGTTTGCGCGTCATAGGGTTTCTCTCCTTAAGGCTACAATGCGAAGCATGCTATACTAAGCAATGTCAGGTATCGCTTTCATATCAGGTATGCAATGAAACGGTTTCTCTTCCTCTTCCTGCTGATCGCCGTACTTGGCGCCGTGAGTACACCAACACCGCCAGTACAGGCCGAGAGTGGTGCTAGTTTTATCAGCCTCAATCCAACGGTACAACCATTGCTCCCGACACCAGTTGCAATTCGGATCGATGATTATACAGGTCCAGCCCATCTTGTTGTATTCGACAGCCGTGCGCGCTTTGCCGGTGCTTTTCCGCTGACAGTCATCGATGGGCAGGGATGGGTTGAAGTAACGCCCCGTGGTGCGCTGGGTGCGCACTGGGCAGCTCTCTTCACTGCCGATGGCCAGATGGTAGCGAATGGAACGCTCTACCAGCTTGAAGCCGAGACCACACTGCGCAGCGGCGTGGCCGGCTACGACCGGTTGTACCCAACCGTTCGCCAATTCATGGCAGCCGACAGATTGAGCTATCTGCTTGATGGACAACCTGTAGCCGGTTATCGTTCGCCCGACAGCCCGTTGCTCTGGTTGCGCGATCACTACTACCAAAACCGGGCTTTTCGCTATTTTGAGCGTGATCTGCGCTCGCTGCCTGAAGCCTTTGCCCGCATCCAGGCCGAAGATGGTAGCCTGCCGGACTTTCTGGCTCGCCCGGAATGGGGGATTCCCGCCTTCCGCACGCCGGTTGAAGCCGATGTTGAATATCTGTTCGTTCAGTTGATCTTCGAGACCTGGCAGGTAACCGGTGACACTGAATGGATGTTGCGAATGTTGCCGGCAGCTCAACGCGCCATTGATTACACGATGCGTGATCCGCTGCGTTGGGATGCAACCCTGGGCCTGGTCAAGCGCCCCTTTACCATCGACACCTGGGACTTTGAATATGGCCCGCCGATGGTTAACCCGAACAACGGCGAGTTGGGGCCGCGTCACTGGATCGATGAGCAGACCAAATGGGGCATCTTCCACGGTGACAATACCGGTCTGGCGGCTGCGCTGCATGCCCTGGCACTGATGGAAGAGGCTGCCGGGCAGCGTGATCTGGCCGCAGTGCGCCGGATTATCGCTACCGATCTGATGACGCGCCTCAATGTGCTGAGCTGGAATGGACGCTTTTACACGCACCATGTGAAACTCGTTCCCTACGATGTTCCTGGTGTCGATGAAGCCAATCAATTAAGCCTCTCAAACGCAATTGCTCTCAATCGCGGTGTTTTAAGTGAGACGCAGGGACGAGCGATCATTGCCGAGTATCTGCGTCGATTGAATGACCCCAACCGGATTGCTTTTGCCGAATGGTATAGTATCGATCCTCCCTTCCCGGCAGGCGCCTTTGGTATGAATGGACGCCTGGGTGAGCGACCCGGCGAATATGTCAACGGTGGTGTCATGCCGCTCGTTGGCGGCGAACTGGCACGCGGCGCTTTTCGCTATGGCTACGAAGCGTATGGATTCAATATCTTGCAACGCTACATTGACCTGATTGAACGCACCGGTGCCACATATCTCTGGTACTACCCCACCGGCGGTATTGCCCCAGTCAACGAATTTTTACCAACCGACGGCTGGGGTTCCAGTGCAATGCTGGGAGCTTTGATCGAAGGCGCCGTCGGCATCGAAGACCGCTATATCGGCTTTCAGTCAGTCACCCTTTCCCCACGTTGGCCAGCCGATCCGGTATACGAAATTCGTGATGTCTACGCTGTCGCCCGCTACGCCGCCGGTGATGGGTATGTCGCTTACCGGTGGCAGTTAACACCGGCAAGCAATCTTCAACCGGCACGGCTTGAGCTGACAGCAACTGGAAGTGGTGAGTCATTTCGGTTACGTCTGCTCTTGCCATCCAACACAGAACCCAACATCGTGTTACTGAATGGTGCGCCTTCGCCGGTGAATATTGAGCAGATCGGGTTCAGCCGTTATCTGGTCATCGACGCGACCGGTCCAATCATCAACGGCGTGGCCACACTGAAACCCCGTCGCTAGTGCCGGGTGTCCCCATGCTACCGCGAGGCGCACGGTCGTGCACCTCGCGGCTGGACAGGCTATGCCCCGACTGAAGGCAAACCGGCTAATGCCATTGCCACCTCGGCGTCGGAATACTCGTAATCGCGCAACTGCCCCGCCTGATAATCCATGTAGGCCTGCAAATCGAAATGGCCGTGGCCGCAGAGATTGAAGAGAATGACCTCGCTCTTACCCTCCTCCTTGCAGCGGAGTGCCTCGCGGATCACACCGGCAATTGCGTGGTTTGCTTCAGGGGCAGGCAAGATGCCCTCGGTCCGGGCAAACTGCACGCCGGCAGCAAAGGTTTCAAGCTGCTGGATCGCAATTGCTTCAATTGCCCCAATTTCAAGCAAATGACTAACCAACGGTGCCATGCCGTGATAACGCAGGCCACCGGCGTGAATACCGGGCGGCACAAAGCTGCTACCAAGGGTATGCATCTTGACCAGCGGTGTTAGATGAGCAGTATCACCGTAGTCGTAGGCATACTTCCCTTTGGTCAGCGACGGACAGGCTGCCGGTTCAACGGCAACCACGCGCAACGGACGCTCACCGCGCAGCTTTGCCCCGATAAAGGGGAAAGCGATACCGGCAAAGTTTGATCCACCTCCGGTACAGCCAACCACCACATCGGGATAATCACCGGCCATCTCCATCTGGATCATTGCCTCCTGCCCGATCACCGTCTGATGGAGCAGCACGTGGTTGAGCACACTACCCAACGCATAGCGCGTATCATCACGCTGGGCAGCAACTTCTACTGCCTCAGAAATCGCAATACCAAGACTTCCGGTGCTGTCGGGGTCTTGAGCCAGAATAGCCCGTCCGGCAGCCGTCTCGGTGCTGGGGCTTGCCACCACCCGTGCGCCGTATGTTTCCATCAGCGCCCGGCGATACGGCTTCTGATTGTAGCTTACCTTCACCATAAAGACTTCGACTTCAAGCCCGAAGAGCGCACCGGCGAAGGCAAGGGAAGAACCCCACTGACCGGCACCAGTTTCGGTAACCAGGCGGCGGACTCCTTCTTGCTTGTTGTAATATGCCTGGGCCACAGCGGTATTCGGTTTGTGGCTACCGGCGGGGCTAACCCCTTCGTACTTGTAGTAGATGCGAGCCGGCGTATCGAGGGCTTTCTCTAACCGGCGCGCACGGAAGAGCGGTGTTGGCCGCCACTGTCGATAGATGGCCCGTACCTCATCGGGAATCGGGATAGCACGCTCGGTACTCACCTCTTGCTTAATCAGCTCCATCGGAAAGAGTGGCGCCAGATCGGCAGGGCCAATGGGTTGCCCCGTCGCTGGATGCAATGGCGGCGGCGGCAGCGATGGCAAATCGGCAGCGATGTTGTACCAGGTCTCCGGCAGGCGATCTTCACTGAGTACATACTTGACCGTTTCCACAGACACCTCTCCTTGCTGCAACAGACGAATAAAAAATCTCTCGACCGAACTGGTCGAGAGACGGGAAAAACCGCGGTGCCACTCTCGTTCGCCGCCGCTCACGCAAGCGACGCACTCTACAGGTGCTGTCGGCAAGGCCGCTTCACACCTAGCGCCCTGATAACGGTGGCGTCTCCGGCTGCGACTACTGCGGGACAAACCCGGTTCGCCGTGCGACTCACAGGCCCATTCACGAGCGCCGAACGTGCCGATCTCGCACCATCATCGGCTCGCTGGATTGTCGCCACACTCGCTACTCTTCCTGGTCAACGTCGGTTATTCTTTTACGTGGCCGTAGTATACCATTCACGTTCGAGAGTGTCAATGCCGGTGCTACCTGTTGTCCTGCCATCGTGCTGACACACAATAGGACTGGACATTTGTCAGCATTGACAGTTATAGTCAAAAACAAGTCAGATTGCTATAATAGAAAGCAACAGTATGCCCGCAACCATACTCCTGTCTGAGTTGCTCAAGAGCGAAGTGCCAGAACATTGGTCCAGGTCCTCTGCAATTCATCAGGCTGGCGACGGATAATGCTGTCGTGAACTGTGTTCTAGTGCAGAGAAAGGATCATCTTATGACTGGCGCCCAGCCTGAAGAGCTTGTCTATCCGGCACACGTCAACCGAGAGTGGTTATTCCAGCTTTACAACGACGCCTACTTTGACGTTGAACTAGACAGTGATGGTGATGTTTGTCTCCGTCAGGGTTTCCGGGTTTGGGTCTTCTCAATCCGTGAGGGCGAGCAGATTCGCTTTATGTCTCAGTTTCGCGCCAACCCTGAACGTGATCTGGCTGACCGACTCTTGTACGTCAATCGTATCAACGACGAGTTGCACATTGTACGAAGTTATGTTGATCGCAGTGGCGACATTGGCTTCGACGGCTATCTCGTTGTATCTGGTGGCGTGACACGCCGGAATATCATCTTTGCTACCCGTACATTCATCGACCACGTGCGTGCGGCTCTGGCAAAGGACGAAACCGACGTGATTGCCTGATCAGGCGATCATCCTCTCATCACCGTACCACACAGCTCCAGACGGATCGGCCCTTCGGAGGCTATGAACCGGCTCCGAACCTGAGTTTGCCACATCTTCTATATCTGTATATGCATAATGAGAAGGGAGGATGCCATTCATGCTCCCTTCTCGCAATTCATGATCGTGGAAAACGTAAACGCCTTGCATTTCACGATATTCATGCCCAATGCGATACCTGCATGAATCGCAAACGGCCACCCACACATTGGTGGCCGGAGAGAGGGGGATGGGGGGCGGTGTGTAGATTAGGAGATTTTTGCCCGGCGACGACCACCGCAAATCGGATCGCCTGACGCACAGTATCGTAGCTTGCACAGATTAGCTCTGGATTAACCAGGCATTAGATATGTGTTAACGTCCAACGAACCAACGATCAGCATTCATGTTATCCACAAAATCCACCATTTATCCACAATCTCCTCAACATGTGAGGAGTTATTCGCCGATAACCCTGTGCATTCCTGGAACAACAGGGTGAAGGCATCGGGGTGGAAGTTATCATCATTGACAAGCCAGACAAATGTGGCGTGAATGCACGTTGCCCCATCTCGTTACAACAAAAGACGAAGAAGTTTATAGCACAGTACCTATCTCATAAGACAGATCAGGAGGGCTGTTTTCAACAACCTCTCTCCTGGGTCTTCAATGGTGAGATGGAAGATCAACTACCCCGATCAGAGCACCATCTGCAGAGAAGGACATTTTTCAGGGACTGATGCAGTGGCAGGACACGATAGGATGAACTACCTCCCCCAGAGCCACCGTTATCAGGAGTTGTGGAAATCTGGTGGATGAGGTGAATAAACCGCTCCACGGCTACTCCCCACCGATACGTGACGTTGTTGCTACGAAGCATCCTGGCATATTCGCATCAGCGTCAGAAACAGACCATAGAGGGCGTGACCGGCGATCAAAAGCGGTGTATACTCAAACAGGAGTACATGTTTTCATCATCACATAGAGGAGCAGGGAGTGTCACCACGAATTGTTATTGTCGGCGCCGGACCTGGAGGGATGGCTACCGCCATTCGATTAGCCGGCCAGGGCTATCAGGTTGAAATCTTTGAAGCAGTTGATCGTCCGGGTGGACGCATGCGCGGCTTCTCACTCGGTGATTACCATTTCGACACGGGACCAACGATCTTGCAAGTGCCACGGGTCTACGACGAGTTATTTAACAGTGCCGGATTACGCTTCAGCGATTATGTCACCCTCATCCGTCTCGATCCAAATACCCGCATTCGCTTCTGGGATGGTGAATATCTTGATTTGACCTCAAACATCGCGGCCTTCAAAGCACAGTTGGCCCGCTTTGATCCAGCGCTACCGGCAGAATTTGAGCGCTGGTATATCGAGCATATCCGTAAGAATGTGGTTGGTTATGAACCATACCTGGGCACACCGGTGCGTAGTCCACTTGGCTACTTGAAACCACGCGAAATTGCGGCTGCGCTGGCCTTCCGCCCCTGGGAGAGTTTATACGACCACTTCAAGCGCTTCTTCCGCGACGAACGGGTCGTCTACGCGCTATCATACCAGGCTAAATATCTGGGCATGCACCCAACCGCGTGTTCCAGCGTGTTCAGCCTGGTAACCTTTCTCGAATTTGCCGACGGCATCTGGCACCCGCGTGGCGGCTTCCGTGCCCTGGCCGCCGGCTTGGCGAAAGCAGCAACCGACCTGGGTGTTGTTATTCACTACAACCGTCCGGTGAAGCAAGTGCTGGTAGAAGAGGGACGGGCCTGCGGCGTTGAGCTGGTTAGTGGCGAGCGGATAAAGGCTGATGCAGTAGTCGTGAATGCCGATTTTGGTCACGCGCTCACCCATATTATTCCGCCCCACGCACGCGGCACATACACTGACCAGAAGCTCAACACGATGGAGTTCTCATGTTCGACCTTTATGCTCTACCTGGGCGTTAACCGGCGTTGGGATCATCTGCCACACCATCAACTCTACCTGTCGGCCAACATTCGGCGCAACGATCCCTTGTGGGCGAAGAGTGCTGTTTTGGACGAAGATGATCCATCATTCTACGTATGCAACCCGACCATTGTTGATCCAACCAACGCACCGCCCGGACACAGCACCCTCTTTGTCCTGGTACCAGTTCCCAACCTGCGCTATCCGGTCGATTGGGCAGCGGTCGAGCAGCGATATCGAGACCTGATCATCCGGCAGATGGCTAAACTCGGCTTTGAAGATGTTGAACGCCATATTGTCGTTGAACGACGGTACACTGCGGAGACGTGGCGTGACGAGCACCACACCTATCTGGGTGCAGTCTTCAATCTGATTCACAGTTGGAGTCAGCTCGGCCCATTTCGTCCGCATATCCGCCACAATGGCGCACGCAACCTCTACTGGATCGGTGGGGCTGTCCATCCGGGTAGTGGCTTGATGACCATTCTGGAAGCTGCGAAGAGCGCAGTACATTTTATCGGTGAAGACCTACCGATTCACCAAACAACCGCGGTTGCCCATTAGGCTGCCAGGCATCAGCATAGGCGTTGCCACCGGGGCAACGCCCGGCACTCATCTTCAAAACCTCAATCGCGGGCACTGCCGTGGGCCAGCGCAAACAGCTCATCGACATCAAGCAGTAACGCAGGCTGCGGCAGATCACGGATCACACCGCATGAAATACCGTCGATGTGATCTACCGGTGCCAGACCGTCGGCACCCACCCGATGGATACTCATCACCTCATCAACCAGTAGACCGATTTCTGGCGGCTGATCAATATCTGAAGCAGCCAGCAGAATGTAGCTACCGAGATCGTAGCCAGGTGGTTCACCGAGTAGCGAACGGCCATCGATAACCGGTACTGTCGTACCGTGAACTGAGATCACACCACAAACGATTGCCGAGACATCGCTGGCAGGCGTTAGTTCAGCGAAACGGGCGGTATGAACCACTGTCTACATTGGCAGTGCCACAAACCGGCTACCAATCCGGCAAACGATGGTCATTGCCGTTGAGGTGGGATTTATTGTATCCATATCGACCTCCCTGTCGTAGATTTGGCTATACTGTACTCTAAATCACCGGCTACCGGCGTTATAATCAGGCAACCAGCAATGAATGTTCCACCGACAACCATCTATCTCGGCCTGGACCTGGCGTGGTCAGAGCGCAATCCCAGTGGCCTGGCGGCAGCCCGTGGCACTCCGAGTGGTGCACATCTGACGGTTTATCCATACCGTTTGCCGACAACCGCAGAGATTGTGGCGACAATTCGCACTATCTGTGGCGATGCGCCGGCCATCCTGGCCATTGACGCTCCACTCCTCGTACCAAATGAGACCGGTCGGCGTCTGGCTGAAGCCGAGTTAGCGGCAGCGTTTCGTCAGTATCACGCCGGGCCACACCCGGCAAACCGACAGTTGTTGCGACGTTATGGCGGTTTACGTGGTGAGGAAATCATCGCTGCACTGGCCAGCGATGGGTTCTGCTACACACCGACGATTGAGAACGGTGTTGAAGGGCGATTGATTGTTGAAGTCTTTCCACACCCGGCAACCATTGTTCTGTTCGGGTTGCCCCGGATTCTGCAATACAAAGCGCGCCAGGGCCGTTCATTAGTCAGTCGGCGACACGAGCTGCGGCGTTATCTCGACCTGCTGGGCAGTCTGATCCACGCCGATCCACCACTAATTGGAGTTGACCGCATCTGGGAGAACATTGATCTGAGTGATTCAAGTGCAACGGCACTCAAAGCTATCGAAGACGAGGCCGATGCCGTACTGTGTGCCTACATTGCGCTCTATGGTCATCGTTGGGGAACAGCGCGATGTCGCAGCTTTGGCACAGTTGACGGTGGGGCAATTTTTACTCCATACTGGTACGAACAAGAGACTTCAGGAGCGCCGATCAATCAGGGATAGGCTATGTTCGACAGTAGAACCACAACCGACCTCTTCTATCAATTTGGCCTGGCCTTACTCATCGGTGCATTGATCGGCTTACAACGCGAGCATGCCTACACCGGTGTTGGCGAGTTATTTGCCGGCGTGCGCACGTATGCCATCGTTGGTCTCATCGGTTGTGCGGGAGGGTTAGCAGGCATTACACTACAGGCACCGATCATCTTTGCGGCTCTGATAGTCATTGTAGGAGGACTATTAATTGCCGCGTATGTCGTAGGCAGTGGTCAGGAAGGACTGGGACTGACCAGTGAGATGGCGCTCATTACGACTCTCCTGTGCGGTGGCCTGATTGCCTGGGGGTACGGAACACTAGCCATGGCTGTAGGGGTAGCAACTGCGGGTTTACTGGCATTGAAAACTCGTCTACACGATTTCGCGCATCGGCTCAGCACCCAAGACATGCAGGCGGCCCTGACACTAGCGGCAATCAGCGCGATCATCTTGCCGATCCTGCCCAACTCGTCAACAGCGCCGGCGCCATTCGATGTCATCAATCCCCAGAAGATATGGTTTCTGGTTGTCCTCATTTCAACCTTCAACTTCAGCGGCTATGCGCTACATAAGATGATAGGGACAACCCGCGGTATTGCATTAACCGGCATCATCGGCGGAATCGTCTCATCAACAGCAGTAACCCTGAGTAATACGCAGCGCAGTCACAGTGAACCAGCATTAAGTCGGGCGTATGCGCTGGCCATTCTTCTGGCGTGGAGTATTATGTTTATGCGAGTGGCGATACTAACCAGTGCGATTGCCCCAAATGTCCTTACCTTGCTATGGCCAATCATTGCCATCGGTGGCAGTGCTTGCCTGATTGGGAGTCTCTGGTTGATAAAACAGGCGCAGGGTAACGATTCGGTCAGTCTGACGTTGAGCAATCCGCTGGAGCTACGGTCGGCTATCGGTTTCAGCTTACTGTACGCCGCCATCCTGATCGGTGCAAACCTGGCGCGAACCTGGTTTGGTGATGCCGGGATTTATCTCTCCAGCATCTTTGGCGGGTTAGTTGATGTGGATGCAATTACCCTCTCTCTCAGCGAGCTGGCAACAGTTAGAGATGGAATTGACGTACAGACTGCGGCGCGGGCTATCGGCACTGCCGTCCTGACCAATACCCTGGTGAAAGGCGGCATTGTCATTGGCGGTGGTTCAAGCCTCTTGCGACAGGCCATAGCGCCCATTTTCACATTAATGACCTGTGCCATGCTGGTCGGACTGCTCTGGCCATGGTAAGATCGCATATCGCTGATGACGACCACCATCACCAAATCCATGGAAACAGTCGCCAGGTGCGTTGTTGATACAGCTGGTAGTCAGCAAACCGAGACTGGAGTAACTGCTCTTCATACGTTAGCTTAGTGATAAGGACAATCAATAGCCCAACCCACAATCCCCAGCGCCACCATACAGGTAATGCCAGTACCCAGCCCAGGGTGGCAAGGAGCAGGCTGGTGTACATTGGATGACGAATGAGGCGATAGGGGCCGGAACGTACCAGTTCAGTTTGGGGTAAAGGATCAGGGAAGACCGAGAGTCGGCGAAGACTCATCGTGAACAATGCCCACAGGCCTAAAGCCAAACCGGCGGTCAGCAAGCACAGTGGGAGTAGAGAGGTTGGAACAAGCGGACCGCTCAGTACAATGACACCCAAACACCCAAACTGAGCAAGCACCAGGCTTATTGAGTAGAATGGCGAACGCATCTTCACCCGAATTCTCTCCTTGCGCAATCGTATGTAAGGACTATCTATTATGATCGCATCAATTCGCGGCATCATTCAGAGCATCGGTATCGACCACCTGATCGTTGAAACCGGTGGGGTCGGCCTTCTCATCTACGCTCCGCGTTCTACTTTGAATGCTGTTGGTCAGATCGGCAATGAAACATTTCTCTACACCCTGCTGATTGTACGCGAAGACGCGCTGACATTATACGGTTTTAGCGATCCAGCTCAACGCAACCTGTTCGAGCAATTGATTGGTGTCAGCGGAGTAGGACCCAAAATCGCTTTAAACCTGCTATCGAGCGGCTCTCCTGACGAGATACAAAAGAGTATTGCCGGTGGCGATATAGCACGCCTGGCACGAGTGCCCGGAATAGGCAAGAAGACTGCCGAACGGATTGTCCTGGAACTCCGAGGAAAGATTGATCTGCGCCAGCCAGCCGGCATAACTCCAGGCAACGTGAGTACTCTCGACCGTGAGCTAACCGATATCCTGATCAGTCTGGGGTACAGCGCCACCGAAGCGGCCGCAGCAATTGCGTCCCTACCGGGAGATGCCCCACCAACCCTGGAAGAGCGCTTACGACTAGCACTACGCTATTTTGGTAGTGCCTGAACAGAAGCAAGACTAACCGTGCGAACCTTTTCTGTGTCAGGGTAAGCCACTATCTCTATCACTCGCCCACGGGACTACGGGTTTCCGATAGGAATCGCCTAACCATCTGATTGTCCCTGTTCAGATGCTGTCCAGCGATAAATAAGAGGCCGGCCATCAACAAAGCGCGTAATCTGAGCCAGAGAGATGATAGGAACACCCAGCCTTTGCAGCAACGACCGACCTTCTTGAAACTGCTTTTCAACCACAAATGCCGCAGCAACCACAGTAGCTCCAGCCTCGTGCGCCATATCGGCCAAAGCCAGTGCAGTACGACCATTAGCCAAGAAATCATCGACAATCGCCACACGACTTCCTGGAGGAATAAAGCGGGCTGAAATTGCCAGTTGGACCTGACGGTCACGGGTTGGGGAATGGATGTGGCGAGTCAATGCCGGCACCGGAACATCAGGATCATACTTTTTCGCATACACGAGAGGTAATCGAGCGGCAAGGGCTGTGGCCAACGCTGGTGGAATACCACTCGCTTCTGCGGTCAGAATTAACTCAGCGGCAAATGGTTGTAAGCGAGTTGCCAGTTCAACGCCAATAGCAGACATTAGGTCTGTATCAATCCGATGGTTGAGGAAGTGATCGATCTTGAGGATACGATCATTAACGACAACACCCTCCCGGATGATACGTTGAGCAAGAGGAGGAAAGGGTTCGCACAAAGAGCGTTCAACCAGTTGCATAGGACATATCCACATCACTATAAACAGATAACTCCCTTAATATCAAAATAATAAAGCACAAGAAGAAAATCGTCATGATCGTAGGCTTGTGGAAAGTGTGGACAGCAGTCTTTCCAGCTTATTCTAATGCCTCAAACTGCATGTGGACGACTTGTGAACGTCTATCCACAAAAGGAGCGCTCAAAACAATGTACGAAGCGTCTTACGCAAATCCTCCACGAGCTATCAACGACTTGTTCCGCAGGTTATCCACAAACAGTCCAAGTTTTCCACATAATATCGCAAGTTATCCACAAGCCGGTCAAAATAACAGAGGGCGGTTTAACCGCCCTCTGTTAAACACCATCTAACAGACTTTAGGACTTCTCACCAGGCCGGTCGCGGTCATTGAGATCAAGAGTATTGATGAAATTGCGGAAGATAGAGAGGGAATCTTCATTTAGCTCAGGTTCAGGCTCGGAGGATGCTTCAGACTCAGGCTCCTCATTCCGCGATACCGGCGTCGGAGGAACACCATCATCAGACTGCTCTTCCTCATCAAAGAGTACCCCTGCCTGATCCAGCACATGAGCAGCAACAAAGATAGGAGCCTGCACTCGCTCTGCAAGGGCGATAGCATCACTGGGTCGCGCATCAAGCTCAACCGTTCGCCCAGCCTGATCGATCAGGATACGGGCAAAGAACGTATTATCGCGAATATCGCTGATATAGATTTGACGGACAAGTCCATCTAACTCGCTGATGGCAGCCTTGAGCAGGTCGTGGGTCATCGGTCGTTGCGGTTCGTGACCCTGAATGGCCATCGCGATGGCATCGGCTTCAAACTGGCCGATCCAGATGGGCAGGTAGCGATTCCCTTCGGTTTCGCGGAGAACGACGACCCGGCTCTGCGTCAACAGGCTGACACGGATACTATCGACAACGACTCGTATCATTAGCCGGCCTTTCATGGAACGCCCATCACCGGAAGCCAAAGCGACGCCGGACTGGGCAGCGGAAAATTCTACGCTTATATCTTATCATGCGATGAAAGATGCCGTCAAGATTGACAAAGCGGTCTACTACGTGTATCCTCTACCAGAAAGGTGAGAGTAGAAGCATGCACGTAGTCTTACATCGTCCTCCATGGTTAGAGCGATGGCTGCGCAGCAAGCGACGGCTGGCTGCGGCGCGGCGGACTGTTCGCCAGGTGCGTGACGGCTATCGGGTTGCTGATCGCCCCGCTGTCGGAAGAGCGACGAAGTCGGGATCGTTGCGCTGGCAGCTCCGTTTTTCCCGGCAGTTAGCTCACATCCTGCTGTTAGCGGGAGTAATTTGTATTTTGATCGTTGATCGAACGCTTCCTCTTCAATCGCTGACCAATCCCCGTGAAGAGTCTGAGGCGGTAGTGACGCCATGGGCGCCTGTCGTGCCGGCAGAGCAGATAGTACGAATCGCGCCAGCGGTACGTCATACACCCTCAAAGACAGTCGAGCCAGAACCAATTGCGCCGGCGCTACGGGCGCCACAGCCAGTATTGACCGCTTTTCAAACAACACACATGCTGGCTGAGAACGAAACGCTGGCAGAGGTAGCCGAACGCTATCAGATTCCTCTTAGTACCTTAGTGTGGACAAACCAACTGGATCGTGGCGATGCGCTGCGGGTTGGGCAACCGTTACGTATACCACGCCTGGCTGGGGTAACACATAGGGTTGCTGAAGGGGAGACACTCGCAGGGCTGGCCGAGCGCTACGGTGTGGCACCGGAAGCTATAGCCACTTTTGCGCCGAATCGGTTGCCTGGTGGTCAATTGGTCATAGGTCGCGAAATATTTATTCCCGGCGGTCAATTGCCGTGGTCAAATGAACAGGAGGTTGCGTTTGCCCAGCGTCGTGCCGAGCCAGTGGGGATTGTACTGGTAGATGAAACAAATGTTCGATCTGGCCCAAGCACCGATCATCCACGGCAGGCGCAGTTGGCAGCCGGTCGGCAAGTGGCTTTGCGAGGGCGATACAATGATTGGGTGAAGATTGCAATCGGCGATATTACCGGCTGGATTCGGAGTGATTTGTTAGAGGTTGATCCGGCGCAAGTCGCAGCACTTCCGGAAGTCCGCGATTTTCCGCCTCCTCCACCGCGCTGGGTCTGGCCTGCACGAGGGGTGTTGACCTCTGGTTTTGGGCCGCGTTGGGGTGGATTTCATAATGGGATAGATATTGCCAATCGTGCCTGGACGCCGATTGTCGCTGCTAGTAGTGGGCGGGTACGTGAGGCAGGATGGTGTAGTGGTTACGGGTATTGCGTCAAGATTCGGCATCCTGGCGGTATTGAAACGATCTACGGTCATCTCATTGCCCAGCCAGTTGTGCGGGTAGGACAGGAAGTGAGTGCCGGACAACTAATTGGCTATATGGGAAGTACCTATGATCGCGCTGGGGGCGGCTATTCAACCGGCGTTCATCTACACTTCACCATTCTCGTCAATGGACGTGCGGTTAATCCATTGCGTTATCTCCCTTGATGTTGTTTTGTGCCTGCCTGTGGTACAATAGCGCTCAGAGTGGCTGCTTGAGGCAGGTGTTTCACGTGAAACAACATCCAATCCATTCACAACCACATATCATCGCGATTGCCAACCAGAAAGGTGGGGTTGGCAAAACGACTACCGCAGTTAATCTCGCCGGTGAACTCGCCCGGCGTGGGTTGCGTGTTCTGCTCGTTGATATTGACCCTCAGGGGAATGCCACAACCAGCCTTGGGATTGTGAAGACTTCGCTAACGGTGACAACCTACGATCTCCTGCTCGGTGGCGCACCACCCGAAACGATTCCTCGTTCAAGTGGCCGGGAAAGGCTCAACATCATTCCTGCCGATCAAGAACTGGCAGGTGCCGCTATTGAGCTGGTCGACGTAGAACGTCGCGAGTGGCGACTTCGTGATGGCCTGGTGCCACTTTTGCAGCGCTACGACTGGATCATTATCGATTGTCCGCCATCACTTGGGTTACTCACTGTGAACGCGCTCTGCGCTGCCAGTGCCGTTCTGATCCCGCTCCAGTGTGAATATCTGGCTCTGGAAGGATTGGCACAGCTCAAGATGACCCTGGAACGAGTTCGGGAGAGTCTGAACCCTACCTTGCGCATCCTTGGTGTAGTAATGACGATGTACGATGGTCGTACCAATCTGGCGCAGCAAGTGGTCGATGAGGTGCAACGCTACTTTCCCCGCCTCATCTGTCGTACCCTGATCCCGCGCAGTGTACGGCTCAGTGAAGCCCCCAGCCATGGACGTATCGCCTACGAATATGATCCCCATGGTCGTGGTGCACAAGCCTATTCCCTGCTAACCGAAGAATTGATCGGACGGGAGGAACGAGTCGTATGAGCCGGAAGCGTGGACTGGGAAGTGGACTCGATGCTCTCATTCCTGCCGCATCACTTGATCAGACACCGGTGCGGGAATTGCCGGTCTCGGCAATTAAGGCTAACCGTGCCCAACCCCGTACTTCCTTTGATGAGACCACTCTCGCTGAATTGGTGGCTTCAATTCAGACCCATGGCGTGCTCCAACCGATCATCGTGAGTGAAGACCAGCAGGGAGGTTATGAACTGATCGCCGGCGAGCGCAGGCTACGTGCTGCCCGTATGGCCGGTCTTGCTACCATTCCGGCAATTGTTAAAAATGCTACACCGCAACAATTTCTTGAGTTGGCGCTGGTTGAAAATGTCCAACGGGCCGATCTTAACCCCCTGGAAGAGGCCCAGGCCTACGAAACCTTGCGGCGTGAGTTTGGCTTGAGCGATGAAGAAATTGCCCGGCGCGTCGGTAAGAGTCGCGTGGCGATTGTCAATAGTCGGCGCCTGTTGCGCCTCTCTCCCATGGCTCGACAGGCGATCCTTGACGGCTCAATTAGTGCCGGACATGGTCGGGCACTGTTGCGGATCGAGGATGCAACGGATCAGCAGGCTGCGCTTGAATTAATCAAAGAGCGTGCCCTCTCTGTTCGTGAGATCGAGCATCTTTGTGAGATCGCTGCTCAACCCGGCCTGGCAGCATCTGCCCGTCATGCACTTTGCACTGGTCAGCTTGAGCCAGCGCAGGCTCTAGCCCTGCTTCAGATCGGTGACGCACTGCTTCAAAACGCCGCCTGTGAAGCGATTGTCGCTCATCACCTTGGCTTGACTGAGACAGATCGTCTCTGCAAAGCGCTCGCCGGTGGCATTGATCTGGCAACGGCTCTGGGGCAGGTGGTAGAACCACTTGGCGGGAAGATGCCTCCTGCAAGTAGGCCGACTTCATCACCAGAACGCCAACGCTTACCCGCTACTCGTTCACCAGAGGATCAGATGGCGCAACAGATGTTTGAAGAGTTGCTGCAAACGCCAGTTCAGATCGCCCGTAGCGGGCGCACGATTAAAGTAACGATTACTCTGTACGATGACGAACAGTTACAGGGTTTGTATGATCGTCTGTCCGGGAATAGCTAGTGGTAATCGTATGACAATGATCGTTGCTTTTGGAAATCCGGTATACGACGAGATTATTACACCGGTGGTGTCTACTGGGGGACGTGTTCTTTCCGGTTGTTCGACGAATGCCTGTCTGGCACTCAGCCGCTTGGGACGAACAACCGCCCTGGTTGGCCGGGTTGGGCCTGATTATGCTGATCGGTTTCAATCTGATCTGTTGCGCTATGGTGTCACACCGTTTGTCTCATTATCGGCACAAACTGGCGGCTTTAAGCTAGTCTACGATACGCACGGCGATCGGACTCTTGATGTGCTCGGTGTTGCCGATCCAATCCAGACCGTGCCTGACATCATAACCAAAGCATCAGCCGTGATTGTTGGCCCGATCTTGCAAGAGACGCCCCTTGAGTTGATTCGATCTATTCGAGATCGAACTGATGCCCCGATCTTTCTTGATCCACAGGGCCTCCTCCGGCGATTTGGTGCCGCTGGGCGGATTGAACACTTCTTGCCAGATGATTTTGCTGCTATTGCGCCGCTCTGTCACGTGATTAAGGCAAACGAAGTAGAAACAAAAGTGATTACCGGGATCGATCCGCGGGTTGATCCAGTAGCGGCAGCGCGTCGCCTGCGCGAAACTGGTTGCGCGATTGCTATTGTGACAATCGCTGAGGCAGGTTCCCATATCGATGATGGTGAACGTTCCATTCCTGTCCCGGCATATGCGACCGATGCCCGCGATCCGACCGGTGCTGGAGATACCTACATGGCCGGTTTTATTCACTCCTATCTCTCTGCACCACACGATCTCTTTCGGGCCGGTTGTACTGGTGCTGCAACGGCGTCAATCTGGATTGAACATACAGGCCCGGATGCGCCAATTTCTGTGGCGGAAGTAGCATATCGGACGATGACCCTGTTATCGCAGCAAACGTTGTAGTGGATACCTCCGTTATCTCGTAAATCAAAGGAAGAATGTCGATGATGCCATTGCTTGCCCGTTTTCGTCAGCTTTATGAACAAATCTCACTCCCTTTGGGCCATGTTTGCTCACGGCTGGGGATTCACCCAAACATATTGACGTATCTGAGTCTGCTATTTAGTGTGCTGGCCGGTTATCTTCTCTCGCAACGCGAGTTTGGGTGGGGCATTGTTGTCATCCTGCTCATGGGGTTTGCTGACGTGCTGGATGGTGCGACTGCTCGCGCAAGTGGGATGGCCAGCGAGTATGGCACAGTGCTTGATCACGTGACCGACCGCTACGCGGAAGCCTTTGTCATGGGAGGGCTGATGCTATCGGGAGTGGTTGCACCGGTTTGGACGCTGTTTGCGATCTTTGGAATGGTGATGGCAAGCTATGTCCGTGCTCGGGCTGAGGCGACCAGGAAGCTTGCTTCCTGTAATGTTGGATTTGCCGGACGACAGGAGAAGCTCGGTCTGCTTCTCATTGGGCTAATATTGATGCCGTTTTTTCCTGATCGTCCGGTGCTGGAATGGGCAGTTATTGCGGTTGGGATTGTATCTCACATTACTGCTGTACAGCGCCTGTTATACACTCGTCAGATGCTGGTTGGTTCGGCTCGCGATCCCAAACTGCGAAAGGAATCTGGGATTATCTAGTTGTAACGATAGAGGTTCCTATGTCGCTTTCTGAAGCAGAAGTTCGTCACGTGGCCCGACTCGCCCGGATTGCGTTGTCAGATGAAGAGATTGCCCTGATGCAGGCGCAACTCTCAGCGATCCTTGATTATATCGCGATGTTGCAGGAAGTTGATGTCAGCAATGTGCCACCAACTGCGCAGGTTACCGGGTTAACGACGGTCTGGCGACCTGATGTGGTAGGCGAGATGTTGACCCAGGAACAGGCGCTGGCAAATGCCCCCGATCAGCAAGATGGTATGTTTCGGGTACGGGCAGTGTTTGATGAATGAGCAGGTGCAACTTTTGCCCATTGGTGAACGTCGTACTGGCAGTAATAGTGATGTTATCCATTACGAAAGGATACGACGATGTACGGCAATTATGGTAATGGCCCACGACGTCCGTATGTTGTGATCGGCGGCTATCCGGTTAAGCCGGTGTACCTGATCATTCTGGGGGTGATTGTTTTCGGGTTGCTGGTGTATTTTCTGATGCGGTTTTTTAACATCGGCCTGACGATGCATTTTGGCGCATTTGCCGGGCTATTACTCCTGATCGCTAACCTTCGTGAATTGCTAGGATACGGGTATACTCAACGTGGAAGCACCGCGTTGCTCAATACTCTGATCGGTGGTGGCTTGCTCTTTGCCTGGCTGGCGCAGTTCTTTGTTCTCTTCTGGGTTCCGGCACTGCTTGCCGTCGGTGCAGCTACGCCGCTGGCTTTCAATCGGGCTGGTGTCTATGCAGCATACCTGACCACTGCCCAACGTGCAGTCGAGCAGGTGCGGCGGACGGTGGTACGGCAGTAACATTTCCGGTTTGATCCAGCTCTCCATCACAAGCTAAAACAGTCAGCGCGGAGGGGAACACTCTTTACTCTCCGCGCTAATTATTGTGTCTGGTGTGTCTGGCTGCTTGATGGAAGCGTCGCTACCGGTCGTATTATCTTATGGATAGATGCGATACAGTTGGCGTGGGAATGGGATAGTTTCCCGAATGTGACGAGTGCCGGTAATCCAGGCTACGACGCGCTCAATGCCCATGCCAAAGCCACTGTGTGGCACTGTCCCATAGCGGCGGAGATCGAGATACCACTCGTAGTCTTCAATGCGCAGACCATGGTCACGGATTCGTTGCTCGAGAAGGACTGGATCGTGAATGCGCTGTGAACCACCGATAATCTCGCCGTATCCCTCCGGTGCTAACAGATCGGCACACAACGCAACTTCTGGTCGTTCCGGGGCCGGTTGCATGTAGAAGGCCTTGACCGCCGATGGGAAACGTTCAACAAAGACTGGGCGATCAAACTTCGAGGCAATCAAGGTTTCGTGGGGGGCACCGAAATCTTCACCCCATGGCAATGGGTCAGCACCTTCGACTTCCCCCTGGTGCGCAGCAATCAACTCGATAGCCTCATCATAGGTAATCCGCGGAAACGGCGGTCGTACCTGTTCGAGCAGGGTCGTGTCACGCTCCAGTGTCTGCAAATCGTCTCGTCGCCGCTCCAACACGCGGGCCACAATTGCGCTGACAAATTCCTCTTGAAGACGCATGTTATCTTCATGATCGGCGAAGGCTACTTCCGGCTCGATCATCCAGAATTCGGTTAAATGCCGGCGGGTCTTGCTCTTCTCGGCGCGGAAGGTTGGACCAAAGCAGTAAACCTTTCCAAAAGCCATCATGCCGGCTTCAACGTAGAGCTGACCGGTCTGAGCCAGATACGCCTTTCCCAGGTCGAAATAGTCGGTTGCGAACAGATTTGTGGTGCCTTCAGCAGCAGTCGCAGTCAGAATCGGGGTGTCGAAGCGCACAAACCCCTGCTCGTTCAACCACTCCTGGGCAGCGGCAATGACCTCGGCTCGAATCCGCAGGATGGCGTGCTGTTTCGCCGAACGTACCCACAGGTGGCGGTGTGCCATCAGAAATTCAATCCCATGCTCTTTGGGAGTGATTGGATATTCGTGGCTAGGGCCAATGAGTTCAATTGCCTCAACGTCAAGCTCGTAACCACCCGGCGCTCGCTCGTCGGCTCGCACACTGCCGGTGATACGGCAAGAACTCTCTTGGGTGAGTGATTGCGCAGTAGCAAAGGTCTCTTCACCGACATTTTTCTTAAATGTGACACATTGAATAGTGCCACTACCGTCGCGCAAGAGAATAAAGATCAGTTTACCTTTCTCGGTCTTGTGGTAGACCCAGCCGGCCAGAGTAACGCGCTGACCAACGTAACGGGCAATGGTTGCAACGGTTGCAGTTGGCAACAGCGACATAGACGCTCCTTATCGCTATCTGTCTTGTCTTTCTACAGCGTCAGTATGCCACGATCTGGCATAGCTGGCAAATTGGTCGGTAGGTGTTCGCTCAGGCCATAATTGCCGGTGGCGAATGTGATTAGATACCTTTGACCGATAGTTTGCTGGGTCAAATCCGGTCAGTGAAGCGTGGCTGGTGCTGATGGTATGATACGTTCAGCTTCGGGTAAAACTGACAGGGTGGTATCGCTTGTCGAACACCTTTGCGGGTGTTGGCATTCTGTGCTATATTGTCAGTCCAGAAATCAGCAGTGCAAAGCGGTGTAACAGCGACCAGTGTAGCAAATACTACACCCAGCCTGTGGCCGATTCGGGATAACAACATAGTGCGAGAGCGCGTTACAGTGATGTATTCTGCTGTACGTTAATATGCAACGACGCAGATAGAGCTTGTTGACTGATCAATTCAGACCGTTATCGATTGAAAAAATGTACTGCTTTGCTGAATAAAACAACCATATCACCTTTTGTCTGTATTGCAGCCTCTGATTGTGGTTAGCGTGTTGAGTCGTTGCAAGTGTCAGGTTCTTCACGTAAAGCGATTTACCGGCATGCTGCGTAGAATGCGATGGAAATATATCGTAGACGAATTGTGTTTGCTACAAAAACATCCCGTATCAACCAAAAGGTGATCTGTATCTGGCGTGTACTGTCGAACAACAGAAGGATCAGGTGATGAAAGCTGTCGTTCAGCAATGGTATACTCACCCCGCTGTGCGGGCTGCTTTGACTGATCTTGCCGACTATCGGCCAACACTGGCCACGGCAATCGAAATTCAACAGGTTCCAGCACCAACGTTTGCTGAACGACCACGCTCATTGCTTGTCAGTCAGCGTATGCAAGCACTCGGTCTGCACGATGTCGAGATTGATGACCTGGGAAACGTGTATGGCCGCCGTCCGGGTAGTACCGCACGTCCAGGACTGTTGATCTCGGCTCACCTCGATACCGTTTTTCCAGCCGATACCGATCTCTCGATCCGTTATGAAGGTGAACGAGTATATGGCCCCGGTATCGGTGACAATAGCGCAGGTGTTGCCGGCTTGTTGCGCCTGGCTGAGATGTATCAGCGCTTTGATCTGCCCAATACCAGCGACATCTGGTTCGTGGCCAATGTTGGTGAAGAAGGTCTGGGCGATCTCCGCGGTATGCGCAGGGTGGTTGAGCGCTTGCGAACCCGTTTGAGTACGGTGGTCGTGATTGAAGGTTGCGATTTTGGGTCGCTCCACCATCAGGCGATTGGTGTACGCCGGTTTCGGATTGAAGCTACCGGCCCTGGTGGTCACTCGTGGGGAAATTTTGGTACACCGAGCGCCATTCACGTTCTCGTTCGGCTGGCTGCCCGCTTAACCGAATTGCAGGTGCCATCGGCTCCCCGTACTACGTTTAACATCGGTACCATCAGTGGTGGCACGTCGGTGAATACTATTGCCCAGCACGCCAGCATGCTCCTCGATTTACGCTCGGTATCGTCGGCAGCGCTCACCGATCTGGTCAATGAAGTGTACCGTCTGGTCGAAGAAGTTGCACTGGAGTACCCGGACGTACACATTCAGCTTACGAAAGTGGGAGATCGGCCTTCAGGAGCTATCCCCCGTGAACATCCGCTGGTGCAGGCCGCAGTCGCAGCCTATCAAATGGTCGGTGCGCAGATTTCATTTCAGCAGAGCAGCACTGATGCCAATATTCCATTGAGTCTGGGGATGCCTGCGGTTTGTGTTGGTTTGACTGATGGTGGCAATGCTCATCGTACCGATGAGTATATTTTGCCGTTTAACCTCAGTCGGGGTATGCAGGCGTTACTTCTGCTTTCGCTGGCAGCAAATACCCTTGAAACGATGTGAAGCGGATACGGATTCAATACATATGCGCAAACTGCTTGTCGTTCTACTGATGGTGTTGATCCTCTCACCCGTGCCGGTTATCGCGAATACTGCTGCCGGCACACCGATCTTGTTTCGTGAAACTGGCCATACGCTGGCGTATGCGTTTCGTGAGTTCTATGATCGACAGGGAGGATTGCCGATTTTTGGGTATCCCCTCACTGAGGTATTCATCGAAGATGGCCGCCCTGTGCAATACTTCGAGCGGGCCAGGTTTGAATGGCACGCTGATTTAGCGCTGGTGCAGGTTGGGCATCTCGGTCGTTGGGCGGCGGCGACGCTGGCGACACATCCGGCATTTACGCCACTTTCTACCCCACCACCCAATGCCGATTTCTTTCCTGAGACCGGCCATAGTCTGAGTGGTGCGTTCCGCTCGTTCTGGTGGGCGAATGGTGGCTTACCGACGTTTGGCTTTCCGCTTTCAGAGCCGTTTGAGTATACCGACTACGACGGCCAGCCTCGTCTGGTGCAGTTCTTTGAGCGTGCCCGTTTCGAGTGGCATCCACAGAATCCTCCCCGCTATCAGGTCTTGCTCGGTCATTTAGGACGCGAATGGCTGGCTGCCAATTCGGCACCGGACTGGGCTATGCAGGCGGTGGATACCCCTGATGCTGCCTGGTCTGCGGTACGCCCTACCCGTGTGCAGGTGCCACGGATCGGGGTCGACACGGCTGTCGTGAGCGCTGGCTTTTCCTTTGGGTTCTGGGATGTGCCGCGCTATACGGCTGTGCATTACTGGCCAATCAGCGGCTATCCCGGTACGACCGGTAATATTGTGATTGCCGGTCATGTTGGCTACCGGGGAATCATCTTCAATCAATTGCCCGCGATCACAGTTGGTGATGAGGTTCTGCTGACCGTCAATGGACAAATCAGGCGCTATATTGTCCGTGAAGTGCTCACGGTGCTTCCTGATGAGACGTGGGTTTTGGCACCGACCAGCCGCGAAACGCTAACTCTGATCACCTGTGTACCAATCGGCGTCTATTCACACCGCCTGATCGTTCGGGCTGCACCGGTTGCCGATTCGTGAGATAAGATAACCCAAGTGGCTATCTTTGTCACCACAGAGGCACGGAGGACACAGAGGATGGGTATAATCTGAGTTGCTACCTTGAGGCGTGCGTGAAGTAGCGCGTCTATAAGAACTGGCTGCTACCCACATCGTTCATGCAAGTACGCCGCAGGTGTTACGCGCAACGTCGTGCTACTCATCCTGGCAGCCGGCCTCCGTGGTCTGCTCATAGCATAGGTAGTAACTTGGGTTAAGATAGAACGGTGACCTTCTCGCTATCCATAGTGGCAAACGACTTTTCTGACAACGTACAATACGATCATCCCCCGGTGGGAGAGACTGAACGTGAGATGAAAGCTGTAGAACAGACGGACTGCGATCTTTGATATGGCTAGAAAGGAGGAGCGGGCGTCTACTGGTGTCTGAAATGGCCAGTTCTCGCCCGCGAATTCATATGGAAGAGCGTCGTCGTGGCTCAGGCTGGTTCGGCTGGGTTATATTTCTCCTGTTTGTGCTGGCCCCGTCATTTCTACCGCCTCTGGCTCGCTGGCTCAGTCGTCAGACGGGTATACCGATTGGCACAACAGAACTCTTTATTGCGATTATTGTTCTTATCATCGTTTTCTCGATTGGGAGTAGTATCGTTGGTGCGCTGCGGCGGACGGCTGAGGATCGTGACTCGTTACCGATACCGCGATCCGACGATACCTTTCGTCCGCCCCCCTCGTCCCCAGAAGAGGTATTTCGTGTTCCGCCACCGCCACCTGAACCACCGCGCATGCCGCCTTCTGCAACCCGGCTTCCAGGTGCGCCACGCTTCGAGCCGATTATCGATCCGCGCATTCTCCTCTTTGGGATTCTGGGCTTGATTGTGATTGGTTTTGTCTTCGGTGTGCTGTTTTTGGTGCTCAATCCGTAGGCGATGATTGACCAGCGTATTCGCACCTCTCATCTACTTGAAAACATATGCACCTTTACGATCCATTTGCCCGCTATTATGATGCCGATTTTCGCCACTTTCACGACGACATTCCCTTCTACCGTGAATGGGCACGTCGTACCGGTGGGCCGATCCTTGAGCTGATGTGTGGTACTGGCCGCGTGCTGTTGCCGCTGGCCAGTGCCGGCTTTCAACTGACCGGCGTCGATCTCTCGCCGGCAATGCTGGCCCTGGCACGTGAACGATTGCAGGCGGAAGGGTTACTCGACCGGGTAACCCTGCTTGAAGCTGATGTGCGGAGTGTTATATTGCCTGAACATCAGTTTCCGTTAGCATTTGTTGCTGTAAATTCCTTCATGCATTTGACAACTATCGAAGAGCAACTGGCCACACTGGCTGTTGTCCGTCGGGCATTGACCCGGCGGGGGACGTTGATTATCGATCTCTTTAATCCCGATCCACTGGCAATTACCCGCGAAGATGGTCGGGTGCAGCTTGAGCGCAGTTACGAACTCGATGGTTGTTTTGTGCAAAAGTTTGTCGTCATCGAGAGTGATGCTGCGGAGCAGATAAGCCACGTAACCTTTATCTACGATGAAACTGCAGCGAACGGTACACTTACCCGGCGGACAATGCAATTCACCATGCGCTGGCTCTACCGCTTCGAACTTGAACATCTGCTGGCTCGTGCCGGTTTTACCCTTCGTGCAGTCTATGGGAGTTACGATCTCGAACCCTACTCGTCAGGCAGTCCACGTCTGATTGCCGTTGCTTCTCCCCGGCGCTAAGCTGCGCCTGTAGTCTGAAGGAGCCTTGTGTTATGTTGTCAATTCAAGAGATTATGGCGCTCATTCCTCACCGCTACCCCTTTCTTCTGGTTGATCGGATTATGGAGCTAGAGCCGGGTGTGCGTGCGGTAGGTGAAAAGCTGGTATCGGCCAATGAGCCATATTTTCAGGGGCATTTTCCCGGCAATCCGATCATGCCCGGTGTTTTGATACTAGAAGCACTGGCACAAACCGGGGCTGTGGCTGCGCTGAGTGCACCAGAAAACGCCGGCAAGCTGGTGCTCTTTGCCGGCATCGATGGCGCACGCTTCAAGCGCGTAGTGCGACCTGGCGATACGTTACGTCTGGAAGTGCAACTGGAGAAGATGCGGCGTGGTGTCGGTAAAGGCCAGGCCCGCGCTACGGTCGCCGGTCAACTGGCCTGCGAGGCCGAATTGCTCTTCGCGCTGACCGATCCTTCGCGCTAGCAAGGTATGGGTTTGCGCCTGGCCGGCTTACGAATGTCTGTCTTTGAGCATTGACTCAAGCTACCTGTATAAAACGCCGGTAGGGTGCGCGTCGGTTATACGCACGGTTGTTCATCTGGCTGAGTAATACACTCGCTTGTTGTTAATAAACTGCCAACACATAAGCAGGGGCACATACGCTGGCCCCTGCTCGACTCACACAACAGCCTGTGTTCCCTGGAACGCAGTGAACTGCCCCTCAACCAAACCCTCAAGACAGCCTTGAATTGGCCAGTGCCAGCCTGCGCACCGGAACTTCTTGCTCCATTTGCCGGGTAAGCTGCCAGGTTCCCAGACAGAAGGCAAGCTGCGCCAGTGTTTGCACAATCTGCTCAAACCACTGCACCGGAATCGTCTGCGGTACGTTATTTGCCATCTGCGACATACCGATGATGGTGAGGAGCACGATCACGAACACTACTGCCAGCGGACGCATATTGCGTCGCCAGGCGCCTACCGCCAGCATCAGCAAGAGAGCAGTGTTGCCAAGCGTTGCCAGCATAATGAGCGGCACACGCCACGGCCCGCCATTGCTTGCAATCAATGCCGAACCACCGCCAAACAAAGCAATCACGATCAGTGGTACGAGCCATGGCCGGCTCAGTCCTGGTTTGCCCTGCAACTGGCGCGTATAGCTGTAGACTGCTGTGGCGATAAGGGTAAAGCCGGGAGCGATCATAGGAAAGAGCGCCTGACTGAAGAGAGGAACATCAGTGCCGTTGAGTGCCATGAGTAATTTCCATGTGGCTTTCAAGCCTCCACCCACGGCAAGTAAGCCCAGACCGACGTAGACCATGCTCCCCAGACCGCGGTCAAGTTGCGAGACGGTGCGAGCGATAAACCACACTCCAACCAGCGAGAAGATCACCGGGAGGTAATCCTCCAGCGCCAGCGCCAGCGAATATTCCATCTCCATTGCACGCCTCCCGTTATGTTATCCAACGCTTGTGAATTTAGTTCATTATATTGCATATCATACTATCTGACAAGACAGGTTTTGATTACTGCGACAATGAATGGGAGCGGTTAATCATTCTGATCAAAAAGCTGGCGAAGTGGCGAAATGTAAGAGTGGGCAGTGAATACGTGACATGCTATCTAACCATCACCCTGCTCTGGCGCCGCACCTGAACGATGCACCGCTGTGTATTAAGTTCCGCTCTGTCTGCCTGGGAGCGTGCGTCTCCGGTGCGCCCACCACCCGGACCGGCAGGCACTGAGCAGCCCTAAACCGTTAACCATCGTCCTCACCGGGGGCTATGCATTACCTACAACCTTATGGTGTTTACCATGTGCATATCAGCGAGTATGATCCCATAGGTGCTGTGTTGGGCACTATGCCAGGGATCAGTTGTACTGTGAGCTGTGCCCATCACGGACGGAACGCGGCATTGTGGCGGCGAGAGACGTTGTGCCGAAGTGTGGAGCAGGGCGCTTGAACGTCTGTCATCACGCTGTACTCCCGTGCGCATGGACGACAGGCGCATGACCGCGTGTCAGGTACCAACGATAACCTGCCCTGCTGCTGTCCCGGTGGCAGTGCGCCGCTCCAGCCGTGCCAGCACATGCGGGATAGGTTGCCTTGCCCGCTCGTCATGCACGTGGCGCGGCGTTTGGAGTGCGGCAGCCATGCTGCCGCGCCAGCCGTGCTCTCGATCCGGCGCGTGGCACACCGGTACCCGTCCTGGTCACGGGGAAGTTGGATGTGCTCGTTTCGATCATCGAGACGGTCAGCCAGGCATGCAATGCCTGCGCGTAGACGTGTTGTTGCAAGAGGTTCTTGCCTGTGCATCAGCGTCCAGCACCTGATTGCGGTGGCACGGTGTCTACAAACTAGCCCGCCTCCTGGAAGCGCATGTCTCCGGCTCGCCCACCACCTGGTCTGGCAAGCGCTGACCTGCCCTGAACCGTTAATGCCCGCCGCCACTGAGGACGGGTGAGGGAGGGGACGGGCCGCAGATCACTTCTAAGCCTGACGAAAGCGTGCTGCACCTGAACGCAGACGCCCTAAACTGGCTCACCGGTGTTTTTGACGACTCACCACCGGCGCACCGATGATGGGGTAGCACGGGGATGGCATCTCAACGATGCACATCGTTGTGCAAGAGGTGGTATCAGTTCACCTCGTCTGTATTACTCTTTGCTTTACCGGTCACACGATGATTAATGTCTCATCCATACCGACAGGGGCAAGTTTACCCAACCCGCCCCTGCTGTATCTCATAACCTGCTATAGTGATAAGAAACCGGGAAGCGATTTATGCCAGTTCATACACTGGCGTACACCAGTGCTGGTATTTCTTCACCCGACCACGCACCACATCGGCGTAGAGATTGACCAGCATTCGCCCAATCGGTCCAACCGTCCCGTCACCTATCGGGCGACGGTCGATCTCAACAATTGGCTTGATCTCAGCACCGGTGCCACAGAAGAAGGCTTCCTCGGCCACATAGAGTTCGGTACGGTCAATTGGCGCCTCGCGCACCGGAATGCCCAACTGATTGTGCGCTAACTCCATCACCACCTGGCGTGTAATCCCTTCCAGAATATCACCGCTGGTCGGTGGCGTAATCAACACTCCATTTCGCACGATAAACAGGTTCGCCGCCGATGCCTCGGCGACATGACCATCATTACTCAGCACAATGGCTTCATCGTAACCGTTTAGCAACGCCTCACTCTTCGCCAGCGCCGAATTGAGGTATGCGCCACAGGCTTTGGCCCGCGAGGGAATGATGTTGTCGTCGATCCGTCGCCACGATGAAATACAGGCTTTGATCGCTGAACCGGCCAGGTATTGTCCGAACCCGACAGCAAACATTGTGAAACTGTCGGTCAGGCCGTGCAACTGCACGGCAATGGCCGGATCGCTCTTGTAGAGGAGTGGTCGGATGTAGACATCTTCACGAAAGGCTTCTCGTCGCAACAGCTCAGTTGTAATTTGACATAATTCTTCAACAGTGTAAGATAATTTCATCATCAAGATACGGGCCGAGCGGTGGAGGCGCTCCATGTGCTCACGCAGACAAAAGACATAGAGCTGTTGATGGTCAGGATTCCAGTAGCCGCGGATCCCTTCAAAGCAACCGGTACCGTAATTGAGCGCATTGGTCATTACACTGACCTGTGCCTGCTCGATAGGGACAATCTCGCCGTTGAAGAAGGCAAAACGATTGTTGGGCACGGCTTGTTTCCTTTCTAGTTAGCGCGATGTATACATCGGATATTGTACCTCGTGGTCTGCATGTCTGTTCTGAATGCACCGTCTGGCTACGCGGTTGTGGCGCCTAACGTTAGCGATGAATGCCAACCAGTTGCGCTGTTGCACTGCGCAATTGTAAGTAGTTGCCGAGTATTGTAAGCCCAACGGCGCTAATGAATCCAATCCCGGCAAACGCTATCCAGGGCAATGCGGGCAGATTGAATGCAGCGGCCAGATCGATCAACATACCGCCGCTCAGATTGCCCAGTCCGCCACCTACTGCCAGGGCCAGCGCATTGACCCCGAAATACGAACCGAGTGCTCGCTTGTCAGCCAACGCCGCCGTGACGCTCTGCTGCGCCGGTGTGGCGAGGAGAGTACCAAAGGTGAAGATGATGACACATCCAATAAGGAATGGGAAGGAGCCGGCCAGCGCAACCATCCCCAGGCCAAACGCCATCAGAGCAATGCCGAGGATTAAGATGCTAAGCGGACGCAGCCAGCGCTCGAATAGTCCAATGACCGGTATTTGCAAGATGACGGTCATTCCTGCATTAATGCCGTAAATCCAGCGCACAGCATCGGCAGCATTGGCCAGTCGTTCACCTACCAGTGGCAAACTGATCGTCAACTGTACCCACATAAACCAGTACCCCATCAGGAGGGCTGTGAAGGCAAGGAATGGCCGATCACGCAGTGCCAGCCCAAGCCCGAAACCGAGCCGGCTACGGTCGGTCGCCGTTTCAATCGGCGGCAGGAACAGCGTCATTGCGCCAATGAAAGCAAAACAGGCGGCAGCAGCCAGCGCGACGGCACTGAAACCGTAGTCGAGCAGCAATGCACCGAGAAACGGGCCAATCACCATGCCAAGACCACCGCCGACGCCGTTGATGGAAAAAGCCCGTGCCCGCTCTTCTTCCGTGGTCAGCGCAGCGATCCCGGCGCGACTGGGTGCCTCGAAGAGCGCACCGCCAAGCGCCGAGAGCAACATTGATCCGAAGAGCAGTAGCGGCGTGTCGGCAAAGGCCAGGCTGGCGAAGCCAACGGCCCGTACCAGGACGCCGGCGGTGATCAGGCCGCGCCCACCAAATCGATCCGACAATACTCCGCCACCCACACTAACACCCTGCTGGATAAGTTGACGAAGTGCCAGCGCCAGCCCGACCGTTACCGCTGCAAAACCCATTGTTTGCACATAATGCACCGAGACCAGGGGAATGACCATGAAGAAGCCGGCATACATCATAAAGTTGATCACGATCAGGATGATCAGTCCCCGATAGCGAGTAGAGCGCGAGAGATTCATGTTGTCTAACTTTCTGATGAGTCAAACAATTCTGTCCCTACGTTACCATATCTGAACGATCTGCGCTACAGATAATCGCGATTGGCCGATCGGGCATTTGGGTGAGGACAACCACCAGGTGTCGTTGCCCCGAACCACTGAGCTGACGGGCCAGGCTATCGGTGTCGAGTGGCGATCCCCGCTTCTTCACAGTAACAATACCGGCATCAAGCTCGCGGACTAATGCACGCAGGCGTTTGAGTTGGAACGGCATCCAGGTGATGATGGTCCAGGCGCGGGCAAACGGGGTTGGCAAGGCGGTATGAGCGGTGAGATAGGCAATATCGGGTGCCAGTTGATACGCACCGAGTTGATGCGCCAGTTCAGCCACCAATCCCGCCCGGATCACAGCCGGGTCTGGTTCGTAGAGTACGGCTAATGGTGAGCTTAATGAGGGTGCTGTCGTTGTAGTAGCGATCATAGTTGACGTTGATCCATCGCTACCCAGCACCGTTGCACGCCGACTGGTGGTAGCACATGGCCCACACCAGATCACAGCCTCTTTCAAGTCGCCATCAAGCGACACGAATTCTACTTCTGCATCCTCCGGCACGACGCTACGTTGAATACCCGGCGCTAATTTCACCGCCAAAGCCGGTGTGCGTTGTCGCCAGCTCAATACATGGCTGAGCGGTGGCTGAAAATCATCAGGATCGAACAGCCGGCGTTCTCCACTCCGCCGGGCCGGGTCGCAGAAGAGTGCCGCCGCTGACGGTGGCGGCTCGCGTAGCAAATCGCGCTCAATAAAGGATACTCGCGAACCAAGCCCAAGCACTTCAACGTTGAACCGCGCCAGCGCCAACCTGATTGGATCGCGCTCGACAGCGATCACCTGCGCTCCGGCATCGGCCAGTGCAATGGTGTCACCGCCAATCCCACAACCGAGATCGGCTACGTCGCCAACCTGCACCAGCCGCCGGGCACGATGTGCTGCCACAGGTGCTGCTGATGCCTGTTCCAGTGCCTCGCGAGTAAAAAGCATCCGGTCAGCCTGGGGGAATTTGCTGATTGCCCGTCGCCGCAGCAATGCCTGCTCGATAGCAGCCCGTGCTCGCGCCGCCAGTAATGAACGACGCAGTCGATTGAGTTCACTCAGGATGGTCGCCTCACGTATGTCACGTGTTGCCAGATCATCCAGTACGGTACACCCTTCTGGTGAGCTGAGCCAGCGAATAAGGTCTTGATCCATAAAAGCTTAACAATCTATCGCCAACAGTTATGAAATACTATACTCTAAAGTGAACTGAAGCACGGTACAATAAAGTATATTCATCAGATTCTGTTCGGGAGGGTCATAATGCGTAGGACAGGATGGTTTATCGTCTTGATCGCTTTGATGCTGGTTGCGTGTACCAATCAATCAGCACAAACACCAACGGCAACAGAGGCAGTACCAACCGCAGCACCGGCAACAAGTGTATCGGTTTCTGAGCCAACACCGGTAGCAACCGAATTAACACCGGAAGTGGTCGCAGCCGCTATCCAACAGGTACTTGATGGCTATGTGGAAGCCTACAATACCAATAATGTCGAACTCCTGCGTTCGGTCGTTGATCAGACGAATGCTCCGTTCCGTCGGCTGGTCGAAGAGCGTTTCAACACCTTTCAAGAGTCTTCGTTTGCCGGCAGCCGGTTCGGTCGGATGCGCGTACTCGATGTCAAGCCGCGTGATCATGGCTTCTGGCAAGCGGCAATTGACGACGGCGGTTATCGTCGTGATATTCTCTTCCGCCAGATCGAAGATGGTAGTTGGGTGATGAGTGAGCCGACCGAGGAGCAGCTTGGCGAGAAGGTTCGGATCGAAAACGAATACTTCACGCTCAATACCTACGAATGGGCTACCGAAGTCAACACGATTATCGAGGATATGGTTGTCCGGGCGCGACAGCAAGTGATCGATACCCTGGGTCGTACCCCGGAAAACAAATTCAATGTGTACATCCGCCCGATTTTCGGGATTACACCTCCCGTCAATCCAAACTCGTTGGCCTGGTACTCCGCCGGCTCACGGCCACGGAATGATCGGATCGATATCTTTGCTCCCTTCTCCTACGCCTTCGGTTTCTACGATCCGAACGTGGGCTGGGAAGAAGAACTTTACAGTACGATTGTGCATGAATTGACCCACTGGGCGTATACGCGAGCATTTGCCCAGGAGTATCGCATCACTGATTGGATGAGTGAAGGTTTAGCTGAATATGTCTCGAACAATCCGCGTCGGAATGCGGTGAGTGCTGCGGTACGAATGGGGCGCATTATTCCCCTGATTGATCCCAACGGTGGTGTTCGTCCACAGGATATGGATCATATGACCACACTTGAAGTTGATCGTGGCCTGGCCTACGGGTTCGCCTATTCGCTGGTTGCGTACATTGTCGAGACACAGGGTGGGCTTGATGGGTTCTGGCGGTTTGCCGCTGCCGTGCGTGATACGCCTGGCACCGGTATCGAATTTTATGATAAAGCATTGCAAAAAGCCTTCGGTATTACCTACGAAGAGTTTGATGCCGGTTGGCGCCAGTGGCTGCTGGAAAATTACTGATACATGATCGGAGACTTCCTTGTCCAGAGTGCTTTCTTAGTGCGGAAGTTGTGCTTCCGCACTGTTGTCTCATGACGAGTCGCTTACTAGAACTTGTTTCATCAAGGCTGTGCTGTCGTGCTTCCAACCTGTCGCATATGCTCATGAACGCTTGTCAATCACCAACGACAGCATCTCCTGCTCTCAGTCTACCGGTATGGTAGCGAGGAGAACTGATAATCATCTCCGGTACCATCACTCGTTGGGTTGGTTGCCTTGCCCGCTCGTCATGCACGTGGCGCGGCGTTTGGAGTGCGGCAGCCTGGCTGCCGCAGCAGCCGTGCTCACGATCCGGCGCGTGTTACGCTGGTAACCTTAATTTAGTCACGGGGAAGCTGTGTGTGCTCGTCACTGATGAGTTTGTCAGTAATGTAAAGAGATAACTTCCGAAAGATAAAGTAATGAAACCAACTTATTCATTGTCGAGTAGTGGAATGTAGCACAGGCTGATGTTTATGCTCTATACCGGCTACAGCTACAGTTGAAATGTCTTGAGAACTATCGTGTTCATCCGCAGAATGGGTAAGAAGACTGTGTTATTGCGCCAATGCGGAAGTAGCTTATCTGAAACGGTAACCTGGAAAGTGCATGACCGCTGTCTGATAGGTCTGCTCACTGTGAGGTTCTATGTCAACACCACGCCTGATTATTCCAGGTTTGTATGAACTGACTCTACCAATGCCGTTTGCTTCGGTAAACGTGTTCTTTTTACTCACGGCTGACGGTGTGACTCTGATCGACACCGGTTATCCGGATCATGGTACCGGTGTGCTGGCCGGGTTGACAGCACTGGGCCGCACGCCGGCAGAGGTGCGGCATATCATCGTAACTCACCATCATGTCGACCACGCCGGTAATCTGGCGCTATTACAAAGTTACACGCAGGCGCAGATTTGGATGCATCCTGCTGATGCCGATCTGGTTACGCAGGGGCAATGTCTACGCCCAACCCTGCATAGCTCGCCAGGCCTATTCAATCGCCTGGCTTTCAGCCTTGCCAGGATGATCTTGCCGCGAACAATTCAACCTGCACAGGTCGATCATCCAATCACCGATAACGAGATCATCCCCGTGGCCGGAGGTCTCCAGGTGATTCACATCCCTGGTCACAGCGCTGGTCAAATCGGCCTGTACTGGCGCGTGCAAAAGACTCTCTTCGTCGCTGATGCTGTCCTGCACCGTGATAAGACTTTGCAGTTGCCAATAGTTATCGAAGACCTGAATACCGAAATCACCAGCATTTCGCGCCTGGCACGCTACGACTGTACAACAATCTGTTTTGGTCACGGGCCGGCGATCACCGGTGCCGCAGGAAGTGCTTTGCAAGCCTACGCTGCGGCTGTGGTGAAGCGATGATGGGTTACAAACATGACGATCGAAATTCTTTCATCAATCAAGTGTGAATATTCAGGGTTTTCGATACCTTATAGAACCTATCTCATCAAAGCTGTGCGGTCGTGCTCCCAACCTGTCGCATATGCTCATGAACGCTTGCCAATCACCAACGATGTCTATCCTGCTCCCAGTCTGCCGGTATGTCAATGAGGAGGGCTGACGGCAACCTCCGGTGCCAGCACGAGCTGGATGGCTTGCCTTGCCCGCTCGTCAGTCACGTGTCGCGGCGTTTGGAGTGCGGCTGCCATGCTGCCGCAGCAGCTGTGCTCACGATCCGGATTTGATGCTGGCGACCTTGCGGCGCAATCCGGCTGCCATGCTGCCGCAGCAGCTGTGCTCACGATCCGGTGCCTGTATACTGTTTACCCTGCTGGTTACGTAGATACAGGGTGTTCGCGTCACGATCATGTCGTCTGGCAGTAATGAATGAGATAACTTCTACTTGCGCTCACCCAAACATGAAGATATTCCCGTGCGGTATGACGCAGCTTGACATCGCTGCTTGCGGGTGTTATGCTACATAAATAAAGGGTATATATGTCGCGATCGCGGATGATCGTCGATTATGGAGGACGCGGCCTGGCGTTGCACGCCGGGCGTTTTTGATCAAGAATCACTTCGTAACAGATAGTCAAGATAGTCTTTGCAAGATTATCCGTGTAGCGGCGAAGTCGTGTTCAGATCATACATATTGGCATTTCAAGTACATCCGGCCTGCCCATTCCCTGCCGTAATACGGCAGCGAATAGCCTGCCTGGATAGGAGCGGATTATGGATGATGTAGCAATTACCGCTCATTCGCCAGAACTAACCTTAACTTCGTCGACGCATGCGAGTGTGATGTCTGATTTATCGCCATTATCGGCTGAATTGCTCAACCACCCGGTGATGCTCTCGCTCGTTGAACAACAGCAACGTCGTGGTTGTCAGGCATCACTCGAGTCGGTTCAAACAGCGTTCATTAATGCCTATCATTCACCTTCTGTTGAAGCTCTGATTTCCCGCCACCGCGAGTATCTCTCCTCAGCCGATTTCGATCTGATCCGCCGCTCGTATGCGTTCGCTGCTGTTGCCCACGAGGGACAGCGACGGCAATCAGGCCAGCCGTATATTGATCATCCAATTGAAGTTGCCATCATCTTGCTCGATCTACGTCTTGACACCGAATCGATTGCCGCAGCCCTCTTGCACGACGTGGTGGAGGATAGTGCTGTTCCGATTTCAGTGATCGAGCAATTTTTCGGGCAGCAAGTTGCCAGCCTGGTCGATGGGGTGACCAAACTCTCCGGTTACGAGAGCAAGAGTAAAGAAGAAGCACAGGCCGGCACCTACCGAAAATTGATTATTGCGTCAGCCGACGACCCGCGGGTAGTTTTGATCAAACTGGCCGACCGGCTCCACAATATGCGCACCATTCATGCCACACCGCCACAAAAGCAGCAACGGGTGGCGCGGGAAACCCTTGAAATCTATGCCCCTCTGGCCCACCGGCTTGGTATGTGGCAGATGAAATCGGAGCTGGAGGATCTGGCATTCAAAACGCTGCATCCCGACCGTTATCAGGAAATTGCCCGTGGCCTGGCCATGCGCAAAGAGGCCCGTGACCGTATCGTGCAAAAGGTCATTGCCCAATTGAAAGAGATGCTTGCCCGCGAAGGTATTAAGGCAGAGGTCACCGGGCGCTCGAAGCATATCTACTCGATCTGGCGTAAGATGGAGCGCAAAGGGGTGCCACTTGAGCGTATTTACGACCAGCTCGCCGTGCGCATTATTGTCGATGATCCCAACAACGAAGTGGGGGCGTGCTATCAGGCGTTAGGTGTCGTGCATGGTAAGATGAACTGGACACCAGTAATGCAAGAGTTCGATGATTACATCGCTGCCCCCAAAGAGAGTTCCTACCGCTCCATCCATACGACTGTGATCCTGCCGGAGGGCTTGCACTGTGAAGTGCAGATTCGCTCGACGAAGATGCACGAAGAGGCCGAGCACGGGATTGCTGCCCACTGGCGTTATAAAGAGGGCTTCAATTCGCGCAGTGATCGTGATTACGAGAACAAAATTCGCTGGTTGCGTGAGCTGATTTCCTGGCGTAATGAAACCACCGACCGCGAATTTGTCGATATGTTACGCGCCGAATTTGAAGAGCGGGTGTTTGTCTTTACGCCGAAGGGTAAGATTATCGATCTGCCTGAAGGTTCAACGCCGGTCGATTTTGCCTATCGCATCCACTCCGAGGTTGGCCACCGTTGTATCGGGGCTAAGGTCAACGACCGCATGGTGCCACTTGATTATCAGTTGCGGAATGGTGAGATTGTCGAGATTTTGACCTCGAAGAATCAACGTGGCCCCAGCCGTGACTGGCTGCGTTTTGTGAAGACACCCTCGGCCCGCAACCATATTAAGCGCTATTTCCGTCGCCTCGAACGTGAGGAGAATATTGTCGCTGGCCGCGAGATGCTCGAAAAAGAGCTGAAACGCTTTGGTCTGACTCAGGTCAGTTTCGAGAAGCTGGTGGAACTGGCCGGGCCAACAGTACGTTCGGTCGAAGACCTCTTCTATCAAATTGGGGTCGATGATCTGAACGAACGGGCGTTGGTGCAGAAATTGCTCGGTGCCCAGGAGACTTCGCCGCCGCCGCCCCCTGCACCGACCCAGCCCATGGCGCGAGTCAGTGCCAGCGGCGAAATCTACCTTGAGGGCACTGGCAAAATTGCTTCTCGCCTTGCGCGCTGTTGTAATCCGGTGTTCGGTGAACCAATCGTTGGCTTTACAACTCGTGGTCGGGGGGTGACGGTTCATCGTACCGATTGTCGCACGATTCAGAATCTGAGCACCTCTGAACGAAATCGCTTGATGCCGGTCTGTTGGGGGAATGCCTCTGGTCCCAATCAATGGTTCCCGGTACCGTTGCGTATTGAAGCCTGGGATCGGGTTGGCTTGTGGCGCGATATTTCAAATGTGATCGCAGATGCCGGGATCAACATTACCGATATTAATCAGGGGAAGCGCTGGGCCAATGGTCGTACTGTGTTGAACGTAACGGTTTCGTTGCAATCAATGGCTCAACTGTCGCCACTGATTGAAAAGCTTAATCGAATTCCCGATGTCATTGATGTCTATCGTAAAACATGACCGTTGATCGAAATCTGACGCTGGCGGCTCTTCGTACCGCACTGCTAGAATGGTTTGCCGATAACGCACGCGATCTGCCATGGCGGCGTACTCGCGATCCATACGCGATTATGGTCGCCGAGATCATGCTTCAACAAACACAAGTTGATCGGGTCATTCCAAAATATCATGCCTTTTTAGCTGCTTTTCCCACCCTCAAAGCGCTGGCCTCCGCTCCAACTGCTGAAGTGATCCGGTTGTGGGTTGGTCTTGGCTATAACCGGCGCGCAGTGAATCTGCAACGTGCAGCGCAGATTATCGTCGAACAATACGGTGGTAAAGTACCTGATTCGGTGGCAGTGTTGCGTACATTGCCCGGTATTGGCCCTTACACTGCCGGTGCAATTGCCTGTTTTGCTTTCGAGCAGGATGTCGTGTTTCTCGATACCAACATTCGCCGCGTTGTACGCCGCTTGTGTGTCGGTTCTGACCTGCCCCCGACTCTATCCGATGCAGTGCTGCTGGTTCACGCTGAAACCTTACTGCCGTCCGGGCAGGGCTGGACTTGGAATCAGGCTATCATGGAATTGGGTGCCCTGATTTGCACAACCTCCAATCCGGCGTGCTGGCGTTGCCCTCTACGTCAGTACTGTCGGGCTTATGCCGATGCAATTGCTGCCGATGGCGATCTGGTCAATACGATGATGTCGTCAGTCCCCCTGAAGCGGGTGGCAGAGTCGCGGTCTGGTGAGACGTTTGTCGGTTCGCGACGCTGGTACCGTGGGCGTATTATTGCAGTGCTACGCGACTTGCCGGTTGGGGATGTATTGTCATTAGCCGAATTAGGTCAACGCTTACGCCCCGATTTCACTGCCGACCACAAGGACTGGTTGCAAGGGCTGGTGACCGATCTGGCGCGTGATGGATTACTGATTATCACCGATCAGGGAGTACGTTTGCCAGAGTGAAAGAGGGCATACCATGAACCATCAGATGAACAACATATAAAACGAGATATAAAACGAGGAGTTGCCCCGTTACCTTTCCGCTTTCCACGCTTGCCCGGGCAATTTCGCCATCTGTTGAGGAGAGCATTTCATGCACACCATTCCGTTATCCTTGCGTGGTACGCTGATCGGATTGTGGAGTGCTGCTGCGCTGGTCGGCGTCATTTCGAGTCTGTTGGCCCCGCCGGCAGCGTTTGATCTGGCTGCCTGGCTGGCCACCATTCTGTTCGCCCTTGGACTTACCCTCTTTGAGGCGCTAACAATTGTGCGCCAGCATGACCGTCCACTGGCCGTAACTCTGGGCTTGCTTATCAGTGCCATGATCGTGTTGCCGTGGCCTCTCTTTTTGCTGGCAACTGCGATAGGGGCAGTTGCTGGCGCTCTAGCGCGTCAGTCCCTGTGGTGGCAGGCGCTAGCGCTGGCCTCTATTCGCTGGATCGCCCTGACCGCCGGCAGTGTGGTACTCATGCTATTTGTGCAGCAGCATCCTTTTGGTGCTGATATTGCCTCGCCTTTTGCTTTGATCGGCCTGATTGGCTGCGGATTTGTGATCTATTCGATTGAACGGGCGGCCAGTGCCAGCCTGACTTCTCCGGTTACTGATGAGCGTTTTCTGCTGGCACTGCGGTGGCGTATCGATGACGCTGGCTGGTATGCCCTGATCTTTGCTCCGCTAGGGGGGATGCTGGCTATTCTCTGGCAACAGGAAGTTTGGGCTTTTGCGTTGGGGATAGCACCGCTGGCGATGGTTCAAATCAGCCTGCGTCGTCAGTACAGGTTAGAAGAGGCCTTGCGCGTTGCTGATACGCAATTGCAAGCCGCTAATTCTCGCCTTCGCATTTTATCGCGTCAGACCGAGCATTTGCATAGCCTGATTGTCGCACTCATGACTAGTCGTGATGTGCCGACAATGCTCAATCTGTTGGGTGAACGATTGAGTGCTCTGATGGAAGCCGATTGCGCCTGGGTTACCCTGTATGATGACCAGGGTAACCTTCAGTTAGTCGCTTCCCACCATTTACCCGTCTCTACTGAAGGGGTTGGACCGCAGCCGGTACCGCTACCTCAAGCCTATGAGACAGCCCTGGAGCAGAAGCGGGTGACACTCTTCACCAATCAGCAAGTTCAGATGCTGGCGCCGGTGGCTGCCTTGACCGAACGTTCAACATGGCAGGCAGTGATTATGCTTCCGCTGCTCGGTGAGCAAGCCCCACTTGGTGCCGTTTGTCTGGCATTTGAGACGGTACGGGGGCTAAAAGAGGACGAACAGCGTCTGCTGGCAGCGTTTGCCCGTCACGCTACTGCTGTAATCCAGAATGCCCGCCTCTTTCGTCGCTGGCAGGAATCGCAAACCGAGCTGGGGCGTTCGGCTAAGCTGGCTGCGGTAGGTACATTTGCCGCCAGTATTGCCCACGAATTCAACAATCTGCTTGCAGGAATGCTGGGGTATGCGCAACTTGGCCTGGCCGACGATGATGTTGAAATAAAGAACGAGGCTTTGAAGGTCGTGCTCGACACCTGTAAGCGTGGTCGCAGCATTACCGGCAGCCTGCTCACCTTTGCCCGCCGCCGCGACTCGCGTCGTGAATTGTCTGATCTGCGCGAAGTTGTTGATGGAACGCTCACTCTGATGGAGATAGAACTCCGTAAGAATAACATTCGCGTTGTCCGCCAGATCGATATGGTGCCACCGACTATCTGTGATTCTGGTCAGATTTCCCAGGTCTTCTTGAATCTGCTCACCAATGCACGTGATGCGATGAAACCGCAGGGGGGAACGCTAACCGTATCACTGACCTCGGATAACGAATGGATTACCTTGCAGGTTACTGATACCGGTTGCGGCATCCCTGAATCGGTACGCCGCCAGATTTTCCAGCCGTTTGTGACCACCAAGAACACCACTGGTAGTCAATCGGGTACCGGTCTGGGTCTGGCCGTTTCGTATGGCATCATCAAAAACCACAACGGCCACTTTGACGTTGAGAGTGAGGTCGGAAAGGGGACAACGATGACGATCCGTCTCCCTATCGTGCAAGAAGAGGAAAGTGAAACGAGCACAGCCCCGATCCCCTCGCTGCGCATGCTGGTGATTGATGATGATGAAGCTGCTGCCCGCACACTTACTGCCCTTTTGGAACAGGGGGGGCATCAAGTGACCTATTGCGCACACAGTGCAGAGGCAGTAGCCATCTATACTGCCAATCAGTTTGATATTGTTTTGACCGATGTCGTGATGCCTGAACTTGATGGGATCAGTCTCCTCAATGTATTACGCACCTACGATCCTACGGCGAGTATCATCTTGTTCACCGGCCAGATCGAACCCGATCAGGTCGCTGCAATGGCGGCCAGTGGTGCGTATGCCGTGTTACGTAAACCGTTTTCTGCCGAGGAGCTGATGACGACGATTCAGGCAGCCTATCACGACCGCGAACGGGCCAAACGCGCATTGGCAGGCTTCGTCGAAACGGCGCGTTGAGATAAGGTGCGTGGTTGTCTTCTTTTCACATCTGGTGCAGCAGAAATCATGACACGCCATCACTCTGTTACCGCATTTGATCGCGGATGCGCTGAACCAACTCTCTCGCATTGCGACGACCGACCAAAAGCCCGATGGTGCCATTTCGGTACGAATATGACGCCTGAACGATGTACATCGTCGATCACAAGAGTCAGAATCACCGTGTTTCAGATCATAATGTAGCGAGGGGCGGCTCCAGGCCACCCCTCGCTTGTATCTCTGGTTCAGGTCAGATCGCCTTAACCGGCTGCGGCAATGCCCTGAATCCCGCCTTCGGTCATCTTCCGTACATCGAGGAGTTCATCGACCTGTTCGGCGGTGAGGAGACCCTTTTCAACCACCACTTCTTTGATGGTTTTGCCGGTAGCCATCGCCTCTTTCGCGACTGCTGCACCGTTCAGATATCCGATCACGGGGTTCAGAGCCGTTACCAGAATGGCATTCTTCGCCAGCCAGCCCGCCGCCTTCTCGCGATTGGCGGTGATGCCAACCACACACTTCGTCGTGAAGGCATTGATTGCGCCGATCAGCACATGCATCATCTCAAACAGGTTGTGCGCAATGATTGGCATCATCACGTTCAGTTCAAGCTGACCGGCCTGTGCCGCCAGAGCTACAGTCAGGTCACAACCCTGTACATGATAGCAGGCCATGTTCAGCATTTCGGCCAACACCGGATTGACTTTGCCTGGCATAATCGAGGAACCGGGCTGTACGGCAGGTAGCCGGATTTCGTCGAGACCGGTCGCCGGGCCGGAAGAGAGGAGCCGGAAGTCATTGGCGATGCGACCCAGCGTGATGCAGAGGGTGCGCAGGCTGGCTGAGAAATCGGCGGGATCGGCCATGCTTTGCATCGACTCGAACAGATTCCCCGACGAGACAAGTTCATGGCCGGTGAGTTCACTGAGTTTGGCGACCATGCGGCTGTGGTATTCCGGGTGCGCATTGAGACCGGTGCCGGTGGCTGTGCCGCCGATGCCTAGCCGACGGAGACGATTGGCGGCAGTGACGATGCGCTCCATGTCGTTGCGCACAGCCTTGGCGTATGCACCGAACTCCTGGCCGAGCCGTACCGGCACGGCATCTTGCAGGTGGGTGCGCCCCGATTTGACGACATCGTCAAATTCAATCGCTTTTTGTTCAAGTGCATTGGCGAGGTCATCAATAGCGGCGAGTAGTTCGGGTAGACGCCACAAACAACCCAATCGGATTGCGGTTGGAATGGTATCGTTTGTCGATTGTGCCATATTGACGTGGTCATTCGGGCTGACCGGTTTCTTCGGATCGTCGAGGCTGTAGCCCAAAATCTGGTTAGCCCGGTTTGCCAGCACTTCGTTGACGTTCATGTTGTGAGACGTACCGGCGCCGGCCTGAAATGGATCAACGACGAACTGATCGGCGTGCTGGCCGGCCAGGACTTCTTCGGCGGCCTGAATAATGGCATTGGCGATCTGCGGCTCAAGTAGACCAAGGTCGCGATTAACTTCAGCCGCGGCCCGTTTGATCATCGTCTGGGCCCAGACGAAGGCCGGGTAAGGCCGCATCCCGCTCACCGGGAAGTTCAACACCGCACGCTGCGTTTGGGCACCGTAGAGGGCATTAGCCGGTACCTGCATCTCGCCTAATGAGTCGCGTTCAATGCGATAACCTTCAGCCATGAGTTCAGCTCCTTTCATGCAACAGGAAGCGACCATGTATTCCTGCCTTGCATGGATTGTGTCGCGTTACAGGGCGATTGTATCATAACGCAGCGAGATACAGTCGCACCGGCCATTATGCATTCTGTGCGTGCTCTCTCCCTGCACCGCAGATGCGCCGCGTCAGCATTCCTGCTACGCCCAGCGTGGGATCACGTTTCGACGTGAGTACCGTTACCAGACAGGGTTCCCGTGGCGTGTCGTTTGGCGTGCGGCAGCCATCTGCTGCACCAGCCGTGTTCGCGATCAGGCGTGGGGCGTAGCACTCTTCCAGTCTGTTCCACCGTGATGCAGGGGATGGATGAGTGCGGGTATGCCCCGATACCGGCAAGCGACTTCACTTGCGCTAACGACTAATCTCGTTGCGCACCTGAGCCAAGGCAGTGATCATCCCTAATGCCCGCTCACGGTCATCGCCAACCATGTCTTTGCACAGCTCGATCAACTGATCTATGGCTCGATGGCGCTCAATTGGCGGTAGAGCCATGATTGCCTCTACTGCTGCTGGCTCGCCGCTGAGGACACTGCGCAGTCGGTCATCACCGATGGGGGCGGCACCCAACACGCCTCCGCGTTCACTCATCGCCATACCGAGCCTGTCTACCGCCGCAGCCATCGTGCTGCGGGCATCAAACTGGAGTTGGGGGGTGTCAGAGGTGCTCAAGATGGTGCAGGTATAGAAGAGAGCGGTGGTGGGGGCAACCTCACTCTCGATGGTAGTGATCATTGGTTCAGCCGCTGCTGTTGAACCAACCCCACCCAACACTGGCGGTTCGCCTGTACCGGTGAGCATTGCGCCAATCGCAACGTGTCCATAGTCGGTACCGTGTAACATCAATCGATAATCACCGGCGGTTGGATTGTCGATAACGACCAGATTGAGTGCCTTGCCCGTATGCCCATAATTCCGTGCTCGTACCCGGCGGCGACGGGCTGCGCGTTTTTCGCCGGCACCTAACACGCCTGCCGGTGCCAGTGGTTGACCGGCTGGTACCTCAACCTCTACCTCAACCGGCGAAGCTGTCATAATGATCAGGCGTGGGGTGGGGGATGGTGCGGCGGTGGGAGCGGCACCTAATACGTCGGGGGCAATGCCCAGCTCTCGGAAGATTAAGGACAGGGCTTGGGGACTATCGGGTAGCGCACCGTGGCTCACCGTAATTGCAGGGAGATTGTTGGCCTGGGGCACAGTCGCCATGCGTTGGAGTACAGTGCCGTCGCCCTGCGCATCGTAGTGGCGCTGAAGCGGGACACCGTCGGCATAGCGCAGTGGATGATCGTCTGGAGGTGGCCCAACCAGAATAGTGTTCAGCGTATTAAAACCGACACCAGTAATGGTGGTCACCGGAACACGCTGCGTCAGCGTAGTAATTGCCGTAACCTGATTCGCCATCTCTCCCCACACATTACGGGAGACCATACTGCTCAGCGGTTTGAATTGCGGAGGGTTGCCACTCAACAGATAGTCTTCCACCGGCAACAAATCGCGCACACCGGGTACTTGCGTGTGGATCGTCTTCACCTTATCGAGTTCGGTCTGGATGGGGTGGATATGGCGCAAATACCACAGGTAGACGGCGAAAACGGTGCGCAGCGTCTCATCGGCGTGTGGTTCTGCACCGGCCCAGGCGGTGTAGGCTTCTGCCGAACCGCGGTGCGGGGTGCCGAGTGTGATCAAGTGCGCTACATCATTACGTGCAGGGTATTCCGGTGACTGAATGTAGCTGCGGGCAACTAAACCTCCCATGCTATGACCGATGATGATAACCTTGCTGGCATTTGCTGCTTTCTTTGCCCTGTCGATCCATCCCACCAGGTAGCGACGGGCGCTCTCTTCAACCGGTTTGCGCCAGTCGTAGAATGCCACGAAGAGATCACGATTACGGCGATAGCCGGCCTGCGTGAAGGTTTGCAAGAAGGTCTTCCCGTAATCAACAAATGGCGGAAAGTTCCATCCATTTAACGTTGGACCGCGCCAATCGAGCAGGACCGGCAGGTTGAACGAACCGGTGAAGCCGGGGATGAAGATCACGGGTAGACGCGACATACTGGCTCCTTGTTCATCTGGCATTGTGCAAAGGGGAGACGGGATTGTTGTGCGATCTGATAGATTGCAGGTCTGCGGTATGACCGATTTGTTTGACGTAGTGCCACCAGTATACGCCAGAGCAATGCTCGCTGCAAGGGGGAAAGTGTATGAATAGGGTTTTTGAGAGGGCGCCGTGCGTTCCAATGACCGATCATCCGACTTATCGATGGTAGAACTGTTTCATAAAGCTGTGCTATCGTCCTCCCAGACTGTCATCCAGGTTCACGAACGCTTGTTAATCATCAAAGCCTGCTTTCCTGCTCCCGGCACGTCGGTATGGCAGTGAGTAGCGCCGGTGACCATCTCTGGTGCCATCACGCGCTGGATTGATTGCCTTGCTCGCCCATCATGCGCGTGTCGCATCGTGTGGAGTACGGCAGCCATGCTGCCGCACCAGCCTTGCTTCGGGTCAGGCGCACGTCGTAGTGTGTACCCTGCTGGGCACGGAGATGCTATGTGTGCGTGTCACGATCACGGCGTCTGTCGGTCATTCTGGTATGTCGCAACCCGCTACGATGGCAAGCAACCGGTAGGGGCGACGCATGCGTCGTCCCTACCCCCGCACAGCGATACATCACGCAAGTGCGCACCAGAATGCTGCGTGAACCGCGGATCATGCTTTCGTTACTTCCAGATTGGTTGTGTCGCATCGTGTGGAGTACGGCAGCCATGCTGCCGCACCAGCCTTGCTTTGGGTCAGGCGTGCGTCGTAGTGTGTACCCTGCTGGGCACGGAGATGCTATGTGTGCTCGTTACGATTGTGTAGTCTGTAGGTGACTAATGAGATAACTTCCAGGACATTCGTCCATGCTGTATTAAAATGATGCACTGTATTGGAAACTGTTTACGTTCCGCGATACCTGTGTTGCAGTGTTTGGAGTGCGGGGGCTATGCCTCCGTCTGTACCGTGATCGATGCCCGTCCTGCGTTGCACTGTTCGCTCTGCGGATCAGGGTGATACCGGGCCATGTCGCCGAAACTTCGCCGGTTTGAAACGGGTTCATCACTTTGGATGACACTCGCTGCCGTTCTATCGCGCATGCGTGACGTTTGCCAGATTCCGCTATAATGCCTGTTATGAAACGACATCTACTCTGGTTCCTGATCATCACAGTACTCATCAGTTGCAGTTCAACGCCTGAGTCGGCCCCTGAAACGATTACCGAGCCATTCCGTAGCGCATGGCAGGCAGCAGGTGGTATGCGAGTTGGACTTCCCTTAAGCGAACCACGCTGGGTTGATGATGCGCTGGTCCAGTACTTTGCCACCATCAAAATTGTGGCCCTCGAAAATGGCGGTGCAGTCGCCGAGCTGCTACCGACGAACTGGCGTGAACAGATACCTGCGGCGGTCGTTGAATTGGCTCCTGCGTCACAACGTGCCTCGCTAACGGTAGCCAAATCCGCGACAATGGTTCAGCCACTACAACCCATTCCTATCACAGTACAGGTTCCTGATTACAGTGGTGTGGTTGATGTTCAGCTCTACGATGCCAAAGCGCGTCTGAGTGCGCAAGGGCAGACCACCATTGTGGACGGTGTGGGTGAAATAGTATTGCCGGCAGGAGGTGCGTTGGGGCCGCAGTGGGCGGTAGCTCTGATCAATGGCAGGCTGGCCGGTGCTCGCAGTCAGATTGTCACCCTTGACGCCCAGACCAGATTGATCAGCGGGCAAAGTGACATCGACTCGTTGTACCCGCGTATTCGGCGGCTCATGGCCGAGGCGCGGGTGAGCTATGAACTGAACGGTCGTCTTATTAGTGGGTATCGTTCGCCCGATAACCCATTGCTCTGGCTACGTGATCACGTCTATCAGGGGCGTGGTTTTCGCTATTTCGAGCATGATGTCACCAGCCTGCTTGACGCTTTTCGTGATGCGCAGTTACCCGATGGTAGCCTCCCTGATGTGATCGATTATCCCGACCGCTATGTGCAGGCGTTCCGCAAAGAGGTGGAGGCGGATGTCGAGTTTCTCTACATTCAGGGCGTATACGAAGCCTGGCAGATGACTGGCGATGATGAATGGTTGCGTAGTCATTTGCCGGCGCTGCGCCGGGCAGTCGACTACATCACCACCAATCCTCTGCGTTGGAATGCCGACCGGGGTCTGGTACGCCGTCCCTATACGATTGACATGTGGGATTTTGCCTATGGCCCCACCACAATCAGCCCCGATGGAAAACCGGCGCCACGCCATTGGATCACGCCCGATACGATTTGGGGTACCTTCCACGGCGATAATACCGGGTTGGCTTATGCCCTGATGTTGCTGGCCCGTATCGAACAGCGGGTCGGCGAACAGTCACGGGTCGAACGCTATTTTCAGCTCTCTGATGAGATCATGCAGCGGCTGAACGATCTGGCCTGGAATGGGCGCTTCTTTACCCATTTTGTGCCAGAGGACCACACCTTCGCTCCGGTTGGTGTGGATGCGTCAAATCAGATCAGTCTCTCCAATGCCTATGCGCTCAACCGGCGCGTGCTCTCCGTTGGTCAGGCTCAGGCCATTGTCGAGAGTTATTATGCCCGCCGTGACTTCAATCGTGCCTTCGCCGAGTGGTACAGTATCGATCCGCCGTTCCCGGCAGGTAGTTTCGGGATGGCGGGTGGTAAAGGCGAACAACCTGGTGAGTACGTGAACGGCGGGATTATGCCATTGGTAGGTGGTGAGCTGGCCCGTGGCGCCTTTACCTTCGGCTTCGAGCCGTATGGCCTCGATATTCTGCGTCGTTACGCCAGTTTGCTCCGGCTGACAAATGCGTCGTATTTGTGGTACTACCCCGACGGTCGGCCCGGTATTTCCGGTCCTGATACGATTCCTACTGATGGTTGGGGTGCCAGCGCAATGCTAGGGGCACTGTTTGAAGGGCTGGCCGGCATTGTTGATGAGGCCAGCCGCTACGATGACGCGATCATTAGCCCGCGCTGGCCTGTCGAGTCGGCCATCACCCGGGTTGAAGTGGTCGCCCGCTATCCGGCATCTGATGGTTATGTCGCCTATCGCTGGCAACGCGATGATCGAGGGATGCAGTTGTACGTCACCGGGAGTGGTCGCACTGCCTATGTGCGCTTCCTCTTGCCCGAAACTGTCGGTGAAGAGATCACCATGACCGTTGCCGGTCAGCCGGTGACACCGACTATCGAATATATCAGGAATAGCCGTTATGCCGGTGTGGCGCTTGACCGCCTGAATGTGATGGTCACTGTCTCCTGGTGACTATCTGATGGATCTGTGCGGGCGGGTCACAACACATCTGGTGTAATAGTGTTCATAATGTGTGATCCGACAATTACCCTGCCACCACCCCCGATCACGGTTGCTCAGTACCAGCGTTTCCGCTCCATACGCAGTAGGATCATGCTTCGGCGAGGATACCATTGCCAGACAGGTTGGATGTGACGCACAATGTGGAGTGCGGCAGCCATGCTGCCGCACCAGCCATGCTCACGATCAGGAGTGGTTTGTAACGGTTTTCCCATCGGTCGCGGGAGCACCGTGCGGGCAGATCACGCCTGTCTGACGTTACCATCCGTGTGGGTAGTAGTGCGAGAGGTTCGCTAAGCAGCCGAACCTCTCATCACCTGCTGCAACTACGGCGCGAAGATGCGCAGGTACGTTACCCGATACAGCGCTTCATCCGACAAGGGATTGGTCGGTTCACCCCCTGGCAATGCCAGCCCACCGCTTACATTAACCCACACCTGATTGCTGGCGTTGTCTTGCCAGAAGCTGTTGTCGGTTGTGAGCAGGGAAGCGAACGAATGCACTTGTGTCAGATGACGTACCGGCGTCCCCAACTGCTGCACATCCCAATACAATTCGCGGGTGGTGAGATACGCCTGCACAGTCCGGCTCCCGCTGAATGGCACGGCCAGAATCAATTTGTCCGCTGTCGTGTGCATGTTAGAAAGGTTAAGTTTGACCTCTTGCGTTGGGGGAGGCAGTGCTGTTACCGCATCGCGAAACTCAATCCGATAGCGACCGTCGGGCACAGCAGCGAAGTGGCGCATATGGGCCACGATGTTGAACGTATTGCGACTACCTCCGCTGCCATCCTCGACGATCCACTGATCGATGATCTGGTTGCCGGCATCAAGTCGGGAGATGGTAAGCGGCATTCTCGGCTCGAAGAGAGGACTTCCATCTACTCTGAAGCCGAAGATACCAAAGTATGGCCCGTTGCAATTCTTTGTATGATCTTCACCGCTGACCGGCACGCAGGTTTTGCCTGCGGTCAGGAAGCGAATATCGTACACCCAGTAGTTCCCTGCCGGCCCCCAGTAACCGTGGGGGTCCCAAAGTGCGCCGGCAATGGCTGCATTGCCGACCGGGGTGTTGATATTGGGTGAAATGACTCGGCGACCCGGATGGCTGTTGATCAGGATGTTGTTGGGATTGCGTACCAGCCCCCGATCAACCGGACGGATATAGTAGTCGTTGGTGGCAAAAGCGCCGCTTGCCCGGTCGAGACGAGGGGAAAGCGCAAAATTGACAATCACGTTGTCGAAGATGTCGAAGGTGCTGTGATAGCTGGCTACCGCCGCATTCGGTTGATCGCGGATCGGTGTTGGCGTTCGATTGTTCAGGCTCACGCCGACGATGAGCGAGTCGCGAATGTTGCCATCATCGCCGGCGCCGGCAAAAAACATCCCGGAATTATCGGCTGAGATGAAGCGAATATAGTCGGGCCAGGAGGTTCGATTCCACAAACCGTTATCATTGTTTTTGTACGTTGTGATGTCACTCATAGTAAAGCGTACTCGATTGTTGTTGTACCGATCTGGCCCTTCATCACTGGTTGGTATGTACCTTTTCTCGTGCGTATTGCCCGCGTCATCAATAGGGGCAAAGTCGAGATTAATGCCAGGCTTGCCGTTCGAGTGGGCAACGTTGTGACTGAAGATGCCCAACTGCGTATTGGCGGGGCGGATAGGTACCTGTTTATTTAATCCGAGTGGACTTTCGGGAAAAGCCAGCCAGAAGCCATTGCCGGCTGCGTCTGCTGCGACATTCCCGTGCACAATGTTGTCGGGGTTGGTGATCCAGAAACCGGATGGGCCACGGCGAAATGCTTCACGGTCGTGGTTCAACAGCGGTACCGGTGGCTGACGCACCTTCAAGACCAGGTTGTTCTCGATCAGGTTACGGCGCTCAACGGCATCCTCAATGAAGATCGCGTGTCCAGCAATGTCGTAACAGATATTGTTGCGAATGGTGGTGCCGTTGGTACCGTGAATGGTGATACAGCGGTTAGCTGAGTTCCAGATGCTGGAATTCGCGACCAATTGCTGAGTGGCATCCCCGATCAGACTCCCATCTGCCGCATACGAGAGCATATGGAAGTGGATTGGGTAACGCCCAATCCGGCCCCCCTGACCCATTCGCCGCAGTTCAACCCCGTCGAGGCGCAGGACCCCGTCTCCCATCACCATAATGTGCGCACCAAAACGGTCATTGCGCCAGCGCTCATCATCGGCACCCTGGATCACGATCCGCCGCGAGAGCACGCCCACCTCTGCCCGTTCATCGAGTACCAGCGGGGTTACTTCCGTCGTTGGCGTCAACGTCATTCCGGTACGACTGACATACTGCAACCGGCCCCAACGCTCCTTCTGCAACGGCGTCGTCAGCGCTATCTGCGTTTCATTCACCGCCTGTACGGTCAACCGTTCAGTTTCCGCCACACCGTAGAAGTCGGTCGGCGCAATCACGATCTGATCGCCGGTCTGCCAGTTGACCGGCTCGGCAAGGATGAGGGTTGTGCTTCCGGCAGCGGCGTGATCGTTCAGTCGTGTCCAGGTGCGATTTGGGGTTTGGCCATAGGCTTCAAACGTTCCGCCCATCAGCAGAATGCCACGGGTTCCCATACCCATCACATCTTCATCCAGATTTGCCGCAGTCAGGGTAATAGTTGCCCGCTGGGTAAACGGTTCCGTCGGCGTACCGATCTGTAGCCGTCCGCGACCGTGCAGCATGATCCATCCTACAGTGAGATCGAGGTTTTGCCGATCAAAGCGTAATTCACCTTCAATCAACAGGCTTTGCAACGGCGGCGGGCTGATATCAAGGAGCACCACCTTGCCTGCCGGGATGGTCACGGCATCCCCGGCCTGGGGTACCCGGCCACCCCACGTTGCCGGGTTAGACCAGCGTTCGACGGTGGTATTCGCCACAATCGGGACAAAGACAGCGTGGGTGGACTGCACAACAAGGGTGCCACGCATATCGGGATCGAAATCGCACAGAAATGCCGATAAGCCGGCTGTCGTGAAAGGTTGATTGATCTGTTCGCCGGGTGCGATCACCGGCGTTTCCCAGCTACCATCAACTGCGCGGAGACGATGCGGCACTGAATCGGCATTGAACCAGTTGATCGTAGTTCCGGCAGTAATGTGAAGATCATAGGTTTGGGCCTGGCTGAGGGAAACCTGTGGTTTGGCCGGGGCGGCAATCAGCGATACGGACGAGCCAACAATAATGGTGATCACAAGGGTGCAACAGGCAAGCAGAAGGCTGACGTGAATGAAGTGAGAACGAACCATGCTTTTGGTGCCTTGCCAGGGTTGTTGACTGATTGTGAATAATGACCTGATGAAGACGATACACCTCAACGAAACGTAAAGGCTCTGCCCCGGCGCAGAGTGGAATGCGATCACGTCATTGTGCACTATAAGGATCGTTCCGCTATCATCACACTCTCTTTTCAGCATAACGAACAATAATACGGCCAGGCAATAGTACTTTGTGCGTCTTCTGTTTGATGACCCATCGTATGTTGACCAGAACACGAGCGAGGCTTTTTACGTCTTTGTACATAGGAGCTACCTATACGAATATCCGTCTGCGGACTGTTGACCATTACCAGATTGGCGTGCATATCATACCGGCAGGGGAGGTGTCTATGCGACGCTTGCTTGTGATCGTGGTATTGCTCTGCCTGATCGGCGTAGATCACGCGGCGTTATGGCTTAGCCCAGTCCATGCCCATTCTGCCTGGCGACAGGCGCGAGCCGCGCCGCCGACTCGCCCTGGCCCGACCATAGAAGCATTCGTGCGCCCCGAATTTGCTGCCCGGATGCGGCGATTGCGCAATGCCATTTTGGATGCTGCGGCCCGACACAACCACCCCCATCTGTCGGGGATGAGTGATCGCGAGTTTGCGGTCGTGATTGCAACCATCCTTTACAATGAGAATTTTGGCTGGGCGGAAGAGCTGGTGCCACCGCTGCGCATGGTGACACCGCTCTACCAGGGTGCTCAACAACAGGTCAATTTACACGGTTGGGGAGCCAATTTTAGTGTCTGGCCGGCCAATTTACGCCCTTCGGTTGCCGCCGAGATTCTGGCCGGCGAGGTGCCACTCGCCGATGGTCGTATGCTGCGTATTCCGTTGCAAGTTACAGGCAGTCAGATTGATCCGACGAAATTCAACGATCAACGAGCCTTGTTCGCTGCATTGACAGCGGAGATCAGTAACGACGAACTGGCAGTACACTATCTGGCCGCGAACCTTGAGCGCGGGGTCTGGCGGGCGGTGATGGAGGGGCAACCGGTTTCGTGGCGAACGCTGGCCGCCTGGCACAATCAGGGTATCGTTGATCCGGTTGCCATTCGCAACAACCCAACCGCCCGTGACTATGTGCGTCGTGCAGCGGCGTATGTGCCATTGGCCAGGGCACTGTTTGCTTCATCAGATCAGCCTGGCTTACGTGCCGTGTGATGTCGCACCTGTTGATCAGACCCGTCAAGACAAGTACTGCACATTAGGCAAAGCATCCAATCCAGTAATGGCGAAGATTGTACCCTCTCAACGTAGTAACGATACTCCTGGCTCGCTATACTACCCAATAGGTGCAGATGTTGCACGTCGCCTGCGTAGGCGCTCCGGCCAACACTGATGTGGCCCGACGTAACCGTTGACATTTCGGCGTTGCGATGCCGCATCGCATTGAAAACTTCGGTTATCGCGGGTGTGCCGACTGCCACGCTTGTCGCGTATCATCTGCTTCCCAATTACGGATACCGACAGGAAGAATACGACGCCGCTGGTCACAAATGTACCACGGCGTCGTTACCTGTTTTAGGACCACGTTCGTTCTGCAGGACCGCGTTCGTTCTAGTGTAGCAAGGAGTAGACTTGTATGACGATGGATGCGAAGGGCGTTATCGAATTGATCAAAGCCAAGGGAATTCAAATTGTTGATACCCGCTTTACCGATCTCTTTGGTGGGTGGCAGCACTATTCGCTGCCGGCCTCGCGGTTGACTGAAGATATGATTCGCGAGGGTTTGGGCTTTGATGGATCATCAATCAAGGGTTTTCAAGCCATCAACGAGAGCGATATGTTGATGGTACCCGATCCATCAACGGCATTTATCGATCCAACCCTCAGTGTGCCAACACTGGTACTAATCTGTGACATTATCGACCCCATCACCCGCCAGCCCTACAGCCGCGATCCGCGCACGGTTGCTAAAAAGGCCGAGGCATATCTCAAGACGACCGGTATTGCCGATACCGCCTACTTCGGGCCGGAAGCTGAGTTCTTCCTCTTCAGTGATGTTCGCTTCGGTCAAGGTGCCAACCACGGCTTCTACTATATCGACAGCCCGGAAGCGGTCTGGAATACCGGTGCTGAAATACCAGGGGGCAACAAGGGCTACCGCATCCGCCACAAAGAGGGCTACTTCCCGGTTCCACCTACCGATACCCTCCAGGATATTCGCTCCGAGATGATCCTGAAGATGATGGAGATCGGGATCGAGATTGAGCTGCACCATCACGAGGTGGCAACCGCCGGTCAGTGCGAGATCGATATGCGCTTTGACTCGCTGGTCAATATGGCCGACAAGGTGCAGAAGTACAAGTACATTGTACGCAATGTCGCTCGTGCGCACGGCTACAGTGCCACCTTCATGCCAAAGCCGATCTTCGGCGACAATGGATCGGGTATGCACACCCACCAAAGCCTCTGGAAAGATGGCGAGCCGCTCTTCTTCGATGAGACGCAATACGCCCTGCTCTCGAAGACGGCGCAGTACTACATCGGCGGTATTCTCAAGCACGCTCCGGCGCTGCTAGCAATTTGTGCCCCGACTACCAATAGCTATCGCCGGCTGGTACCGGGCTTTGAGGCTCCGATCAATCTTGTCTACTCGATGCGCAATCGCTCGGCGGCAATCCGTATTCCGACCTACAGCTCATCACCCAAGGCGCGCCGTATCGAATTCCGGGCGCCGGATGCAATGTGTAACCCGTATCTCGCCTTCGCTGCCATGATGCTGGCCGGTCTCGACGGCATCCAGAACAAGATTGAGCCGCCACCGCCGCTCGATGTTGACATCTACGAACTCTCGCCGGAAGAGAAGGGCGACATTCGCAGCACACCTGGCTCGCTTACCGAAGCCCTTGATGCACTCGAACAGGATTATCACTTCCTGCTCAAGGGCAATGTCTTCACAACCGATCTGCTCGAAGCGTACATCGAGGCCAAGCGCAAAGAGGCTGTCGGGCTGGCGCTGCGCCCGCATCCGTATGAGTTCATGATGTATTACGACGCCTGATAACCTGCTACATACGCAACAGCAGGGGCGCATTCCAGATGCGCCCCTGCTGTTTTGCTCACGCGAGCCTGTTATGAATACCGCCCCCATCCGAAGCATTGTCGGGTGGGGTAAGCGATAGCAACACCTCCCCTTCCAATGCTGATCAAGCACGCCGGTATTCCCGTGTCGCGTAGTCTGACGTGCGGCAGCCATGCTTTCACGCCGCCATTATGCTCTACACCCGATGCACGTTGCGACGGCTACGAGCATACCTGGGCGCATGGGAATATGATCCACGCCAACCCATTACCCTCCACCCTATCCTAAGCGCAGAAGTGGACCCAGCGCACCCGCAGCGTAAGCGTTGATCCGGCTATCCCTCTTCACACAAACCGATTGCTCGAGTGTCCCGCTAGCCTTTGCCGGTTTCATTGATGGGTGGGCAGATATTCTCGTCAAACAGAGAGCATAGAAACAATGCACGCCAGGTATGCACTCCCGGCATCACACACACGGCGTCAGCGTTCGCAATTGCGCGACCAGATCGGGTAACAGATCGAGCAGAGTGTCAATCTGCTCATCGGTAGTCTGGCGGCCCAGGGAGAAGCGGATCGAACCATTGGCTTTGTCGGGTGAGAGACCCATTGCCAGTAAGACGTGTGATGGTTCGAGTGAGCCAGAGGTGCAGGCACTCCCTGAACTGGCACAGATGCCGCGCTGATCGAGCAGCAGTAAGAGGCTTTCGGTCTCAATACAGGCGAAACCTATGTTAACGATGCCCGGTAGTCGGGCCTGGCGGTCGCCATTCAGCCATGATTGTGGAATGTGAGTAAGCACGCCATCAATCAGGCGTTCACTCAGTGCTCGTAATCGATTTGCGTGTGTGGTACGCTCACCCTCAGCAATGCTTAAGGCTTTGGCCAACCCCACAATACCGGCGATGTTCTCTGTACCGGCCCGGCGGCGGCGTTCCTGTGCGCCACCGTTGATCTGCGGCACCAGCGGTGTTCCCCGGCGCAGATACAATATCCCCACCCCCTGCGGCCCGTAAAACTTGTGGGCGGTCAGACTTAGCAGGTCAACTCCTAACGCATGCACATCGAGTGGTAACTGGCCGGGTGCCTGCACCGCATCCGTGTGGAAGATCACGCCACGCTCGCGACAAATGGCGGCCAGCTCAGTGATCGGCTGGATGACACCAGTCTCATTGTTGGCATACATCACCGAGACGAGCGCGGTTTCAGGTCGGATCGCAGCACTGAGATCGGCAGGCTGGACGCGACCGGTGCGATCAACCGGTAGCAGGGTAACCGTAAACCCCTCATATTCCACCAGGTAGTCGAGTGCATGGAGAACGGCGTGATGTTCGATGGTACTGCTAATGAGATGGGTTTTGCCCTGGGCACGTAGCGCCATGGCAACCCCTTTGATAGCCAGATTAATGCTTTCACTCCCACCGCTGGTAAAGACAATCTCTTTCGGCTGACACCCTAACACCAGTGCTACCTGCTCACGCGCATCGTCCAACGCCTGCAACGCAGCCCGCCCAACCTGATGGATGCTGGATGCGTTTCCACTCATACCGGTCAGGAATGGCATCATCGCTTCCAATACTCGTGGATCGAGCGGTGTTGTGGCAGCGTAATCAAGGTAAATCAGGCGACTGTTCATAGACGGTTCTCCGACAAGGTTACTGAGCACGACGGGTACGTGCTTCGTCGCGTAGCACCTGGAGATTGAGTATTTCGGCCACTTCGTAGCGAGGCGGCAACGACCCGGCTATCGGGCGGATTCGTAATACCGGTGGGAAGTATCCCATGCGACCATGTAGCTCGGCTAGCAGGGCTGCGGCACTGAAATTGAGTGCCGGGAGATTAACCAGAATCGCTTCGCTCTGCCATTGCTGTGGTGAAAGACCGGCAGCATCGGCCATGGCGATAATTTGCGGAAGTAATGGTTGTTGCTGATCGATTTGACTGGGAATGTCAAGCAATCGATCAATGTGCTGGCCGGTCAACGCAACGATTTGTTCTTGCTGCGCTGCGGTGATGGGATGAGCATAGTTTAGAATAATCATTTTCCAATCCTCGTCTGAAGTATCTCTCTATCTATTGTAGCGCAGACTGATTGATAGCGTGCTGGTGATGTTGTGAATGGTTGTGGAACATTTGCCTGTTGACTCACGTTTGGAGATTGCCTGATAGTTTGATGTTACTGCACGATAGCGAGTTTTTGTCAATCAGGTATTAGTGGGCATAACGACGAATTCAACAGGACAAAGAAAGGACATCTTCCGATGAACGCAAGCCGGGCAATAATGCTCCTACTGGTTATGTTCATGGTAGCCTGTACAAATTCTGGTACATCCACCACCGATCTTACCAATAGACAGTGGCAATTGATCGAAATTGATGGTCAGCCACCGTTGCATTCAGAGCACGCATTAACAATCGTATTTGATGCTACCGGTCGGGTGAATGGATTTTCCGGTTGTAATTCCTTTAGCGGTGATTATCGAATCAACGGAGCGACTATCACCTTGAGCAATGTGATGACGACTCTGATGGCATGTGCCGATGATGCAGTGACTGCTCAGGAGATCATGTTTCATCAGGCGTTGCAGGCTGTAACGCAGTACGAATTAAATGCCGGAACCCTTGTCTTGCGTGATGAAAATGGTGCTGTTCGTCTCCGCTTCCAGGCATTTTGAGCGGCCGTTGCCCGTGTGCTGAACGGACAGGCGATGTGCTGTAGAGTGAGGGGTCATGCACTATTACCCCTCACTTGGGCCTATTGCCGTTGTTCTTCAAGAATCGTCTTGCCCAAACCGGTCAGACGGGCGATCAACCAGCCCAGTGTGAAGACAGGAATTGGTTGTGTCAATGGAATGAGGGCTTCAACCGCAGCTTTATTGCGTAAGCCGCGCAAGCCCAAACGGTCGAGCACCAGCCAGCTCACCGGAGCTGCCAGAATGTCAAGACCAAAATCGAGCAAATCAAGGGCAATAGGCAGTGCAATGGGTAGGTAGTGCATCGTTTCAAAAAAACCGGCATCCGGTGGTACATTCAGGTTTCGTAATCGTTGCCAGATCAGCCAGAGCACAGTAATCGCAAGCGTCAAACAAATCAACATGATGATGAGTAACCAGCTTAAGATAGTCGCAATTTGCTCATTCATTGGCGCTGCATCCTTCCCAGGCCAACCCAGATCAGGGCCGTCAGGCTTACAATCAATACAAGGGTTGCCAGCGTGCTCAGTTCCAGAATTGATCCAAAACGTGGTTGATCGCGATCCATCATTGCTAATGCTGCCACTATAGGGTCGGTCAGATTGTAGAGCCAGGTCACCGCCGGGCTATCGGGTCGGGCGGCCAGCAATTTCAGCACCAGCCGCACAACGAGTAAACCGCCAAGCGCACCACCCAGCAGGGCAATACCTTCTTGCAAGAGATCCACCAGTCGCCGATTCATCGCAATAGTCCTATAGATGGAACTTTACGGAGCTATTATACGTCTATTAAAAGCTACAGTCAGGCATTGTGCAGAAGATGCTTGTGAGACGAGAAAACTCCACAAGAGATTGTACCGTATCTGTTTCGACAGTAATGAGACACTGTCACCTGAAAAATTGTTGCAACTAATGCGCTTTAGTGGAATAGTGTAGACCTGATCGCGAAACTCACTTGATGTCATATCTTCGGCCACATCTGGCATCGGTAACGGCAGAGTGGTGAGATGCGTTCTTTCCGATATGTTGATCATTTTCAGCAAAATATGACCGAAGACCTATGGCTTTGGTTACAGTAGTTTGTTACACTATACTCACTTACCTTCTGACCTGGATGACAGTCATAAGTACCGGTATCCAGTAACGTGCACAAGGAAATCGTCATGATCAAGCCGATGGCGTCGGTTGGGGCAGAGCAGCGAATAACCATAACGGATCTCTGGCGATCAGGTCGCGCTAACCTCTTTTTTATCATGGTAGGGTTAGAGTTATGCCTGCTGCTAAGCGTACTTGTCTGGTTATTGTTGTCCGCGCCACCGCGTCCATCACTGACCACAACACCGGATTTGACCCCGTTGACCGGTGAAATTCAGGGTCGTCTTAGCGGATTGATCATCGATCCCGTCATCGAAGTCAAACCAGGAGTTATTGTGCGCTCAAGTAATGTGCGGGGTTTTCGTTACGAGGGCCACGTCTACTACTACTATATCGAGGGTGCAGCGAATTACGATCCCTTGTCGCGTGGATTACTCCGTCCTGATCAGGTAGAAATCATGCTTCGCGACGATAGTGGTGAGCAGACTATCGTCATCTACCGTGTGCAGTAGCAGATCAGGTGAGGGCGCAGGATAGGCATTACTCCAGATCAGCGACGACGTCCTTCCTCCCAGTTCCCCCAATCCCGTTCTTCGGCGGCACGGATCGCTCGTCGCTTCAATGCTCGCCGTGAAATCGGGATAACTTCGTTGAGCGTTGCCCAAAGCTGCTCTTCAAGCTGAGGTTGTGCAGCCAGTGCAGCCTCAATTGCCTGTACATCGATACCACGGGCATGCAACTCGGTTGCTAGCTCGATGGCTCGTGCTCGATCACCGGCAGCGAGTGCTGCGATCAATGCTTCTTCGAGCGTCATCGTTGATCTGCCCTCCTGCTCAGGCCGTCAGAATGACCGGCCCTTCTTCGGTGATAGCCAGCGTATGCTCGAACTGAGCTGATCGCTTTCCATCAGCAGTACGCACCGTCCAGCCATCGCGATCAACTTTGGTTGCGGCTGTACCGGCATTGATCATCGGTTCGATCGTGAATACCATCCCGGCAACAATCTTACGGGTCTGGTGGGGATCGTCGTAATGCAGAATGGTCGGTTCTTCGTGGAGATTACGCCCCAGGCCATGACCGGTATATTCGCGTACCACCGAAAAGCCATGCGCTTCGGCGTGGCGCTGAATTGCGGCACCGATTGCCCGCAAGGGGTTACCTACCCGTGCCTGCTCAATTCCTAACTCAAGGCACCGCCTGGTTACGTCGAGGAGTCGTTGCGTCTCCTCATCAACCTCGCCGACAGCAAAGGTCTCGCACGCATCGCCGATCCAGCCGTTGAGGCGTAACCCGATATCGATGCCGACAATATCACCCTGGCGGAGGCGATCACGCTTGCTCGGAATACCGTGACAAATCACGTCGTTAATCGAAGCGCAGATCGTGCCTGGAAAAGGGGGAATGTAGTTCCGCCGTCCGGCGGGTACATACCCTTTGTACACCGGCTCGGCCCCGTGCGAGCGAATGAACTCTTCGGCAATTGCGTCGAGTTCAGCCGTTGTCACCCCTGGCCGAATATGGTCACGCAGTACCTGAAACGTCTGCCGTACCAGTTGACCGGCAGCACGCAAGAGTTCTATCTGGGCAGGAGATTTTAAAATGATAGCCATAGTGGTACTTTCATCGATCAGCGTGTACTACATATGTTATAGCACATTCTCTTCGGTTGACGGTACCGGTGGCCGGGGTAATAGACCGGCCTGTTCCACCACTCGAGGAATAGCCCGTGTCCAGTCAACCGACATAATGTGAACGCCGGCCACACCTTCTATACTCAGCAGCTCGTTTACCAGTTCGGCGGCCAGGGCAATCCCTTCCGCTTCGCTGTCGGTAGCCCGCTGCATTCGCTCAATCACCGTCTCCGGCATCAGCGTACCGGGCAGGTGATCGCGCAGGTAGATGGCCGAGTGCGGTCGACGCAAGATCATCACGCCGGCCAGAATATACGCCTGTTGGTGTAAACCGGCTGCGCGTACATCGGCCATCCACTGCCGGAATCGCCCAACATCGAAGATGAGTTGCGTTTGGACAAATTCGGCACCGGCCTCGATCTTTTTCTCAAGGCGGGCAGCCCGTTCAACATTCGGGTTCGCGACGCTGCCGATAAAGAATCGTGGCGCCTCTTTGAGCGGCGTACCGGATTGGAACGTCGCCTGATCGCGTAGCGTGCGTAAGACCCGGATCAGTTGGAATGAATTGAGATCGAGGACGTTTTTGGCCTCTGGATGGTCACCAATCCGGGGATGGTCCCCCGTCATTGCCAGTAAATTACGCACGCCAAGAGCTGCTGCACTGAGCGCATCGGCCTGCAGGGCAATCCGATTGCGATGCTGGCAGGTCATTTGCATGATCGGCTCAATGCCGAGTTGTTGCAAAATGACACTCCCACCCAGCGAAGACATGCGGGCAATACCGCGCTGGTTGTCGGTCAAATTGACCGCATCGACATAATCACGAATGTTGCGGGCCAGTGCTTCGAGATGGCTACGTGCCGCCCCCTTTGGCGGTGCGATCTCGCCGGTAACGACAATCTGGCCGGCAGCGAGCCGGCGCTGAAGGGTAGAATGCATAGGTTATTCGTCGGCAAGAGCCTGTTGCAGATCGGCGATTAAGTCATTCACATCCTCAATCCCGCACGAAAGGCGGATGAGGTTGTCGCGAATACCCACCGCCAGCCGTTCTTCACTACTCAATTCATAGTAACTCATAAGTGCCGGTTGTTCAACCAGGCTTTCAACACCGCCAAAGCTCGGTGCAATGTACGGCAGACGTAGCCGGTCGACCACAGCCATGGCACTCTGCAAATCGCCGGCGACTTCAAATGAGACAACGCCACCAAAGCCGCGCATTTGGGCACGGGCGACGGCGTGGTCGGGGTGTTCGGGTAATCCCGGATAATGCACCCGGCTTACCCGTGGATGACGGGCCAGAAATTCGGCTACCGCCTGACCATTTTGATTGTGGCGTTCCATGCGCAGAGCGAAGGTCTTCAACCCGCGACCGAGCAGATATGCAGTATGCGGATCACAGATACCTCCGAGGATACCCTGGGTTTCGCGCAGCGCACTGATAATTGGTGGCCGACCGATGATCACACCGGCCAGCAGATCGTTGTGACCGGCCAGATATTTGCTACAGCTATGCACCACCAGGTCGATCCCGTATTCAAGTGGCCGCATATTGTAGGGTGTAGCGAAGGTGGCGTCGATGAGCGTCTTAATCCGATGCTCGCGGGCAATGCTTGCCACGGCAGCCAGATCGATCACCCGCAGGTAGGGATTGGTTGGCGCTTCCGTAACAATCAGGCGAGTGCGTCCCGGATCGATAGCAGCGGCAATCGCGGCAGGGTCGGCGGCAGCCACAACGCTATGCGTCACACCCAGGCGGGCCAGCATGGTTCGCACGAACTGGCGGGTGCGCCGATAACCGTCATCGGTCAGAATGACGTGGCTGCCTGATGGGAGAAGTGCCAGCATCACCGTCGTTAATGCATTCATCCCGGAAGCGCAAAGCAGTGCTGCGGCAGGTGCCGTTGGTGATTCAAGAGCGGCTAATCGCGCTTCAACGGCTCGTACCGTCGGATTGCCGTAGCGACCGTACTCTTCACGCTCCAGATCACCTGACTGGAAAGCGATCAACTCAGCACTATCGCGGAAGGTATAGGTGGCACTGTGAACAACTGGAGGGGTGATAGCATCAAATGCACGCTGACGCGGTTCACCCGCGTGAACTGCGACCGTACTTGGTCCGCTAAACTGCTCAATAGCCATAAGAAAACCTCTCATCACGGCGATGAGAGGTCAGATGACGTTCTTCTACCGATTTACGGGAAGACGCCGCTCTCCTCTCATCTGCCAGCTTTATGCTGCCGGAGTTGCCACCCGTCAGGTTCACTTCCGCCGGGTTGGCGCGGTTTCGCAGGGCCGGTCCCTCCACCGCTCTGGATGAGTGCAGCGTTCTGCAATTGGTGGTGAGTATAGCAGGGGAACAGGTTGTTGTCAATGGGGGAAGCACAGACAATCATCCAGGAAGCTTTGTGCAAAAGTAGATCTCTCCACTATCTTTAGTTAAACCCATCTGCACGGCCACTTCAGGGTCGGGAACAAGATCAGTAACCGTGGTTGTTTGTACAGTAAAGCCTACCCCACGTAACCGGTCGGGGAAATCTCGTCCATACACACGGACATGGTCTTCCTGTCCAAAGGCAATAAATCGTGCTTGTGGATCGACAATGCTGGGATCTTCAAATGTCACTTCAGCCATAATCGGCACTAACAGGATTGCCCAGCCGGTTGGTTTCAGGACGCGCCAGAACTCGCGCATGGCTGTTCGATCATCTGGCACATGCTCGAGAACATGGCTGCACAGTATCACATCAAAGGACTCATCAGGATACTGAATATTCGTGATGTCCATTTTTACCATCACGTGATCGTTGTTCAGATCAGCCGTGATATAACCAGCCCCTAGCTTTTGGTGAAAGATTGGTTTGAAACATGGTTCTGGCGCAATATGAAGAACATCCTTTGGTCTACCATCAAACAAGTCGGTTTTTTGGGTTAAATAGAGCCATAATAACCGATGACGCTCTAAAGAACCGCAATAAATGCATAAAGCACCTTTACGGCGTGACCGACCGTAAGGTGCAAATGCACGTAATGATTTCTGGCAAACAGGGCAAAAATGGTTTTTGCCCTGGTATAAGATCAAATTTTTAACTCTAACCACAAAGTCGCGAGCATTCCGTAATGGCCGTTTTACGTCGTTGGGTAATACGCTCAAAAAACGCTTCATTCATAATCTCCGTAAGACGCTAACAGGGAAAACACCCCCTCTTAATGTAGGGTTTGTAACCTGCCACTGTGCCAGAGATGAAACTTGAGACTGTTGGTATCTATTTTACCACTGTAGAATTGGATAATCACACCTTCAAAAACGCCGACATAATCACCACATCGTGCAGGTCACCGTTGCGATCAATGGCGTGGCGTGTCAATTGGCCTTCAACTGCGAATCC
>NZ_DAOTZQ010000026.1:0-63148 GCF_034434295.1 Chloroflexus sp.
CGGGTAGGTGTGCTCGTGTAGTGATCGGTGTGTGGATGTGTTTCCACAGGTGCGATTTGTGTGTAAGCCTGGAGAAAACTTTTACGTATCGCACAGCAAGAAGATTGTCCTATTCTGGAGTGTAGAACCTATTTCAAAAAACGTCTACGAGAAGGTATCTCGTTCGTTCGTGACCGACTCTATACGATCACACCCGGCATACCCGTGACCAGTAGAGTCAACGGCGTGCCACGCACCGGATTGTGAGCACGGCGGCTGCGGCAGCCATGCTGCCGCACTCCACACTGCGCAACACGTGCATGACGCACGGGCGAGACACTCAATCCAGCGAATGATTACACGAATGAAGCTGCTCTCCCCATACCAACGGCTTGGGAGCAGGATAGGCAGACTTTGGTGATTGGCAAGCGTTCATGCGCCTGGGTGACAGTCTGGGAGTACCTGGGATAACAGTACATGAGACGGATGCCGGTCGGTAGGATTTTCCAAACCCACCTGGTACAGCAGGTGTAAAGAGGGTTTCGGATAGTCGAGATTATCTCTTCCGCACTTTTAGCCACACGGCACAGGCATTGTCAGACGCAAAACACCACTGATACTCCTTGTCTTGCATGGTATACTCTCTAGTACAAGGAGTAGTAAAAATGCCATCAAAACAGTTGATTCAAACGTTGCAACGGCAGGCACATCCATTGGCCAATCCGCTGATCCAGCAACAGGTGCTGGCACAGGTACCGATACCTGCCTTCAATGAGACACTCCTGGCCTACGGTCTGGCCCCTTTACGGGCTGAGTCGCGCATTGACGTATTGCAGATCAATGTGGGACGACGCTGTAATCAGACCTGTCGTCATTGTCACGTTGATGCCGGCCCTGACCGCAAGGAGGTCATGCCGCCGGAGATTGTCGCCGCCTGTCTGGATGTGTTGGCGCACTGGCGGATTCCGACACTCGACATTACCGGTGGTGCGCCGGAGTTGCATCCCGCATTTACCGAGATCGTTCGTCAGGCACGTGCGCTGGGTTGCCATGTGATCGACCGCTGTAATCTGACGATTGCCCAACTGCCAAATTATCGCTATCTGCCCCGATTTTTTGCCGAACATCGGGTCGAGATCATTGCGTCGTTGCTGACCACCGATCCGGAGTCGACCGATGGTCAACGTGGTGAGGGGGTCTTTGCGCAATCGCTGGCGACGTTGCGCGAACTCAATGCGTTGGGCTACGGTATTGAGGGTAGCGGGTTGGTGCTGAACCTGATTGCAAATCCCACCGGCCCTTATCTGCCGGAAGCGCAGGAAACCCTCGAACAACGCTGGCGGCAAGAGCTGGCTACCCGTTATGGCATAGTCTTCAATCGCCTGTATACGCTCACCAATATGCCGATCAGCCGCTATCTGGCTCACTTGCAGGCCAATGGCGAGCTGGAATCATATATGCACCTGCTCGTTCAGGCGTTCAACCCGGCAACAGTGAATGGCGTGATGTGTCGCACCATGCTCTCGGTCGGTTGGGATGGGCGACTCTACGACTGTGATTTCAATCAGATGCTCGATCTCGCGCTGCCGCAGACCATTCGCGATGTGACCATCGCCGATCTGGCCGGACGCGAGATTCGCACCGCAGCACATTGTTACGCATGTACCGCAGCCGCCGGCTCCACCTGAACAGGCGCTATCGGCACGCCGTGAGCGTGCATCCAGCGCTCGTGATGATGGCTCGTCGCCCTGAGCCGGGACGGGTCAAGACCCGTTTGTGCCCGCCTTTGACCCCAGAGCAGGCAGCTACGCTGTATGAAGCGTTTCTTTATGATTTGACGGCGTTATTGCGGAGTGTACGCGGGGTACAGCCGATCATTGCGTATGCACCGGTAACCGCCGCCGATTACTTTGCCAGCCTTGCCCCTGACTTTGCTCATCGGCCACAGGTTGGCGCTGATTTGGGTGAACGGCTGGCCACCGTCACCAATGCGCTCCTGAGCGAAGGGGCACCGGCAGTGGTCGTGATCGGGAGCGATAGTCCTGATTTGCCGGTGGCCTTCATCGAACAGGCAATTGCTGAATTAACGCAAGGGGCCGATCTTGTGCTAGGGCCGGCCAGCGATGGCGGTTACTATCTGGTTGGGTTGCGCCGACCGATGCCAACCCTCTTCACCGGCGTCACCATGAGTACGCCAACCGTACTGCGTGATACGCTGGCCATTGCCGAACAACTGCGGCTACAGACCTCACTCCTGCCCCTTTGGTATGACATCGACACCTTTACTGATCTACACCGCTTGATCGCCAGTTCAGCCTCTCTGACCCACACCCGGCCACTATTGGAGCACGTGCTGGCACAGGCTGGAGGATGACGTGGTGGCAGATATATCCATCATTCCCCCACAAAACACACACTGCACACAAAGGTAGGCGCATGTTTCACGAGACATGAAGGTTGCCCCGGTTTCAATCCACTTCCGCAAGCGCAAAGCGGAGCCGGGGTACCGGTCGGTTCCATTCCGAGATAGTCTCCCCGATCACGGTACATCCCATGTAGCGATAGAAGCCGACGGCATGTGGATCAGCGTCCAACTCGATCTGCGCAATTCCATGCGCACGGCATTGGGCAACGGCATGGGTAAAGAGTATTCGCCCCACGCCCTGGCCGATCCAGGACGGGATCACCCAAAGGTCTTCGAGTATGGCCGGTGAGCTATCGACAATCAACCGATACCAGCCAATCGGCTGCCCCTGCTGATGAGCAGCAAAGACCAGATCGTGATCAATCGCCGCTGGGGTGATGATTGGCGAGGCGGCCCATTGGTTGATGAGATGGTCGGGATAGCCCCAATATCGCTTGGCAGCAACAGCAATTTGCTTGAGCAACGCTGCGTCACGCGGTTGAGCGCGTACAATGATTATTGTTGACATAGTTACTCCGGCTGAGGGGGAAAATCTGCTTTACGTGTAACACTCTACCATACTCAGATGCAAGCACGCAGGCCGTGCCTGTGACCGGTGGGTGCGAAAGCCTTACTTCTGCACGCCGAACTCTGCGACACGTGGCGCTGCAACCTGCTACCAGCGTGGACGAAGGCAATGCCCTCGCCGCCGATAATCCCAGAAACACTATCCTGCATCCGGCGCAAAACTCTTTGACAAAGCGAAGATTGTCTTGTCAAGATTGCGCAAAGAGGGCATAATACGACGAAAACCCATCGCGTAGCATAAAGGAATTGGACACGTCATGTCACCGTCAAAACTCACACACGGCCCGCAAACAGGTGAATTTATCGCCATGATGGCTCTCATGACCGCGCTGGTCGCTATGTCGATTGATCTGATGTTACCTGCCCTGGCCGATATTGGTGCCGATCTCAGCTCCCCACACGAGAACGCCAACCAGCTTGTCGTCACGATGGTCTTTCTCGGCCTGGCGATTGGTCAGCTTCTCTACGGCCCGCTGTCGGACAGCATCGGGCGGAAACCGGCGATTTACCTGGGATACGCCATATTTGGTGTTGGCTCGTTACTGGCCATCTTTGCCATCAATTTTCCCATGATGCTGATCGGGCGTCTGCTTCAGGGGTTGGGTGTGGCCGGGCCACGTGGGGTCTCAATGGCGCTCATGCGGGATCGCTTTGCCGGGCGAGCAATGGCACGGGTAATGTCATTTATCATGGTTGTCTTCATCGTGGTGCCTATCATCGCGCCGGCTATCGGCCAGGCCATCCTGTTTGTGGCTGCCTGGCGCATCATCTTCGTCATATTGTTGGTGCTGGGGATTGTATCACTGATCTGGTTTGCGCTTCGTCAGCCGGAGACACTTCCATCCGAGCGCAGAGTGCCGTTGTCGGTGCACCGAATGATTGGTGCGCTCCGCGAAGTACTGGCAAACGCCACCACACTCGGCTACACCCTCATGGCCGGAGCAGTGTCAGCCATTCTTCAGGCGTATCTCAATTCGTCACAGCAGATTTTTCAACAGCAATACGGTTTAGGCGTACTGTTTCCATTGTTTTTTGCCATCAATGCGCTGGCGATTGGTCTCGCTTCATTCGTGAATGGCCGCCTCGTCATGCGCTACGGCATGCGTCCGCTGGTAAAAGTTGCGCTGTTTGCGTTGTGCAGCATAGCCCTGCTCTTTGTTGGGATAGCTCTGCTCACCGCCGGGCAACCGCCGCTATGGATGTTGATGGCGTACCTGATCCCGTGTTTCTTCTGTCTAGGCATTCTCTTCGGCAACATGAACGCACTGGCGATGGAACCGCTCGGCCATATTGCCGGTGTAGGTTCGGCAGTGGTTGGCTCGCTTTCCACCTTCGTCGCTATTCCGCTCGGTGCGGTTATTGGGCAGGCGTACAACGGCACAGTGACTCCTCTGGCAATGGGTTTCGCAGTTCTGGCCTTGAGTGCGCTGCTCTTGATGTATTGGGCCAATCGCGATCAACCTGAGCCGGTGGTTGTTAGCGAAGAGTAGCACCTATTTCATAAAAGCTGTGCTGTCGTGCATCCAGACTGTCGCATAGACGCATGAATGCTTACCAATCACTAAGGACAGCATATCCTGCTTCCAGTCTGTCAGTGCGGCAGGAGAAGGCAATCCATTAAGCGAGTGATGGCACTGGAGATGGTCGTCAACCATGCTCCTGTCATACCGGCAGTCTGGGAGTATGTGCGTGACGAGCACATCCAGCATCTCTGTGACCAGCAGGGTGGACGGTGTAACACGCGCCTACTCGTGAGCACGGCTGGCGCGGCGGCCATGCTGCCGCACGCCAAACGACGCGCCACGATCCGCTCCTCGGCTCACGTCCCGTCTATGCACCACGTATCGTCATACCAGACAGCGGTGCGCTGCCGTGACCGGCGGCGAAACCGTTGCGCCCCGCACCTGATCGCCAGCACGGCTGGCGTGGCAGTATGGCTGCCGCACTTAAAACGACGTGCCTCGTTGTATTTTCATTAATAAAGCTATTGACATGTCTGTGCAAGGATGCTATTATGACTTTGCAAAACATTGACAGTACAGAGGCAGGAGAGCATGATGATTAAAGTAGGACGGCGCTGCCATATAGAGGGAGTAACGCCAGAGCAGGTATTCACAACTCTTTCCGATCCGGCACTGATCAGCCAGATTTTGCCTCGTGTACAGAAGACAGAGCTGTTTGATCGTGATGATGTTGCACGGCGTGCCCGTTTAGTCACCTATATGTCAATGGGTGGCTTGTTCGGCACGATCCGCTGTGAAGGTGATCTGACCTGGCAAGACAACCGCGAAATCGTCTTCACTGTGCGCACGCCGCTACCGGTCGAGACACGCTGGGTGCTAAGCCAGGCGGTCAATGGTACCGAGCTACAGGTTGTTATGGGAATTGACCTGACACCGCTTCTAGGCATGATGGCGTCGTTTGTACCGGAGAAGACCGTCGCCGATATGCTAGGTGCCGATCTTGAGACAGCACTGCGTGGCGTTGCCCGCCAGACTCGTCAGACATTAGCAGCTCGCGCCGCAGCCTAATCAATCCTGTCCCTGTCTCTGGTATAATCGCAGAGCACCACGCAATTGGTGCTCTGCGTTCTTTTTTGCCGCTCCGGCGAGTGCGTCGGGGGAGACTATGATTGACGTTGTGCAGATCGGGTTGGGATTTGTGCTCAGCATTGTGATCGGCGGTATTGCCTTTGCCCGTCGTTCACTAAGCGAAAGTGGCTGGTTGGGTGCTATATTAGTCGGGACATTGACGTTTGGTTTTGGTGGTTGGGCCTGGGGAATTACCCTGATCGTCTTTTTCGTCAGCAGTAGTCTACTCTCTCACTACAAAGAATCCCTTAAAGAACGGCGAGCAGCAGAAAAGTTTGCCAAGGGCGGCAGGCGTGATTTCTTTCAGACGATTGCCAATGGTGGGTTAGGTGCACTTTGCGCAGTTGCGTATGCCTTGAACGACCAGCCGGCGGTGTTACTGGCAGCGTTCGTTGGATTAATGGCAACGGTGACTGCCGATACCTGGGCGACCGAAGTGGGCGTACTCAGCCCGCACGAACCACGGCTGATTACGACGCGCCAGCCCGTACCACCGGGAACATCCGGCGGTGTTACCCTGATGGGTACCTCGGCGGCTGCCGCAGGTGGGCTATTGATTGGCATCACCATGTTTCTGCTAAGCAGTATCGGTGGTACGCCACCGTGGTGGATGATTCTGGCCGGCGTCCTTGGTGGTCTGGGTGGCGCATTGATCGATAGCCTGCTCGGTGCTACCGTACAGGCCATCTACGTCTATCCTGATGGGCGCGAGACTGAACGTCGAGTGGCCCGCGATGGTACTCCCAATCGCTTTTTGCGTGGCTGGCGCTGGATGGATAACGACCTGGTAAACCTGATCAGCTCAATTAGTGGCGCCCTGATCGCGGTTGTGATTGCGGCAATGATGGGGGGACTTTGACCGGCCGGTGACAGTGGGGTTGGCAAAGGATGTTTCACTACCGCTATACCATTCGCCGATACCACAACAGCGGTCGGTCAGGGCAAGAGAGAATAACGGTCGGGCCAATGATCTGGCTCTACCTGTAAAGGGGCGACACATACGTCATCTTACCCTTGCCGAACCCTGAACGTGGCGTGGTACGGATTGAGGTGGTGAACGCAGGGGATGCCACTGTAGGGGCGCATGACCGTGCGCCCCTACCCTGGACTTCTACGATAGTGTTCATTCCCTGTTTCTGGCTGATGTGACCGGTTTCATTTAGCGTCCACGTCGTAACAGCACCAGGCCGGCCCCAATCAACAGCACGGGGAATAGTAGTGAGAGATTTACCCCCAATTGCTCAAGCAGAATGATACCGCCCACACCGATCAGAATCATGCCGAGTAAACTCCAGTTACGACGACGCGACGGTGTCGTGGTCAGTTGTACTGTCTCACTGGTTGCCGGGCCGCCGATAGGCTGACCGGTAAGTGGATCGAAGCGATATGAGGGATCGGGCGCATATCCGACCCGTGCCTGCCCACTCACCTGACTCTGGCTGACAAAGGCTTCCTGCGGAGCGAAATTTGCCTCGCTACCTGTCGAGGAGAAGGGGGTCGGCGGATTCTCTCTTGGCATAATCAGCCACAGCACCAGATAGATCGGCAGGCTAATGCCATTGATGAAAAAGATCAGCACGAAGATTAAGCGCACAATGACCGGATCAACGGCGAAGTAGCGGGCCAGACCACCACACACACCGCCAATCATGCGATCTGTTCTGCTCCGGGTAAGTCGTGTCTGCATATATCGGCTCCTTCCAGCCAGGGCCAAAGAGTTGTGCCCACGTATTCTGCGAATTTGACGAAAGTTTTACCAAATAGTTGCAACCACGCCTGCTCGCTGTCACGAGATCGTATGCAGATAGCGACTCATCGCCATAGGAAACAGGCTCATGCCTGGTATCAACACACTCGTACAGGCACAACCCTGTTGTGGGCACGGCTGGTGAAGAGCAGAGGTTTTCTTCAGCACCTCATCAGTTACCCACCGTTCAGACTCCGTTCAGATTGTATTTGAGTGAACACGTCACGATACACCGGGAACGTATCGCGCCACAGCACCATCCGCACCAGACCAGGTGTCTGATGGGTGTGCAGATCATCGATGAGAGTCTGTAGTACCAGCGGTGCGGCGCGAGAGACCGGAAAACCGTAGATACCGGTGGCAATACTGGGAAAAGCGATACTGTGCAGACCATATTGACGGGCCAGCGCCAGGCTTGCGCGATAGGCGCTTATGAGCAGCCGGTCGGCTTCTGACGGTGCATAGTGGTTGAAAATAGGCCCAACCGCGTGAATGATATAGCGTACCGGTAGGGCAAAACCGGGTGTAATGCGAGCTTCGCCGGTTGGACAGGGAGCAACAGCATCACACGCCCGTTGTAGTTCAGCAGCTCCGGCAGCGCGAAAGATTGCACCGCAGACACCACCACCCTGCTGCAACTGTTCGTTAGCGGCATTGACAATCGCATCAACCTGTTGGCTCACAATATCGCCTTCGACCACCTCAAGACACGCCTGCCCAATACGTAATGATAGCGGTTCGTTCATCACCCATACTCCTCTCTGAACAGCCAGTTCTGCCGCATACCACATCAGGTACCGACAGAACTGCGAATACGGCAACAACATCCCTGCCCGTCTATCGTAGATTAGCCGTAGCAATCCTGCTATAATAGTTTTACAAGGTGCGTCAATTGTGATAGGATTCAGGATGATACAATAATACACTACAGGAGGAAAGAACCATCGAGACCGGAATGATTGCCCGCCGCATCGTCGAGCTGGTAGAAGACAAGCAGGCGCACGACATTGTCCTGCTGGACATCCGCTCGCAGACAACCATTGCCGACTACTTCATTATCTGTACCGCCGACAATGATCGGCAGATGCGAGCGATCATCGACCACATCGACGAGAAGATTTCAACCGAGCACGGGTTAAACCCGCGCTTTGAAGGGAGCGCCGATACCGGCTGGGTTGTGCTCGACTACCGCGACATTGTGGTGCACATCTTCAGCCAAAGCCAGCGTGAGTACTACCGGTTAGAACGCCTTTGGAGCAAAGCAATGCCGGTAGTCGTTGTGCAGTGAGGAAGCATATGGGCAAGGAGACTGCGCGGCGCAAAGCAGCGTCGCGACGCAAACGGTTCGTTCTGTTCGCCAGTGGCGCAGCGTTGGGCAGCGCGTTGGGCCTGATTGTTGGTTCAGTGCTGACATTCTGGATCGGCGAAGGCGCAGCGCGAGCGATTCAACGTGGTTTGCGCCGACTGGGAGGCGATGACGGACGACCGCATTTCGACCTGCTGATGCAGTAGTCAATACCAAAACGGGTAACGATGGGGTTGCCTGCGAGGAGTGCTCTCCGTTTGTCTGAGCATAGAGGCGACTCTGGCGTAGGTGTGCGCCAGAGTTGTTCATATATCTACGAGAGGAAGAGCCATGGATCTGGCAGGAAAGGTTGCGATTATCACCGGCGGCACGGGGGGATTAGGAGTTGCGGTTGTTGAACGTTTGTCAAATGCCGGCGCTACGGTTGTCGTCCCCTTCGTGAAAGAGGATGCTTTTCGGGCGCTTGCCGAACGTATGCCGGCAGTAATCGGTATACCGCTCGATCTCACCGATGAATCGGCAACCCAGGCTGCCTATCGCACGATTGCAACGACGCATGGTGGGATCGACATCTTGATCAACGCTGCTGGCGGCTTCGCCGGTGGCGAGCCGGTGCATCAGACGCCATGGGCGCTCTGGCAGGCGCAGCTTGATATAAATCTGAAGACGGCGGTGATTTCGTGTGCAGCTGCCATTCCCTACCTGATTGCCCGCGGCGGCGGGGCAATTGTGAATGTCAGCAGCCGGACTGCGACTCAGGCCGGTGCCAATCTGGCGGCCTATGCGGCGGCCAAGCGGGCGGTGCTGCAACTGACCGAAGCACTGGCGGCCGAATTACGCCCGCACGATATTACTGTCAACGCTGTATTGCCAAGTGTGATTGATACGCCGGCGAACCGCTCGGCAATGCCGAAAGCCGATTTTGGGGCCTGGGTGAAACCAGAAGAAATTGCTGCCGTCATTCACTTTCTCGTCAGCCCGGCAGCACGGATCATCAGCGGTGCCGCGATTCCGGTGTATGGGAGGGCGTAAGAGAGTTGACAACAGAGTCATCTTTCCCCTACAATCACCCGTAGCCCCGCCGCTTAGTGACCATGCTGTCAGCTCGATGTGGAAAGAGGTCAGTCATGGCACTTGATCCCCAACACCTGCTTCAGGAACTCAATGATCTGCGTCACCGTTATGCAATGCTGGTCCGGGCATTACGATTGATGATCTACGATTACGATGTGGTTAGTAGTGAGATTGTCTGGAGTGGCGAGACCGAGCATGTTTGCGGGCGGACATTGAGTGAATTGAGTGGTGGTATCGCGCAGTGGGCAGAATTGATCCATCCAGAAGATCGCGAGCGGGCGGTTGCATTACTAGGGGAAGCTGAAGCTCGCTTGAGCGAATATGATATTGAGTATCGCTTTCTCCACAAAGATGGTTCGTATGTCTGGATTCTGGATCGTGGCTATTTTCTCGCCGGCCCGGATGGGAAAGCGGTACGAATGGTCGGTATGATGCAGAATATCAGGGAGATCAAGGCCATCGAGTTCGAGCGCTTGCAGATGCAGGCAGAGATTATTGACGCGCAGGAGCGGGCCTTACGTGAATTAAGTACTCCGCTGGTGCCAATCAGTGATCGGGCCGTGGCTTTACCCCTGATCGGTACTATTGATCAGCGCCGGGCTAACCTGATTATCGAAACGTTGCTGGAAGGGGTGTCGGCACGCGGGGCTGAAATCGTGATTGTTGATATTACAGGGGTTGCGACGGTTGATACCTTTGTCGCCGATGCCTTGATTCGAGCGGCGCGAGCTGTGCGCTTACTTGGGACGCAGGTAGTATTGACAGGAATCAGTCCTGAAGTAGCGCAGACACGGGTTAGTCTTGGTGCCGATCTACGTATCTTTGAGACACGGGCTACGCTTCAAGACGGTATTGCACTGGCGATGAATGGAAGGCAACATTTTAGAGCTGGTGGACGAATGACGCGGTAATCGGGTAAGCCAGTCGTGTAGTTGTCGCACTTGTGGGGCAATGCAGTGGTACGCCTGGCAACTTGCTCCTTGCCGTCAGGCGGGCGGAAACTCTGTCTAAGAACATGCAAGCCCCTGCGGGGCTATCCACGAGCACACCCGGTCATACGGGCTGACGCCCTAGTTGACAACGTGCAAGCCTCTGCGGGGCTATGCAGTAGCACGCCCGGCCCCCACTTCTCGCCGTCAGGCCAGCCCCGGTGGGGCTTCCAGGAATCGAGGTAGGGTTGTAACCCGTCGCCTTATTGAACTCGTCGGTGCAGCATCCCACCAACCCACCGAACGCCCGGCAACTTGTCCTTTCTTAACTAATCAGGCAATGTTAACACCTGATCAGGCTCTATTTTCCCAACAATTTTGTGCTGCCGGGTGATCCGGTTTTCTGTTGGTTTTCATGACGATAATGGTTTTGCCTTAAAGCAAAAAATATTCATTTTTAGAACTAGCATGAGGTCAAAGCATTTGCTATAATGCAATCAATACCGAACACAATGAAGCTGTTCACGGTGTTATGCTGCTGAGGATTGCATCTTCGGCATTCGGCAGGCATCACTCAGTGATGATGCATTCACTGTTTCCATATTCGGGAGTAACCCATCTGCCATTGTGAGATAGGGTCGTGATAGATAATTGCAGCGCAGAGTCAATCTGACAGGAGTGTCATTGCTTACGGCGCTGACCGGTGCGCTGTGAGCTACTTGCTGTGTAGATCCTGAAGAGAATATCTTCATCACAGCAGGAGAGAGGAGAGTCGTATGTCTGATGCGAACAGAGCCGGTTCACAGCATGCGCGCACCATTATCAGCGAACTCGAACACTTTTTGCACGATTTGAAGTGCGATGATGGATTGAGCGACAATACCATCACCTCGTACCGGTGTGATCTGCGGACAGCCGGACTTGCTCTATGCCAGGAGCTGAGTGCTATCACGACGGCTGATATTCAGCAGTTCCTGGAGAGGCGTCAGGAGCAACCGGGCACGACGAACCGACGAATCGCCAGTCTGGGTCGGTTTTTTCGCTGGGCATTAGAGCGTGGCTACGTGACGCACAATCCGGTTGAACAGATTGATGGGCGTTTGCCTACCGAACATCGACCGCAACCGATTACCAACGAGGCTGAGCTACGCGCACTCGATCAGGCAATTGCTGCGGCACCACAGCCCTATCGCCTTATCTTTACAATGCTCCGTGAAATTGGCATCCGTACAGACGAGGTTTTGAACCTGAACGTCGGTGACGTGATACTTGAACCTGGACGTGAAATGCTTCTGGTTCAGGACAGTAAGAGTGGCAGCAAGCGGATGATTGTCTTGACCCCTGACGCGATGCCGCGCTCGCTGCGCGGATTGCGGTTGTGGGTGCGTGATATGGAAGATGCTGCTCCGGAGACACCGTTGTTCCGTTCCTCCCGCGGAACGCGGGTGTCGTATGATACGCTGCACCGCCGCTGGGTGGCCGTGTGCAAAGCTGCCCGTCTGATCGATATTGTTGATGGCCGCGAGCAACCCCGCTATACCTTGCACCATCTGCGTCACACTGCTGCCGCAGAACTGATCACATTCTACCCGGAACAGGTTGTGCGACGTATCCTCGGCCACCGCGATCCGCGTTCGACCCGCCGTTACAGTGAGCTGGTTCGGAATCGTTCTCATACCGCCGAACGACCGGTTAGCCTCCAGGTGCCATCACGGCGTGAGGCGATGTAGCGCCCCGACTGCGCCCGGTGATCGTTCGGATTGATACGGCGGCGTTCAGGCGCCGCCATTTGTTATTTCAAAAACTGCCGTAAGGCCTGGAAGGTTGACTCGTACCCTGGCCCACGCAGCATGTTGTGGTTGGTACCTGGAATCGTTGTCATCTGGACAAGATCGGCTGGCGCGGTAGCACGTAACTCGTCCTGGATCGCCGGTGGAATGATGGTGTAGGTAGGCTCGGCCAGGAGGATTAATACCGGTATCTGCACCCGGGCAATGCGGGGTACCAGTGTCCAATCGTCAGGTATGAGGAAGAGACCGGCTACCTGTTCGTACCTGCATTCGGCCAATGCCTGGGCTTTCCAGTAGTAATCACAGGGATGCCAGTCGGGATTCAACTCGCGTAAACGTGGGAGAGTCTCGGCGGGTGGTTGACCGACGCCAATGGTAAACTGGGGCAACAGTGAGGGTGCGACGGCTGCTTCCTGCCGAACGAGTGGATCGAGCAAGACAGCTCGCCTGATTGCGGTGCGGGCCGGGTGCTGTCCACTGATGAGAGCCAGTGTGGTTGCCCCACCCCACGAGTGGCCTACCATTGCCAGATCGGTGATCGCGAGGGCATGGATCAGGTCGCCGACAATCCCGGCGATAGTGTCCATATCGTGAGCAGGGCTGAGATCACTCTGGCCGTGACCGGGTAAATCGACAGCAATAACCCGCCAGCCGTCGGCAGCCAGGTCAGCGCCTAATCGCCAGAGAGTGACTGCGCTGCTAGTAATGCCATGACACAACAGAACGACCGGTCCGTCAGCAGGCCATTCCAGAAAGCTGGCTCGCCCATGAGTGAGCTGGATCGCCTTACGTTGCGCTGTGATGTGACATGGTTCGCCTTGCATGACTCACCTTTCTCCAATGCTTACAAAGTCAGAGAGGACGGCTTTTAACGCGGCGAGTGACGGTTCGTGGATGTACATCATATGACCAGCAGAATAGAAACTCTCGCTGATCTGGCTGCGCAATGCTGGATCGAGTGCCAGATGGCTCAGCGTATAGCGGGTGGCAAAGTAGGGAGTTGCCAGATCGTAGTATCCACTTGCCACATGTACCCGCAGAGCTGGATTCCGATGCATTGCCCGACGTAAGGTCTCGGCGACATCAACATAGCGGTTCTGATGGTCGTTGAAGCTCCACGGCCAAACCCGCTCGGTGAGGATTTCATAGGGCAGGTCACTGCTAAAGCCCAACCGCTGACGCACGTAGTCGTTTAGAGCTGCCGTGTACGGGCCAAGAATGGCTGCCAGGCTCGGATCGAACTCGACCGTTTCGCCTACTGCGTCACGGTCGCTACCGGTAAACCGGCTATCAAGCCGACCAACTGTGCGTTGCTGATCACGCAATAATTCCTTAACAAACCGATCATCGCGAATGCGTAATCGTGACCGTTCGATGTATTCTCGGCTCAGGCCGGTGTAGCGTGCCAGTTGGGTGATGATGCGCTCGGTGGCGGATGGATCAAGCTGGTCACCTTGTAACAAGGCCAGTGCATAATCGCCAAGCGCAAACGCCTCTGCTGCACGTAAGGTTGTGATCAGGTCGCGTTGTAGCTCTGGTTCGAGACGGCGATGGTAGAAAGCAGTCGCTGTGTAGGCTGGCAGGAAGAGCATGTACGGCAAGTCGTTGCCGTGATCGAACGAGAGGGTCTGAAAATGCAGTACGGCTGAAATCAGCATCAGCCCATTCAGATAGAGGCCGTGTCGCTCTTGTAGATAGCCGGCCAGACCGGCTGCCCGCGTGGTACCGTAACTCTCACCGGCCAGATATTTCGGCGACAGCCAGCGTCCATAGCGGCTCACGTAGAGGCGGATGAAATCGCCGACCGACTCGATATCTTTGCGAAAATCATGGAACTGCTTCGCGGACTCGCCGGTCACCGGGCGGCTATAGCCGGTGCTGACCGGATCGATGAAGACGAGATCACTGACATCGAGCAAAGAGTATTGATTGGGCGTCAGCCGTCCGGGTGGTGGTAAAGGCCAGCCATCCTCTTGCATCAAGACGCGGTGGGGGCCGAGCAAGCCGAGGTGTAGCCACACCGATGACGAACCTGGACCACCATTAAAGGCAAAGGTAATTGGCCGCCGACTCAGGTCGGTGACATCATCACGGGTGTAGGCGACAAAGAAGATACCGGCTCGTGCCTGTTCACCAGTACTGACACCGTCTTTCTCGGCCTCCTCCTTCATAATGATGATGCCGGTAGTCGCGGTGTACCCGATTTCCACCCCGTTAATCGTTACCGAATGACGGGTCTGAACAATCTGATCGGTAGGCGGCGCCGGTGGCGCCGGTGAGGGGGTTGTGAGTTGGTTCGTTGTTGTCATAAGGCATGCTGTCCGCTATCATCCCAAACTAATTCAGCCCGTCCAATCCGTACCAGATCACCGTCCTGCACACCGGCTGCAATCAGGGCTTCGTTAATCCCACTCGCCTCAAGGACGCGTTGAATCCGGTCGAGCGCTTCATCTTGATCGAGATTGCTCATTGCGATCAGGCGTTCAATCTTGATCCCACGCACTCGAAACGCTTCGCCTTCCCGTTCGATGGTGAAGGCATTCTCATCAACCTCTGGCAGAGGCCACTGTAGTGGTGGTTCGTCGGGATCGACCGGATCGCGCTGTGGTGGGGGATCGGCCCGTAGCAGGTCGGCAACTCGGCGCAACAGGGGTTCGATACCCGCACCGGTGGCCGCAGAGATCACGAAGAGGTCTTCAGGCGCCACCGGCAATCGTTCACGTAAGATCGGCAGATTTTCCTGGGCAGCGGGTAGATCGGCTTTATTGAGGGCCACGACCTGCTTGCGTTGGGCAAGTTCAGGCTGATAGAGGCGCAGCTCGGTGTTGATCTGCTCATAATCATCCCAGGGATAACGACCATCGACACCAGCGGCATCGATAATATGGATCAATAACCGGGTACGTTCGACATGGCGCAGAAAATCGTGGCCGAGACCCACGCCAGCATGAGCGCCCTCGATCAAACCGGGAATATCGGCTACCACAAAGCGTTGCAGGCCAACTTCGACAATACCCAGGTTCGGGGTAAGTGTGGTGAAGGGATAGGCGGCAATCTTTGGGCGGGCAGCGCTAATGACCGACAGTAGCGTCGATTTTCCGGCGTTTGGAAAACCGACCAGCCCCACATCGGCCAACATCTTTAGTTCAAGTTCAAGGGTCAACTCCTGTCCCGGTTCGCCCAATTCGGCAAGCCGCGGTGCTTGCCGAGTCGAGGTCGCGAAGTGGATGTTGCCCAACCCGCCACGTCCCCCGCGGGCGGCGAGCAGACGTTGACCGGGGCGGGCCAGATCGACACTGTACGTAACGCCGTCGATAGTTGCCCACACTACTGTGCCCGGTGGTACCGGCACATAGACATCGGTGCCGTTGCGCCCGTGCATTGCATTTTTACCACCGTGTCCCCCGTTTTCAGCAACGAACTTGCGCTGATAGCGAAAATGGAGCAGCGTGTTGTATTCAGGATCGGCGATCAGGTAGACGTGACCGCCACGACCTCCATCACCGCCGTTGGGACCGCCACGCGGAACATATTTTTCACGCCGGAATGTGGCCGCACCGTTGCCACCATTACCGGCACGTACTACAATTGTTGCCTGATCAAAGAAATCGGTTTCAGTTTTCATAGGTGTACCAAAACGGGGTGTCTTTCAGTACCCCAAATTGCGTCTCTTCTCCACCGTTAGCTTTCATTATACGTCCAGATAGTAAGGTATGCAGAGCAGGCATAGCTCTGCCAAAACAATAGCATACGTCAGGGCAGGGCGGAGGGAGTGTGTACCTGCTCAGGTTGGTTAGGGTTAACTTCGCAGGTGCCACAATGTTGGAACTGGTAAATGGGGCATAAAAAGTCCTATGCCTGAAACGAGGTTTTTTACCCTCCTTGCTTCAGGCCAGACGTTTTCAGGTGCGCGAGATAATATCTTCTAACGAAGAGCAAGCTATCTGAAAGAGCAGCAGCACATTTCACCGGTGAAGACTCAATGTGTGAGACTAGGCTTTGGTCTCGCCCTCAGTCTTCGCATCGCTGCGTGGCTCATCATCACCCTTTACCGCTTTGCGGAATTCGCGAATGCTGCTGCCGAGTGCTCCACCCAGACCCGCCAGCTTACCGGCACCAAAGATCGCAATCACAATGATCAAGATGATTAACAGTTCACCCCAGCCAAGACCGCCGAGCATAAGGTACTCCTTCCTTGTCATTGGACCAGCACTATTGGCTATACGCATTCATTATACCCCACCAGAGGGGTGTGTCAACGCTGCCCGGTACGCTTCCAGGGTCTTGATTGCTGTCTGCGTCCAGGAAAATTGTTGAGCACGCTTTAGGCCACGGATACGCAGATCTGCTCGTACATCAGGACTGGTCAGAATACGCTGCATTGCTTCAGCAAGCGCAGTGGTATCGGTCGGTGAAACCATTAACCCCGCATCACCGACTACCTCCGGTAGGCTGGATGTGTTTGAGGTGATGACGGGTGTCCCGCAGGCCATTGCTTCGAGCGGTGGCATTCCGAAGCCTTCATAGATCGACGGAAAGACGAAGACGGTAGCCGCTGCATACCACAGGGGCAATTCCTCTTCGGGAATATAACCAACGAACTTTACCCGGTCACGCAACTGCAATTGTTCGAGACGGGCAAAGATCGGTTCGTACATCCAGCCCTTTCCACCACCAATGAGGAGAGGAACGGTCGGCACATGTCGGCTCAGGAGTGCAAACGCTTCGAGTAGCGTCGTCAGATTCTTGCGCGGTTCAAGGGTTCCGACGTATAAAATAAAGTGCTCCGGCAGACTGCGGCGGACACGGAACTGATCGAGTTGATCTGGATCAGGTGGACGGAAGTGATGGCGCACGGCATTCGGTGTCACGACGACTCGTTCCGGATCAACCCCTAGTAATCCCACCACTTCGCGTTTTGTGTGCTCGGAAACGACGAGAATCCGACTGGCTCGCCGGGTACTGAGCCGGGTCGCGAGATCAAGGTAGATGCGATTGTAGGCCCGAAACGTTTGTGGAAAGCGGATGAAGGCCAGATCGTGGATGGTAATCACTGTTGGCACTGGACTGAGCAACGGTGCCACGTTAAGGCAGCCATGATAGAGGTCTGCTTTGCCGCGCAACATGAGCGGGGCAATGATCTGTTCCCATGGAATCCGGACGCGCGGGTTAATGGTTGGCAAGTGTGACGGTTTGACCACAAAGTTGGCCGGTAAGCCGAGAGCCGCCTGATCGAGGCCGCGCGTGGTGTAGACGGTGTAGCGATTCTCGCGGTCAATTTGGGCCAGGTGGAGTAAGACCTGCTCGATATAGTGAGAAACCCCGGCCCGCCGAAACGAGTGGGTATGCGCAAGCAGATGAGCGTTGATTGCGATATGCATACGATTGAGCGGTTGACTAAGGTACTACCGCAGTACTGGTCTCGTAGCGATGGTGCGGTACTAATCCCCAATCACTAAACGGAAAGTAGATGAGCCATGCCTGACCGACAACCCGATCCAGAGGTAAGGCATCCCACTCTCGCGAGTCGGAACTGTTGCCGCGATTGTCACCCATCACGAAGATACTACCGGCTGGCACCCGAACCGGTCCCTGGGCACATGGATACCCACCCAGACAATAGGTGGACGCACCACGCAAGTACGGTTCATCGAGCGGTTTGTCATTGACAAAGACTTTACCTTCACGAATCTCGATAGTGTCACCCGGCAAACCAATAACCCGTTTGATATAATCTTTACGTACATCGCGTGGATACTCAAAGACGACAATGTCACCGCGTTGGGGAGGGCGAAAAGGATATACAATACGGGGTGGAAGATCGGATTGGCCGGGAAGCAGGCGCAGTGGTGCGTTTAAATCGAAATGAAAATAGATGAGTTTGTTGACCAAAATATATTGACCGGTGTGGAGCGTTGGCTCCATACTTGAGCCTTCAATCTTGAAATTTTGCACAACACCGCGCACGATGAGAAAAACTAGCAGAATGAAGATTGCTGTTTCGAGCAATTCACGAACCACGTACCGCAGAGGGGCGCGAGGTTGACGAACCTGAGCTGTTTCCGGATCATTTGTGAGCGGTTCTGATGATGAAGGACTATTTGTCATAGCATGAACGTGGTCACTCTATGCTACACTAAGAAATAGCACATAAAGCCAAAGATGGTATGCGGAGGGAAGGTTTCCCTCCGCCACCAATGGCATTATACTCGAATGAACGGCAAATTGCCAGTCCGTAGCAATAAAGGAACGTCGATCCTATGTCATCGCTGGCCACATTAGCGCAACCGCTCGCCGATGGAACGTTTCAGTGTCTGGCATGTCAGTGGCGTTGTACATTGTCACCGGGTGAGATCGGGCACTGTCACATGCGCATCGGTCGTGAAGAAGGGATCGAATTGATCAACCACGGCATGATCAGCGGAGCAGCGATTGGCCCGGTTGAGGATTATCGTCTCTGGCACTTCTTCCCGGATACGACGGTGTTGGCGATTGGCGGATGGGGCTATGCGCTTCCTATCGATCAGCAGCGTGGTCCTTACGGCGCACTACCGAGCGAACCGACAAAGCAGCGTCGGCTTGAACCGCAACGAGCCGCCGATTTTGCGCTCGAACGACTTTGCCGCGGTGTGGTGTGGGCATTTGGTGAGCCGGCGGTCAATTTTGAATACGTGCTGGCGCTGCTGCAACTGAGCCGTGCTGCCAGCCGCTATACGGCGATTGTGACCAGCGGTATGCTAAGTTTGGAAGCCTTGAATGAACTAGGTCCGTACCTTAACGGTATTAGTCTCGATCTGCGCGGCTTTTCCGATAATGCGTACCAACGGTTGGGCGGGATAAGCGACTGGCACCACATTCTCCGTTTTGCTGAAGAGGCACAGCAGCGCTGGAAATGTCATATTGAGATTACAACCCGTATTCATCACGGTGTCAATGATCACCCCGATGAGCTGCGTGATCTGGTTGAGTGGATCAAGAAGACACTGGGCGAGGAAACGCCGTGGCATGTGCTACCAGGTGATGCCGGGAGCGAGACGGCGGCGGCAACCAAGCAGGCTCGTCGTATCGGTCACGAGGGTGGCTTGCAGTTTATTTACGGTCACGAGCCTAATCAGCCAACACGTTGTCCGTCTTGCCACGCAACGCTGATTAGTCGGCAGCACGGCGTGAGTCGGCGGGTTGGTCTCGATGGCAATCGCTGTAGTAATTGTGGTTATGCCACAAATTTGTATCTATCGATCTTTAAGGTGCATCGCACGTAAGTCGCCGTCAAACAGCGGACGCCGCTGAAGGAGCGAGTTCTGCGTTCGTAGAACCGGAAGCACCGCACCAACTATTGGTTGCATACTGTGTGTCTTGTGCTCGTTGCCTGTTTTGAATGGAGCACAGGATCAATTCCATACCCACAAGAGAGACGTGCTATGCGTAAACCCGAAATAATGAGTCCAGCCGGTTATTGGCCACAACTGTACGCTGCCATTGAAGCCGGCGCGGATGCAGTCTATTTTGGATTAACCCATTTTACGGCGCGGGCCAAGGTGGGCTTTACCCGCGGCGAATTACCTGAGGTGATGAAGACGCTGCATCGGCGTGGCGTGAAGGGGTATGTTACCTTTAACACCCTGGTGTTCGATCACGAGATACGGGCGGCTGCCAATGCCCTGGCCGAGATTGCCGCTGCCGGTACCGATGCGATCATTGTCCAGGACCTCGGCATTGCGGCTCTTGCTCACCGGATTGCGCCCGATCTTCCCATTCATGGTAGTACGCAGATGAGTATTACCAGCACTGAAGGTGTTGAACTAGCGGCTCGCTACGGCGTTTCGCGGGTTGTGCTGGCGCGCGAATTATCGCTGGCAGAGGTGGCCGCGATCCGTGCCCGCAGCTCTATCGAGCTGGAGATATTTGTCCACGGTGCGCTCTGTGTCTCGTACTCCGGCCAGTGCTTTTCCTCGGAGGCATGGGGAGGACGCAGCGCCAATCGTGGTCAGTGTGCGCAGGCTTGCCGGTTGCCGTATGAGATGATTGTCGATGGTGAACACCGACCACTGGGTGCAGCTCGGTATCTCCTCTCGCCGGGTGATCTGGCGGCAATTGATGATATGGCAACCATTGCTCGTCTGGGTGTCAGTGCGCTTAAGATTGAAGGTCGCTACAAAGATGCTGAATATGTTGCGATTACAACGAATGCCTATCGTCGAGCGCTTGATGCTGCCTGGGCAGGTTTGCCCCCCGATCTGACGGAGGCTGATCGGCTGCATCTTGAGCAGGTTTATTCGCGTGGTCTGGGGCCGCATTTCCTGCGGGGAACCAACCATCAGGCAGTCGTTGAAGGGCGGGCGCCACGTCATCGTGGTCTGCTCATGGGGCGCGTCGTACAGGTGCGGTCAGACACAATCATCGTTACGCCGGAGCCGGGACGTGAGGCAGCGCCGCTGAAACCCGGTGATGGTGTGGTCTTTGATGCCGCCGACTGGCGAAGTCCAGAGGAGCCGGAAGAGGGTGGCCGGATCGTCGCCGTGGAACCGGCAGGTGATGGTCGGCTGGCAATCCGGTTTATGAAGGGAGTGATCAATCCGCGCCGGATTCGGTTCGGTGATCTGCTCTGGCGCACGTCTGATCCGCAGACCGAACGTATCGCACGCCCCTTCGTCCAACCAGCGGCGCCGGTACGTCGGCAACCGGTACGTGTTCACGTCCAGGTATCTGCCGGTACTGCGCTTGAAATGAGGTGGACGCTTATCGACCAGCCGGCATTGTCGGTTGTTGTGCGGAGTGAAGCACCGCTCACAACTGCGCAAAATCGACCGCTTGATGAAGTGACGTTACGTGATCAACTCAGTCGACTGGGGGATACACCCTACATTCTGAGCGATCTTTCGGCGGTGATTGAAGGTAATCCCTTCGTACCGGTATCGCTACTCAACCAGTTGCGCCGTCAGGCAACAACGCAACTCGCCGAATTGCAGAGTCAACCACCCGCACTGACCATTCTCAATCCCGATCAGATCGTAGATGAGGCCCTGGCAGCCGTGAAACCGACCCCGCCATCAGCAACACCGCACCTGCACCTGTTGGTGCGTTCGCCCGAACAGCTCGCGGCAGCGATTGCCCTGCGCCCTGATAGCATCACACTCGATTACCTCGATCTTGAGGGGTTGAAACCGGCGCTGGCTCAGATTCGTGACGCCGGCATTCCCGCCCGGATCGCTGCCCCACGTGTGCTCAAGCCCGAAGACGAGCGGATCGTGCGGTTTCTGCGCAAGCTACAAACTCCGTTGCTGGTACGCTCAACCGGCTTGCTCGAACTGCTGCGCGATGATCCAACCGTAGCGTTGACCGGTGATTTCAGCCTGAACGCAGCGAATATCCTGACCGCCGATCTGCTGCTGAAACTGGGATTGCAGCGATTAACGCCCACCCACGACCTCAATGCCGAACAGATCGCGCATCTGGCGGAGCGGATTGGCGGGAGCCGGATTGAGGTGATCGCCTACCACCATCTTCCGGTCTTCCACACCGAACATTGCGTCTTCTGTCGGTTTCTGTCGAATGGTACCAGCTACAAAGATTGTGGTCGGCCCTGCGAACGGCATCAAGTGGCATTACGCGATACAAATGGACGAGAACATCCGGTAATTGCAGATGTCGGTTGTCGCAATACGGTGTTCGGTGCCGAGGCGCAGGAAGCCAGTAAATACCTTGATCGCTGGCGGGCTGCCGGGATCGGGCACTACCGCCTGGAATTTGTCCACGAGTCGGCGGCGCAGGTCACTGCTATTAGCGAAGCATTTCGGGCGTATCTCCACAACACGATCAGCGCAGTCGAGCTAGGCCGTCGCTTACGCCAGTGCTCACCGCAGGGCGTGACGGAAGGGAGTTTCTTCGTACCGGCAAACTATCAGTACATTCCACTACTGTAGAGAGGAAACGCTCATGGTCGCGAGCTTGTGGGATCAACTGGCCCGGCGTCTGGTTGATGCACTCGGTGCCCAACGCGGTGAGCTGGTCGAGATTCGTGACGAAGCGGGCAATCAACGTCTGCTGCACGCGGTGTTGCTCGCTCTGGAAAGCATTGGAGCGGAACCGCTGATTGCCATTCAGCCAGCCCAGCACATTGAACGCTTACTGGCAACGACACCGCCAGAAATGCTCGCCGAACGACATCAGCGGTATGCCGAATGGTTGAAGCACGTTGATCGCTCACTGACGCTGATCGGCGCACAACCAGACTTGCAACGGGTGGCTGATGAGTTCCTTCGTGCCTTCAGTACCACCTGTGACCGGCTTGAAATGGTGCGTGAGGAGCGGCGTATTCCACAGGTCATTGCTGCCATCCCGACCATTGGCAAAGCAGCCCAACTGGGTATCAGTCACGAAGAGCTGGAATTGCGCATGATGCCGGCGCTGCTGGTAGAACCGGCCGAACTACGTACTATCACTGAGCGGGTCATGCCGGCACTGCGTAATGCATCTACTATCACCATCGTGAGTGGGCCGGGGTACGAGTTACGACTCGACCACGGTGAGCGTCCATGGTTGTGTGATACCGGCCAACTGACTACCAGTGTCGGCGAAACAGGGGCCATCGTGATCAACCTGCCGGCGGGATCAATCTATACCACCGTCCTTGAGGAGAGCGCCGAAGGCGATCTCTTCTTGCCGGTGGCCGGCCCGGCACGCGCAGTTCATCTTCACTTTGCCGGTGGTCGCGTCACGCAGCTTGCAGCGGCCAGCGGAGCCGACCAGCTTAATGCGCTCTTCGACCGCCACAGTGGTGAACCGCGCCGGATTAGCCATATTGGTATTGGACTCAACCCGCAATTGCACCATCCTATTGGCTGGACAATCGTCGATGAGCATATTCAAGGCGCACTCTTCATTGCGTTTGGCGAGAACCGGTATATGGGCGGAGCGAATGCCTCATCGCTCAATATTGATTTTGTGATCAGTGCGGCCAGTTTACGCGTCGATGAGCGGGTGATCGTCGATCAGGGACGTTTGATCGTGTAACTGTTCGCCCGGCATGTTGTTAGACAGGAGCAATAGAGCAACAATGTTGCAACCGCACGAAATGCGTCTGGCAGGCGATCTGTTAGACTTCTTGCGCGATCCATCTACTGCTATTGCCCGCGATTTTGCTATGCAGGCGACACTCATGCGTATCGCAAGCGGTGCAACCGTTTTTGCCGAAGGCGATGAGTGTAGCTTTTTTGCGATTCTTGCCGATGGTCAGATTCGGGTGTTCAAAATTGGCGAAACCGGACGGGAGATTACGCTCTATCGGTTTGGTCGTGGTGAGAGCTGCATTCTCACTACCAGTTGTGTCTTGAGTAACCATCAGTTCCCGGCAATCGCTGTGGTTGAACGTGAGGTAACCGCCTTTCTCGTTGGTCAGGCAACCTTTCGCGATTGGATCGAGCGCTACAGCGCCTGGCGTGACTATGTCTTTCAACTGCTTTCAAGGCGGCTGGCATCGGTAATGGCGATCATTGACGAGATCGCCTTCCGGCGGGTTGATGTGCGTCTGGCTGCATTTCTGCTGCGGCAGGCTGTTGGCGATCCGCCTACACTCAATCTCACCCATCAGCAAATTGCTGCCGAGCTAGGCACGTCGCGCGAAGTCGTCAGTCGCATCCTGGCCGACTTCAATGAGGAGGGGCTTATTAGCAGCAGTCGCGGGCAAATCACGGTGTGTGATCGAACGCGCCTGTATCAGCGGAGCGAGGCGCACTGAAGCCGACCGGAAAGGAGACTGCGGTGGATGTGGCGGTGCTGACGCGGAAACTCAGTGATAATGCCAGACGGATACAGGCATTGCTTGCAGGGGTATCGCTCGCACAGGCGCGTTGGAAACCGCAACCTGCAATGTGGTCGATGCTCGAAGTGATTGGTCATCTGGCCGATGAGGAGCAGTATGATTTTCGGGTGCGCCTCGACTACACACTCCACCGTCCAGGAGAACGCTGGCCACCGATTGATCCAGAGGGTTGGGTGACAGCTCATCGCTACAACGAAGGCGATCTTACTACGACCCTGGAGCGCTTCCTTACAGCTCGTGCCGAGTCGATCCAATGGTTGCTTAGCCTGCAACAACCTGACTGGAACGCAACCTACACTGCACCATTTGGTGTTATCCGTGCGGGCGATTTGCTGGCAGCCTGGGTAGCCCACGATCTGCTGCATCTCCGTCAGTTGGTCGAGCTGCACTGGGCCTGTCTGGCGCAAGACGTTGTTCCTTTTCAGACGATCTACGCCGGTGAGTGGTGACGTTATGAGCGATGGGCGAGGTGTCTATGACAATTCGGGTGTGTCTGGCGGGTGCGACCGGATGGGCCGGTTCGGCACTTGCCCGTGCGATTGCGCAAACTGACGATATTGTGCTGAGTGCCGCGATAAGCCGCCGCGCTGCCGGCCAGTTACTGGCCGATGTGTTGAGTGAACCACGACTGACGTGTCCTGTCTACGCGACCGCTGCTGAAGCATTGACGCAGCCGTGTGATGTCTTTTTCGAGTATACCCGTCCTGATGTTGCGAAAGTCAATGTCTTGACCGCCCTGCAATACGGATGTCACGTGGTGATTGGCACTTCAGGGCTGAGTGATGACGATTATCGCGAGATTGATGCAATGGCAACAGCGCAGCAACGGGGCGTGCTGGCAGCAGGCAACTTTGCCTTGACTGCCGTCTTGCTGCAACGGTTTGCCAGCATTGCTGCCCGCTACATCGAACAGTGGGAGATCATCGATTACGCCCGCGATAGCAAACCGGACGCACCGAGCGGGACAGCGCGTGAACTGGCTGCCAGGCTGGGGCAGATTCGCTCGTCGCACCTGAGCGTACCGCTTGAGCAAACCCAGGGTATTCCTGCAACCCGTGGTGCCCGCCTAAACGGCATGCAAGTGCATTCGGTGCGTCTACCGGGCTACACAATCGGGCTGGAAATCATCTTTGGCATGCCCGACCAGCGGCTGAGCATTCGCCATGATGCCGGTGCCAGTGCCGAACCCTACGTCGCCGGAGCACTGCTGGCTATCCGGCGCGTGGGGAAGCTGGTTGGTCTGCATCGGGGACTTGATAGTGTCTTAGAGCTGTAGAACCATGAGCATATGAAGCGGGTATGCCGCTCGTGCGCATAGATGCGGTGTAGATGTACCGATAGCGCTCGCGTCTACACCAGTATCATTGCGCTCACGTTCGATTCCACTGCATCTCAAAGGCAACATCTGGTGGCAGGTCTGGGCGAGCAGCGGCAGCGATCGCTAGCTCGTGACAACGCTCATTGTCAGGTACGCCCTGATGACCGGGCACCCAGACAAACTCAACCTGATGACCCTCACACAGCAAGAGTAACTCCGCCCAGAGGTCGGCATTTTTTACCGGTTCGGTCTCGCTGCGCATCCAGTTTTGTGCCTGCCAGCGGTGTATCCAGCCTTTGCGGAAAGCATCAACGACGTAGCGCGAGTCGCTGTACAGGCGTACCGACACCGGTCGCTTAAGCGCACGCAGCCCGACAATACAGGCCATTAACTCCATACGGTTGTTGGTCGTGAGCCGAAAGCCACCGGTGAGTTCCTTGTATCGACCATTGTAGTGCAGCACAACGCCGTAACCGCCCGGCCCAGGATTGCCGAGGGCACTACCGTCGGTGTACATCATCACAATCTCGTTTGTGGAGGAAGAAGGAGCGTCGGGGGATGTTGCCGGTCGTAACAATGACTGTTGCGTGTTCTGATCCGGTTCGGCTTCAGCGTGTGGTGCATGCTCGTAGTCGGCGAGCAATTGGAGTGCCAGCGTCTGTTCGGTCGTAGGCAACGATCTTACCCACTCGTGAGCGGCGGCTATGGTTGAAAAACCTTTGTAGAGTGCGCCGGGAAAGCCGGTTACCTGAGTAGATGCACCATTCTCACCTGACCACTGCTGATAGAGACCGGGATTTCGGCCACGTACCACAAGATAGAATTGCTTTTTTTGCGCCATATACAATTGTGGTTCTGTACGTCGATACCGGCGTTACTATACCATCTTTTTTGCACGTATCTGAAACTCGCCACAAACTTCTGCGCTTCGACCCTTGACTTTCACATAAACCTTGGGTATAGTACCTATGTCGGTATTAGCACATTGTATTGCCGGTCAGGCGTGAAGGAGGTGATGCCCATGGGTAGTAGTAAGCGTATGGGTGTCACCGCTGGTGAGGCCCGCTAGGCTTTACCGAACCGGTGACCCCTTCCTCCAGTGGAGAGACGTTGCATAGCAACGTCTCGCTTTATTTATGGTGCAGAGACATCAGCGCATAATGTCAAAACTAGCACGCGATCTAAGATGTATCCCTTTGGCAACCCCTTATTCGCCGCATCCCTTTGTACGGCAATGCGAATAGACGAAAGTATCGTCTTTAGGGGCGGGTTCTGAACCCGCCCCTACGGAATCCATAATCGATTAAGATTTGATATGGGCGGTATACTAGAACCTATTTCAAAAAACATCTACTATGAAGGTATCTCATTCATTGCTACCCGATTCCTATGGTTGCGACGATCGCGCCCGGCATCCGCGTGACCAGCCGGATCAACGACGTGATCCGCACCATATCGTGAGCATGGTTGGCGCGGCAGCATGGCTGCCGCACGCCAAACCCTGCGCCACACGCATGCCAGGCGGATAAGGCACCCCATCCAGCGCGTGATAGCATGGCCTGAGCTGTGCTCTGCCAACGGGCCAGGAGACGGGTCGGCTATCGTTGCTGAGCGGGAGGAGGGAGACCAGGGGTCTGCGCTAGTGGTATAATTGGCTAGAAACAATAGCTACGGTAATTCGCTATGCTGATACCTGATCGACTTCCAGACAATCTGACCGTGCAGGGAACGAATGATGCGTACACGGTGCTCAACCTTATCGGTCGTGGAGGGATGGGAGCAGTGTACCGGGTCCGGCGGATGAGTGACGGCAGTATCTGGGCCTTGAAAGAGATGCGGCCGCTTGGCGACATCAGTGATGAAGAGCTGGCTGAAACCCAACAGCTTTTTTTGCAAGAGGCTGAACTCCTACGCTCGCTATCCTTCCCCAACTTACCGATTGTGATCGACCTCTTTGCCTACGAAGGTCGGCCAACGATGATTATGGAGTTCGTTCCCGGTAAGACGCTGGAAGCCATCCTCCGTGAAGCGAATGCCCCCATGCTTGAACAGCAGGTCATCGCGTATGGGATTCAGCTTTGTCGTGTGCTGCACTATTTGCATACGCGACAGCCACCGATTATCTACCGCGATCTGAAACCGGCAAATGTGATTCTGACGCCGGATGGTGTGTTGAAGTTGATCGATTTTGGGGTGGCACGCCGGCATAAAGTCGGCAAGACGAAAGACACGATTGCGATGGGCTCAGCCGGTTATGCCCCACCTGAGCAATACGGTCGTGGGCAAACCGATGCCGCTTCAGATGTTTATGCCCTTGGCGCGACGATGCTGCATCTGTTGACGGCCATACCACCGGTGCCGTTGCAACCTCCCCGGCGGGGAGAGATCATCAGGATCAATCGCTCGGTCACACCGGAAACAGAGGCGATAATTATTCGTGCAATGAGTCTGGAGCGCGCGAAACGCTTTGCCAGTTGTCTCGACATGGAGCAGGTACTGCATAAGTGCTTGAAGACGCCATACGTTGATCCAACGCTGCGGATGCAGCCGCTGCCGCCCCCAAAGCCGGTGCCGCCACCACCTGTTGTGCCCTCACCTGCATCAACGTTACCCGGTGCAGGCGAGGGCGTGGGAGTGGTTTGTGATCAATGTGGTCGCCTGAACAAACCGCAGGCACGGTTTTGTGCCGGTTGTGGTACACCTTTGTCTGGCAAAGACGTAATGGTAGAGCCATCACCGCGTAACCCACCGGCGCGTCTGATTCTACGCTCTCCCTATCGAACCTGGGAAGTGGTGCTAGATCGTTCGCCGATCCGGATCGGACGCCGTGATCCGCGACGGGCCCATTTTCCCGAAATCGATCTGGCAGAACACGACCGTGGGATTGCTTCCCGCCTGCATGCAATTATCGAACGACGTGGCGATCATTATATTCTCACCGATCAGAAGAGCACCAATGGGACGGAGATTAACGGTAAGCAAATTTTGCCCAATGTGCCGCAGCTTCTGCAAGCCGGTGATCGGATCAAGATCGGTGAGGTAGAGATGGAGTTTCGGTGGAACTGAAAGCACTCATTCTCCGTGCCCCCGGTATTAATCGGGATGCAGATGCGGCACTGGCCTGCGAGCTGGCCGGTGCACAGCCTGAACGAATTCACGTCAATCGGTTGATCGAGCGCTCAATTCGATTGACCGACTATGCAATGCTGGTTATTCCAGGTGGTTTCTCGTATGGCGATCATCTGGGTGCCGGTCGATTGCTGGCAGTTGATTTGATCCATCGTCTGGGCGAAGAACTCGAACGCTTTGTTGCCGATGGCCGGCCCGTCATTGGGATCTGTAACGGCTTTCAGGTGTTGGTGAAAGCCGGTTTATTGCCCGGTCCGCTGCGGCAGCCATCGCGGGTAACCCTGACCACAAACGAATCGCAGCAGTTTGAGTGTCGCTGGGTGCAGCTCGCAGCAGTGGCGAATAGTCGCTGCCGGTTTACGCAAGGTATCGAGCAGCCCATTGAAGTGCCGGTTGCCCACGGTGAAGGACGTATCGCTGTTCGGGACGAAGCAACCCTGGCCGAACTGGAAGCGAATGGCCTGGTAGCACTCCGCTATGTTGGCGAGGGGTATCCGGCGAATCCGAACGGATCACCACACGCGATTGCCGGTTTGTGTAATGCCCAGGGGAATGTACTGGGATTGATGCCGCATCCCGAAAATGCTGTGTTGCCCCATCAGCATCCACGCTGGACACGCGAACCGGCCCGGCGCGAGGGCGATGGGTTGCAGATTTTTCGCAATGCTGTGCGTTACGCCGCGTCGCTGTAACGTGTAGGCAGGAGGTGTCTTGCTGCTGGAAAGCCACCCTTAGCGGTGGATATTGCTCTTTTTATCAACCCGACGTGCAGCCGGGTGTATGTTATACCTGCTCTGGAATGTAATTCAACCTGAGAGGAAGCAGAGTGTAGTATGGTTCTCTATCCGCCTGACGATCCGTTTCTGATTAGTTTTACCCTGTTTGGCATTCCGATTGTGGTGCGCTGGTACGGCGCGATCATCATGACCGGTGCTCTGATCGCGGCGATGCTGGCTTCGCGCCGTGCCGTTGCCCGTGGCTACCATCCCGACCATGTCTGGAACCAGTTGATGCTGGGGTTGATCCTTGGCATCGCGGGAGCGCGCATTTATTATGTGGTATTTGAGTGGGAACGTTTCGCACCAGATCCGTGGAGTGCGCTGAACCTGACAACTGGCGGGATCGCCATTCACGGCGCGATTATCGGTGCATTACTCTCAACCGTGATCTACACGCGCTACGCTAAATTGCCCTACTGGGACTGGCTCGATGTCTGTGTGCCCGGTTTTCTACTGGCGCAAAGCATTGGACGCTGGGGAAACTTCTTCAACCAGGAAGCGTATGGACGACCAACAGATCTGCCCTTCGGGTTGCGGATCGATCCAGAATATCGCTTACCGCCCTACAACGATCTGTCTACATACCCGATTACAACCCTCTTTCATCCTACCTTTCTGTACGAGTCGGTCTGGAATCTGGTCGGGGTGGGAGTTCTGCTCTGGCTCGACCGGCGGTTTGGTCGTTTGGCACCACCTGAACGGCGTCGGTTGAATCCGGGTGATCTCCTGTTCTTGTACGGTATCATCTATTCGAGCGGACGGTTCTGGATTGAAGGTTTACGTATTGATAGCCTGTGTGCCAATGGGATCGGTGGTGACTGTGAGGGGAGTATTCGGGTTGCGCAACTGGTAAGTGTGACGGCAATTGTGCTGTGTGCATTTCTTCTCTACCTGAACCATCGCCGCCCCTTTGCCGGGCCGTCTACCGGGGCGCAGGTTATGGCGGCGCATTCTACGACTGAGCCGGTGCCGGAGGGAGAGGAGGTGGAAGATAAAAGAGTGGGGAGCTGAGTGAGGTGTAGATCAGGTGTGATGTCAAGTCTGGTTTCACATTATTGGTTGCTATCTACCGTCACCCTCAAGCTGTGCCTTTGAGTGCTCCATCGTGGTGGACAAGCACTGGTATTCCCTGGGAGCGCGAGCCTCCGGCTCGCTCCCTGCCTGCATCAGCGCACGGTGCCTTCGTCTTGCAAGGTGTCGCCATCCCGAACCGGCGTTCGCCAGCGGGAGACATTCGGCACCGGCATTCTCCCGCCTCCGGCAGGTTTAGGAACAGACGAAAATATGAGTTCATACAACGTTCTCCCCTCCCCTGCAGCGTGTTATGCATCACCCATAAGTCACCCAGTAGCCGGTATGATACATCAGTCGTGTCACGGGCCTGCAGGGATCGCCCTGGCCGTGCCCGCCAGGGGCGCACGGCCGTGCTCCCCTACCAATGCCGGTGCGCCATGATGGCGCCATCTCCGGATGACAATGGTAGCCGGCTGGCATCTGGTGATGTCCGCATTCTACCCCTTGCCGCGCAACCGCTCGTACAACTGCCGAAAACCCTCGCCGAGCGGACGGTAGCCGAAATGAGTGACGACCTTCGCCCGGCCATGCTCGCCAAAGCGGCGACGCAGGGCAGCATCTTCACCGAGAAGCTGTACCTTTTCGGCATAACCGGCCACATCATCACGGGCGACTAGAAACCCATTCTCGCCATCGTCAACCACTTCGGGCAGGGCAGCGATGTTAGTGGTGACGACCGGGCGCCCACAGGCCAGCGCTTCTGCCGGTGCAATCCCAAAACCCTCTAGCCGCGATGGAAAGAGCAGAATATCGCAGCTCTGGTAGGCTGCCACCAGGCCATCCCGATCCGGTGAACCGATTGGGATCATGCGGGGATGTGGCGGCCCGCTATCGCGCCCCTGAAAGCCGCCGGTGTAATACAGTATATAGTCTTCAGGCAGCCGATCCATGATCCGTGGCAGCAGATCAAAACCCTTGCGACGGGTACGATTGCCGACAAAGAGCAGACGAATCCGGCCATTTGCCGGTGGCAGACCGTCATCGCGGCGCTGCATACCCGGCGGTGGTACAAAGACATCGGTGTCAATGCCATCGTAGATGAGCACGGTATCACGACGGCCATAGGTTGCTTCGACCATGCGTTGGGTAAAACGACTGACGCACACCACTGCGTCGGCGTAGGCGATGGAAAGCCCGTCGTAGCGCGACTCGATCAGGCGGTAGAAGAGGCGCTGGGCAAATGAACTGTACGGTTGTAGCTCGGGATCGGTGGTCAGGTGATGCACGGTGGTTACCACCGGCAGGTCGTATCCGCGCAAACTGAAAGCGATACGGGATCGCCCCTGAATGACATCAAACCGTCGCACGACATCGGCAGGCAATGTATTGGGGATGAACATCGGGAGAAAATTGTACAGCTCAGGCAGCCGTAGCAGTTCAGAGGCCAGGCCGGCGCGACGGGTGGCACGGGTGATGTTCTGAATGCCGAAATCGACACCACCCCGGCCCAATGGCGAGATGTAGAGAGGTCGTAACATATTGACAATTCTCAACTCGTGCGCACCATGGCGCTATTTCAGATTGACACAGTTCACCAGTAGTCGCCGCAGAATGGTGGCAAGCCATCGAGTGCCTGTTTGAGCAGTGTCAATGCCTGCCGGTTCGGTGCGGCGAGGAGACCGAAAGCAGCCGCTGTGCGTGGACGGAGATAGCGGCTAAGAAGCTGGCTGAGGGTGGCAGCGGTACAGGCAAGATCGGCCTCGCCTGCTCCAAGTCGGGTGACCTCTGCCCGGCCATTATCCCACGCGATCTGATAGCGTCCGGCATTGTCGGGCAGCCAGTCATCGCTGATCTGGATGGTTAGACGCCCGTTGCCAACCGGTGCGAAGGGATAGTCGCTCAACAGACGTGTGACATCGAGTACGCGCTGCATGAAGAGTGGGATAACAGATGTAGGGGCTGGTGCCGGCAGCAGCGCATTCAATGGTGCATCAATAGGCGTTGGTATCTCAGCCGCCACAATCTGATCGGCATGCCGGGCGATGAAGACAAAGAGCTGGGCGCGGGCGACCGGATCGAGGGCCACAATGTCTCGACACACCAGCCGATCACCCTGCTCGTTCCGTTCAAGACGATAGATCAGGTATGAACGGCCACGTCCCTGTTCGTCACGCCAGATGAAGGCGTGGTACGGATCACCGCTCCAGGTGTGCAGCACATCCACCTGCCACCAGTCGTGATCGCGTACCAGGGGGCCATACCGTCCACGCAGAGCGCCGCGGTAGATAGTATCGAGTTCAGCGATATGGGCAGCGGTTGCGGCAACGTATGTACCGGGGGCGGCAGCAAACGATTGCAGATGATCAGGCGACGCCTGAACCAGCCGGCGTTCACCGGTCAGTGCCCAGCCCAGGCGCTGGTAGAAGGTGTGACGGAAGGGATAGAGAAGCGCCAGCACAGCCCCGCGTTCGCGCAGTTCAGCACAAGCGTGGCGCAGCAATTGTTCAGCGTAGCCTCGTCGGCGATGTTGCGGCCATGTCGCTACACTGCCAATTGCGCCAACCGCCAGCTCTCCGTATCCGGCCTGCATCTGAAACGGCATGATCTGCAACTGCGCGACAGGTTCGCCATCAACAAACAGACCGCGCAGTTGGGCAATGACCGCCGGGGTATAGCGACCACGATGATACTGGCGGGCGAACGCATAGCTATCGAGTGCCCAGAATTGCTCGAATTCTGCTGGCGAGAGTACGCGATAGTCAATCATGAGCGTGGCTTTTCAACCAGAATGAAATAACTACCACACCGCATCCAGCCAAACAGCCAGAGGTCGAGTTCCATCAAGAGCGTTACGGCCAGCAATGCATAATAGACCGGCCCCTTCTTGCGTAGCCGACTGCGCATACGCTGGCGTGCCCGAATTTCACGCGCTGCACCAGCGCTGACTCGGGTGGGGATCGCTTCAGACGCCGAACGGCCCCGACTCCGCCCGATCAGTGCCTCTCCCAGCTTCATCAAGACGTGTTCAACAAAGGTCGTGAACAGGCTATTCCAGAAGATGACCTTTACAGGTCGCAGGCCGGCACGTTCAAACGCCGCCAGCACATCTTCCCAGGTCTCCAGGGCTTTGATATGGTCTGACTTGCGGAGCTTCTCGCGCTCGAAGTCGTACACACCTGCTTTGACGAAGAGGCGACCCAGATAACGACTAACATCAATCAGCGGTTGGATCGGTGATCGTTCGCGGGTATTCGAGAAGGCCAGCATCCGCCCACCCGGACGTAGCACACGGGCCGTTTCAGCCAGATAAGTATCGATGACTGGTAACGGAAAGTGTTCGAGAATGTCAATCGCAAACACCTTATCGAAACTGTTATCGGCGAACGGTAACAGTCGCGAGTCGGCCTTCGCCAGGGTGACGGTATGCACCGCCTCATCGGCGAAGAGTGTGGCCGGATCGGAACCAACCATCAACCCGACATACCTCGCGTTCCAGACCGCATGTTTGGCTGTGCCACACCCGTTATCGAGCACAATATCGTTCTTCTGCCAGCGCATCAGTCGGCGCAGTGTGCGATCACGCACACCAGCGGCCAGCAGAGGTGGCGCCAGTTCCCGGTAGTCCAGCTCGGCAGCCAGTTGCTCTCCGTCGCTGACATACTTTGATACGTAATCGAACTCTGCCCCTCGTGGCATCAAGTCGATATAGCCATCGCAAAACGGGTAGAGCGTCTGACAGCGCGGGCAACGTACCCCGTTGGCTTCAACCACCAACGGACGTACCCGGCAGGTTGGGCATTGTAACAGTGAAAAGATACGTTGGTTAATCATGGTGATGGTGGAATCCAGCGCCGTTGGATTTCGGCGGCAAGGATGCTATCGAAGAGCAAGAGAAAGAGACCTTGAACCAGAATGCCGGCCCCCATACCCCGACGGTCGGTGCGTTCACCTGCCTGCCGGATGAGCCACAGACCACTCCCGATGTAGAGGAGGTCGAGACCGGCATTGATCAGCAAGATATTTCGTAACCGTTCGGCAGCGGTGTGGGCTTCGTTTTCATCAATATCACCGAGCGCGAGGTCTTCGGCCTTGAGCAGTGCCTGTCGGCGCCCGGCTATAGCCAACAGCCAGTCAACAGCACCCCAGCCTATGGCCTGAAGCCCAAAGTGCCGCCAGAAACCGGGAATGAGCACCAGAATCGCACCGCCGATGACGCTCCCAAGCCCCCATTGGGCCAGTGGCTTGAGGGCGTGGTACTGAAAAGAAAAGAAGTTGTTATTCATCATCGCATCTTACCCGAATGATCCGAGTACTCGTAGCAGTCGGCATTAGTATACACGGGATGGGCCAGGTTGTGGGCAGAGCATGGGGTGTTGATTCGTCAAGTGACAGAACGGGACACGGATGGACGCGGGTCTGGCGGATACACGCGGATGTTCTGGAAGGGTTGGTGATATGTAACCTGACGCTCTGCACCACTAAGTATTTGTGGTTATCGTGACAGGATACGGATGGACGCGGGTCTGGCGGATATACACGGATGTTCTGTAAGTGTTGGTGATCCGTAACCTGACGCTACGTATCATGAGAAAGAGGGGAGAACGCATAGGTGTGGAAGGGTGGGCATTGCCCCGCGTGTCATGCATTGTATCTTAACCCAAGTTCTCACCTATGCTGTGAGCAAGCCACGGAGTCTGACTGCCAGGATGAACAGCACGATGCTGCGCATAGCGCCGTGCAGCGTAACTGTCTGAACCATGGGGTAGCAGCCGGTGCCTATGGACGCGCTACTTCATGCCTTAAGGTGGCAACTCGGGTTATGACCATCCTCAGGTATTCTCCGTGCCTCTGTGGTGGATAATGACATCCCCGTGACCAGCAGGGTCAACAGCGTGACACGCACCCGACACGAAGCACGGCTGGTGCGGCATCCATACTGTCGCACTCCATACCGCATGCCACGCGCCTGACGAGCGGGCAAGGCAACCAATCCAGCGCGAGATGGCATCGAAGATGGTCTTCAAGCCCTCGTCACTACCATACCGGTAGCCTGGGAGCAGGCTTCGCTGTTGTTGGTGATTGGCAAGCGTTCATGCGTCCGTGCGGCTGTCTGGGATCACGACAGCACGGCTTTTATGAAATAAGTTCTAAGCAACGGCACGCCCGGCACCCACCCTCTGCCGCCAGGTCAGCACCGCAGGGGCTTTGACGCATTGAGGCAGGGTTTTAACCCGCCGACTCTTCAACCCGCCGACACCATCCAGGCGTGCTCCTACGCCAGCCATATTTCCCACAATCCCCACCCCAGTGTGATGCTACCGGTAATGGTGAGAACGGCAATCCAGATTACATCGGTATTGATCCAGGCCCGGCGCAGTACTTCAAGCCCCATGATCCAGTACACGACCAGTGCCGCCGCAACCATGGCAAGAAACATGCCGGTAGTATGAACACCGGTCGCCAGCAAGGCTACTCCCAGCGACTCGCTCAGGGCCGGACTATGATGAGCGTGACCGGCGTGTAGCGCATGCGAGGTTGGTGTCATCATTGCCAGCAATGGTGCGACCATCAGGCCGGCACCATGGGCCGTTGCCATCAGGAACGACCACGAGACGAGCTGCCACCAATTGGCCCGAAAACGGGTTCGTGGATGGCGAAAACGTACTAGCAGCCGCCATCCGCTGAACAACAGGAGCGCTACTCCGGTCAACACGAGCAATAGGTCGGTAGGTAGTGTTTGTCCCAGAAGGGCAACGACAATCGCTGCCACGCCAATTGCCGCCGCATGACCGAGTGCAATCGGGCCGAAGGCGTACAGCACAGCCTGCAAACGCTGTTCTTGTAATCCCAGCCCGACGGCAAACAACCAGCCCATCGCAGGGTTTATGCCGTGAAACATGCCCAGCGCAAATAGCGATATCCAGATCAAGGTCGTTGTCTGATCCACCGGCAGAGTCCTTATGCTGATATGTCTTTACGGGATGATGCTACAAACCGGTTGTTGTATTGCTGCGTGCCGAAGTATCGCTCCGGCACGCCTGTGCCACGAGCTCCTCACAATGACGGTGGTGATCGCATTCCCAAGACTTCAATCATGGGAAGCAGTACGAATCGCTCGATGCGTCACCACCCTGAAGCCGGATTTGGTGTACCCGCTGATCACCGAAATCGACAAAGAAATTGGGATCGAATTGCATGCCACCGTCGGGATTGACATCTACCTTGACCATCCAGCCCTTGATCCCGTCTGGATAAAATTGCTCGTCCCACGCCCGGTATAGCGAATTGGTGAAGTAGACTCGGCGGCCATCGCGGCTGATTTCCACCATTTGCGGCCCACCGTTGAGTTCGGCTGCGGCCGCCGGGTGCCCGGCCCGCCGAACAATGCCACCAATCTGTACCGTGCCGGTCAGATGGGGGTTGAACGGATCAGATACATCGTACTGGCGAAGTTCACCAGTGCCCCAACACGAGACGTACAGGAAGCGGTCATCGACACTCAGATTTATGTCGGTAACGAGTGGTGGTACTGCCTTGAACGGTTTCAGGATCGCGGGAAGCTGGTCTTCGGCCGCCGGTTCGGCCGGAATGTCGATCACCTTCTTCAGATTCCAGGAACCGTTGTCGCGATACCACAGCCAGATGGAAGCCGAAAGGTCTTTCAGGCTCACCACACAGTTCATGAAGCCATAGGCTTTGGTCGGGTCGTGGGCCGGGCGCAACTCCAGCGCCATCTGGTGTTCGGTGCCCAGGTCGAGGGTCTGCAAATGACGGCGGCGGTAGAGGTCCCATACGTGGAGGCGATGGCCGTATTTACCGGCCAATAGCTCGTCGCCGAGTACACCGCTTTCGACCATACGTGGAGTGCCCCATTCACTGGTGAGCAGGGTGTCATAACCGAGGTGCCACCAAAAGTCGTAATGCAAATACTGATCGCCACGGTCGATTTCCCAACGGCCAAGTACTTCCAGGTTGTCGTGATCGAGGATGAAAATGCCGCCAGGACCTTCCCCCTCTGGTGAACCCAGTGCCGAGACGTAGATGCCATCTGGCCCACAGTGAACGGTATGCGGACGAGCATACCCGGTGCGTTCGGCAAGTTCATTTGGATCGATAACTTTCACGACTTTCGGTTGGGTAGGGTCTGGTTTCGTGTCGAGAATGGTAATATGCGAGCTGCGAATATCCGGCACAACCAGATACCGGCGCTCGACATGGGGGTGTGGTGCATTTGGGCAGAGCATTGAGCTGCACGCATTCCAGCCAAAATGGTGGAGTTCACCGCCAGTGTAGGGCATGTCGGTGGCTCCAACGACTTGACCAAATGTGCTCGACTGACTATCGACATCCACGACACACATTGCATCGGGCTTGCCGTTTGCCATCGGGTTGAGACGCACCACATAGGCCAGTTTCTCGGCTGGAGACTTAACCGCCATCCGTGGTGACGGGTAGAATGTGGGGTCTGGACGCCAGGTGACCATGCAAACCTCCTTTGTAGACTACGCTGTCTGATACAGTTGATGGTTTGGGATGCGTTTTTAAACAGACACCTGGTACCGGTGTCGCGCCAGGCGAGTTTGTACAGTCTGAAACGCCAGTAGTATGGAGAGGGCTGCTACCGATAATCGAACTATATAACGTGTATCAGGCAGAGTCAAGAGGTTGAGAGAGTGTTGTTCGTGGAATGTAGCACGGTGCTGTCGGTGATGCAAAAGGGCACGGACGGAAACGATGCTTCGCTGCGTACTCAGGTGCGGTGGCAGAGTGATGATCGGAGAGCGTGTTATGCTTGCGCTACTCCTGGCAGTGATTGGCGACACGCCCCCACCCTACCCCGCCCCCGCTGGGGGCAGGAAGCGGCGGTGACGGATGGCGCTCGCAGTCGTGGGTCGGTTGGGTGCGCCGGAGGCGTGCACTCCCAGCGTGCAGGTGATGGCGGTGCGCGAGAGGCGCACGCTCCCGGCTTTCCCAGGGGATACTGGCGCTTGTTCACTATACTTGCATCGACAATAGAGACTCTCTCCACCTGTATGCCGGTGGGAAGCATCTGGCCTTGCTATAGCGGTATACCTGCATCCGCTACCGTAATAACCATCCCCGCCAAAGCTGAGCAAAAATCATGGTGAGTTCCCGCAAACGACGCCAGCGCATTTGGGCCTGGCGCCAGGGTGGGGCAATCTGGCTCTCAAGATGGTCTAGGTGCAGTTTCAGGATGGTGCGGAACAGGCGATGACCGGATCGCGCTGCTGATGGTACGTAGCGTCCTGCCCAGTCGAGGAGATCGGCGTGGGCTTCGCGTGCTGCAGCCAGCGCCTGCTGCTGGCGAGCCAGGGGCGCCCGACGGGCCTGGAGGACGGCGACTTCTTGTCGAGCAGCGAAGAACCGTAGTAACAGCCTGCTATGCGTCCATTCGGCCAGGTCGGCGGCAAGTGCAGATGACTCAGGCGTGGCAGTGGCGGGGGGCAGCAAGGCTTCGCCGGTAGCGATAACATCCAGCGCGGTGTGCAGGATCGATAGGCGCTGTTCGCAGTACGGCGATGGAATGTCGTAGCCGTCAAGAACGTCACGGGGTGGTTGTGAAATTGGGTCACGACGACGACCGGGGTGTTGGCGTTGAACTTCTGCCGGGGTGATGTCGAGTACCTGTTGCCAGGCTTCTTCAAGCGCTGTATACACTTGATCGAGCAGGGTTGGGTTGGCCGGAGAGCGGATCGTCGCGTATTGATGACGAAGTTCTGACGGGTCTTGGTGGGGATACCAGGCGAGGGCAGCGAAGGTGTGTGGGTTGGGGCCGGGAGCCAGCCAGGGTCGGTCGCCGGTAAGCAGGGCATGGACGCCGGTCACGCCCCAGTCGTGATAGGTGCGGAGATCGGCAGCGATGGTGTTGCCAAGAGGTGGCAGGGCTGATTTGAACAGAATCCCATCGAGGTAGTACTCGAAGACGCTGACTCCTGCGGGAAATAGTTCGCGGATAGCCGCAATTTGTTCGGCAAGCGTGCCGTTGATCGGGTGAGTGGACGTGCCAACGCCGGCAGCATACGAACGCATGCGCGGCGCAATGAGGACCTCGACATTCGTTGCCGGGATAATCTGTTGTGGCCGGGCCATGGTGTCGTGGTAGGCCAGAAAGCTGATCCGAGCGGTTGGATTGATCGCAGCCAGTTCGTTGGCCATCACATTCACCAGCAATAGCGACTGATCGGCAGGGCTGAGCCGCGCACATTGTGGGCACAGGCACCAGCCGCCACTCAGACGATCAACCGGCCAGAGGTGATAGACCGCCGCATCGGGTTCGGCCAGAAAAAAGGATCGCGCCCATTCCCGAACCAGTGCTTGGGTGGTATGGTTGGTTGGACAGGGGTTGCCATCAGATACGCGACGACGACCGTTGAAACGGAAGAGTTCCGGTTGGCGGCGAAAACGTTTACGTGGAATAGCGTCGGTGAGGTGATGCCCCCCGATTTCCAGTCGTAACCCCCGCTCGCGGATCAATGGCAAGAGGCGGTTGCGCTGTTGTTGCCACGAGCGTAGACGGCAGGCACCGAGCGGCATCCCCTGATCGCCGATAGTGTGAATGAAGATGGTGTTGAGGCGGGCACGTGCTGCCCACTCAATCCATGCTTCAGCCTGAGCCAGAAATATATCGTGGCCGATGACCAGACCCCGGCGGGCGAATGCCGGTTGCCCGGCGAATGTCGCTTCTGGTAGGGCAATCTGATCAGGGCAAGGTACTCGCTTGTTGATAACGCCAGGGCCGACCCATAGCCATCCCCAGCTTTCGAGCAGATGATACACGGCGTAGAGTAATCCGGTTGGGCCTTCCCCGACTAACACGAGACCATGTTCGTCGGCGAAGCGAACGAAACCGTCGCCGTCCGCACCGTGACGCAGGCTGATCCGGTGATTGTGAGCCTGACCAACAAGTGGGAGTGGCGGGTCACCCATTCGTTGTATGGCTTGACGTAATTCATGGGCGGCGAATTGGGCTGTCGGATGATCGCTAAGGAGTTCGATGGCCCAACCTGGTGAGAGAAAATGTTTCATACGTATCCGGCGAGCTTATACCAGTTCATTGCGTTGTTTGCCGCTATTATAACGTCAGTTCGTTTAGAGCCTCGATCACGCGACTTTCGTTTACCGGTACGTCGTTCAGCGCAGCAGGCGTGTGGTGGTTGTGTCGCCGGTTGCCCTGGTTTAGGATTAAAGCTGACATAACATTTTCAAGACGAATGGGATGTTCTGATATGCGATTGTTTGCGTACCACCTGCGGTGTGCAGATGGCGAGTCGCTCTGTCCGGCCCGCGTTCCGAGCAGCACCCTGGCAAGAGTGCTGGTCTGTGGGGCACTGGTGATGAAGCAGAACATCGTGAAGCGACTGACAATACCTTCTATCTCCTATTTCCTATCTCCTCAGATCGAGATCGCGGCTGGTGCGGCAGCATGGCTGCTGCACGCCAAATGATGCGATGCGGGTAATCCAGGCTGGAAACAATAGCTATGCCGGCACGGCATACGACGGTGAGGGCAGCGGCAACGCAGTTCTTCGAGTCTGTGTGGTCAGTGCCGGCGTGATGGTGTGCGCACGAGCGATGATGTTGAGGAAACCAGATGTGTTCCGACCGGTAGCGCAACCGCTGATCCCTGCGCTGGTTCACGAGCGCGGCTGGTGCGGCGGTCACGCTGCCGCACGCCAAACGATGCGAGGCGGGTAATCCTCTCCGGAATGGTATCCTCTCCGAAACGTGATCCCACTGCGTGTGTCGCGGCAATACTGGTTTGGTACGTCCACACTCAGGGGTGGTGCCAGGGTAATGGTTGGATCACGGTTTATGACCGCTATGACGCCAGATTTAATATGATACAGTAGAACACCGTGAAGCAACTGACAATACTTCCTTCTTCCTATCTCCTCCCATGTGACCAAAAATTAGTTGCATAGTGGACAAATTTGCCGTAAGCGGCTACAATTGCACACAGCCGTCATTTCCCGCTGCGCAGCACATGGAAAAGTATCAGACAACATGGCGGTGATGGCAGAGTTCCTGGTATCATACCAGTACAAGCGGACATCGTTCATCAAAATGATGATGTGGGGGTATCATGCTACGGTTTGAACATGAGATCCTGTTCACGCCTTGCCCGGAACGTATTGCGCGCCTTCGCGAACTTGCCTACAACCTCTGGTGGACATGGCATCCCGAAGCGCAAGACCTTTATCGCTCCATTGATCCGGAGCTATGGGAGCTGGTGTATCACAATCCGGTCGACTTTTTGCGCGATGTGCGTCAGCGTAAGCTGGAAGCAGCAGCAAATGATCCGGCCTATTTGAAGCGGTACGATGCGGTGCTCAAGAGCTTCGATAGCTACATGAGCGCGAAGAAGACCTGGTTTAGCAAAAACTATCCCGACGCCAAAGGCACCCTGATTGCGTATTTCAGTGCCGAGTTTGGTCTGCACGAGAGTCTGCCTATCTATTCGGGTGGTCTGGGGATTCTGTCGGGTGATCACATCAAAGAAGCCAGCGATATGGGTATTCCGCTGGTCGGGGTTGGTTTTATCTATCCACAAGGTTATTTCCGCCAGCGCCTCGATCAGAGCGGCTGGCAGTTTGCTGAGTACAACAAGCTCAATTTCGCCGATGTCCCGGCGTTACCGGCACTTGATCCTGAAGGTCGGGAAGTGGTGGTTGAGGTTGAGTTGCCGGGACGCACCATCTACGCGAAGGTCTACAAGTTTCAGGTGGGCCGTACAGAGCTGTTGTTGATGGATACCGACATCCATCCCAATAGTCCGCAAGACCGTGAGCTTTCGGCCCGGCTTTACGGTGGCGATCAAGAGATGCGTATCTCGCAAGAGCTGGTATTGGGTGTTGGTGGGGTGCGCGCATTACGCCAGCTCGGTTACAAACCGACCGTCTGGCACATGAACGAAGGCCATTCGGCGTTTCTGGTGCTTGAGTTGTGCCGTGAGCTGGTGGCGCAGGGCTATAGCTTCGAGCAGGCGATGGAGCAGGTGAAAGCGCATTGTGTCTTCACCACCCACACACCGGTGCCTGCCGGTAATGACGCCTTTCCCTTGCCGATGATTGAGAAGTTCTTCTGGAGCTTCTGGCCGCAATTGAACCTGACTCGTGATGAGTTTATGAGTCTGGCGCTGCAAGAGCAGCAGTGGGGGCCGACGTTTGCGATGACTGCGTTAGCCTTGCGGTTTTCGGCCTTCCACAATGGGGTGAGTAAACTTCACGGTCACGTTGCACGTGGGATGTGGCAATGGCTCTACCCCGGTCGCAGCCAGGATGAAGTGCCGATTACCTCGATTACCAACGGTGTGCATACCGCGACCTGGCTGGCGCCTGAAATGCGCACGCTCTACAATTCGTATCTCGGCAAGAATTGGGAAGACAATCTCGATGATCCACAGCTCTGGCGGAAGGTGTACCAGATTCCTGACGAGACCTTCTGGCGTACTCGCCAGAAACTGAAGAGCGATCTGATCGCTTTCAGTCGGCAGCGTCTCCAACAGCATTATATGCGACTGGGCATTCCGGCGCCGGTCTGGCCGGTGCTCGAAGAGAACATTTTGACCATCGGTTTTGCCCGGCGGTTTGCGACCTACAAGCGTGCAACGCTGCTGTTCAAAGATGTTGAGCGGCTGAAGTACATTCTCAACCGACCCGGCAAGCCAATCCAGATCATCTTTGCCGGGAAGGCTCACCCGAAGGATGATCCGGGCAAGCACTTTATTCAGGACGTGTATCGCATGGCGATGCAGCCGGGGCTGGCGGGGCGGATCATTTTCCTCGAAGAGTACGATATAGCGGTTGGACGGGCGCTGGTGCAGGGGGTCGATGTCTGGCTTAACAACCCGCGACGGCCATACGAGGCGAGTGGTACCAGTGGAATGAAAGCGAGCCTCAACGGTGCGCCCAATTGTTCGGTGCTCGATGGCTGGTGGCCGGAAGCGTACAACGGTCGTAACGGTTGGGCCATCGGTGACGAGCAAGAGTACGCCAGTCAGGAGGAGCAAGACTGGAACGATGCGCAATCGCTGTACCATCTGCTCGAACACGAGATTGCCCCCCGTTTCTACGACAATCGGGATGCGAATGGGATTCCGGTTGAGTGGGTGCAGATTTGTAAGGAGGCTATTGCAACGGTAGCGCCACTCTTTAGCACGCGCCGAATGCTGGCCGACTATCTGCGCGAGATGTATATGCCGGTGGCAGTGCAGGATACGCCAACCGGAGCGTAGCGATAAGACTGGCACGATGCTGGTGCATTGCCGATTGCGTTGAGGGGTTCGTCGTGCAATCTGGAATACCAACCAATTCAATGGCGAACTGGCAGCATCGTGTCCACCCGCTTGAAGTCTACCGGCGGCTGGTGAGCCATTTTGGGGTCCTCTACGGCCCGGATGCTCATCAGCCGTGGTGGCCGATTATCAGCTCCAACCCACAGCTCGAAATTGTAATCGGTGCCGTGCTGGTGCAGCAGACGCGCTGGGAGACGGTTGAAGGTGCGATTGAGCGTCTCTATCAGGCCGGACTGATTGATCTGCACGCACTCGCCCAGGCAACGGTCGCCGATGTTGCTGAATTGATCTACCCCTGTGCCTTCTATCGTCAGAAAGCTGCTGGATTGATTGCCCTCGCCCGTGCGATTGGTGAACGCTACGGCGACGTTGCTACAATGTTGCGCCGCCCGACGGCAATGCTGCGCCGTGAATTGCTGACGTTGCCGCGCATCGGCCCGGAGACAGCAGATGTGATTATGCTCTATGCTGGCGATCATCCACTGTTTGTAGTAGATGCCTACACCCGGCGGATTTTTGCGCGCCTGGCACCTGACGAGATCGCCTGGGAGCGCGCCAGTTATCATCAGGTTCAACACATCATTGCGGCTGCGCTGCCGTCTGATCCCCAATTACTGGCCGATTTCCATGCCCAACTCAACGAGCTGGCTGTTCGTTATTGCCTGAGCCGACCGCGGTGCGATGGCCCGCCGGCCCGCCGGGTCTATTCACGACAGCCAGGCCGGAACAGTTTTCTTGATCGGCACGATGGTTGTCCATTACGCTCTATGTGTGCGTGGTATCAGGGCCATCGCCAGTTGTCGTAACGTGAACGGCTATGTCAACATCACCACTGACCGTTTTCCTGGTGTTTTTACGCCTCGGTCTGACGTCATTTGGGGGGCCGGTGGCTCATTTAGGTTATTTTCGGGCGGATCTGGTCGAGCGGCGGCGCTGGCTCGATGAAGCGATGTATGCCGACCTGATTGCACTGTGCCAGTTTTTGCCGGGGCCAGCCAGCAGTCAGGTAGGGATCGCGATTGGTACGATACGAGCGGGTTTGTTGGGCGGATTAGCGGCCTGGCTGGGATTTACGTTGCCATCCGCCTTGCTCATGATCGCTTTTGCTTACGGCATTACGCTTTTGGGTGATGTGGCCAGCAGTGGCTGGTTGCATGGCTTGAAAGTGGTGGTTGTGGCAGTGGTGGCACAGGCGGTCTGGCAGATGGGGCAGCGGCTGTGTCCGGATCGGTTGCGGGCGAGTATGGCTATTATTGCCGCCGTGATTCTGTTGATCTGGTCAGATGCTCTTGTGCAATTATTGGTGATTGGAGTCGGCGGGCTGATCGGGTGGCGCCTGCTCCAGTTCCCAACGAACAGCAATTCTGTCATCAAATCACCGATTATGTCACGTGCCGGTATGCTGTTCGGTATGCTCTTTGCCGTCTTACTGGCCGGTTCGTTGTTCATCACCTCGTTCAGTGTTCATCCAACGCTGACACTGCTGGCGGGTATGATACGCACCGGCTCTCTGGTATTCGGCGGCGGACACGTGGTACTGCCGCTCCTGGAGCCGGTTGTTGTTGGTAGCGATTTCATGAGTGCCGAGACCTTTATCGCTGGTTATGGTGCTGCGCAGGCCGTGCCAGGCCCATTGTTGAGTTTTAGTGCGTATCTGGGTGCAGTGGCATCAGCATACCCCACCGGTTGGCTTGGCGGCATATTGGCCCTCGTTGCTATCTTTCTGCCCTCGTTTTTGCTGGTGTGGGCAGCATTACCCTTCTGGGCGACCTTACGCGCCCGGCCCGATGCGCAGGCCGCTCTGGCCGGGGTAAATGCGGCCGTTGTGGGGATTTTGCTGGCAGCACTGTATCAGCCGGTGATAACCAGTGCGATCCGTGGCCCCGCTGATGTGGCGCTGGCACTGAGTGCCTTTGCCGCGCTACACCTCTGGCGCGTACCACCGTGGGCAGTGGTGCTCCTCTGCGCACTGATCGGTGGTTTCGGATGGACTGACCAGTAATCAATCAGGCCAGCGCATCAGATCGGCCACCTCGCTCTGCCCAACCGGATGCTGGCCGCGCTCAATAGCTTCGCGAAGCCGTGTAATCCGGTCTGCTGATGGTGTTGAGGTTTGCCGATCGAGCCAGCGATTGAGCGCCTCGACGTACAGCATTGTCAGATCGGTCGGTTCGGTGGCAAGTGGAATCAATTCGACCAGTGTTGCCTGTAAGCGCCCTCGTGCAGCCGGCCAGTCGATGACATCGGGCATCGCCTGGATGGCGTCGAGGAGACGGGTGGCACGGGCGCAGACTTCTTGTCGTTCGGAGGGAGGTGGTGGAGGTGGCGTCGGTGGTGACGCGAGAGATGGCGACTTTTCAACCACATTGTTACCGCTAAGTATGGTTGTGATGCGCTCGAAGCCGTCCTTTAGCAACTGTTCCATCTCACGACTGTAGTGCAGCCAGGCGCCGATCTGCATACCGGCGGGATCGGGAATATCGCGGTTGCGCCCGGCCAGTTCGCTGAGCGAGTAAATGGTGGCCTGCGGATAGCGACTGCGCAGCACGCGGGCAATCCCGCTATCGACTGCGATAAGCAGGTGAGCAGTATGCGCCAGATCATCGGTCAACGAACGGGCCACGTGGTCGTCGAGGGTCAGGCCCATGACAGCAAGCGCATCGCGGGCTGCCGGCTGAAGCGGATCGTCATCGTGGCCGACAACACCGGCGGACGCGATGTGCCACGTGTGACCTCGTTCCTGAGCCAGACGACGCAGTAAAGCCACCGCAATCGGCGCCCGGCCCGTATCGGCAGCGCCGATGATCAGAATAACCGGTGTTGGAGAAGGGTGAACCTGCTGCATACTCATGTGTCATTCCCTCTCTACCTGCACGCTTGTTGCATTGTAGCATAACGTCAGTTTGGCTTGGCCGATGGTGAAATAAGTTTACTGACACTCCGCAATGGCAGTGGCTACCGTCATCTGACGTCGAAAAGGTCCGCATACCCACACTCAGGCTAACCCTTTGCACCAGAAAAAATACTCACGTCGCCTCTACACACTACCCTCTCCCTCCTTTCCTTGCACGACAATAAAGGGGAGCCAGCCCTCAATTACACACTTCCACTCACGTCTGATCTGCACCGTACAGCCCCCCTCTTCCCCCATCTAACTATTCTATTTCCTCCTTCCTCCCCCCTCTTGACCAACTCAGCGACTTATGGTATGTTGCTGCTGTTCCCGTATCAATGGCGATAAGGGAAGTTTATGTTCATACACCCGGTTGTGTATGAGCTCCGCAACAGGACCATGCTCGTCCTGTTTCTCGTCACAGGCACTGTGACGATGTGATTCCGTGTTGAATGGCGTTCGTCCCCTGTTTGGACGACGCCCGGAGGGACAACTGCATGCCGATGCATTCGACGTGCCGGCGGTGCGCTTTGCTCGCACCACTCTGGCTTATCGCCGTAATGCTCTCGCTACTCGCGCAACCAACACCGCTTTTCGCTGCTCCCTCACTCGTGCTACCTACTCCCCCCGGCGAACCATGGCGGATTATTCAAGGGTATGCCTGCGGTACCCATAATGGTTGGGATCGCTATTCCCTCGATCTGGCACAGGTAAATGGTCCGACGTATGATGCACCAATTCGCGCTGCGGCGAGTGGTGCGCTATGGCATTGGGAAGCGCGTAGCGGTACCATCATTCTTTCCCATGGCAACAACTTTTTCACGATGTATACACACCTGAGCCGACCGGTCACTACTGAACGTGGTCGGTTTTTTGCAGTTGGTGAGGTGTTAGGGTATGCCGGTGATCGGGGTTCACCCGGCATTCCTCACCTGCACTTCACCGCCTTTACGGCCGGTGCGAATGGTTGGAGTGGCCGGCAATCCATTCCGCTCACCTTTGCTGAAGGCTACGATTTGCCGGAGATCGGTGGCTGCAATCAGCACGGAGGCAAGGTCCTGACCGCAATGGCATTGCAGGTTCCAATCATCACCTTTACCAGTGCTGCATTGCCGGGTGGATGGTACAGTGTCGATCATCAGATCGATTTTAGTGTGGCCTGGGGTGGTGGTGGTCTGAGCCAGGCGTGGAATGTGGAACCTCCCGCCGATACGCCAATGTTCCCCGGCGCATCTGATGGCTATGCACGGCTGGCCGATATGGGGGAGGGCTGGCATACGCTTTACGTGCGGGCCTGGGGACCTGATGGTCGGCAAACGCTGGCCAGTTATGGGCCGCTCGGTTTTGACTACTCACCACCTGTGCTGAACGTAACTCCTGCCGAATTACGCATCGTGCAGGCGCTACCGACCGTGGTAAACTGGCCGGTAGCAGAGGATGCGCTATCCGGTGTGTCCGGCTATCGCATCTATCTTGGCCCGGACCCGACCGGCGAAAGTGAGTGGTTTGTTACTGAACCAACGCTGACGTTGCCCACCCTGGCACCCGGTGTCTACGTCTTGCGGGTCAAACCGATTGACAATGCCGGCAATATTGGTGAGTGGCAGACCGTGATGACGATCCGGGTTGAATAGGACCGGTCTGGACACCAGGGAAACGGAGAGGGGCGATACCGGTATCGCCCCCTCCTGATTAGCTGGATGTGTGGGCAGGTGGTTCTGAAGTCCCAGACGCACTTCTGCGCTATCTGGCCGAGCACATGCACCTCAGTCACCATCCGGTGACGACGTGGTACCGATCTTCCCCACCATTGGCGGTACACAGGGTCTGGTGTTTGTCTACGGTGATGACTTGTTGTAACAGGTTCCGACCATCACCGCCGCACAACCACTGGCGTACCGACCGGTGCCCACTCGTAGAGCCATGCTGCCGCTTTGAGCGGTAGATTGACGCAGCCGTGGCTACGGCGGACACCGGTACCAAACTGGTTGTGCCAGTATGTTCCGTGCAGGGCGACACCACCAACAATGTACATGGCATGAGGAACACGCGGTACAACCCAGCATTCGCCACCGGCGCAACCGCGCATGGTCTGTTCGCGGACTTTGGCGTAAATGAAGAAGGTACCAACCGGCGTATTAAAGCCATCGCGTCCGGTTGAGACCGGTGCATCGAAGATGATGCGCTCCCCTTCAACCGCGTATAACCACTGGTCGCTGAGATCGACCACGATCAACTTGCCGCTACGGAGTGCCGGTTGGGGAGGAGGTGCTGTAGCTGGTCGGGCGGTGGGTGCTGGGGTTGGCGCGGGAACGGGAGATGGTGAAGCTGGTACCGGCGCCTGTGGTTGTCCACTGGCATCAACCGGTAGCGCATTTCCGGCGGGAACCGGACGCAGATCGATGCCGCGTAAGCGAGCCAGGGCACGGCCCAAATCGCCGATCTGAATCGCCTGTTCGGGAGTAGCCGGACGTGGGTTCACCTCAAGCCGGGCGCGTTCAAAATACTGCACTTGCCGCAGTGCACCACCGACGTATTCCCAGTGCGGTTCGCTAATTGGCAACCCAAACACCTCGGTCGCCCCGTGTGCTTCCCAGAAGGCGAGAAAAGGTGGGCCAAGGGTGTAGCCGGTCTCGGCGAAAAAGCGACGATTGGGATTCTCGCGAGCAGCGGCTGAGGGTGGGGGAAATGATTTGCCCAGCGCAGCGATATACTCGGCACCTACTCGTCCGCGCAAGACCGCGTTGTTGTAGGCTGGATGCAGTTCCAGGCGACCGCGCTCGAAATATTGCACGGTGAGATCGCCTTCGCGCAAGGGGGCGCTGATAGGCTGACCGAGCGTTAATGCCCCTGCGCTTGATCGCCAGACCGACAGAAAGCCATACGTGTCATCGAGCCGCTGACCGGTGGCTACAAAATAGAGCGCACTGCTTTGGGCTTGCGCCGGCACGACTGCCAGGGCCAATATGACTGCCAGCACCCAGCTCACATATCGCATCATCGCCTCGCTTCGTTCCAGGCCGGATCGTGATTGTATTATACGGTACGGCAAGCCATGGTACCATAGGGAATGTGGGCATCATCAACTATCGAGATGATCGTGCAATTGCCGATGGAATGCGTTGCTATAATACGGGCAACAAATACAGATAACCCAAGTTGCGGTCTTTATCACCACAGAGGCACGGAGGGCCCAGAGGATTGGGTATAATCTGAGTTGCTACCTTGAGGCGTGAGGTAGCATGTCGATGGAAACTGGATGCTACCCACACGGTTCATACAGGTGCATTGCACGATGTTGTGCGCAGCGTCGTGCAGTTCATACGGTAGTTAGCATCGCGTGGCCTGCTCACAGCGTAGGTAGTAACTTGGGTTACAGATAAGGAGCAACTATGTTAGCCGATTTACAAGACACCCTGGAAACAGTTCGTTCGCGCTATATCGACTTACGGAGGCATCTTTGACCTGGCAGCAAAACAGGCTGAGATTGAGCAGTTAGAAGCCAGGGCAGCCGACCCTGATCTATGGAATACACCGCGTGTTGCGCAGGAGATCATGCAACGGCTCACCCGCCTGAAAGAAGAGGTGACGGCGTGGAATGATCTTGAACGGCGCATCGCCAGTGCCGCCGAACTCATCGAACTGGCCGAGCTGGAAGGTGATGAGTCGCTGACCGCCGATCTGGACGCGGAAATACAGGCCATCCAGCGTGAAGTGGCGCAGCGTGAGCTGGAAATCCTGCTGAGTGGCCCTTACGATGACCGTGATGCCTTTCTTTCGGTGCAGGCCGGCATGGGTGGGACAGACGCTCAAGACTGGGCGGCGATGCTCTTGCGCATGTACACGCGCTGGGCCGAACGGCGTGGGTATACTGTCAACCTGATCGACATGAGCGAAGGCGAAGAGGCAGGAATCAAGAGTGCGACAATCGAAATTCGTGGCTCTTACGCCTACGGCTACGCTCGCGCCGAGGCTGGTGTCCATCGCCTGATCCGCCTATCGCCGTTCAACGCTGCGCACACCCGCCAGACCAGCTTTGCGCGCGTCGAGGTGATGCCAGAAGTTGATGATGCGCCTGAAGTAGAGATCAAACCGGAAGATCTGCGCATTGATGTCTTCCGCAGCGGTGGTCATGGCGGGCAAGGCGTGAACACCACCGACTCGGCGGTTCGCATTACTCACCTGCCAACCGGGATTGTGGTTACCTGTCAGAATGAACGTTCGCAGCTACAGAACCGCGAACTGGCCATGCGCGTATTACGGGCGCGACTGCTTGAACGTGAATTGCAGCGTCAGGCCGAAGAACGTGCCCGACTCCGGGGTGAATATCGCGAGGCCGCATTCGGTAATCAGATGCGAACCTATTACCTCCATCCTTCGACGCTAGTCAAAGATCATCGAACCGACTACGAAACGAGCAACGTACAGGCAGTGCTTGATGGCGAGATCGATCCGTTTATTGAAGCCTTCCTACGGGCAAACGTGCGGGAGACATAATGGAAATCAAATATACGCCGTGGCGCATGCGCTATATCAAGCGGGGTGAGACGCCGGATGCGGGATGCGTGTTCTGTGCAATGGCAACTGCCGACGGCACCAATGATGCCGAACGTCTGGTACTCTACCGTGGTCAATATTGTTTTGTGGTGATGAACCTCTACCCATACAACACGGCACACTTGATGGTAGTGCCCTACCTCCATGTTGCCGATCTCGCCATGCTGGATCGAGCAGTTGCCAATGAATTATTTTACATAACTCAGCAGAGTGTCGGAATTTTGCAAACCGAATACGCACCGCACGGCTTCAACCTTGGTATGAATCTGGGGCGAGTGGCGGGGGCCGGTATCGCCGATCACCTGCATATGCACATCGTGCCACGCTGGAATGGCGATACCAACTTTATGCCGGTGATTGGCGATACAAAGCTGATCCCGGAAGCACTTGATGAGACCTACGCCCGACTCCGGCCACATTTTGCTGCACTCAGCTTAGCGTCCGCTCAATCAGCTCAACCAGATGCTGCACCTCGAACGGCTTCTGAATAATCACTGCGCCTTCAGCCTCAAGATCGGCAAACCATGGCTTGCGGTTGAGCGCAGTGATCAAAAAGATCGGAATGCCATCATCTTGCAGGCGTTCCTTAATGCGCTGGAAGGTTTCGACACCGTCCATGTTCGGCATCATGATGTCGCTGATAACCAGACTGGGTGAGAGATGCTCGAGCATGCGCAGACCTTCGAGGCCGTCGCGGGCCAGCACAACATCGTAACCGGCATTGCGCAGGGCGATGGAGAGGATATTCTGAAGGCTGAGATCATCGTCGATGATAAAGATAGTACCCTTATTCGCTGGCATATCGATGTCCTTACCGGTTCTGAAAGAACTGCGCCGGGATAATGCGAAAGTGGATTGGCGTCGCGTTGAGCGCCATTATACCAGAGAGTAGACAGTGAGTTTGCATGTTTAAGGAGCGTGACATGAATCTGGCAGTACCGGCTATATTGGCCGAATATCCCTTCCACTACCGGATTGAGGTGCGGTTTCGCGATCTTGATGCGCTAGGCCATGTGAATAATGCGGTGTACGCCACCTACTTTGAGTCGGCACGGATCGCGTACTATCAACGTCTGGTGGGTGGTTCACTCGACCGGTTGGGGATCATTCTGGCGGAATTGACGATTAGCTACAAGGCACCAGCCCATTTTGGTGACGAGTTACTGGTTGGCGTGCGGGTGAGCCGGATTGGCGGTAAGAGTTTTACGATGGACTACGCCATTGCTCGTGTGGGTGATGGTGCCTTAATCGCAACCGGGCAATCGGTGCTGGTAGCCTACGACTACGCCGCCGGTCGTAGTGTGCCGGTCAGCGATGAATTCCGTGCGCGGGTAGCGGAGTTGCAGGGTGAGGTGGGGTGAGTGACATCAAGCCTGGTATCATAGCAGCCATGACACACCGGCCAATTATTTCCTGATACTGCACCTGAACGATGCACCATTGGACGTCAGCGCTGGCATGATGGAGGGGCACGGTATGCCGTGCCCCTCTTGCCACGTTGACGGCGACTCACCGAGGTAGGTGGGAGAGTAGAAGTCTGCGCTGGGTAAGCTAAAAATGGTGTCAGTGCTATTCTGTCCGCCCCTGAAACCCGATGTGGAGATTGTACTTGCCGATTCGGGGGACGTTCCCCTGATCATCGGTAAGCAGGGTGCGATGCAGGATGGTACGCTCGCACAAGAGACACCTCTATCATTTATCACCGCCTGACCAGTGGCAGGAAGATCCGTCGATCCAACGTCAATATGGGTCCGCGAACTACATTACCAACGGACACGCGCACCGGCAACACGACTGTCTGCAACGGCTAGCCGCCGCCTGGGTCTGCGGTGATGGTGACAGTGGCTGTGTACACATTGCCCTCACTGAATGTGGTGGGGTTAGCAGTCAGGGTGAGCGTGACCGGTGTGGTGCCACTGCCTGCACTCAAACTAAGCCACGAACGATCACTACTCGCCGTCCAGGTCAGGCTTCCGCTGCCGGCATTGATCACACTGACCACCGCCGATTGTAGCGCCGTCGTGCCCGGCGCGAGGTGCCAGTTTACCTGATCCGGACCCACTGAGAGATATGGCACCGGCAGTTGCAGGTCGTCGTCCACAACCACAACCACGCTGGCACTGGCCGTCATTCCTCGACCGTTCGTGGCCGTTAGCGTGATCGTGTTCGTGCCCACCAGCAAATCTGTCACCGAAAGTAACGGACCGGTGCCCAGGACCTGCCCGCGCTGGTTGCGCCAGACGAGCGACGCGCCATCCAACCAGCCATCCTGCAGATCGAAGGCTTCGCCGCTGAAATTGACGAGCTGTCCGTACCGGATGTGCAGGCCGGTTACCGGGTTGAGTATGGTTACACGCGGAGGCTTGTTTGCCACAGTGAACGGTGTGGTATCAGCTTGCGCCGTGTGGCCACCATCAGATACAACCACGCGCAGTACGGCACCGCCGCCGCTGAACGCCACCTGACCAGATGTCGGCGTTCGAGGCGGTGCAGTTGTTCGTAACCCGCACGCGGCAACACCGGCCAGCGTTCGTTGTAGACACTGCCAACGCCGGGAACGTGGCGGATATTCGTACCGGCTCCAGGGCATCCCACTGGCCATCGAGCTGGCGGCGGCGACCCTGCGCCGCATGTCGGTGGCGGAGCTGGCCGTCGCACTGCGCAGCCAGACAGGCTGGGTTGAAATGGTTCAGACCTCAGCGTGCGATCTGCCGCCCCACCAGCGCACACTGTCCAATGCCATTGCCTGGAGCTATGACCTGCTCGACCCAGACTCCCGCGCATGCTTGAGGCATCTCGCCGTTTTTGTCGGTTCCTTCACTCTGGACGCTGCGGCTGCGGTCTGTACAGGAGCTACCGATGCGTCCGGTCGTGCCCTGGCGCAGTCGTGGTTGACGACCCTGACCAATCACAGTCTGGTTACACCTGAGCCTGATCGGTGGCGGTTGCTGGAGATGATCCGTGAGTTTGCCTGGAACCAGATGACTACGGTGGAGCGCACCCAGGCCCAGGAGCGACATGCACGTTACTTTCGCGACTTACTGGCACAGTCAGCGGGCCAACCAGAAGCTATCGAACAGGATCACGACAACTATCTGGCTGCACTCCACAGGTCGATTGAACAGGTGGAAACTGCGGCTGCGCTCCAGATGTGCTCTGCGCTGGCCTGGTTCCGGGAGACGCACGGCTATGTGCGCGAGGGTCAGGCGCTGATCCGTCGTAGTCTGGCAATGCAGGTGCCGGTGGATGCCGACCAGCGTATCAACCTGCTGTTCAAGGCGGTGAACCTGTCGTGGCAGTGCTACGATTTCACCAGCGCCGACGAGTTTGCCCGCCAGGCCATCGCTATCGCGCAGGCGGAACAACCGGCACGGCTGGCTGCGCTGTTCAACCTGGTGGGGCGCATAAACATCGAGCGTGGGGAGTTTAGCCAGGCAGAAACAGCGTTGCAGCGCAGCAAGGTGCTGGCGCACCAGCGGCCTGATCTGCTCAACCCCGGTTTCCCTACGCTGCAATTGGGCGAGGTAGCCTGGGCACAGGGCGACCTGGTCACAGCACAGGCGCTGTTCGACGAAGCCGCTGCCTTGCTGCCCGACGCCGGGCCGGATCTGGCGCGTGCCATCCTGCACACCGATCGGGCCGAGATCGCTCTGGCGCACGGCGATACGACGACTGCACGGCGGGAACTGCTGCTGGCGCTGCCTCACGTCCGCATGCATGAGCGCCGGGTATGCTTCTGGCTGGTCACGCTGGCCGGTTGGCTACTGGCCAGTAGCGCTCAGGATAATGCTGTCCTGAGCGCGCAGTGCCTGGCCGCCGAGGAGGGGTTGGGTGAGCGCGGTGGACCACTCTCGCCCATCTACCGGACGCTGATCGCTCAACGCCGGCAACGTGCGCGTGAGCGGATTGACGCCGCGCAGTGGTCAGCCCTCTGGCGCACCGCACGCACGTGGATGCCGCAACAGGCGCTTACGTGCGCCGAAACCTGGCTGAACCGCTGAGATGTACGTTCCTGTGAGGCAAACAGACCTGACACGCCATCTACCACCCTTGCACCAGCATCTGCGTGGTGCGGAACGCCTCCTTTTCGGTGAGCCGGCCCCTGGGCTGGGGAAAACGGTCGCCGTACCGACGCGGTCGACCACGGCCCGTCGCTGGTGGTGGCAGCAGACACAGACGGCGATTGCAGGCGGTGCGCACGATCAGCGTGACCAGCTCCGCCACCCCGCGCCACAGCACCACCGTGGCACAGGCACCATCGGCCAGCGCCATCCCCTGCCGGGGTGCCCGTCCGGCCACAGCGTGCTGCTGCCGCACCCAGCCGATGTGCGCCAATCCAGCTCTCCATTCTTTCGCCGCTGGTTCGGCTCGTTTCGGAAAGACTAGCAGGAGGTGCAGTGGGATCATGTCCAGCCCCTCATAAAAAAAGCCAAAGGCCAGGTGCGGCAGCCATGCTCATGATCCAGTGCGTGTCACGCTGTTGAAGCTGCTGGTCACGGCGATGCTATGGGTGCTCGTCGCATTCATAGAGTCTGTCAGGAATGAAGGAGATTACTGCTCGTAAATATTTTTTGAAATAGATTCAAGTAATGTCAGTCCTACCTTTGCGAAAGATGCATGAACCCCTGCCGAATAATATCCGCCATAAGCTGGCGACGTTGCTCCAGGAACGTGAAATAGTCCATGGTGTACCACTGTTCAGACAGGGCGTGAAAGCGATACATCTCTTGCAGTTCGGCTGGGGAAAACTGTGTTTCATATTGCGGTGCGTATACAGTCGGTGGCTGGTCACTGATATCGATGTTATCGTGCCATTCGACCAGCGCATAGTTGGCTACCTGGTTGACGTCGCGCTGTTCGGTGATCTTCTGGCGTGCCAGATATTTACGCGGAAAGAGATGATGTCGCTCCAATGCTTCTTTCCTGGCCTGGGTATTGGGGTCTAACAGATCGCGGATCTTCATACGCGAGTAGAGGACCGGCCCATCCAGAATACACAGGGCAGCAATGTAGGCAGACTGACCGGTACTGCGAGCTGAGGCAGTGGCCAGATTGTTGGGTAGCGTGACCTTCCAGTAATCTGGAGTAAACACTGCATGAATTTCCTGCTCTAAAGCACGGATAAAATCGTCGGGATTGGTGTAATCACGCAGCAGCGCCAGGTCCAGACTCATTCGAGACTCAGGTGATCCGGTATAGCGTCCGGTCAGTGAACTCATAAAGAACCAGCGGGCCATCAGATTCCGTAAAGTGGAGAGATCGAGCTGAAAATCACGTTTGCCGATCAGCCAGAAGGCATAGGTATACGTCAGAGCCGTTTCAGAGGTAATCATTTTCGGATGGATAAAGCCGGCTCGTTTGACCACCTTGAGAAATTCATGCCAGTGTTGCAGGTCCAACACATAGGCTTGCGCTTCTTTCAGTACTGTGAACTGTTCATCACGCCGTTCAACAGAAAACTCGCCACTCTGCAGGTCTTTACCCCGTAAAATAGACATGCTCGAGTCGCGCACGGCGAAAGGCCAGAGCTACATCCACGCGCAGTAGCTGGTCGGGTGCAGGCCGGAAGTACAGGTTGTAGGGAGAAGGCTGCCTATCAGCGGGTTGTTCTCTGGTCTTGCGGGCAAAATCTTCCGGTTCTTTGCGCCCCTCGTCCCAAAAGACAGACATAAGCGTCAGGACAAAGTCGGCCTGGTTGAGAGTGCGGCCACGGCTGTTTATGCGCACAAAGATTTCCGACACCTGCTCTTCATTGGCATTGAGCGAAATTTCCAGCGCGGTCATTGGATAGTTGCTGAGGTTGACAACACGCTGAATAGCGACGGGAATGCGTTTGCGGGTGTCAGCATCCAATTCGTGACGCCTGGTCTGGCGTTCTAAAAATTCGGAAACAAAGGCGTATTGGTCAAATTCAGGTTGCCAGAGAATACTGATGTCAGCAATCCAGGATGGATCGCGCTCGATGGCAGTGTTAGTGACTTCAAAGCGATCCTCGAGAGGTGAAAAGGCGATTCTGATGTATCGTTGCTGGAACTCCTGATCAATAATAGGCTCGCCTCTCATCACTGCATACAGGGCAGTGAGGCGTTGCTGACCATCAACAATGAGCAGGTGAGGCACCTTCTGTTTACCATGCACACCGATGGTGCGGTGTTCACCAGGATAACCGTTCTCCCAAAAGAGCAGGGTGCCGATGGGGTAGCCGCGATACATAGAATCGAATAAGTCGCGAACACGAGTGGTATTCCACACGAAGGGGCGCTGGATGTCAGGTAAGCCAATCTCGCCGATAGCGATGTCTTCCAGCAGTTTGCTGACAGAATAATCAACTTTTTTGAACAGCAGGTTGCTCATAATGGCTACCCCTCCTCGATGTAAACAACGAAATCATGTGGCAGGCGAACATTGGCTATCATCAGACAGTGCGATAGTGCCCCAAACAACCCCTTCAGCACGAATTTACGCATCTATCGCCCACAGGATGTGAGTGATCCCTTATGGTGTGATAGGGGTGACAGTAACCTGATCAGTATCTATCGGTATTCTGCATGGTAGTCAGAATATTAGTGTTGTAGCAAGTTGTTTGGCCTTTTTTCTGAGGCTTGTTGAATCGAATCTGGTGGCATAGCATTCACAACCCCTGATCCGAAACAGTCACATCCCGAACAGACGTTAGTTACTACCGACTCACCACCGGCACATAAATACTAAACGTCTCAGGTTCTGGTGGAGCGCTAAACGGGCATATCAAGGCGTATGATTGTGGTCCTTGCGGAATATTGCTCCCCACGACCTGTACCGTCCATGCGCCGGCAGCAGCATCGGCAATCCGTACCTGTTCGATGGTGTCAACGTTGTTGATGCCCTGCGTGGCCGGAGTGGCTGGGTTGTCCTTGTCGAGTACCCAGGGCAGGTACGAGCCGGCATCTGGACCGATCAGGCGCAGATTGAGGTTGTTGACGAGGGTTTGGCTGGCGGCAAGGGTGGCCGGAACGTCGTCCCAGGCCAGGGTGCAGGTCAGTGGCCCGCCGGGATGGCTAATGGTGTATTCGCGCGTTTGCCCATTTGTGATAGTGTTGGTTGTGATATACCGCGACTCAGCCGGGCCGGTGGTTGCAGTAATGAGGTTGATGGCCGCCAGGGCATCAACATGACCGTAACCGAACTGGTAGTCCGGGCCGGGATTGCCCAAATCTTCGGCGGTATGCACCAGGATTGCGCGCAGAGTTGCCGGGAGTGGATCACTGTTGTACGTCAGATTGTACGCTTCCAGCATCAAGCCGAGAATGCCTGATACTGCCGGGGTTGCCATTGAGGTACCGCACCAGCCATTCGCGCCGTAGGTCGGACCGGGCAACGTTGACCAGATCGCTCCTTCGCCACTCGCTTCACACCCTGGAGCGACAACTGTCGGGTTAACCCGACCATCCTCAGTTGGGCCGAATGAGCTAAAGTCAGTCATAGACTTGTCATCAGAGTTGGTGGCCCCAACGGCAATCACATTCTTGCCCATCGCACCGCCACTTCCGGTACGCCAGCCGTTCGGGCAGTAGCTTTGCTCGTTGCCATTGGCAAAAGCAACGGCGATCTGCTTTGTTATCTCGGTTGAGTATGTACCGTGAACCAGAGCATCAAACGTCGCTGCGAACACATCATACACACCGAGCACGGTCAGGTCGCATATCCCATCCGTGTCCGGCCCCCAGGAATTTTGCGAAATATCGAGATCGTAGTCCTGAATAGCCTGCATCACCTCCAGGTCTACATTGTACACATCGTATGACAACACCGTTGCCTGATCGGCGTGGCCACGCAGATCGCGACCTGACGGACTACCGGTGCCGCTGCCGGCAGCAGTACCGGCAACATGAGTGGCGTGATCATTCGTACCGGCAACATCACCACATCCATTCGTGAGCGAGTCGGGATCGCCAATCGTAAGCCGACCACTGAAAGCAGGATGATTACTCTCAACCCACCCACAGTCCCAAACGCCGATCACAATACTACCCGGTGCCGAAGCCGGATTGCCGTGATAACCGAGTTCATGCACCTGATCGGTTTTGGTTGCCATCCGCCCACCATCATTTTTCGGTTCAAACGGACCCGGCCAGGCATCGATCCAAAAAACGCTATCCGTCCGACTTAGGGTAGTAAGGGCGGCAACATTGGGCAGAAACCCAAGCACATACTGACGCTCCGGCACCAGCTTCGCCACACCCCCGCCAAGACGGTGAACGAGGTCGCGGATCACGGTCAATTCAACATCGGTATACGTTGCGATCAGCACCGGCAGTGGCCGGCGGTCGAGATAACGATTGAGGCGTGGTGACAGTTTATCGGCGGGCTGGATTGCAGCGATAGCGCGAATACTCGCCGGCAGGGTTGCAGCATGAAGCCACGCGGTGGGGATGGATGCGTACCAGGCGTAATCCGGCACGTAAGCCAGCAGTGTGACACCCTCTTGAGCCAGAGCATCACGTTCAGCATCGGTAGGAACGTGCGCAAACTGTACAAAGACGTGAACCCGTTCCGGCGCCTCGCGACCGTCCGCCGTACTGACCAGCCTGCGCTCACCGGCAGGAAAACCCGGTTGCGGGACAAAGGTGCGCGAACGTAATCGGATGAATAGCCCTACCGGTGCCGAGAGGGAGACGTTCGGCAGTACAACGAGGCCGGTCATGCCAAAGAGAGTAACCGTCAGAAGAAGGCGCAAAAATAATCGCATACACTGCTCGCTGTGCTCTGGAAATATACGCGTACATTATAAACGAAAACCTTACCAGATAGACCTAGACTTACACTCTGATTCACACCGACTTGCCCGTCGTCGTATGCGCTACCGGTAACGCCTTATCTCCCAACGCTACGGATCACCTGCTTGCTGGATTGACGAAATATATTCACGTCCATCTCTGCCGCGCCCAAATCAAGCCAGTACCTGCACCCACTGCCCTGCAAATTGGGCGAGGGTTTGTCCAGAGCGACTCTGTTGATCTCGGATTGACCGATATACGCAAGCGCGGACGAGGCAATAGTCTGAAATGCGTAAAACACATTGCCGAACGGTATCACACCGTGACCACTGCGGGCGTCATCTGTCCCTGCCGGTTCCCGGCCCCAGCGGGCTATGCATTACCCACAACTGCTGTCAACCACGGCTGTATCAGCGGGTATGATTGCCATTGGTGCTGGTGTGGGCGACTGGCCCGGTGGCAGCGCACAGCGCCAGCTGTGCCAGCACGTGCTGAATGGGTTGCCTTACGCGCTTATCATGTGCGTGGCGCAGGGTTTGGCGTGCGGCAGCCATGCTGCCGCGCCAGCCGCGCTCACGATTCGGCGCGTAGCACACCGTTCCCCATCCTGGTCAAGGGAGTGCTGACTGTGCTCGTGCCGATCATCGAGTCGGTCCGGCATGCATGCGTTACTGGCGTGTAGATGTTTGGTTGTACCAGGTTCGTGCCTGCGCACCAGCGGCCACGGCCAGCACCTGCCGGTGATGGAGAGGATGCCTCGACGCAGGCTGGAAGCCTGCGCCACGGGGAGCGCACGCAGCCCGGCCTAACGCAGCGTGACATGTGGGTAATGCATAGTCCAGCGGGGGCGGGGGAGGGTGGGGGCGGGTCGGTATACCCTGCGAGCACGCGCATTCAGCTCGCTCACCGGCAGCACTGGGAGCGTGCGCCGCCGGCATGCTCATCACTGCCAATCAAGATTTGATGTCATCCCTGCCCGGAAACGGTGCAACGGCGTTTCGCCATACCCGCTCCACGGATGAGGCTGGCTCGATCCCGCCAGTTCCACTCTGCCCAGGGACTGGCGTTGATTTGGCATTATGGACACCCAGGCTGTATGACATTCGTGACGGAGGTGAATAGCATCATTCCCCAGAGGTTAGCTATGCAGCGCTTTGACCGACAGATCGATCTACGCCGCCTGCCACAGGCAACGATCATCGGTGCTGTGATTGGGGTGGTTATCAATCTGGTTATTTACGGCGCTGCCCGGGCCGCCGGGCTGGAGTTTCGAGCGCCGATACCACCGACGAATGAGCCGATGCCATTGCCGGCGATAGCGGTGATCACAGCGACGGTGGTGTCGGCGATTGGGGCAGCGCTGGTGCTGGCCCTGCTCAGTCGCTTCACCGCCCGACCGCTACGGATATTTCTCATCTGTGCGGCAGTGGTGCTGGTGATCTCGTTTGCCGGCCCGTTTACGCTGCCGGTCAGTCTGCTTGAACAGATGGTGTTGAATCTGATGCACGTGGTGGCTGCCGGCGCTATTGTCTGGGCTTTGCTGCGGCACACCTCATAAGTCCAGCCTGAGCTGACGGCTGGAGACGGTTTTGGACGGGCGACGTTGCGGGCGCCAGGTGCGTGAGCCGTGGCGTTGATGGACTGCCGCCGCTTGCTGGGCGGTTTCGGGTCGGGCACGCACGGCAGCAATCGCAGCCCGCGCATGTCGGTAGGCGGCCTCGTGATCGACAATTGGCGCCGGGTAGTCGCGCCCGATCCGACAGCCGGCCCGCCCTTGTCCGTGACGGTCGAGCAACCAGGGGGTGTGGATGTAGGGCGTGGGGATATGCGCCAGTTCGGGGACCCAGCGGCGAATAAAGATGCCTTCGGGGTCGTGATCGATTCCCTGTTTGATGGGGTTGTAGATGCGAATGGTGCGGTTGCCCGACGTGCCCGCTTGCATCTGCATCTGGCTGTAGTGAATGCCCGGTTCGTAGTCGATCCAGCGGCGGGCCAGAATCAGCGCCGGTTCACGCCAGTGCTGCCACAGGTCGTAGGCCACGAAGCTGACCAGCATGGCCCGCATCCGAAAATTGAGCCAGCCGGTCGCGGTGAGCACGCGCATACAGGCGTCAACGAATGGGTAGCCGGTGCGGCCACTGGCCCAGGCCACGAGCAGATCGGGACGGTGGTTTTCTTCGCGCATACCATCGTAAGCCCGCACCAGATTGCGGACTTCGATCTCCGGTTCGTCTTCCAGCTTCTGAATGAAATGGCAGTGCCAGTGCAGACGCGACTCAAAGGCATTCAGTGCCCGCACCCAGCCCCGGGTCGCCGGTGACGGATCAAACGCGAGTTCAGCGATCCGATGGCGCGTCGCCTGGACGACGGTACGAATGGATAGTGCTCCCCAGGCCAGGTAAGCACTCAGGCGGGAACAGCCTTCCCAGGCGGTTAGCGGACTGGAGAGGGCGCGATGGTAGTGTTGACTGCGCCGGTGGAGAAAGTCGGTGAGCGCCTGTAGGGCAGCAGTCTCTCCCGCCGGCTGATGTTCGCTGAGGGTGTCGGGCGGCAACGAGAGTTCGTCGGTGGTAGGAATCGATCCGGGATCAATGGTGAGTGGCGGCAAGGCTGACGGAGGTTGGGCCTGCACGGCTGCCATGCGTTCTTCCCAGCGGGCCTGCCACTCATCACGTGACGGCAACCGGCGTACTACACCGTTCTGTGGCAGCTCGTGAAATGGAATCCCGCGTGCGCGTGCCCAACGCCGGACTGCCCGGTCGCGGGCGTAACTGAGCAGATTACCGCTCTCCTCGTGCGCCCAGATCGCTTCAATCGGCCAGGTGCTGACCAGGTGATCAAGCACCTCAACCGCTTCGCCAACCCGTACCACCAGCGGCTGACCAAGGCGGGCCAGGTTTGCCCGCAGTTCAATGAGGCACCCGCGAATAAACGTCCAGTGCCGGGCTGCAAAATCGGGCGCGTGGATGAGCGATGGTTCGACGATGTAGAGCGGGAGCACCGGGCCATGGGCAGCCGCAGCGCTGAGTGCCGGATGGTCGTGGAGACGAAGATCACGCTTGAACCAGACAAGCTGTATACACATCTGCGCAGTTGAATAAGAGTACGTCAATAGCTCTATTACGTATGGTACCACGGTTTTGGGGGCGAACGGGGTT